>DAOQAL010000011.1:0-1935 GCA_035353995.1 Minisyncoccota bacterium | reverse complement strand
TTTCATATTCTAAATCTGTTTTTTATTTCGACTTGCCTGTTGTGGACAAGCAGTTTAAAAAATTTTGTAAATGAAAAAACTATTTATTTTAATGCTGATAATGGCGGTTAATTGCAGTTTATCGGGTCAAACTCCATTAACATTTACCAAAATAATTAAAACGGATAGCGTAGGAATTCCGGCAAATTTCAACAATGTAAAAGATTGGTTTATTTCATCATACAACAATGCAAAAGCAGTAATTCAATCAGAAGATAAAACTGATGGTATAATTATCGGAAAAGCAAAAGAAAAATTTTTTCTTGATATATGGTGTAATTGCACTGATGGCTTTATTGATTATATTATCAAAATCCACATTAAAGAAAATAGATTTAAGGTTGAAATATGTAATTTCACCCACATTGGTCAATACGACACACCAGCGATGTGTATATTGGGCCTAATTACTGATGCACCAGCCGAAACAATTAACGGCAACATGGGTTGCAATAAAAAAGCCTGGATAAAAATGCAGGCCACTTGTAAGACATTATCAGAATCAATTTTCACTTCTATTGAACAACAATTCAATAATCTATTAAAATCCGATCCCAATTCTAATTGGTAAAACAAGAGTAAAATATATTTGTTGTTAAAAAATATTTGCTAAATGTTTTTTAATGTAAATTGCACGTTCATTTTAAACCAACATAATGAAAAAGTTATTATTTATTATAATTACGGTTATTTTGGCATCATGTGAAAAACAAGTCCCGTTGTATGTACAACCTGTATTGAACAGCAGACAATGACTAAGAGCGAATACTGCGGAGTACAGCCAGAGGTTAAGACCTTTGAAGAATCATTGATTTCACAAGGCAATAATCTTGGTCAATCATGGCGTTGTACCAGACATTAATATATTTTCAAACATTTATTGATTTTTACTAAGTATTTCAAAAACAAAAAAAAGTGAAAAAACTAATAATATTTTTTCTGTTTATTGGTCCTGCATGTATTATGGCTCAATCAATAGATACCATTATAATGAAAGATGGTAGCCGGATTCCTTGTCAAGTAATTTTAGAGGGTGATATTGAACTTGTTTTTTATAAAATACTACCTGATGGGGTATTATCAAATAAAAAGAGCAAGGCAAACAATAATAAAATTGAAAAAGTTATTTATCAGGTAGAACGACTTGAATATTCAGACACTATTAGTATTAAGGGGAAAAATCAAGAAAAAATTTATGATAATTTAAAAAATTGGTTTGCAGATTCTGAGGAAAATTTGAATAGGAAAATAGATTTAAATAAAAATTTTAATAAAAAATTGGTTTCTGAAAATAAATCATCAAATGAAATTAAAGGTTCATTTAGTATTCCATATTTTAGTGGTTTTACAACCGCTGAATATTTGAGGATAAATGGCACAATAAGTTTCAATATCAATATAATAATAAAAGATGAAAAATGCATATTGGTTTTTTCAGATTATTTCCACAGGGGAAATGAATATGCTATTGGCGGTGCAATTTCTCTTAGAACTCTAACAGAAAGAATTTTTGGCAGGTATGTATTTGATGAAAAATCAGAAAGTTGGTTTGTAACTGAATGGACAGAAGTTAAAAAAACAGCTATATCACAAACAAAAGAAATTTTGAAAGAACTTCGCGAAATAGTAAATAAACTTCCTGCAAGTAATAAATAAATCATTTCAAAAAAACGTGAGTTTAACTCGTTTTCGGGGTGTAACTTCGGGGTGTAATAAAAAACAAAGCACTGCAAAAATTTGATTTACAGTGCTATTTTTGTTTTTGGAGTGGAGCGTATGGGAGTTCCCGATTCGAACACTCATCGGGATAAACTTCTACTCTTTTTTGTTTTTGCAAAACAAAAAAAGGCAGCTTGCGCTGCCTTCATCCTCTCCACTGCGTGGAGCGTATGGGAG
>DAOQAL010000010.1:0-4706 GCA_035353995.1 Minisyncoccota bacterium | reverse complement strand
AGAATATTTTGGCTGCTTTCAAAACTATTGCTAATTTGCAACCTGAATAGTTACAGAAAATTATATGTTTTCATATTTTAATTTTAACAAAAATAATAATAAATAAAAACAAACTTAATATCATTCCCCTTGCCCGGCATTAATGCTATTCCCGGCAGTTTTATTATATGCATAATCAATTATTCTCAACGTATCATTATGCTCGCTGCAATAAATTCGTATCCATCCATAATTATAATCCGAATTATTTGGCAAACGAAAAGCTAAATATTTTTCACCTTTACCTTTAAATTGACCAGCATCTGTGAATGTACCAATTACACAATGTTTATCAGTCCAGTATCCTGCATCCGATATTTTATCATCTCTGTTCAACGCATCGCAATAACCCCAGGTTGAATTATCTAAAATTTGTATGCCTAAAGGCTGAACTCTTGCAGCCAAAGAATCAAGAGAATCAGGCATATCATTATTATTGTATGGTTGTATATTTATAATTTCAAAACCAATATCTCTCGAATTATCATTATTTAAATCATACGTTTTATAACCTGTTGAAATAAATTCTTCATTTATCAATCCTGATAAAATGCTATCAACATGATTTGAAATTTCATCATCACTTGATTTAATGGTTTGAATGTCCCGATGTAGAACATATTCTTTGTTAACTGATGAATATATAATATCATCTTCTGTTTTTTTATCGGTTTTGGTACAACCGACAATTACAATAAGCATCATGATGCAGATTGCGAATAAATTTATTTTTGTTTTCATAATAGTGTTTTTTAAGATTTTCATTTTTAATTTTCAACGACTTAATTTTTTATTTATTGTTAAAAATATTTTCAATCAACTCAATAATCTTCCAAAACCATCGTCAATAATGGGTTATAGAATTATTGTTCTACGGTTAAAATTATTTTTAATATGAAATTTCATTTTTCTTATACGGTTTCTTACTTAGTGTTTATACTTAAGCCAAAAAACTTTTAAATTTTAATTATTTTATAATAAGACAATGAAATTGTATTTTTGCTGCTTATAAAAAAATTTTAAATTTTTCTAATCATAACAAAATAAATTAAGGAATCATTGGAAATTGAAATTCAAAAAATATCAGAAACAGCAAAGAAAAAGGAAGCAGAAAATAAAAAATTTTTCACTTCCTTAAAAAAGAAACATCCAAAAAACCTTGATAATACTGTTCAACAGCTTCATGAAAATATTTTTGAAAAAATAAATTGCCTCGATTGTGCGAATTGTTGTAAAAGTATAAGTCCTATTCTTCGCGATAAAGACATCGAACGAATTTCAAAACATTTAAAAATTCGTCCTTCCGATTTTACCGAAAAATATTTAATGATAGATCATGAAAATGATTATGTTTTCAGGAATCAGCCCTGCCCCTTTCTTCTACCCGATAATTACTGCATAATTTACGAAGTCCGACCAAAAGCCTGTGCAGAATACCCACATACAAGTCAGCCTAATTTTATCAATAGGCTAAATCTTACAATAAAAAATTCTTTTTATTGTCCTGCAATTTCTGAAATAATAGAGGAATTGAAAAAATTTTATTAATCATAAAATACCCACGAAAGCCCAACCCTGAAACTTCGACCAGCCATAGGATAATTAGGAATGGTAAAATAATCATAACCCATCAAACCTGAATTAACATGATCCATTTTCAGGAAAAATCTGATTCTTTTAATTTTTAGATTAATAAAAAAATCAATATACGGGTATAATGACGATTGATAATCGTTCTGAATATAGAATTGACGCGTTGCCGGCATATATGCTAATGGGGAATAACTGCTATAAAATGTCAGATCAGCTCCAATTTGCGAAGAAAATATTTTTAAAAATTTATTTGAATAGTATAATGAATGATTCCCGGTAAACTCAGGCAATCTTATAATATCGTTTCCTAAAACTTTTTGATAAACAATATTATTATCGAAACAAATATTTTTCCATTTAAAATCTTTTTTTACCTGAACCTGCAAAAGCTGAGTACTTCCATTTTTCTGTTTTGGTTTCGCATAATTATCATAATAAACAGGTTTGGTTAAGCTATATAATGATATTTGCGAAAAAATATTTTTATATTTTAATAATACACCTGCTCTTGCAGTATGCATTTGTGTAAAATTATTATTCCATTTAAAATTATTGGAATAAAAATATTGATCAAAGTAATACGGTGTTTGCGAAAATGTGCTCAATAATAATGAAAGTACTTTTTCTTTAATATTATTTTTAGAAAAATGATAATCAATTGTAGCGCTGGCAGAATAATCGCTTTTATTATATCCATTTAAAAAATAAAATCCTTTTACATTAATATTTACCGGATTAAAAAATATATTACACGACATTTCAGGGATAAGTGAAGTGAAGCTGGTATCCGTATTATAAGTATATAATTGCTGAACATGATCTTTTATCCCAATAGTAAAAATAAAATTCTGTTCTTTTTCAGTTAACCCATATCTCATATTCGACCACTCCACTTTATTTTCTAAAGTATTTACAAAAATTGAATCATGTGTACTGGCAGTATCAAGGTAAACATTTTGATAAAATCCAGACATTGGGTTTGCATCAGTATATGTTTCCGATTGATTTTTAAAAAGAATACTATGTGACAATCTTCCAAAAGCTAAATATTTATCATTATCTTTTAAAGTATCTTTTTTATTAAGTGTAAATCCGGGGAAATAATATTGCCTGAAATAAAAACCCGATTCTTTAATTTTATTTTTCGCATTACTGTTTTGTAAATTAACTTTTACCCCACTACTTTGAATATTATTTAAAGCAAATCCTGAATCATTTAATATTCCTCCATTTTCCTGGAAGTTCATACGATTATAAAAATAATCGGCAATAAAAAAATATTTATTTTTTTTAGAATGATAATTAGAAGTAAGCAAAACAAAATTATCGTTTGATTCCTGGTAATTATATTTACCTTTTGAATAAATTATTGAATAATCCACCGATATATTCCATAATTTTCCAAAATTACGAGTAAATAAAACATCTAATAATTGCTTTTTATTAGCTCCCGTCATATAAAAAGCGTTAGAAAAAGGTTTTTGGTTACTATAATAAACTGCTTTTGAATTATTTTTTAAATAACTTTCAAAATATTTATTTGAAGAAAATTGATTAAGGTCATAATCATTTTGAAAAAAAAGTTTTCTTTCTGCTAATCCAGGATTGCTGCATTGAGCATAAAAAATTTCATCATGATAAAAATATTCTTTTTTATGAAAATTAGAGATAGAAGTATCAATATCAAAATATTTATTTTCAAAATTTCTTGAATCAAGAGCATTTTCATAAAATCCAAAAACTTTTATTGAATCATTGTAAGAAGAAATTGAATCATTTTTTTGAGCAAATACAGAGAAAGGAGTAATAATAAATTTTATTATAAAAAAGAGAATAAAAAATCGGAGTAATTTAAACATATAATAAAATCAGAATTTTCAAAATTACTAAAATTATATTGAACACATAGGATTATAATAGAAACAATATATCATTATAAAAAAATATTATAAAAAAAAATCCCGACCTGTTACAGTCGGGATTATGAAAAACGGCGACGACATACTCTACCACATTACTGTAGTACCATCTGCGCTGAAGGTCTTAACTTCTCTGTTCGGAATGGGAAGAGGTGGGCACCTTCGCTAAAGTCACCATAAGGTCTTCAATATTTTAAAAGAACGAATGACATATATTAGAAAGAAGATACAATTAAAGAGTATTCAACAGAAAGTTTACGGGTAATTAGTACTACTTGGCTTTGACATTACTGTCTTTACACCGGTAGCCTATCAACGTGGTAGTCTTCCACGACCCTTAAAAGAAGTCTCATCTTGAGGCGGGTTTCGTACTTAGATGCTTTCAGCACTTATCCCATCCGAACATAACTACTCTGCGCTGCAGCTGGCGCCACAACAGATACACTAGAGGTTCGTCCAACTCGGTCCTCTCGTACTAGAGTCAGATCCTCTCAAACTTCTAACGCCCACAACAGATAGGGACCGAACTGTCTCGCGACGTTCTGAACCCAGCTCGCGTGCCACTTTAATCGGCGAACAGCCGAACCCTTGGGACCTTCTCCAGCCCCAGGATGTGACGGGCCGACATCGAGGTGCCAAACCACTCCGTCGATGTGAGCTCTTGGGAGTGATCAGCCTGTTATCCCCGGAGTACCTTTTATCCTTTGAGCGATGGCCCTTCCATGCGGAACCACCGGATCACTATGTCCTGCTTTCGCACCTGCTCGACTTGTAGGTCTCACAGTCAAGCGCCCTTATGCCATTGCACTCTACGCACGGTTACCAAGCGTGCTGAGGGCACCTTTGAAAGCCTCCGTTACACTTTTGGAGGCGACCACCCCAGTCAAACTACCCACCAAACACTGTCTTCGACGTAAGACGAATTAGAATTCAAATAAACAAAGGCTGGTATTTCAACGTTGACTCCACGAAAGCTAGCGCCTCCGCTTCATAGTCTCCCAGCTATCCTACACATCGTTTATCCAAAGTCAATGTTAAGTTATAGTGAAGGTTCACGGGGTCTTTCCGTCCCGTTGCGGGTACCCGGCATCTTCACCGGGACTACAATTTCACCGAGCTCGTGGCTGAGACAGTGCCCAGATCGTTACACCATTC
>DAOQAL010000009.1:0-5192 GCA_035353995.1 Minisyncoccota bacterium | reverse complement strand
TTTTCGCTAATTTAGCCTCATGAATTTAGTTGCGTTTGGTAGTTGAATCTGCGAAGAACTATTTTAACCTCAAAAGTTTGCAAAGTCTGTATTTTTTACGGAGTGATATTGGAAAATCCCATTCACTGTCATTAAGCACTACAATTTAACAAGGATACAAAATGTATTCAGGCCGTTATAAAAAATTTGTAAGTAATTTGTAAATTATTAATCTCTTTTATTTACATTTGCCTTTGTGATATTATGCAAATAGTATTGCTGCGTTCTTTACAACTTATTAAAATAAAGCGTTAGCTTTTATTCTTGATTCTGAAAACTGGTAATTTTCACTTAAGACAAGGGATAAAAAGTGATACGCTCACGCAAAAGCGTGGGCTAAACTTTTCCTGTCTTAAAGGTATACCAGTACCTCAGAATCGGATATAGTTACAGTTCCACGCTTTTTTTATTTATAACACTGCATCGGAACTTTGCAGATAATACAAAAAACATGAGAAAATATTTGTTCTTTGTTGGTTCTTTAATTATGTTTCTAACAAGCTGTAATAGCTATAAACAAATTGGGAAATTTAATATGATTTCCAATAGAAACATTGAATCAAAAGTTGATTATGTGCTATTGAAACCTTACAGTTTTGGAAGTGAAAGGGAAATAAAAAAAGCCCGATTTAAAACCATTGAGGATGCTATTGACAATACTGTCAAAATTGTTAGCGGTGGTGAGTTTATTAAGAACGTAAAACTATATTTAGTAAACGAAAAATATTTTGCAGTTGAAGGTGATGTCTGGGGTCTAAAACCTCAAGAAACACCTATTACATCTTACAAAGGATTTAAAGTTGGAGATAAAGTTCAATGGCAGGATGGATTTACAAAAAGTAAAGGGACTATTACTAGTATTGATGTAAACGATCCCGATATATTTGTAATTAAGGAAGAAGGTACTGAAAATTTTGTTAAAGTAAAGAATAAAAAACTGACTAAAATCGAATAAATTTTACCAAAAAAAATTGAATAAAATGACACAACAAATTTAATTAGTAGAATTTATAATATTTCTAGGAAAATAATTAATAATTATAACTAAAAATTCAAAAAAATGAAAAACACAATTTTAATTTTTGCGATTATTGCCGTCTGTTCAATCTTTAAAATACAGGCACAGGAAAGCCCTAATAATTGTAATGCAGTCAAATGGGCGAGCCAGCCTAATTTGATAATAGAGACTCAAACTCATACGATTGGGGGGTTTCACATTACAACTATTGGAAATGTATATAGAAAAGTATTTTTAGATGTAATTAAATATAAAGATATTAATAGTGGCAATACTAAAAGTTGTTTAAGAATTAGTAATAATTTTCATAATTTAAAAAAGGCGGATGTAGAAATGTATCAGGTGTCAATTGATTTTGATGAAGTTGAGGGTATAATAAATTTTATTAAGAAATTCCAATCGGATATACTTAATACTAAACCCGAAAATTACACAACTATAAAATATTGTAGCAGAACTGGGTTTAAACTCGAATGTTCGTATTCAGGATGCATCTCTATAGATGAAAAAAAAGGTTATTTTATGTATGCAGAAGAAAAATGCTGGAATGGTTCTTTATATTTTCCTAACGACGGTGCTAATATTGTTGGGATGTCTACAGTATATTTTAAACAAACAGAGTTCGATGAATTATTATCATTATTTGAACAGGCAAAAGTAAAAATGTAGAGAAAACACATATATTCGTTTTATTATTCAACAAAAACCAGAAACTATGTCTAATAAAAATTCATTTAATCTGATTGATATCTTAATGGTATTAAAAGAAATTGATTTTGAAAAAATCAAAAAAGATGCAAATGAAAAAACTTCAAAATTTAAAATTATTGATGACTTCGCGCATCAGTTAAAAATTAATAAAAAATTTGAAGTTATTAAAGAAGATAAAACTCATAAAATTGTTTTCCCAGATAAAAAATAGAACTACATTTTGAATCTTATAAAAATGAAGAAGGAAGATATCCAAAAGATTGCTTATGATCTTTCATTGACAGCATTTATTTATAGAACAGCATTATATTACAACACAGGTAATGTTGTTATTGGTTTTTTTGGAAAGATTGATGCAGCATTAAATAGTAATAACAAATGGAATTTCACTGTGAATAACGCTGATGAAAAAGAAGACATTATTTTTAATGGTGAAGAACTAGAAAAAATTGAAGTAACTAAGAATCCATTGTTATGATATATTGAAAACAAACATTTTCTTATTCTACAAAAATCTATTTCGCATACAATCAATATAACTGATAAACCATACTATAAGTATTTGATCGGTTTTATCTTTAATAGCTTTTAATTTGGTTTTGGACCAAATTACTATTGGGGTTCTTCTATGTATAATGTAAATTACGCTTGGAAACAAGACTTACCAAGTGGTACACTTTATTTTTAATGGAGCGAAGCAAATACCATACTCCGTAAGCGCTATTCGTTCTTTTAATAGATTTGCTACAATTTCATAATTGTAATAAAACAAAATTATTTCAAAGCAAATGGTTTATTCGATTGGGCAAGCCTTTTATTTTTTTATATAAAGCGATTACACATGCCCAGATGAAGAGTAAACTCAGGAAAAAAATTCATATTCCAAATAGAAGACGTTAATTGCACTCTTTGGCAAGCTTTGGTTCGTGCGTCGGCTTGTGGAGCTTGACAATGTGTGCAATGTGGGTCATCTCTTAAAAACAAAAAATGTGGGTCGGCAAAAAACTTTATCGGGTCGGCTGGTGTGGTCGGCAGTCAACACGATTAATCTTTCTTTTCTGTATTTTTCTCGGCTTGCTTGTAACGGTTTGCGTGCTTGTGCTTTTTTAATTGTACAAGCACGCTGTTAGCAACTGAGCGATGAGTTCATGGTTTCATTATTAAGTAACCTTTTAAATACTGTCTGGAAGATTAAAAAATTTAACTGCATTTTTATGTGTCATATTATCAATATCATTCTTAAGAATTGGATATTTTTCTATAAAAGCATTAATAAAATTTACATAATCGGATTGTTTAAAAATGTCGAAGTCACTACCGAATAATATCTTATGTGCACCACCAACATAAGCAATCATATCATGGAGTTTCTTCATAATATTTTCAGTGTAAGATTCGATATACCAATTATTGTTTCCGCTTAATATTCCTGAAATATCCGTATAAACATTCTTGTTTTTAAAAATTAATTCTTTTGTTTCATCAATCCAGCATGGATTTCCTATATGGCAAATGAGTATCTTTAAATTGGGGTATTTAACTGCAATTTCTTCAATAAACATTGGGTTTGTATAATGAATAATCGCATTTTTATAACTAGACCATGTATCTCCACAATGGAACATTACAGGTATTTTAAATTTATTGCATAATTTATATACATCGTTACACCTTTCATCATTAACATAAAAATATTCATATCCCGGGTATAATTTTAATGCAATTATTTTTTTCTTTATTATCAAATCTTCTATTTCATTTAAATCCCTTTGAAAGCTTTTATTGTTAGTGATTTTTATTGAGGCGGCAATAAATAAATTGTTGTATTTTTCAATGTTTTTAATAACATTTTTAAGTGTTGGGGCTTTTTGCTGTTCTAATGGCCAATACAATATAACTGAAGCAGAAATATTGTTTTCTTTCATGCTTTTTTGTAGGTCAACAATTTCTTGTGTGTAAAATGCATGTACATGGCAATCTATTATAGTTAATTTTTTATTTTCTGACTGCTTCTTGAATGCAAAGAAATCATCAATGTATTTTAGTCCTGATTTTTTTAATTCTTTGAAAAATTTAGATTTCTCCGGTTGATTTTCTTCACTTGCTAACGATGCCTTACCTAATAGTGAAGGTTTTTTACATAGTGTAAGTTCTGTTATAGCATCTTCAGCAGATATTTTATCTAAATAAAAAAGTGAACAAACCCAAATTGTATATTCATGAGTTAAGATACCAATTTCTTTAAGAAAATCATAAGCCTCTATTTTTTGTGCTTTCGCATTCTTTATTAATTCAATTAAGTTAACAACCGGTTTTGATAAATATGTTTTAGCTTTATTTACTAATAAGGTTATTGCTTTTTTTATATCTGATTCCGAATTTATTTGTAAACTCCATAACACTTTCGAATATTCATTAATTGAAGGCAACCCAAACTTTTTTAAAATCTCATCTTCAAGATTAATAACTTTTTCAAAAAGTTTTCCATCTTTTTCCGGGCCTCCTTTTTTATCTAACAGATCACGCATTAAAACATAATCTGTCATCATTTTTTTTATAAGTTTTTCGTTATCCATTTTTTTAATTTTTTATTTTTTCCAAATATTTTTTTCCACACAACTTATTGTATCATATATATAACAGTCAATATTGACTATTTCCCAAGGAGCATAATCATTTCGTTTCAACAAATTAGACCATTCGTTTTGCGATTCAAAGTTTATTTTATTTTTCTCTGAAGATATTAAAACCAAAGGGTATTTATTTCCATAAACATTTTTCTTTAAATCATGCCAGTTGTGTTTATATTTAGTAACTCCATTAGTTAAATTTGTCATATAAAGTATTCCAAATTCAATAGATTCAAAATTGTTAATATATTCAACTAGGGATTCAAATTTTGATTGGTATTTCTTAACATCTGTTTCAACTTCAATTGGAATAAATGGTTTAGAGTTTTTGCATAATAAAAGGTCTGAATTTTTTTGACCTTTTCTTCCGTTTTCTTTTCCAATGCTTGGAGAAGGAGCTCCATCTAAAACAGAATGATCTTTAGAAATAGATAACCATTCATAACAGAAAAATCCAATTATTGAACTATGTGCACAACCATAAATTTTATTTAATTTATGCCAGTCAAATTTATATATTAAGTCAAAGATCTCTTGAGATGTCATTTTTTTGTAAGTTTTTTATAATCCATCTTTTTTTTCTCGCTTTGTTGCTAACGTTCCCGTGGCTGCTTTTCGCCCCGCAATTTAATTACTTTCCTGTCAAAATTCACTTAGTTTTCAAAATATTCCAGAGCTGTCATGTTTGCCTTTCATGCGGGGTGAAAGCAGGCACAAGTTAGCTGAAGTATTTATTTCCATTGTTGATTATGTCGTAATGCAAACAATAAATCATAAAGTCTTACTAATCCTAA
>DAOQAL010000008.1:0-6011 GCA_035353995.1 Minisyncoccota bacterium | reverse complement strand
TATTATTGAAGAATAATTTATTTAAAAACTTTTAGACATGGAAGACAATAATACTAAGCAAGAAAAACCAGAGCTTTTAGAAACAGAATTATTTAAAAAAGCCGTTTTTGAAACCATTAGTTTATGGTGTACAAAGGAATATGAACATTCGAAAAAATTTAAAGATGCTTATAATAATTGGTATACCGCTGAGCAAGATGAAAAAGATAATGAAATTAAAAAATATTTAAAGGATTTTCAAAAATTCTTGAATGACTATTCTATTGATAGAACCAGAAAAGCAGGAAAAGATAATGAAATGCTAAAAAAATTCTTTGATGAAATAAGAACTAATTTAACCTTTAATAGCACAATGATTGATGAATTAGCTTCTTATTTCAAAGGTGCTGATTGCACGCCTACCAAAAAAAGTAAAAAAAATCCAACAAAAAAATCTGAGCCAGGACTGCCCACTTCACTCGTTGCCAAAACTTTATTTCTATATTATCCCGATAAAGTTGCTTTATATGATAATAATGTAACAACTGCAATAAACATAATTTATAAATTTAAAAAAATAAATTTTAAAAAATCAATAGAGCATACTCCTGTAGATAATCCAGTGGATAAAATAATATATCGATACAATGTATATTTTGAAAAATTTAAAAACTTTAAAGGAGAGTATTATGATGATGGAATTAAAATCATTGAAAGCATTTTGAAAGATAGTAAGGTTATTATTGAACAATATTTAAAAGAATATAATAAAATTTTCAATCCAACATTTGATGACTCCGTATTTCAAATAATAGATGGCGATCATAATGATTTCCTTCTTCATCGAAGTATTGATAAGTACTTGTGGTATTTTTATGAGGATTTTATTAAACCTAAAAAAGAATCAAAAAAAAATGAAACACATCCTCTCTAAATCCACTTTCATCCGAGGCTGCCAGTGCCATAAGTCACTTTTTCTTTATAAGTTTTATCCCAACCTGCGGGATGAAATTACAGAAGCCCAGCAAGCCATATTCGACAGAGGAACCAATGTTGGATTATTGGCTCAGCAGCTGTTTCCCGGCGGCATAAATGTGAAACCGCCTACCCCTTATGAATATCAAAAATCCGTTCAGGATACACAAATGGCAATTTCATCCGGTGCTGAAGTTATTTATGAAGCCGCGTTTCAGTATAACGGGGTGCTTGCAGCCCTGGATATTCTTGTCAAAGAAAACGGCAAATGGAAAATTGTCGAGGTGAAAAGTTCTACTTCGGTTTCCGACACCTATGTGCTCGATACTGCTTTGCAATATTGGATAGTCACAAATTGTGGCTACGAGGTTTCTGATGTAGGCGTGTTGCACCTTAATAACCAGTATATACGCAAAGGCGAGCTTGACCTGCAACAATTATTCACTTATGAATCCACGCTTGAAAAAGTATTTCCACTTCAGGACTTTATTCATGAGCAGGTTGAAGAACAGTTGAAATTGATTAGTGAAAAAAAATTACCTGCAATTGACATAGGCCTTCAATGTGATGATCCATACACCTGCGATTTTCATGGGCATTGCTGGCAGCACATTCCTGATTATTCTGTCTTTAATATTTCACGGCTCAGGGCAGAAAAAAAATTCGAGTTGTATTACAAGGGAATTACCAGGCTGGAAGACATCCCCGATGATTTTCCATTGAATGAAAACCAATGGTTGCAGGTTAATTCGCACAAGAGCGGCAATACCACCATTGATAAAAGCAAAATTCAGAACTTCTTGAAGTCCTTTGATTATCCTGTATTTTTTATGGACTTTGAAACATTTATGCCTGCCTTACCGCTTTATGATAATTCAAGGCCATACCAGCAGATTCCGTTTCAGTATTCATTACATTATTTGAACAAACCGGGGTCGGAACTGCAGCATTTTGAATTTCTGGCAGAATCGGATATAAATATTGATCCACGAATAAAATTTATTGAACAACTGCTTACCGATACTAAAGGCAAGGGAACCATTTTGGTTTACAACGAAGCATTTGAAAAAACACGCTTAGCTGAAGTTGCACGCGATTTTCCGCAATATGCCGATGATATTAATGAGCGGCTGACACGTATAAAAGACCTGATGACACCTTTCCGCGATAAAAGCATTTACATGCCGGAAATGCGGGGCTCTTACTCCATAAAAAAAGTGCTGCCAGCCCTGATACCGGAGTTGAGCTACAACAAACTTGAAATAAACAACGGCGGCATGGCAAGCATGGGCTTTGAGCAACTTTTTTACGAAACCAATAAAACTGTAATTGAAAATACAAGAAAAAATCTTTTGGAATATTGCAAAATGGATACATTTGCGATGGTGAAGTTGTTGGAATTTATTGAGCAAATTAATTAATTTAGAAATAATTAAATAAACAAAAAATGGAAACTATAGAAAAAGTTCAAACTCAAAAAACAGTACAATTATTATTTAATGAATTTATTGCGGCGGTGAAAGAAGGGAACTCTTATATAACGAATGATTCTGAAGTTTTTACAAAAGAAAACATTGATAATGTAAAAAAATGTTTCTTAGATAACCCAATTGGTAGTGCTGAAGGCTATAGAAAAGGGGACTGGTCCAATATGAACAAATTGGCATTAGAAATAGCCAATCTTAAAGGTAAAAAAGAACCAGATTTTCAGGATAAAATTGAAAAACAATTTGAGGAATTACCTGAAAAGACAAAAATACTTTTTTCTAACTTGTTATGGTTAAGGCATCTGCCTATTGCTGATATATCTATTGATACTAAAATGAAAAATACAAATTTTATATTATCTAATAAACCTAGTGATCTCAAAATCGATTTTCCAAATGGAATTGCAAATTATAGAATTCAAAGACAAAATATTTATGATGATATGAAGTATTTATCAGAAATGTTTCATTCATACTTTAATCCTGATGGTGATAAAAAAGAAAATAAAGAAGTGTTAAATGATTTTATTGTTATGTTTTGTAATAATAAAATTGAAAAATCTGCTTGTATAAGAAACATGCTACTTAGTTTGTGTAATCCCGATTATTATGAATCAATTGCTGCTAACAACATTAAAGAAAAAATAGTTGGCAATATGCTTAATTGGGCAATAAAAACAAAAAATGATAACAGTACTATAAATATGCCAACTGTTGATACTAAAATTGCATTTATCAGAGATGTCCTTAAAAACGATTCAAAGTACAAATCTGCTTTTGATATTAATGGCAAACGCTTTTTCGACAGGAGAATAGAAAAACTATGGAAAAATGACTCAGTTGCTGATGCTTATGAAATTCTAACTACCTATCAGCAGCAAATAATTCTTTATGGCGCACCGGGGACAGGGAAAACTTATAATGCAAAAAAAGTAATAGGTGAGTTTATAGATAATACGAAAAATTGCGAAGAAATAAAAGACAAACTTAAAAAAGGCAGAGATGGTAAAGATGAAAAATATGATTACAGTAAAATACTTTTTTCAAAATTTGAAGAAAAAAAGAAGGATCCTAAAATAGGATTTTCATTAGAAAACAATAAAGAATTTTCTCAGACACCAGTTGTTTGGGAAATTGTACAATTCAACCAGACCTATTCTTATGAAGATTTTATTGAAGGATTAGTGCCAATAGAAGGCAATAAAATTGAACCTAAGAGTGGTATTTTTAAAAGATTCGTTGAGGCAGCAGAAAATAATACGAGTATTGACTTTATTATGATAATAGACGAAATCAATCGTGGTAAAATAGACAAAATCTTTGGGGAGTTACTATATTTATTGGAATACAGAGAGGAGTCTGTGCGGTTGCATTATTCCCAAATGCCCTTCAAAATATCAAATAACGTTTATATAATAGGAACTATGAATACGGCGGATAAAAGTATTGCAGCATTAGATGTCGCCTTGAGAAGAAGATTTTGGTTTGTAAAATGTGAGGCAGACATTGAGATTTTGAAAGAAAAATTTGATGAGATAGCATTAGAAAATGATGAAAGTAAAGCTGTTTTACAAATTGCTTTAAAACTATTTATTCTATTAAATGGTACTAGTTTAATAGGAAAAGAAAATAGGCATAAGGGGCTTATCGAGAATGCATTGGGTAGTGAAGCTTCTGAATTAAAAATTGGTCATTCCTATTTTTTAAAACTACTTGAGAATGTTAAAGATAAAAGTAACGTTAAAGCTCCATCTTTTGATGACCTTAAAAATATATGGTTTTTCTACATTTTGCCATTACTTGAAGAATATTGCAATTTTGACAAAGATGCTTTAAGTAAATTATTTAATGGTGTAATTGATTTATCAATAAAATCAAATTTCACACTTGAAAACCTTAAAAAGATGAACTAATGGAATTAATCCTTTCTGAATGGCTTGGCGTGGATGGAATTGTAAAACTGACAGATGAACGGTTAGATCTTCTCTATTCTAATTATTGTTTTGATGAATGGAAAAGGACAGGTCAAAAACAAGATTCGGAATTATTTAAAAAAATTAAGAAAAACGAATATAATATTCTTTCAAAAAATGAGATTGAAATGAAAAAATACTTTTCAAATTCATTTAAAGAAAGTATTCAATTATTAAAATTTGAACATTTTATTCCACAACTCATTCAAATTAATGATACCCACGTTGAAAATTTAAAAAAGGAAAATATTCGTAATATTAATCCTATCTGCAAAATTTTTCAATACAATGGTGAATATTGTGTCAGTACATTTCAATATGTTGGTGAATTTGAATTAAAATCAGGTGCAAATACTTTAAAAATAAAAATTCTACCTAGGGATTTAGTAAATGATGAGGGTTTCAAATTAATGGTTGAAACTGTATTTAATATTTCTTCAATAGGTGATATTTCGGGAGTAAGATCGGAAAATAGCTTTTTGTTGTTGTATTACTTGGCATTTATTAAAAGAGTAAAAGAAGTTCTAAAAAGAGGTGTTTACAGAGAATACGTGGAAAAAGAAGAAAATCTTAGTTATTTGAAAGAAAGACTTATTATACCAGAACATATTCGCCAAAATTATTTTAATAAACATAAACTTTTTTGCAATTATACTGAGTTTAGTCCCGAAAACCTGATTAATCAAATTATTATCGGAACCTTAACCCACATTGGGAAAAGTAAGTTTTCTGGCAATCATTTATTGATGAAAGGAATAAAGGAAATCAAAAATGTATTTGAAGATTTTGAACAGGAAAAAGCTTTAAAACCGACCATAGCCAAAATAGAATTGATTAAATACAACAGGCAAAATCAACGCTACAAAGAGATCATGATTTTTTGCAAAAATATTATTCAAAATCAAAGTGGTTCCTTTGGTAGTGGAGATACTAAGTATTCTGCTTTTTATTTGGATATGAACCTTTTATTTGAGCAATTTGTAGGGAAGTTGCTTCAAGATCAAAAATTAGATGAGCTTATTAATAAGGATAATAAGTGCAAATTAAGAAATTCAAACAATTGGAATGTGGAACTCCAAAATGATAGCATTTGTTTGGATAAAGAGGGTATTTTAGGTATAAAACCAGATATTTTAATCAAAAATCATAGTGAATATATTGCTGTTGCTGATACAAAATATAAAAGATTAAATACAAATGAGTTTTTAAATTTTGGGATTTCAAATAACGATATTTATCAAGTAATGGCTTATGCTCAAAAATTTAAGACTAATTCTATGTACTTAGTTTATCCAAAGCCAAAAGACTTAAATTGGAAATTGCCATATAAAATTTTTAATATTGATAATAAAAAACTCATCGTATATACTGTTGATTTGAATAAATAATTTTATTGTTCTTTTCACTCCGCACCTCCATTGCGTTTAGCCGGAATATTTTTGCTTTATAATAAATAATCCAATGGAGAAAACAATCAAAATAAATTGCAAAGGACTTGATGTTACAGGAGAAATTATCTTCAGAACAGCTGCTGATATTGTGGTGATGATAACCGAACCATATTACGGTTTAAAGAGCGGTATGCACATACCCTGGT
>DAOQAL010000007.1:0-6231 GCA_035353995.1 Minisyncoccota bacterium | reverse complement strand
CGTGCCTGTCACGCACGGGGTCGCGGGTTCGAGTCCCGTCCGGACCGCAAAAAGGGGAAACCCATTACAGAAAAGAGTTGTAAATCTTGCATTTACAGCTCTTTTTGTTTTTCCCAAACAATCAAAAATTGTATTTTTTATCCAAAATTTTATCCATGTTTTATCCAAGCAAAGTTCATGGATAAAATTTTAAAGATTTTTAACCCATTTTAAAAAATATAATGATGAAAAAAAGTATTACTTACCGCTTCGTTTTAAGAGCAGATGAGCGCCCAATTAATGAAAAAGTTTCCATTTATTTGAGTTTGTACATCCCATCCTTTCCAGCTCGTCGGATTAAAATCCCCAATGTGAAAATTAACCCAAAAAATTGGATCAAAGAGAACTGGAAAGTGAACAAAAAAGAGCCCCATTATAATGAGATCAATTTATTGATCAATAATTATGATTTAAAAGCGCAGAAGATCATTTTAGAGTATTCACAAGAAGGGAAAATGCTTACTTATGAGAAATTTAATAAAGAGTTTCTTTTTGATGGTTTTGAAAAGAAGTTTGTGGATTTTTGTTTCGAAATTTTAGATACAGAATATAACAACCCTGAAACGATCAGAGGATATAAAAATCATTTGAACAAACTAAATCAATATGCTCCGGATTTAAGAATTAGCGAACTTTCAGAAGAATTTTTTATCCGATATGAAAATGATCTGTTGAAAAGAGGAAATTCATATAATACTGCCAAACGGAATTTGAAAACTTTCAATAAAATGATTAATTTAGCGATTAGAAAAGGATTATTAAAAGAGAATCCATTAAAATATATTTCATTAAATCCTAAAAAATTGGAAGTGGATAAATATCTCGAATTAGAGGAGTTTAAAAGTTTATACCAATACTATTTGAAAAATGAATCCACTTTACCCAAACCACAAAGGGAAACATTAAGAGCTTTTTGTTTTTCCGTTTTCGCTCAGGGGATTCGCCCCAATGATATAAGATTATTGAAATATAAAAATCTAAGAGGGGATAAACTGGTTTTCACAGAACACAAAACACAAAATGCAAGAAATTTTAATTTAATACCGATTGCATTGGATCTCTTGAAATATGAAAAATGCTTTTCTGAAAATCAAAATCTTTTTACTTTGCCTGTCCCTCAAGTTACCAATAGACATTTAAAATATTTTGCACAGGAGATCAATAAGAAAGCCAAAAGAAGAGTAATAAGAGAGGATTTAACGTTTTATTTTTGCCGTAGAACTTTTGTAACCATTTTTCAGGAAGCTACCGGAGATATTTTTCTAACTTCAAAAACGGTGGGTCATTCCAATGTAAAAACCACTGAAGCCCATTATGCAGGGGTTTCAGATAAAAGAATTGATGATGGGATGAAACGATTTGAATTATTTCTTAAGAATGAATAATAATATATCGAAAAAAACGTTTCTATATTATGTTTATAATATTCCATTTTTTAAAATTGAATATTAACAAGATATTTTAATCACACAAAGTAATGAATTTATGTTTAGAGTTTTATGTAAGACCAATTTAAGCTTTCAAGCCTCTGTTAAGAAACGAGGCTTTAGCTATAATGGTTCCCTTTTTTAGGGCAACAAAAATTAAAAGTTAACGTATAAAAATTTTTAAAAAGTTGTCTTATGGAAAAAAAGTCAAGAAGAAAGTTCAGCTCCGCTTTTAAATCAAAAGTGGCATTAGAAGCAGCAAAAGGGTTAAAAACGATTAATGAGATTGCATCCAGTTACGGATTGCAACCGGCTCAAGTATCTGAATGGAAACGAACTCTATTGGAAAATATGTCAGAAGTATTTGAAAAAGAGGATCATTCAAAGGAAAAGGAGTTTGAGAAGGAAAAGGAAGATTTGTTGAAAATCATCGGAGAATTAAAAGTCCATAATGAATTTTATAAAAAAAAATTGAAGCCATATCTGTAAAAGATCGAAGAGAAATGATCGAAAAAGAGGAGGAAGGATTAAGCATCGTTCAACAATGCATTTTGCTATCTATTTATCGATCAGGGATTTATTATCAACCTGTTAGCGAAAGTGAATTAGATTTAGAAATTATGTTAGAAATTGATAAATATTACACCTTGCATCCGTTTTATGGAACCAGGAGAATGTCAGATTATTTGAAAGAAATCGGGTATAATGTGGGAAGGAAAGCGGTAAGATCTTACTATATTAAGATGGGGATATGGGCCATTTATCCCAAAAAGATCCCTAATACAAGTGAGCCAAATAAGGAACATAAGATCTATCCTTATCTATTAAGAAACCTACATATTACTCATAAAAATCAAGTCTGGGCAACAGATATAACGTATATCCCAATGGCAAAAGGGCACATGTATCTATGTGCAATCATTGATTTGTTTACTAGGAAAGTTCTTTCCTGGGGAGTTTCAAACACCATGGACACAGCATTTTGTATTGAAGTCTTAAATGATGCATTGCATCACCATGGTAAACCGGAAATATTCAATACTGATCAAGGAAGTCAGTTTACTTCTACCGAATTTACTGATGTTCTCAAAGAAAACAAGATTACGATCAGTATGGATGGTAGAGGGAGAGCATTGGATAATATTTTCATAGAAAGATTGTGGAGAAGTGTTAAATATGAGTGCATTTACCTCAATGCTTTCGAAAATGGAGCTCAATTATATAATGGATTAGATGAATATTTTAGATTTTATAACACAGAAAGAAAACACCAATCCCTAGATAATCAAACGCCTGATAGTGTTTACACTAAAATTGCATAAAAATTTTGAAGTATGAGAAAAAGTTGTAAATTTGAGCACCTTAAAAATCAAAAAGCGCTTTTCATCAGAGAGGCAGAATTCTGCCTCTCTGATGAAAGAAGAAAAATATTAATAAACTAATAAACCTGTCCTAACAAAGGGGGACACTTAAAACAGAGGCAATTTTGAAAAATCGTATTTTAAAATATGTTATATTAAAGCCTCACAAACACAAATTTAAACTAAAAAAAAATCAAGAAATTAAAAATAAAAAAAATATGAGAAAAAGTATTTTAATAATAACAAGCATTACATTTATTTTTTTGTTTATTTCATGCTCAAAAACAGAAAATAACAGTTTAAAACAAAATAAAATTACTTCTTTAAAAACATATAGTTTAAGTGAAAATTTAAAATATATTAGTAAATATCATAACATGGCAAAAGAAAATGTTCCAATATTAAAAGTTAGAATTGGAGTAGAAAGGTGTCATCCAGGGTGGGGTATTTGCTCAATTGAAATTTTTGGGACAGTAATATGGAATAGAGTCATGCCAACTGTCTCAACAAGTGATGAAACAGTTTTACTTCCAATTGTTGAAGAAGAAAATAGTAGTTTTGTTTATATTTTATTAAATGAGGATGTTTCTCAATATGATCCTTCAGAATTAATTTTAGTGGTTGATTCTGATAAAATCGTATACGATTCAGAGAATAAAATGATAAAAATACTAAAAGGAAATTATATTTATGATTCCGAATTGGGAGAATTTGGTGGTTACAAGATAAATATATATAATAATTAATTTGGATTTATAGCAGATGTATACAATATGCATCTGCTATTTTTTAAAAAATATGAAAAAACTATATAAAATTCAGATAAAAATAATTCTAACCCTACTATTTTCATCATGTATTGTTCAAGGGTTGAATACTAACTATAATAAATTAAGTGATGAAGATCTAAGATATTTTGTATCATATAATTCTAATAATCTCTTTAAAAATGTTGACAATAGTTTGCAAAATCTAAAAATTGAAGAAATCAATTCTTCTTTAATTAAACAAATAATAAAAGAAAATAAGTATGTATGTTTATACAGTTGGGTACCATTTTGTAATAGCATAAAATGTGAAAATCTAAAATTCTATTCAAATATTGAAAAAAAATATAGTCAAATAGGCTTTCATTTCTTGATAATAAGTGAAACATATGATATTGATGATATCAAGTTAAGTATTATGACATCAGGATATGATAAACAACTTTATGTTATTAAACACGAAGAAAGAAAGTATGGAAATAATCGTAAAAATGTAGTTTCAAAATTTATTAAAGAAATAACTGGGGAAGAACTCCAATCGGATTATTATTTTTTTTGTGATTCAAAACTAATATATCATGGCATTGATATTTCAGAATCAATTATTGATAGTATACTTATTGAGAATAATAAATAAGTGATAAAAGTTAAATTAATCGTTATAAGTTTTTTTAATTATTAAACTCGTTAAAAATACAACCACCAAAACAAAAATCCAAATTCCGGATGATTTGGATGGGGTTATGAGTTCCGGAGCGGATAAAACAGTTAAATCAATCATGGTTACTTTTTATTGAGGTTAATTTTGGCGTGATAATCATTGACTAAGATCATAAACAGATCCTCTATGGTTTGAGGGATTGTGCTTTCAATGGTTTCACCGTTGTAATATTTGATCTCTTGTCCCTTTACTTTATAAAAGATCCCCTGTAATTGTTTGTTTTCTGTGAAAAATTGTAAGTGATTTTTTGTTTCATCTTTTTGAGAGATTAAATCAAAAAGTTGAGTTAAAAGCTCCATTATATCATTTGTACTTTCAATTTTGGGAAATGAAAATTCCGGATAGTTTTCAATGATTTCATTTATTTGATTGATCAATGATATCCGGTTTTGATCCTGAAGCTGTTTTTCATTTTTCACTTTTTCGATTTGGTTCAAAAACTCTACATTTTTACGTTTTTCATCTTGAATGGCATTCTCTTTAATCTGCTCATTAGATAAAATATATTCAATATATTCCGATAAATTAAGCTGCATGGAAGCCGCTTTCTGAATCAATTCATTTTTAAAAGCCGGAGAGATCCGCACATTTAAAGTTTGTGTTTTTTGAAACATTCTATTTTGAGTTTCTTTTATCATCTTTGTTTTTTTTAAAGAATGCAAATATATTTAAACACAATTTGTTGTTTTCTTTTTTTATAGAATTTGACCCTTTATTTCTTTTTATTTATTATTTTTGTCCATTAACAAATAAAGAGATCAATTCAAAACTTTATAGTTGTATGAGTGAAAATGAAAATCCAAATAAACTATTCATTATCGGAAATGGTTTTGATTTAGCGCACGATTTGAAAACAAGGTATGAAGACTTTTTGTTTTGGTATTTAAAAAAAGTTTCAAAAAGAGAAAAAATAAATGATGGAATTATTGAAAATGATACAAAGCTTAATTGGGAAATTGAATCTATTTCTGATTTCTTTAGCAGAATAAAATATTCTAAAGATGTTTATAACTCAAATAAAATAATATTTTCATATCCATTTTTTGAAAAAATTACTAAAAATTATTTAAATCAAAAATGGGTTGATATTGAACAAGAATATTTTAAATATTTAATAAATCTGTATAGACAAAGTGAATCTAGAGGAGAAAAATATTTATTGGATGAAGTAAAAAAACTAAACGATCAGTTTTCAAAAATTACAACGGAATTAGAAAATTATTTAAATTCATTTAAAGAAGATATTGTATTAGAAAATGAATTACGTGATCATTTTATTGATATTTTTAAATTATCAAACTCAAAAAAGATAGAGAATAATTCAATTATTCTTAATTTTAACTACACTAATACAATTTCTTTATACTTACCCACTTTTCACATTGGGAATATAAAGTATAACCCGCTGGTTATCAACATACATGGAGATCTTTATAATAATGAAAATATAATTTTTGGATATGGAGATGAAGATGATCCTTTATATGAAAAGTTGGAAAGATTAAATGAAAATGAATTATTAAAACACTTCAAATCATTTGGGTATTTTAAAAATGAAAAATATCAAACATTAAATAATTTTATTGAAAGTTCAAATTATGATGTTTACATTATGGGGCATTCATGCGGGATTTCTGATCGAGTTTTATTAAGTACTATTTTTAGTCATCCTAATTGTAATAAAATTCAAATATTTTACCATCAAAAAAGTGAAACGGAAAACGATTTTTTTGAAAAAACACAACAGATTTCAAGACACTTTAAAGCAGGTATGAAAAATGAAATGAGAAAAAAAATTGTACCCTTTAGTGAATGTAAACCATTAGTTAGCTTTAAAAATTAAAAAAACATGACCACAAAACAATATATTGACAATATCAACAAAAGATACAAACTGGGAAATGCTACGGAACATA
>DAOQAL010000006.1:0-7045 GCA_035353995.1 Minisyncoccota bacterium | reverse complement strand
GCCGGCACCAGAGAAAACAGCATTGTTTTTGCCCGAACTCAATTTGTCAAACTCGTCAATGCAGACTACCCCAATTGATGCCAAGGCATAATTACCGGCAGAAAAAACGAGCCGGGATAATATAGATACTACATCCTGCCCAACATATCCGGTTTCTGAATATGCAGTAATGTCAATGATAACATGGGGTAGTGGTAAAATTTTATTGAAAAGTAATTCAACCAGATAAGTTTTTCCGCAACCGGTCGGGCCAATGAACAAAAAATTTTCCTTCGGTGGCAATTCATCTACTGGAACTAAATCAATGTAGATCTTACGCAGGCGATTGATGTGCCGATATGCCATCAAACATAGAGATTTTTTTGCTTTTTCCTGTCCTATATAATCACTTTTATTCAATATGTCGAACATTTCACGTGGTGTTTGATTTTTTATTTTTTGCAAAAAATGATAAATTGCAATTCTTGGGTCTTCCTGGGGGTTATTTGTTTGTTTCATATTTAATATTATTTGTTTTGTAATGTTGTTGTTAAAAACTGGAGCGAATTATTTTGCTGTAGGCAGGGGCTGTTTTTTTTCCTTCGAATAATTATCGCACAGAAAATAATTCATCATTCACCTGGTTGGCATTTGAATTGACGGATGCCAGATTCATTAAGCCTGTTGCAATAACAATGGCTGCAACTTTTTTTTTCTTCATAGTAAATAGTTTTATTGTTTATACTGCTTATTATGATGAAATGAAAAGAATGTAAATGAAAAATCATTATTTTTTATAAAAATCAATATAAAATTGTCAAATACGGTAATATTTTATAATGCGTAAACTGTATCCTATGTGCATATTTATGGATGGGGAGGGGTGAAAAAACATCTGAAAATTAGTTTTTAGAGGTTCCCTATTATAACAAAAATAAATTTCTATAATTATTGAACACCAATAAAATCCGAAAAGGATTATAAGTGTTTTACTTTACCTTTCTTTACGGATAATTTACTCTTATCCGTACATAGCCGATAATAAATTTACGGAAAAAGTAATCTTATTTAAATAGAAATTAATACTCTTTTTCATTGGCTTTATCCTTTTCCTAATGATGAAATTACGAATATTTGCTAAGGTAATATTCAACCGTGAAAGCCTTGTATATGCCTTGTATGTTGTTGCAATATATTATATGGTTTCAGAGAAAAATTTACCGAAATATGAAGCGATAAAACAAATTGTTGAGATCCTGATTCAGAATCGGAATATTTTTTAATTTAAATTAATGAAAACAGCAGTGAAATGTCATCAATAATGGACCCCATTTTGGCGGACCAGTAGTGGATCCCATTTTGGCGGACCAGTTTGCTGCGGAATGGGTGGTCTATTTTGCGTGGAATATCCAAATATTTACAGATAATAATTTACGGCTATTATCGGCTATTTACAGTTAATCCGTGATTATCCGATAATAAATTTACGGATAAACGTCTATTGTTCGTATTGAATGCAATCAGATTTTCTGGGTTTTATTTTTTAATTGAAAATACATAAGAATGTAATTCTAAATAAATACCATTATAATTATAATTATCATTTATAATAATTATACCGTCATTTTTTTGATTGCAGAAATTTCGTTGGAATAGATAGCGAACAGAAGTTTGGGGTAACATTTTTACGGCTATTTACGGATAATTTTCACTTATCAGTAAATAGTTGTTAATATGAATTTACGGATAAATTAATTTTGTTTGCTGCGCATACAATTCTGTTTCCATTTTGTATTTATGCTTAAACCAGTGATTAAAAAACCACGAACGTTTTTAAATTAAAATTTACCTATCTCTAAAATAAAAATATCTACCTTAGCATTGTTTGAAATTTAAGGTCACGAAGACGCTAATAAAACATATAATTTAATTCAAAAAAATAATTTTTATGCCTTCATGTATCAATTGCGGAGGAGAAACCAAATATAATGGTGGTTTATGCTCAAAATGTTATGGTGAGAAAAACACAGAATCAGGAAAAAAAACTTCTGAGAAAAATGAAAACCATGCTTCCGGGTTAACAAAAAAAGAAAGGGATTTCCGTTATAACATGATAAAAGGAAGAATTGCTGAAACATTAATACAGGAGCTTTTTCTAAGCATGGGTTATAATGTTTTTAGATACGGTATGGAAAATACAATTCCAGGAATAATGGATTTGTTAAAGGGTATAAGGACTGATGTAGCTGACGATATTAGGAGAATGCCGGACTTCGTGATACAAAATCCAAGTACAAGAGAAGTGAATTTTGTTGAAGTAAAATTCAGAGCTAATGAATTCTTTTCACTAAAGGATCTATCCCCAAATTATCCATATACAAATTCTTATTTTATTATCGTATCAAAAAAACATATCAAGTGCATTTCATACAAGGAACTTGAAGAGGGCATGGATATTAGTCCCACTTCAAGAAACTATCTTGGAAGTAGAAAGGAGTTTGACCTGGAAAAGGAAGTAATCATTGACTTTTGCAGCTTTGCTGTCCAATTTTTTGAAAGTGTTTAACGTAGTCTTTCTAAAACTTATCTTATATACAATTGCAAAAACAATTTATTTCAAAATCTTTTATATTTTTACCATATAATAATTTAGTATTTAATGGAAAAAATTACAATAAATCAACTCGAACAATATCTTTCTAAGGCTGCATGGATACTAAAGGGCCCGGTGGATGCTTCGGATTTTAAAGTGTTCATTTTCCCCTTATTGTTTTTTAAACGTCTTTCTGACGTCTATGATGAGGAATGCCAACTCGCTTTAGCCGAATCGAATGGTGATTTAGAATCACATTGTCCCTTAATCTGATTCTAATGATAATGAACGACTTGATGTACACAATGGATTACTTTTATCCCCGACTTATGATGCTTTATTTGACAGGCACCTGATCAGTTTTGAAAACTCCGGAAAAATTATCCTGTCGAACTCAATAGAAGTTAAAGCGTATGAAAAAATTGGTGTTACAGGTTTTGAAAAGATAAATAACTTAAGTCAATATAATTTGGAATATTTAAATAGGCACCGACTCCAATTCAATGAGCATAAATAACAGAGTTTAAAGGGTAATTGCGTACTTTAACTTTGTAGCCCGAACTTTAAAAATAAAAAGTTTACATACATGCGTTGGTATCGGATAATTAAAACTGCCTGCCACTAAAACCATTTGCCCGACAGTTTTCGTTCTCCGACGAATAAAGGAAATTTAAAAAGGAAATCAAAATTAAAAAAATATACTTTTCTATTTTATTGTTTTTCTCTTTCCTTTTTATACCAGAAATAAAAAGCTCCGCCAATGATTGCAACTGTCAGCAAGCCGATAGCCACATTCCTCTGGTAGGTAATATGGTTTATTTTTGCGAATGGGATAAGGTTTAGCTCCATAATGAACGGTTTTTACAGATTAAAAAAATATTTTTATCAGAAATGAGTCTCAATGCGCAATTGGGAAGTAAAATTTTATCAAATTTACTGAGGGGATAGGATGTCGGCAGGATCGAGAGAACTTCATTTTTGGGAATTTCGAACAAACCATGCTTTTCATATTTCTTCACCAACCGTTCCATTTGTTTTGCAACCCTGCATAATGTTTCTTTCTCATGCATTTTATTGTTTCCATAAGTTTCAAACCACTCCATGGTTTTTTCAGCCACCGGGGGTTTATTTGGCGGGAGTTGTTTGTTCTCATCTGAAATTGAAGTAAGGATATTGGTTTCTGGACCTGGGCTTTCAGATGGGGTCTCGTCGCTAATTATCTCCTCGAGAACTTCATTCTTGTTCTTCGAATGTTTTGTTTTGCAGCTATCGCAGCAAAATTTTGCGTCGCTCCGGCGTTCCGGGGGTATCCCGCGTCCGCAATGTTGACATTTCCGGTCTGATGCATTCATTGTGCCTACAGCCGTGAAAACGATTGAATTTTGATTATTTGTTTCCATCATTATAAGATTTTTAGGTTAAAATATTTTTAGAAATTTCATATTATTAAATAATAATTCAGAATAAATGTATTTTGCTTACCATTAATACCAAAATGTAACAGGGTGAGAACAATCCTCTCTGCCATGATACCCTGATTCATTGTGTTATTTAGAGTTTTTTTCCAGGTATTCAAGAATACTGTTCAGCTTATAAAAAGTTTTTGAACCAAGTTTGCTTGACTTCAAAATTTTTTTTGAGCGGAGCTGCCATAGTTTAGTAGTGCAGCATCCTAGTAATTGCTGGACTTCTGTTTCTGTAAGCCAGCCCGGAAGTTTGGGTTCTGATAATGGTTTTATTATTTCATTCATTTTTTGTTTTTTTTATTTTGTATTTATAAAAGTGGCACAAAAATAAATAAAATAATAGCGTTAAGCAACTGATATTTAGTCGTTTAACTTGTATGCAACTTGGACAACTTGGACAACTTTGATTAAAAATTTAAATTTGAACGAATATTTTTAATTTTCAAAATGACGTTTTCAAAATCATTGTCATAGTAGAATCCACCTTTGGTTCGGTCTCTTTTTTTAGTTCTGACGATTCTTAATGGCCTATTGATGCTTTCATCTGTCCCAATGGAGTGGCCAAAATATTTACGAACGGCAATATATAAATATTTTTTGTTTCTTGTTGTAATTACTAATAGCTCCAATTTTTCTAAGGCAGCTAACATTAATGCAATGTCAATCCCAATTGAGCCAATAAATTCTTCTTTTATTTTTTCTGCAAATGCAATTCTATCATCATTATTTTTGATTTTCAAAAATTCTGGAAATGTTTCTGGCTCTTTTGGCGTTTTATTTCCGCTATTTAATTGAGTCTGCTGAATTTTTTTGTTATCAACCCAATGCATAATTTTTTCTAATCGTTTCCCATTATCAACTAAGGGCGAGTGAATCTTTACAAGTTTATATACACTAAATTCAATAAGTCCGGTAAAATCCTCATTGCCATTATGATTTCCACAATATTTTTCATTTTGATACTCTAATAATTGACTGATTTTATTTTCATCAGTCATTATTAGTGTGTATGCAAGCTCAATCTCGTACAGTGGGTGGGTAGAAGGCAAAACAATCGGCAAATCGCCATCAAAAAATTGCTTGAAATCAAGTTTATTATTTTCACAAAAATATTTCACACCTTCCCGTAAATGGTTTTTATATTCTTCTTTATTTATAGCTTCTTTTATTAGTATGCCTGGACTGTCTATTAATTTTGATAATTCTTTACAATTCCGAATAATGTTTACATCATATTCATGGTATTCATATTTTGGAACGTATATTTCTTCTTCCAATAATATTTTCCCTTTTTTATTTCTGTGTATTACTTTAATTTTTTCCATGAGATATTTATTAGATTTAGTAAACTATATAACACGACCTGCTAATAGGTTGATTTTTTATTTGATTACCTGGTAATTAAATCATTCATCTCGTCAATGTCATCATGGTCAAAATCATCAAGGTAGGCCTTGGTTGTGGCTTCGTCCCGATGTCCGTAACCTTCAGAAATCAATGCTGTATCAATATGCAGTTCCTTTTTTGCTATGGTTCCCCAGGAATGTCTGGCTACATAGCTTGTCATCTTTTTTTCAATACCACACATCTTCGCGATTTTTTTAATGTGTTTGTTAAAGGTTTTAAGCCTGTTATGAACATCTTTTCTGATTCCAACGATATCATCTCTGTCTATGATAGGGAAAACATAATCATCAGATCCTTTACCGGCAACATAGCAGTCAAGGATTTGCCGAATTTGTTCCGTGATCTTTATTGAAAATGTTTTGGCGTTTTTACGGATAGTTTTTATCCTGACGTACTCAATCCGGCCATCAATAATATTAGATAACTTCAGATGGGCAATATCTGTCCAGCTCATCCCTCTGCAATAAAATGAAAATAAAAAATAGTTTTTTGTATGCCAGAATGGTGTGTTTTCGGGAAAATCCAGATTTTTTATTGTGTCTATTTTTTCTTTATTTATAGCCCTTTTTACCACCGGCGCTTTTTGTATCTCATAACCTTTTTTGCCAAAAGGATTGGATGTTTCAGCCAGTAAACCCTCTTTGATCGCCTTGTTCAGTATGGCTCTGATCGCTCTCATATAAACGTTAAGCCCGTTAACAGCGTTGCCCCTCAATGATTTCTCCGGTTTACTTAGATGATACTTCTCAAAATCACATAACCAACGGTAATTTAATTTATCGAGAGCGAAATCCTTTTCCCGGACAAAGTGTTTAACATTGTTAAGTACTGTCTGGTAGTTTGATGCATTGCCAATTTTTCCGGACTCCATAAGATCATCGATCAATTTTTGTGTGTATCTGAAAAACGTTATCGCTTTGTCATGGTTATCAAGATGTTTACAGATATCATAAAGAGTATAATAAGAGCCGGAACTTTCGAGGTTAGTAATTATTTCCCGTGCTTTATTATAACGTTTGCTTAAATCCAGATTAATGGTGTCGAAAGTCACTTTGTTCAGGTTAAAATTCTTCTTATATGTATCATTGAGTTGGTTTGTCGCATCATCCCATTCTTCCATGAATGCGGATGTGTTGGTGCCAAAATATTTGCTCGCACGATCATGTGTTATTCTGAGCATAACAGGATGACGACCGTCTTTGTATTTTTTTTGTGTATATAATTTTAATTTGACTGAGCCCATAATCGAGTTAATTAATTTCCGTTAGCATTATTATTAAATTTTAAAGCAGACTAAAATCATAAGTTGGTGGTGTTAGACACCCGCAAAAATTAATTTTATCTTGAGTCATCATTTTATTTTCGAGTTTTGGAAAAATATTTATATTTTTGTTCAAAAGTTATTTGAAAAATTTGTTCTGGTTTAAACATGGTTTAAACATTTTGTGAAAAAACATGAATTAATATGGTTCATTTTAATTCGACAAAATTACTAAATGATTGATTATAAAGCAAATTAAATTTTGTTGAAATAATATAAAAGGGTACGTCTTCTGCCTTACAAGCAGGGGGTCACTGGTTCGAATCCAGTAACTCCCAC
>DAOQAL010000005.1:0-10991 GCA_035353995.1 Minisyncoccota bacterium | reverse complement strand
TTTTAACCATTGGGTTGTTAATTATTTTTTCTATTTTTGTTCAGCATTAGTATAAATCCTGAAGGAGCTTTGGTATTCAAAGGATTAAGCGGAGAAATAATGTTCTATAAAGGTCTTCTCGAGAAACTAGATGTAAAAGTGCAAGTAATTCGTCATGGGAAATTTAAAAGTGCTGTTGAGCCTTTTATTCTTGATAAAATGAGCGATGCTAATAAAGAACAAACTTTAAAATATCTTTCTTCAATATGGAATTATCTTCTTGAAGGAATTTCAAAATCGCGCAATATGACAATTGATGAGCTAAATGCTATTGCCGATAGTTTCAAAATTCAAACTGCAAAGGATGCTGTTACTTACAAACTCATCGACAAGCTTCTATATAAAGATGAACTTCTTGCTGAGATAAGAACAAAACTAAGCATTGGAGAAAAAGATAAAATAAGCATGATGAGCATAAACAAATATATTGATGCTCCTGATAACTCAAAGAAAGATAAACCATTTACTAAAGATAAAATTGCTATTGTCTATGCTATCGGTCAAATTGAAAGTGGAAAAGGCAGCGATGAAACTATTGGTTCAGAAACCATTTCAGAAGCAATTCGTAAAGTTCGTCTCGACTCAACTATTAAAGCAGTTGTACTTCGTGTAAATTCACCGGGAGGTAGTGCTTTAGCATCAGATGTAATTTGGCGCGAAGTTGTACTTACCAATAAAATTAAACCTGTTGTAGCATCTATGGGCGATATAGCAGCATCGGGTGGATATTATATTTCATGTGCAGCCAGAAAAATTATTGCCAGTCCTAATACAATTACAGGTTCTATTGGAGTTTTTGGACTTGTTCCTGATTTTAAAGGATTATTCAATAATCAACTTGGTATCACATTCGACAATGTAAAAACCAATAAATACGCTGATTTTGGAACAGTATACCGTCCTTTAAATGAATCGGAAAAAAATATTCATCAAACGAATGTTGAAAATGTTTATCAAACTTTTATTACTCATGTTTCTGAAGGCAGAGGATTAACAACTGAACAGGTTGATTCCATCGGGCAAGGAAGAGTATGGAGTGGTGTCGATGCAAAAGAAATAGGATTGGTTGATGATTTCGGCGGGTTGAACAAAGCAATTGAAACTGCTGCACAGCTTGCAAAAATTGATAATTACAAAATGGTATCCTATCCCGAACAAAAAGATCCTTTCACTAAAATAATAGAAGAATTATCGGGTGATTCAGAAAATTCTACTTTATTAAAAAAAGAACTCGGAGAGACCTATGAATACTATCAATTTGTTAAGGATGTAAAAAATATGAAAGGTGTTCAAGCTAGAATGCCTTATTTGATCAATATCTATTAAACCCAACGAAAATAAAAGGACACTATCTCATAAATTGTGTAAACTAAAAAGTTGCTTGTTTTATACTCGTTCTTATCAGGTTTGCAAAGGCAAAACTGTTTAGAACGAGTTATACCGTAAAGAAAACAAAAAATATTTTTGCAAAACTCTTTTCTGTCGGTATAAAAGAAGAGAGGGGCGCCTTTGGGCGCCCCTCTCTTTTATTTATTACAATTTATTTTAATGAGTTTCGGTATTATTTCCTGATGGTTTTTTATTTTTCCAGTGTTCATCTACTAATGTGAACTGTTGTTCAGTGAGCACACTTTTAAGATTAGAAATTAAAGTTTGTCTTCTGAGTTTTGCTGCATTTGAAATTTGTTCTTCCCCGCTATTTTTATATTTAGCATCATCAACATCTTTTTGAGTAAAAAAGTCGGTTACAAACTGAGTAATTTTAACTGATTGCTCATCAGTGAGTGTAATCACACTTTTTATTTCATTCATTAAATTAGTTGTTTTTTGCTCAACTGTTGTAACGGGGCTGTTAGTTTGAGCATTGGAGAAATTAATAAAGAACATAAAGAATGTTCCAATAAAAAAATATTTTATGAAATGTTTCATATTATATATATATTTAAGTGTTTTTCAATATATTTAGTGAACAAATTTAAAAAAAAATAATCATTAAAAAAAATTAGTACAATTTTATAAAAAAAATGTATATTTGCACTCCAATTCAAGCGGGAATAGCTCAGTTGGTAGAGCACGACCTTGCCAAGGTCGGGGTCGCGGGTTCGAGTCCCGTTTCCCGCTCAAAAATCCTCTCAGTCCGGGAGGTTTTTTAGTAATGCCCAGGTGGTGGAATTGGTAGACACGCAGGACTTAAAATCCTGTGGCCCTCAAGGCCGTGCGGGTTCAATTCCCGCCCCGGGTACAAAGCCGAAAACCTTAGAATAACAAGGGGTTCGGCTTTTTTAATTTTATAAGTATTTGTTGATTTTTTTTAAAAAATTCCGCACCTTATTTCCGCACTTTTTTATTGACACGCAGGACTATGGGTGCGGAATTTCTTTGAAAACCTTTAAAAATCAATGAAGTATGTTATTCGAAATAATCTTGGACACAGGACACTGAATCCTACGCGTCTGAATTAGAAAGCTCTTTTTCTTAGAACCTTTATTTTTAAAGCTGAATAAAATGTTTTTCATTTCAAAATATTATTTTTTGACACACCTTTGTCCTCCAAAAGTTGCAATTCTTTTATCTTGATATTATCTTTGCTAATATTAATGATAAAAATTGTAATAATGGATAAAAAATCAGTTAATAAGACTATACTTCTCTGGACAAAAAATCCTGATATTATTAAATTTTCAAAAGAAATTGCCGAAGAATATAAATTGGAAATATATAATGCAGAATGTGAAAGTGACATTATTGCTATTCCTGGATTTATAAACATTATTGATTCTGAAAAGCTTAATGATAATTTTCTTAAAGGGTTTAACCAATATGCAAAATTTTTGGATACAGCAGAATACTCAATTTTAGTTTTTGGAAAAAGGCTTTTAAATGTTCCGTTTTATGTTAAACTGCTTATTGCATACATAAATAAACCTTTAACAAAAGAATATATTAGGAAATTAATTTTTAAAGCAATGAATCCAAAAAAAGCCATAAAACAAGAAATCTTTAAAAAAAGAATTAACAGGATTATTCATATGTATAAAAAACTCGATGAAGGAGATATTAAAATTGAAGATGCTTGTATCTTTTATGAAATCAGCTCCCGTACTTTGCGACGCGATATTAGAGTTTTAAGAGATTCTTGTGATGAAGAAATAAATTTTAAAAAAGATAGAGGTTATTATATCTATTCGTAAAATAAAATTTATGGAAAAAGTAAAAATGATATTACGGATTGTTCTTACCATATTTTGGTATCCGGCTCTGATAATTCATGAATTAAGCCATGTAATTATGATGTTATTGTTTTTTAAAATACCCGATAGTATTGAGTTTCGGTTTCCATTAAAATTTAATAAACCTTTAACGGGTGCGGTTTATATTGATTTAAAGAAATTCAAAATTCCGAGTTTTTCTTATTTCATTATTAGTCTGGCTCCATTATTTAGTTTTGTTTTATGTATTGTTTTTTCTATATTTCTCCCATGTTTCAATTACTTGGTTGTATATCAGATTCTTGCATTTAATTATATTTTGCCTTCAAATTCAGATTTGAATGACGGTTTAGCATATTTTGGGGTTAAACATAAGTTTATTGATTATACTCATGAGAAATTTTTTATTGATTGGCTTTATCCCGAATGGGCTGCTCGAAATAAAGATTTAAATGAATTTAGTAATGTTGTTTATTCTTAAAATAATTTATAAATGTTTAAATTAACTTTACATAGAAAATTAATTATAATGAGAATTGTAAATATTTATTCATTTGCTATTATTGCTTTAATATATTTTACAAGCGTTTTGAAAATATTTTTATTTTTTTTTGTATGTGTTTTTATTATTAACCTTATTAGAGAATTACTTCTAAACCTATATTTGAGAGAGTTTCCAGTTGATAGGAATAAAACTATTAAAGAAATTAATAAAAATGAAGATTGAAAAAAATCATAAAACGATGAACAAAAAAATATTACCCAAAAAAGATGAATGGTTGGATATGATATACCAACGGACTGATGAAAAACATTTGGTTCTTTATAATGACGATATTAATTCATTTGAACATATAATCATGTGCCTTATTCATTATTGCAAGCATGAAGCAAAACAAGCTGAACAATGTGTGTTTATTGCACATAATAATGGCAATTGTGTAATTAAAAGTGGTTCATTGGAGGAACTTCAACCTATTTGCAATATATTATTGGATAATGAGCTAACCGTAAAAATTGAATAATGAAAAAGATTAAAATTATAATTCATTTAATAAAAATCCTTTACAGATAACTTGAAAAAGCAGATTATTAATAAACCTGAAAATCAAAAAAATATGAAAATTGATATTCTCAGCTATTATCATGATTACAAAAAAAACAAAATTTCAAAAAAATCAAAAGCTGATTATGTTGTAACATTTGAGACAGATTGGTTTAATAATACTATACCTTCAATAAAGGATACTGATAAATTTGTACCTGAATGGGAAGATTCTAGTGATTTCGATACTGTTGTTTTATATTTTCTTGCTGAGTATTCGAAAGAATTACTCGAAACAAATCATCTTATTCTTTGCGAAGAAGCAAAACAGGCATTGATGATATTTAATGAAGTTAATTGATAAATAAAACGCTATCAGAAAATAATTTTGTATTTTTGATAAACATAAACATAACCATGAAAAAAATCTTAGCAATTTTCTTATTTTTGACGATCAGTATATCGTCATTTTCACAGATGCAGATATGGCGAGTCAACTGGAGCGATTCAGTGACTGTCATTCTTTTTGCGTCAACACAGAACAACATCAGCACTGCGGTCCTTGGCAATTGGTCAGGAGTTGACAGCACTTGGAACATGTGCATGATACACGGTATCACTGGATTAGAATTTTGTAAGTTATCATGCCTCAAAAAGGGACCGTTTCCACGACAAGTGGAAGCACAGGTGTATGTACAGGGTGTACTGACAACTTTATATTTCACCCTTGAGGCACTCATCACCACAGGTATAGCAGAGACACCCATCACAAAACCAAAAGTGTTCATCACCGGTGACCAGCTACAGCTGGAATCATCCGGAACGTTCACTGCTGAGGTTTTCGACATTCATGGAAGACTTTTGGAAAAAACCATAGGTTTATCTAAATGTTTTATAGATATGAATATATACCCAACAGGTGTTTACATTGTAAGAATAGAAGGTAAAAGTAACTCATTTGTGAAATTTGTAAAGTATTAAAAATTATGGCAACACTTGATTTTCACGGACCTTTTCATTTTAATGATATTAATAAAAATGGTCAAATAAAAAACGACAGAAACCCTAATAATTCACCTGCCCCTGATAAACCTGGAATTTATATTTGGGGGTTTATGTATTATTATAATTATGATGGTCTCACAGAACCTGTTGATTTTAAAAAAGATGATATTAGGTTTAATGAAAACAAAATGAAGTTTATACCGTATTATGTCGGAATGCGTATAGATAATATTTATAATCGGTTAAATGTTCATTACAACATCAGAAAAGGACATGCTAGAAAATATATTAGATTGTCGGAAAACTATATGAAAGTATTTTTCAAAGACCCTTCCTTTCCATTAAAAATTAAAAGAAAACATAATAATCAAGATGTTTCTAATTTAATTAAACAATCATCGGGTAAAATAGAATATTTTAATGATAAGAATTGTCTTCTTCAAATTTATCCAAATATCTCCATCAAGCTCAGTGGCAAAAAACAGACAGATTGCCTTATAACAGAACAAATGATTGGTACAACTGATTTGCCAGATACTTTATCAAATCTAATAAACCTTAAGAATAATTTTTGGTTTTGCTATGCTATAAAACCTTATAATTCTCAAATTTCATTAGAGGAATTAGAGACTTATACATTTTGGTCTTTAAAGGGTTTGACCGTTAGTCAAACAGGATGTTGCCCTTTACCAAGCCCAAGCATAACTATAATTGATAATACAAACACAAATATTTTTAAAAAACACACAAATACCAATTTAATTAACCCCTCTAATCAATTTAATGGATATTAAAATAAAAAAGATGAATCACTCAAATCTTATTGCAAGTATTAAAGATATCTTTATTATTGCAAAGACACTTTCAGACACTAATTGCAAATTAGAATGTAAACGCGAATTCGAAACAGATCAAAGGTTTCAATTAGGTTATTTTTTTAATCTTTATCCCAACCAATCCACTTTATTTTGTGGTATAACAATATATCTGAACACTAAAACACTTTGGGAAGAGTACTTGAAGTTGCCAGGAAAGAAAGTTTACACAGAGGATTTTACGAAAAATAACGATGTTATGTATTCATTAATACACAGAAGATATATTGAAATAATATCAAATCTTAAAGATTATAATGGCACCAATGATAATTATACTGAGATTGCTAAACTTATAGATCCAAATAGAGGAAGAGCCTTAAGCAAGAAGCTCGACATTCTATAAATTAATTCAGTTAATTTTATTTATACGTTATGATTTATTAATCTGACATTTCAGCCATACGCTTGTCCGCTCACATTTTATTAATCATTTAGGCTTTCCTATATTTGTTATAGTTGTATTTTTTTATAAAAAATTCATGAAACCTATAGCTGCAAATATAGAGCATTGTCCAATATTTAAAATTCACGCAAAACTCTGTATAAAAGACCAGAATATTTGTAATATGTACTTTTCATTTGGAAAGTATATGCAAAATCAAGTAGTAAAAGAGCTTGTTGAGAATCTTATTGAGAAGTTTGATGACAAATCATGGATTCCGCCTACTCATAAAAAATATCATGAACGCTGGTGCTTTATACCTGCCAGAAGCAATAGCAATTTAAAACAATATTGTTGTCCTGATATTACTTTTTCTGAACAGGGCACTTCCTTTTATGTAGCAGATAAAAATTCTGATTATTTAGGTTATTATGATAACAATATGCGCAGAATAATTCTCTATACTAACACTATTGAAGAATGTGCAGAAGAGTTTGCCAATAGCGATATTTCTAAAGAGTATGAAAATGAATTCTTCCCTTATGGATTTGAAGATTGGGAAGAACAAGATGTTTTAAAACATAAAATAGCCTTTTTCATTTCTGTTACTACAACGTATGTTTTATTACACAATACAGCCCATTGGCTTGTACATTGGCTGCCAGATTCGGAATTTCAGAATTATTCAAAATTCAATTATACGCAAAAAAGCGAAAAAGATTTTCATGAAAGTATTGCACAATTATTTACATGGTCGATAATTAAAGACTTTCAACCAATGCTTATCTTTTTTAAATGGTTTATTATGTATCATCAGACTGAGCGATACAGCTTGTATTCTGCGATTACAGGATACGAAGAACAAGATGTAATTTCATGCTTGCGTTTTATGAAACTAAAATCTAAAAATATTGATAATTGTGATGATTCATTACTTTTTAATTATCAGAATTGGGATTATTTCTGCAATGAACTTGAGAATATGGTAAATATGAAAGGAAGCAAAGATGTTACTGAACTTTCAGAAGAACAGAAAAGGATTCAGAAAGAGCTATGCAGTTTTGCGAAAAACAAGATGATTTTGTGGCAGAATATTGAGCCGTATCTTACAAAAGACGAACTCCAACGCCAAATATATACACTTGAGGAAAATAAAAATGGAATGTAAAGTTTGCCAATTTTAATCAGAAATGTATTAGTGTATTACTTCTTCATTTATAAAATTAAAGCAATGAAAAAAGATAAAGGCATAGAAAATAAAGGGGAATTAATAAAAGTAATGCCTTCAATCGCTATTGCCGATATGTTCAGTGGTTATGATAATATGCAGCTACATTGGGCAAACCTTTATTTGTACTATTTTCAGGATATCTGCTCTGTGTATGAAATTGTAATGGCAACTACAATAGAAAGAGAAAAATTTATCGAAAAACTAAATGAAAAATATAATTTTCATAAAAAACAGATTATACGAACTGATACGGTATTTAATAATAAAAAATCAACTGATTCATATTCATCTGAGGTTTTTATTGTTATTAAGCCTTTTCTTGCCATCTGGATGGTTCCTGAAAAAATTAATATTCTTTATAATATAAATATTTCAATAACAGAGGTGTTTGAAATTGCTGCAATTGCTGATGAATGTAAAATTATTGAAAAAGATCCCACAAAAGAATTTTCAATGATTGTCAGGAGCGACGAGAGATTGAAACTTTATAATTATGTAGTTAAACCTTTTGAAATAAATATCGAAGAAAATTACAATAATGATTTTGCAGGTATTAACGAAATAATTACACATTCTCTTACTGATAATAATAAAAACGGGCTTATTCTTTTACACGGCAGTTATGGTTCCGGAAAGACTTATTATATAAGGCATTTGATAAGGTCTGTCAATAAAAAATTTATTTATCTTCCATTACACATGCTTCATTGTCTTGCTGATCCTGAATTTTTACCTTTCATAACAAAACACGAAAATTCAGTTTTAATAATTGAAGACTGCGAAAATATTCTGATGCATCGTGAAGATGGAAATCCCAATGCCAATGCACTGTCAAACCTTTTAAATCTCAGCGATGGCTTGCTGTCGGATGCACTGTCGTTAAATATAATTTGTACTTTTAACGCTAATCTTACCAAAATTGATGATGCTCTTTTGCGAAAAGGCAGGATTATCGCCCGATATAAGTTCAGGGAGCTTGAAATAACTAAAGCCCAATATCTTGCAGACAAATTAGAAAAAAATATTGTAATTGACAAGCCAACCTTGCTTTCCAATATATATAATGCAGAAAGCCAATCTTATGAAAATATAAAAACTAATAAAATTGGGTTTGCTTGTGTTTAAATGTTATTTTTGAATATAATTTGCTGGAAATTTTTCAAGGTGCGGAAATCCAGCTGTAAGGTGCGGAAAAAAGGTGCAGAAATGTAGGAAAATGCATAGAAATGCAGGGTTGTAAAACGCTAAGTATCAGTAAATCAATAGTGGTGGTCAGGACTTAAAATCCTGTGGCCCTCAAGGTCGTGCGGGTTCAATTCCCGCCCCGGGTACAGAAAGCAGTAGGATACTACTGCTTTTTTATTTCCTCCCAATCATAAAATTATTTTAAATCTTATCCCCAACTTTTCAGCTTGACCCGACTTTTATAACTATTTATATTTTTCAATGAACCAATTTATATATTTTTCAATATTACCGGCTAAATAATATGGTAAATTGAGCAAGAAAAATTTTTTACCTGCTATAGTTTTTGCTTCATTTATTTGCAATTCGTTGTTGTAAAATCGAACGGCAAATGGGTGTGGTGCCATATCCATAAATAAATGAAGCGAACGAAGTTTTCCAGTTGCACCTGATTTAACTTCAATAGGAATAATCAAACCCTTGTATTCATAAACAAAATCAATTTCAGCACTGGATTGTGGTTTCTCACGTAACCAGAAGTTCAGATTATATAATACAGATGAAGATATTGTTAGTAATTCTTGTCCTATTATATGCTCTGCTATTTTTCCTTTATAAACAGAAGATATATCATCAGCACCGAAAACTTCCTGCTTTAATCCTGAGAAATGATTTACCAGTCCGGTATCAAGAAGCTGCAATTTGGGCGCTTTATTATGAACTGTTTTTAAAGGGACTGATGTTTCTACTGATGGCCAAATACGACTTAACAATAATGCTTTTTCAAGAACGGTAAATGCTTCGTTTACTTCTCTGTATTTATAACCGGAATTGCCATAACCTTCCAGCTTAATTCTATTTCCGGCATCTTTGAAAGCATTTTGAATTATGAACCTTATTACTCTTGCAATTCCTTCACGTTGAGCGTATTTTTCTATATCATTCGTATAAGAAGCTAAAATACTATCATAAATTCTACTTAAAGCAGCCAAATCTTGCGTTTCGGTATATTTCTTAATCACTTCGGGCATACCTCCAATAAGTGTATATGTATTAAATAACTTTAACAGCTTATCATGTGCAAATTTGGGAATAGGAATATCAGTAAGTATTTCGGCACTGCTTTTTTCATTATTTGCAATAATGAATTCTGCAAAAGAAACAGGTCGCATCATCAGATATTCCACTCTGCCTACAGGAATACTTATATTTTTATCTGTTGCTAGCATGGTTTCAAGTGTTGAACCTGCTGCAATTACAAAAAGTTCAGGAGCCAATTCATAAAAATATCGCAACATTTTTAAAGCATACAGAGAGCTTTGAATTTCATCAATAAAAATCAAGGTCTTTTTTTCAGACCTGATAGCATTTTTATAAAAAAATATTGCCTTAAGCAGTTCATCAAACGACTGATCTTTGTCAAATATTTTTCTGTCTTCAGGCATATCAAGATTAAAATAAAGAAATTGTTTAAACTTTTGTGCGAAGATTCTAACTGTAGTTGTTTTTCCTACCTGCCTTGCACCTCTTAGCATTAATGGCTTTCTGTCTGAACGTTTTGCCCATGCAATAAGCTCTTTATTGATATTCCGGTTAAACATGATAAAGGTTTTGTTTAATAATCAAGTACAAATATAAATAAAAATGTTTAAAAATAAAGGATATTTTTAAAGGTTTATGTATAGAAATATATATAAAATCAAATTCTTAAAGTGCGGAAGAGTGCGAAAAAAGAATGCTGAATTGTCTCAAAATGTATAGTGTTATTTTTTTAGGTACCCATTAGCGCTCTTTCTATAATCTTTTATTCTGAAAAAATATTAAGTAAATATACTTATATATACTTAGTAATTCCTGAAAAAATCTTATTAATATTTATACAAATAATTTTCATCAGAAAATTCTATAATAATGAAAATAAGTTATTTGTGAAAAATTAAAAAATTAAACAATTTTTAATAAATAAGAGCCTGTTTAAATTTTTTTCAAAAGAATTTTTATAGCAGCAATTTTAACC
>DAOQAL010000004.1:0-11212 GCA_035353995.1 Minisyncoccota bacterium | reverse complement strand
ATTATTATTAGTTTAATGTCCATAATTAATTTTTTATAAGTTGTGCATAACGGTCGCGTAGCTGCTTTGCGTGCCGTATAAAAAGCACGTTCCAGTCTGCCGTGATAACGATTCAAATATACAAAAAGTTTCTGTCAGCCACCAAACTACGGCATGAAAGCAGATGCCTGTTAGGTGCTGGCGGAATTGTCTTTCGTCGCTTCATAAAAGCACAGTCAGTGTCATGTTTTGCACTCTGTTGTCAGAGAGTTTTTGTCTGGGGTTGGTTGAGTGTCGGCGTTTAAATTTTTACAGAAGGGAAGGGAATTTTGTCTGCCGAGACTAGGTTACTGCCGATAGTGGGTAGAAAATGGAAAGCTTATTTGCAACCCAACACGTTTTACCTTTAAAATTAAAGTTGCAAATGTGCTTTACATTGTGCTGTTGGCTTTATCAGCAACAAAACTGTCTATTAGATGAAAGCAGAGGCAAGTATTCTTTTTGCAATCGCTTATTCCCTTTTCGCAGGGGAAAAAACACTCGGCGCAGTCGGTCATATTCTCAGGGCAGGTGAAAAATCACTCAGCGCAGAGGCTTATATTCTCAAAGCAGGAAGAAAATTACTCGAAGCAGTCGCTTATGTTCTCAGAGAGGTATCTTATATTCCTTTTTGGTATCAAAGAACACTAAAAGAAAAAGACTCAAGTTTGAGCCCTTTCCTTCATTCCTATTTCTTAATCTTCTTAAATGGAATTTTACTTACTTCTTTATATTGTGGGCTTGTTGCACCGAAAACTGATTTTACATATTTCTTTACTTCTAATGCAATATCTACGAGACCTATGCTGTCCTGATATAATAATGTATTACGTGTAATCATTGCATTTTTATAAGGGGTTGCGGCATTTATTACTGCTGTATTTAATGTTTTATAGTTTGTGAGAGTTGTATTAAGCCCTGCCACCTTTAAGTCAGTTTCGTTAGGAATATATAAGGGTTCGGCGGTCAAGCATACAATTAATTTTGTAAAATTATCAATCAAGCTGTCGTAGCTTTGTTGAGAAACGGAGATCAGATGTACTTCCAATGGAATGGGAGTAGTACCACCGGCAGACGGTGTAACTGGTGGTGTAACTGGCGGAGTTTTTGGGATAGCTGCACGTTTGCCCTGAATTTTTCTATTTATAGTTTTTGCATTATCAATGGTTAGTTTTGTTGCATCGGTAGCTTCGAGTGCATTTAAAATACGAGTACAGAATTTTTTAATAGGCGCAGGAGCTAATGCAAGTTCACGTGCATTGCGTGTGTTTTCATACGTTGTTCCATAAGTCTTAACAGTTTGTAATGCACTTTTTGCCGTTGTCAGAGTAGTTTGAAGTTGCGGAATTTTAAGCGCATTTTTTGATGGACTGTAAGAGGCTCCATAGCCTGAGCAAAAAGAAATTAAAACTTCAAAGTTTGCTACATTTTTGGCGTGTCCTGTTTCACTTGTAGATGCCATAATTATTGAATTAAATGTTAATAATTTTAAAAAATCAGTTATATTAAAAAATCTTTTTGTTTACATCCGAGTTTATCAATTATTTTATCAAGATAATCAAGTGTAAGGTTAACTTCTCCATTTTCAATATTCCATATATACTGCCTATCCACTTCGATTAAATCTGCCAGTTGCTGTAATGTCATGTTGTTTTGCTTTCTCAAGAATTTAATTCGCTTGCCAACAATTTCTTTTGCCGTATGTGTGAATAAACTATGCAAAGAAAAATGGTTTAATTGAGAATCTTGTAAATACAGTATCACTACAAATAAAAAAGCCTACAATTATTTTGAGGGCTTTCGTTTTGTTTTTAATTTTTGTAAAGGACGAATTATCTATAATCTCCAGCTTTATCATTTTGTTTTATTTTTTTTGGAAATACTTTTTTTTCGTATGTTATAGATGATTGTGTCCTTTATATCCTTAAAAAAATGAATTGAGCATATGATAAGTACAACAGTAAGTCCAATAACCCATGCATAACCGATTAACTTTTCAATCATACTGTAAGATTTTTATAATAATTATTTATTTACGATATTTTGACAGTGAACAAATATTTAATTAAGTTTATTTTTAAGAATTTTTATTATTAAATTGAAATTGTTAAATGCCGTTAAAGCAATTTGATGCCCTTCCAAAACAAATTCTTTTATTGCCTGAGACTGATTTGTTTTATTAAATTTAGTGGGATGTTTTAAGTCTATCAACATTACATACTTCACTCTTTTCCTCAGCGATTGATAGTAAAGATTGATTAGGGTTTCTACGCCAAATTTTGAAGTTTTCATATCCCCAAGAATCGGTAAAATATCTTTTTTTAAAAGAGCCCGTTCTCCTGTAAGCGATTTAAAAGGGTTTATTTTATAGTTTATTAAAGTTTCCGTTGCCTGTCCTAATACCATATCTGCTTCATTTTTGATAATCGGGTTTGTAAGTTGCAAAAAATGTTCTCCTCTTATATCGGATAAATCGGCATCGCAAAAAACGATTAATTCCGAACTTGATTTTTCAACGCCTAAAGCCATTGCATAACCTTTTCCTTTGTTTTCCGACAAATGTATATCAGTTATATGAAAATCTTTTTTTAATTCATTAATGATTTTTCCTGTTGCATCAATTGAACCATCGTTAACTACTATAATTTCGTTAAATAAATTGCTGTCAGCGACAATTTTTATCACGTTCTCTATTGTGCTCTCTTCATTGAAAGCACAGATAATAGCTGATACTCTTTTCATATTTTTATGTTTTTCTTAATTGCATTTTTGAACGTTTTCAATACTAAATCATAATTTTTTACAGCGGTGTATGCTATTTCCCAGCCTTCATTAATATAATTCGTGGTTGCTTTGGCAAATGGCACTTTTTTGTATTTATCTTTATGTGCTAATCCAACCAACCTGATAAATTTTAATGTTTTGCCCATTGATATGAAATAAAAATAGAGGAGTGTTTCTACACCAAACCTTGATTCTTTCATTTTGTCAAGAATTGGGGTAATGTCTTTTCTATATATAGCTCTTTCTCCTGTCAATATTTTTAAGGGGTTTATATCCTGGCTTAAAATATTTACGGTTGAGTATCCTAAAACCATATCACATTCTTTTTTTAATAGTGGTTTTACCATGTGGTTAATATATCCGGAAACAATCTTTGTTTGATCTGCATCAATGAATACAATTATTTCATTTTTTGCGTTTTCAACTCCAACAGCCATTGCATATCCTTTTCCTTTATTTTCTTTTAAATGAATGTCCGTAAGAGCCATGTCCTGTTTTAGTTCTTTGATTATTTTTTCAGTAGCATCAGTAGAACTATCGTTTACAACTATTATTTCATTAACAATAGAATATTCAGAAACAGACGTGATAACGTCTTTCAGTGTTTTTTCTTCGTTATAAACACAAATTATTGCTGATACTTTATTTATCATATGTACCTTAATTTATATACTTCACTTCTTACAAATTTCGCCCAATAATCACGGGAAATAGAATTATCGAATTTGTAATATGAAATTGGTTTTCCTATTTTAACCTTTATGGTTTTATTTCTTTTACTAAAAAGCTCACGGGGCAACAATGCCAATTCAAAATTCATATTAATCCGAAATGTTTTTCTTATAATGTATGTTAAATAAAAAAAAATGGAATTTTTTCCATAAAAATAAAAAGGTACAATATCACGTTTGTATGAAACAGATTTTTTAATAAAACTTTTTTGCCATTCGCTATCCTGAACTTTACATTTTTTTATCCTTGAAACCACACCTGCAGGAAAATGAGTAATTGGCAAATCCGATTCAAATAACTTTTCTAAGTCAACAAGGTATTCCTTTGGGTTTGTTCCGAATACATTTACTGCTGCAATTATCGGTTTTACATGAGGGATTAACGTAAAAACCTCATTACCTATAGCCCTAAAATCACCATATTTTGCAGCTATTGTATTTGTTAATATCAATCCATCAATAAAACCAAAGGGATGATTTGCAACAAAAAAACATTTGCCATTTTCAGGTAAATTTTCAATTCCTTCAATTTCAATTTTTATGTTTAACTCCTCAATTACTTTAGGTAAAAAATCAACACCTTCGTAATTTGAATATTTATTAAGAATATTATTTATTTCATTTTGCCGGATTATATATTTTAAAAAAGAAATACAGAAGAAAGGAAGTTTTTTCAGCATTTTTGAATTGCTTCCGTTGATAAGTTCTGAAAGATTTATATATTCCATATTTATCTAGATTTAGATAAAAATATCCCAGCCATCGAAGGATTATGAAAAAAACATAGAAAGTATGGAACAACAACCTTCGAGGCTGAGAGTATTTGAAATATTTCTTTTAACATCATTAATTAAAAAAGTCCAAATCGTTTAGATAAAATAAATAACCCAAGTAAAGCGCAAAAACAATGAATTGCCATGATAATATATTTTGATTTTTCATTATTGGATTTATTAACAGAATTGATAATTATAATATTCGATATGATTATTAGGCATAAAATAATATTTACTATCATTTTTAATAAGACATTACTATTGTTGACGATTAGTTGAAAAGGACTTTCTTAGCTTAAAATATAATTTTAATTTCCTTACCTTTAAATTATTGTCAGGATTATCAATGTTGGGATCATATAATATCAGATTAAACAGAACTTTTTAATTATTTTCTTTTTGCTGAAGAGCTTTTTCAACGTATAAGCAAAGGTTTTCGAAACTTTCAACACCCATTTTAACATAGTCCTGAAATTCTAAACCAAATTCTTTTTCAATTTCAATAAGTATTTCTGCTTGTTCGAGGTAATCAGCCCCTAAGTCGCTCATGGTAGTTTCCGAAGTGATGGAAGTTTTATCAACCCCTAACTGATAACTGAGTATATCAGTTAATTTTGCTTTGATTTGTTCTTGATTCATCTTAATTAATTAATTTTATTATTGCTTTAATTTTCTAATTCAAGTGAAAATTTATCAGGATATTTTGCCGAAACACTTTTATACATCAAACTTATTGGTTGCATAACGGTTTTAACATTGTCGAGATTTTCCAGCACTCCTTTAATTCCGATTTCTTTCTTTTTATAGTCAATATAGCCAACTATAATAGGGACATTCACTTTTGAAGCCATATAAAAAAAGCCTTTGTTCCAATGGGTAACTTTTGCACGGGTTCCTTCGGGTGAAATAACAATATGCATTTCTTTTGAATGATTAAGTATTTCTACCACCTTGTAAATGGCATTTTTATTATTTATTCCACGAACAGGTATTGATCCAAATAAATTCATTGCTATGTTCATTGGAAAAAAGAAAAGTTCTTTTTTTGACAAAATAGTATGCCTAATTTCCATTTCGTTAAGAAACAGCTTGCCGTATAAAGCATCATAATAGCTTGTATGAGGCGCGAATATGGTAATGCTTTTTTTTACATCAGGAAAATTCCCGTTAATTTTCCAGCCCAATATTACAGTAAGAAAATATCCAGATATTGTTTTCATAATTTGTGACTATAATTTTTTTAACAAAATTGCACCGCTTGAATATCCCCCTCCGAAAACAGAAATAACAATTAAATCGTTTATTTTAAATCTTCTCCAATTTTGTGATAAAACAATAGGAGTACTCGCTGATCCAGTATTGCCAAGTTTTTCAATATTGGAAATTACTTGCGATGGCAATAGTTTTAACTCCTTTGAAATATAATCTGTTATTCTAGCATTTGCCTGATGAGGAATAAAATAACTTAATTGATTAAGAAGGATGTTATTTTTTTGTAATATTTGTTCCGTTTCCTTTATCATATGTGTACAAGCATATTGAAAAACATCTTTTCCGAAAGGCATTTTAAGTCCACCATTACTCGGTCTTAAAAACACAGCATCAGTACTTTTTCCAACGTTTCCCAAGCCAATGGTGTTTACATCAATTACTTCTATATCATTATTTGAATAGCGTTGATTAGTAACAATTATAGCAGATGCGCCATCACCCCATAAAAAACCTGAATTTATATCAGAAAAGTCATTATAAATACTATTGTTTTCGGAGACAATAATTAATGCTTTACTTGCTTTTTTGTTTTCAAAATAACAACCGGTAATTTCTATTGCATTTACAAAAGAAGAACAAGCAGAATCAACAGTGAAACATTTAGCTTTGTTAATGTTAAATTGTTTTTGTACTGCATGAGCCAATGTTCCAACTGTATCATAAGGCGTATAAGTTGCACCTATTATTAAATCTATTTCATTAATTGAGAATGGCAGTTCGGGAAATGCTTTTTTTACTGCTTCAATTGCCATTGAGTTGGTGTTTTCTGCTGCACTAACATATCTTCGTTGATTGATGCCACTTTTAGAAACAATTTCATTATTAGTAATACCATAGTTATCAAAAAAATATTTGTTTGGTATTACAACATCAGGAATGTAATCAGTTACTAAATTTATAATCATATAGCATTCTTTATTTTATTTATTATTATTTCTATTTTATTCCATAAATGATAAAGGCAGGAGGTAGATTTAATAAGACGAATTTCCATTGTACACTATTAAATTTCCATCTTATCAAATTAAATATTAATAAAGAATACTGATATGTTATGAACCGGCCTTTATCCTTTAATAACATAAATGAATTATTGATAATTTTTTTTCGTTTTCGCTTTTCAATAAATGTAAAAGGGATGGTTGAAACGATATAATCTACTTTTTCAATTTTGTATTTGTTTATTATAATATTCTTTGCATTTTCGGCATCATCATTTATAATTTTCAACCTATTATCTTTTATTTGGGATAAATCATTAATAAAATTTTCATTTGTTTCAAAAACATATAGAATCGCATCAGGTTTCATATTATCAAGCAAAATTTTTGTTATTACCCCATTGCCTGGACCATATTCAATAATTATTTCTGCATTTTTAAAGTTTATTTCTTCAATGAGTTTTTTTACTACATGGTCAGAAGTTGATGTAATTGCACCAACTTTTTTATCTTTTACAAGTTCTTTTATATATAATTCTGTTTTCATTTTTTAAATAATTAAACTTATTTTGTTTTATAGTCAATACGTAAAAATAAATTATTAAAGAGTGTTCATTTTTATATAAATTATATGTTAATTAAAAGTGTAAGATCTTTTTTATAATCAGTAAATGATTTTATTCCAGATTCAGTTAATGAATATGAAGTATTAGGTTTCCTATTGATGAATTTCTTTTCCGTTTTTATATATTTTGCGTTTTCAAGAAAGTTTAAATGACTTGACAGTGCGCCACATGTAACCTGTAGCGAGTTTTGTAAAAACATATAGCTGCACGCTCTATCTCTCTTTAATAAAGTCATAATACAGAAACGATACCTGTTATCAAACATTTTATCCATCCGGTGAATAATATCTTTCATATCCGTTTCCATAATATGTTATATTAAATCTTTCCTAATTCTGCAAGCTATGCGTGACTTATTTTAAAAATATTTACTTATGATTTTTATTTTAAAAACGGCATTAATTATTAAATAAAACAAAACCAAAAATATATTAATGACTAAACAAAAAAACATCAAAAGGCTTAATATAATTTTTTTCATAAAATATCAACTTTAATTTTTTTCTGACATTCATAAACCCAAAGAATAGGATTATTGAGAAAAACTTTAAAAGTGCAATATTTGAAATATTTTTGATACAAAGAGATATAAACCTTTGTATCAAACACCTGAATCAACGAACCATCATTTTTCAATAATTTACAGCTATCAATTATAATCTTCGATATTGCTTCTTTGCTATAATCTTTGAAAGGAACGGATGAAATAATACAATCAACAGTTTTTTCATAGTATATGATTTTATTAACTTCTTCTGCGGACAGAATTCTCACCCGAAGCCTTTTATCATTTATTTCACAAAGAGTTTTACATTTCTCTATATTCATTTCTAAAGCATACAGAATAGAACCTTGATGCATTTTGGCTAATATTTCCCTAGTAATATAACCGTAACCGGCATTATATTCAATAATTACCTGAGGGGAAGAAACGGTTACGTATTTGATGATTTCATTTAAAAACAGTTTGGCTGAGTATGATTTTACTTTATTTTGTACCATAACATCAATTTAAAATATAAAATTAATAATGCATAAACGATATTACCTGACTGATATTGTTTTTTAGTCAAATATATTTTAAAAAAATTACTTTTTTTGAGTTTTTAAACTATTTACTAACATAGAAGCAAGTTCTTCAATTGTGCTTTCATATTCAGGATATTTGTTTTGCAAGAAAAAAGGAATCTCAACACCGTTTAATAACATCATCATAATATTTACTGTAGAATTTATATTTTTAACATCGAGATAACCTTCCTTTTTTCCTTTTTTTATAATATAGGTTAATTGTGTACGTTCAAACTCGTCAAAATTATCTCTAACATCTTTAACAAAATGATATTTTTCAAAGAAATCAGCTTTTAGTGTTTCATGATAATTTACTGCTTTATGTAATAACTTCAAACGAGTAAGCATGTATGTTTTGAGCATAACTAAAGAGTCAGATTCCTTACTTACTATTTTACTTAATTCCGTTTTAACAGCATTAAGCTCTTGTTTCAGCACTTCGTTAAAAAGTTCTTCTTTGCTTCTAAAATAATAATAAAGAACACCTTTGGCTTTATGGATGTGCTTTGCAATCTCATCCATTGTGGTTTTATAGAAGCCGAATTTTGAAAAAAACTTAGTCGCTGATTCAATAATTAAACTCTTTACTTCTATTTCAGACATAATAATTGACTTTTATAGTTTACGGGTCAAAAATAATAAATTCCAATTACATGACAAAGTTTTTATTATTATTTTTAATTTAATTTATCACAAATTGTCAATTTGCATTGGTGGGTTGGAAATTGCTGCTCTTTTGATAGCTTTGGTTTATAGGTTGATTTGTGTGGGCTTGCAGCATGTGCTTAGCTTGTGCGGTAGGAGTTATACGTACCAATTTATTGACCTGAACGTGTAATTACATCTGATTGTAAATGTGCATGCAAATAATCATAATAATATGTAATTGTTGCCTGTTGTTCAAACGATAATTCACTATCTTAAACCTCCATATATGCTGAAATTAAGATGAAGCATTGTGAATAAAGCCCCAATACTATGAATTAAATTTTTAAGATTTGCTTGAGCGAAATTATTATTTCTATTGTGTTTAACCGAGCTATAAGATTGATACCAAAATAATGAATACTGAGTGTTCCATTCCTTAAATGGTTCTATAATTACACTATCAGGATACCAATAAAGCAACCCAACCTTGAAAAATGATTTAGGATTAAATAATGTTTTATAATCTTTTATATTATAACTTGATGGAGTTTTCTTATACTCTTGTTCAACCAGCATATCTTTGCAGATGCTTTCAAATTCAGTGCAAGTTCTCAAAAAGAGTTCATAAATTCTATGAGAATAAATTTTAAGATTTGCATCTACCGGCTCAATAAAATTTAAAATTTCTTTAAAATCCGAAATAATGAGTCTAAAAGCTGTTTTATATGATTTTTATTCATAGTTTTATATTTTAACTTCCCGAACCGGAACTTTCATCAAATTCATAGTAATAATACTCTAAATATTCTTTCCCATTATTAGTAATAATCCACTTTTGACCTTTAGGTCTATTAATTAAATCAACTAATCCTTTGTCTTTAAGAATTAATAATCTTTTTCTTACAACTTCTTTTTCTTCACCAGATTCTTGTGTAATTTTATCTATTGCCCGATACTTATATCTGCTTTGTTCAAACCCTCTAAGAATAGATATTTCATGATGCTTAAGGACGTAATTAGATCTTTCTGATTTTGGAATATAATTTAATAATTTGGCATTTATATTATGATGATCAACTTTTCTTAATTTATCAATTATTAATTCTGCAAATTCATAAGGAGAATATTTCGTCAAATTTATGTATGAAACATCATCCAATCCAGTAATTTCAGAATTGTCAAATCTTGCTGGTAAAATATATTCTTCTTTCTGTCTAATAGCTCTACTTAATGCACTTTTTCGTTCATGATTTGTCCATACCTTTTTAACATATTCATCAGAAATAAAAATAACACAGAATAATGCTTTCTTAGAAAATATCTCCGCAAAATAATCAGGGAGATATTTGCCCCATGAATCAACTTTTTCATCATCAGCAAAGAAAACTTTTATACTATTCCTTTTTAATTCTTTCGCAACAATATCAACATAATATCTTTGTTCTCCAGCAAATGAAAATGCAATATCATAATCAAAATTACTCATGTTTTTATAAAAATTTGTATTCACCGAACTGATTTTTTTTGATTCTTCAATATGTTCTTCAATCCATTTATCAAATAATTCAACATAAACTTCTTTACCTTGCTTCTTTTTAATAATTGGCATTATTACATATTTCATTTGCTTTAAGAAAAGTTCCTTGTTGTCTTCAACCTTTTTTAAAAAATAGTTCAAATGGTAATCAAGGAATCCATCTATTTCATAAGGTGGTTTTATTTTAATTAAAGTGTCAGCGAAAAGTCTATCATAATCTTCAGGAATCACTTTTTTATATATTGTATTCGATTGATATTTATTTTGACCTGAAAATGGATCTCTTTTGCTGGAACCAAAAATAATTCCGGGTGTGGTTTCACCCAAATTTCTTAATTGAAACTGATGTTCGAGGCAATCAGAAATTCCATTGATTGAATAAAATTTGTTCATGATATTTTATGTCTTATTTATCTTTAATGTATCAAAATTAGCAAAAAAGAGATTAAAAATTATTTCGTTTGAATTTATCTGGTTAGCTAACTATGGAAAAAGGATTTTGAGCGTCAGGGCAAAAGCAAATGTGGTGCATACCAATATAAAAAATAAATAATTGATGCACCTCTTTTGCTTTTGCAGAAGGATAGCAAACACGGCTTTGCCGAAAAAGTGCGGTGGAGTAAAAATTTAAACCTTTGGGTTAGCTTGTGTGTCGGCTTTTTGTTTTTTTGTCACTGGTCTGTCAAGTTGCACTGAACTGTCTGAAGAGTCAAAACAAACTTTATATTTTTTTAATTTATCTCCGCTTACACCTAACGTTTTCGTGGCTGCTTGCAAGCCGCTGTCGACCTACTCGTGTCCATGTGCA
>DAOQAL010000003.1:8273-30812 GCA_035353995.1 Minisyncoccota bacterium | reverse complement strand
CGACGGCGGAGTTCGGCACCTCGATGTCGGCTCACCTTAGCGCGGTGGTGGAGAAGCTACCAAGCGTTTGGCTGTTCGCCAATTAAAAAGGTACGCGAGCTGGGTTCAGACCGTCCTGAGACCAATATAGAATTGGTATAAGGACAGTCTGAGTCCTCAGAGGAAAATAATTCAATTATGAATTAGAACTGTTATGTAAAAATTGAGAAAACAACTATTGCTATTTTAGCAATCACGGCGGCATAATATAGAAATATATTATGACAAGCTAACTTATATCGGTGAAATCCTGAACGAAAGTGAAGGACAACGCCGAGGGAACCATGAACATATGTACATGGACCTGTAGAGACTGAATGTTAGCGATCCCCGAGTTTATCGGAGGATTGTGTCACAGTCCGATCCCTTCAGTAATGAAGGTCACTGACTCGCGAAGGCGAGAAGTGTGTAAAACATAGATGCGTGAGACAGGTTGGTCTCCTATCTACTGCACTCGTTGATTCTTGAGAAGATCTGCTTCTAGTACGAGAGGACCGAAGTGGACTGACCTCTGGTGTACGAGCTCTGCCGCCTGGTGGACTGCTCGGTAGCTATGTCGGGAATGGATAACCTCTGAAAGCATCTAAGAGGGAAGCCAGCTTCAAGATTAGGAATCGTTAAGAACCCTGAGAGATGATCAGGTTGATAGGCTTTAAGTGGAAGCGCAGTAATGCGTTAAGCTGAGAAGTACTAATGTTTCGATTCCTGTTAAGAAATTTGGAAACCATAATGTTTAAAAAAAATTGAAATTCTTGAAAAGGAATGTTCTTTAAGAAATTATAGACAAAAGTCGCAGGCCGATTTTTTTATCGGAAATCAAAAGTTTTTTCTTTATCAATTATAACTTTCTTTTTTTCAGAGAGAAAAGAAAGCAAGAAAAATATTTTTGTTTTAAGAGTAATCTTCCTGCGCACGATTTGGCGAAAAAAAAGTTTTATTTTTTTCGTCTGAGTCCAGGTCAAGTTCATCAACCGGACTGGCCTGGCTCCTTTTCAAGGGTTTCAATTGTAATCAAGTTTTCAGTGTTGGTGATTTGTCGCAAGGGTCACACCTCTTCCCATTCCGAACAGAGAAGTTAAGCCTTGTTGAGCCGATGATACTCCTTCAAGGGGAAAGTAGGCTATCGCCAACACTGAGTATTTGATTCCAAAAACTCCATGAAAATGGGGTTTTTAAAATTCACACATACACTTGCTTTTTTTTTATAAACCTAATATAATGAGGGTGTATTAATACAAAAAGAACCCGAAAGGTTTAGTGCCTAAGGGGTCTTTTTATTTTATGTGTTTTATTTTATGTTTGTTGTTCTCCAGATAATCATAAAACTCTGAGCCGTATTTTTTATATAATGAGGAGGCAAAATTTTTATTTGGAAATAATATTTTTTCAAACTTATTCTTTTTTATTAAAAAATCTATAAGTTTTACATAATCTCCGTCTCCAGAAACTATTATAATCTTATCAAACTCTTCTTTTTCTACTAGTTTTTTCATAATAGAAAAAACTATATCGCAATCAACATTACCTTTCTTTTTACCTCGTAATGCTGAAGAATGCTCCCTAAAATCAAGAATAAATCCAGCTTTTTGCAAGTTGGTATATAAATCTTGTTCCTGATTGGATATGAATCCAAGAAAATAATGAGCTTCTACTACATTATATTTTTCTGCAAGGTAGGTTCTTAATTTTAGATAATTACAAGACCACCCGTCTTCTTTTGTGCCAAGATTTAAATTTTGTCCATCTACAAAAGCAATATTTTTAGGTTGAGGTGGTAAATTTTCTTTAAATTCTTCCATTGGGATATATTTCATAACTTGTATTTATTTTACTATAAATACACTATTATAACCAATGTTAAAACCTTGATTTCAAGAACTTTCCATAAAATTACTGGTTTCAGGAGTGAAATTTTTTATCTTTTTATGGTCTAAATTAAAATAATGATAATACAGGATAGTACAGAGTTTATAAAATTTTGTTGATTGGCAAAGAAAACTTCAACTCCAAATGGATAAAAGGACTCTTTGGTATTGGGTACAAACATGAGACTCGATCGATTATTACGTACCTTTTTGTGCACTGTTAATTGTTTTTTGGTTATGCCTCTCTTTGCGAGTTTTTTTTGCAGAGAGAGGTATTTTTTTTGGCTGTCAATTTTTATTTTGGATGCTATAATACCCTTATGACTTGGGCATCTAAGAGACAACTTTTATATTCATCAATTATTATAATAATTATTCTTTTCTTTTGTTATTTGATTGTTAAACCATTTATAAATAAAGAACCTACTTGTACTGATGGTAAACAAAATGGAACAGAAACTGGAGTTGACTGCGGTGGTTCATGCTCTCGTGCTTGTACTTTAGAAGTTGATGAAATATCAGTTTTATGGTCTCGAGTATTTAAAGTTGTTGATGGTAGATATAATGCAGTCGCATATTTAGAAAATCATAATCCAAATACTGCCATTAAAAAAATATCATATAGATTTCGTTTTGCAGACAAAGATAATATTTATATAGGAAAAAGAGAAGGAGAAACATTTATTCCGCCAGGTGGTAAAATTGCAGTTTTTGAACCTGCTATAGATGTTGGAAATTCTATTCCAGTCTATGTGTCTTTTGAATTTACAGAATCTCCAACTTGGATTCAAGTTTCAAATGATTTGATAAATCAGTTACAAATTTCAGTTTCAAATATTAGATTAGAAAATGAAAATAGCAGTCCAAAACTTTTTGCTACTATAAAAAATACTTCTCTTTTCAGAATTCCTGAAGTTTCTTTTGTTGTTATTTTATATGATGAATTAGGTAATGCTATAAATGCAAGTCATACATATCTTGAATTGATGACGAAAGAAGAGGTAAAAGATATAAGTTTTACTTGGCCTTTGCCAATTTCAGATAAAGTCGTAGAAAAAGAAATAATTCCGATGTTCGATATTTTTTCGGCCAAATTAAAGTAAAATGATTCAAAAGGTTTCTAAAAGAATAGATTGGCTATTAGTTTTTTTGATAATTCCTATTACACTAGCGGGACTTTTTTCTATGAAATCTTTTGGTGTTGATCTATCCTCCAATAATTTTTTTGAAAAACAAATAATTTGGATTGCAGTATCTTTTATTGTTTTTTTTCTTGCTTCTTTTATTGATTTTCGTTTTTTGAAACGCACAAATGTTGTAGTTTTTTTATATGTATTTTTATGTTTAATTTTATTGGCTCTTTTTGTATTGGGAAGCGTATCTCATGGTGCAAAGAGTTGGTTTGATTTTGGTGGTTTTTCTTTTCAGCCAGCCGATTTAATGAAATTAGTATTGATAATTATTTTGGCAAAATATTTTTCTCGTAGGCATGTTGAGATTAAAAATGTTAAACATATTTTTATATCTGGTCTTTATGCTTTTATTCCATTTATTTTAGTTTTATTACAGCCTGATTTTGGTTCTGCAATAGTTATATTTTTAATTTGGCTTGGAATGGTTCTTGTTTCAGGAATTTCAAAAACGCATTTACTTTTTGTTTTTTTGTCAGGTGTTTTAGCTTTTGTTTTGCTTTGGTTTTTTGCTTTTGCTCCTTACCAAAAAGCTCGAATTTCAAGCTTTGTGCATCCATTGGCAGATATTCATGGAACAGGTTATAACTCTTTTCAATCAACAATTGCTGTCGGTTCTGGGCAGATAATTGGTAAAGGTTTAGGTTTTGGTACTCAATCAAGATTAAATTTTTTACCAGAAAACCAAACAGATTTTATTTTTGCTGCTTATGCTGAAGAGTGGGGTTTTGTTGGTTCAATATTATTGATTATTATTTTTGCGTTAATTATTTGGAGAATTTTACATTTTGCTTCTTTGGGTGCAACAAATTTTGAAATTCTTTTTGGAATGGGTCTTGCTATTTATCTTATGAGCCATATACTCATAAATATAGGAATGAATTTAGGGATAATGCCAGTTACAGGTATACCTCTTCCATTTATGAGTTATGGAGGTTCTCATTTATTGGCTGAATTTTTAGGTTTAGGAATTTTGATGAGTATGCAAAGATATGCAAGAATTGCACATAAAGATGATATTAAAAATGAATTTTTAGGAATATGATGAAAATAATTGATGGAAAAAAAATAAGAGACGATATGCTGTCAAAAATAAAAAGGGAAGTATTGGATTTACCATTTCGTCCTGTTTTTTGTGATGTGCTAGTAGGAGAAGATTTGGTATCAAAACAGTATATAAAAATGAAATCAAAATATGCTGAAAAAGCAGGAATAAGTTTTTATGACGCATCTTTTCCTTCTTCAATTTCAACAGAAAAACTAGTTGAGGAAATAAAAAGAATAAATAATATTGAAAATATTTGTGGAATAATCATTCAGCTTCCATTGCCAGATTCTTTTGATTCTAAAATTATTTTAGATGCAATAGATCCATCTTTAGATGTTGATTGTTTAGGCAATAAAAATAGCGAAAGATTTTATAATAATGAATCTAATTTAGGGCTTCCAACAGCACTTGCATGTATGGAAATATTAAATTCTTTAAATATTGATTTGAAAAATAAAAAAATAGTTATTTTAGGACAAGGAGAATTAGTTGGTAAACCAGTAGCAAGTTTATTACGTTTTGCTGGTTTTGAACCAATTATTGTAGATAGTAAAACAAAAAATAAAGAAGAATTTATAAAACAAGCAGATGTAATAATTTCTGGAATGGGAAATGGAAAATATATTACAGGAAATATGATAAAAAATGGAGTAGTAATTATTGATGCTGGAACTTCAGAATCTGGTGCCAGTGTTGTAGGTGATGTTGATTTAGATTCTGTTGCCAATAAAGCTAGCTTTGTATCTCCTGTGCCAGGTGGAGTTGGTCCTGTTACAGTAGCCATGTTATTAAATAATGTTTTACAAGTAGCAAAAGCGAAAGCCAAATCTTAACCTCACCCCTAACCCCTCTCCTTATAAAGGAGAGAGGGGGGCTCTTTTTAAATTTTATATATGGCATGCAAAAATCAACATGACCTTACTAAAGAACAAATCTAGATTATGTTCTCGTCGTAGAGAATTAAGGAGGAAACAGACAAAACAAGAAGGTCTTTTGTGGAAATCTATTAGGAATCGAAATTTAGGAGTTAAATTTAGGAGACAATATAGCATTGGTGGATATATTTTAGATTTTTATTGTCCTGAAATAAAATTAGTCATTGAAATAGATGGTTCAGGGCATAATGCTAGAGAAGAAATTTTATACGACAAACAAAGGACTGAATATCTATAGATTCTAGGTTGCACGGTTATTAGATTTAAAAATTTAGAATTAGAAAATAATTTAGAAAAAGTTTTATCTGATATTAACAGATTTATTTCCCTTCTCCTTAACAAGGAGAAGGGCAGGGATGAGGTAGATATATATGATATACTGAATTTATATGATAAATAACGAAATATTTTTTACCCTATACAATTTAACCCATCAATGTGCATTTTTTGATGCAATAGCAATATTTTTTGCTAAATATTTTCCATATTTAGTAATAATTTTAGCTGGATTATTCTTACTTTTACATCACGAAATATTTTCAGCAGAACATCCGTTTAAAGAATTAGCTCAAAAATGGAAAGAAATTGTTTTAGTATTCTTCTCAGGAATTTTTGCTTGGGTAATTTCTGATTTATCAAAAGTTTTTTTCCATGTAGAAAGGCCATTCTTACAATTTCCAGACGTTGTTCCACTTTTAGAAAAAACTGGTTTTTCTTTCCCGTCAGGACATGCAACGTTTTATATGGCATTAGCTTTTGCTATTTTCTTTAGCCATAAAAAAGCAGGTTACATATTTATATTATTTGCATTTTTAATTGGTATTGCTCGTATTGTAGTAGGAGTGCATTTTCCTTTTGATATTTTAGGTGGTTTTATTTTAGGTGCAGGAATAGCTTATATAGTAAGAATTATTTACGATGGAATACAGAAAAAGCCAAATAATTTGGAAACAGTAAAATAGTTTTTATATTATTTTATTTCGAAGCTTGCTTTAACTGTTACCATTATTTCTTTTTCTATTTTAGAAGTATCATACATTCCGTAGTCGCTGACTTCTACTGAATTTGGAGCCATTACTTGTACTACTCCACTTGATGCAGATTTTAATACGCCAATCTTTTTTCCTCCAGCTTTTGCAAGTTGTTCTGCTCTTGCTTTTGCATCATTAACAGCTTCTGCAAGAAGTTCAACTCTAACTTCAGGAAGTTTTGAATAATAGAATTCTACAGAACTTGTTGAGAATAGAATTCCCTTATTTATTAAATCATTTGTATTTTTTGATAATGCATCAATTTTTTGAACATCACTTGATTGAACTTCTATATTTTGAACTAAGTTATAGTATTTATCAGTTTGATTGTTATTATCCCAAATTTCATTCATAAAAACAGGGGATATATTGATTGATTCTTCTGGAATTCCATTTGTATTCAAAAATTCTTTTACTGATTTTAAATCAGTATTTAATTTTGCATATCCATCTTTTAAAGTTGCGAGTTTAACTTTTTGAGTTATAGAAGATGTCCATTTTACCTTATCTGAAGTTACAGATTTTTTTGTAGATCCTGTTGTGGAAATATAATCCATTGAACGTAATTTATAAAAAGTGAAAGATCCAATTGATGCACTTATAATAATAGCGAGTCCTAGGACTATACCGAAGACTATATAATTTTTGTTATTGTTTTCCATGCTCAAAGTATATATACAATTTAAAATTTATGCAAATATTTTTTATGAAAAATAATATTATTTTAGGCCTTTAAAATATAGATATTTAAAGCGATTCTGTGCACTTTTTCTATTTCCAAAATTAATGATAAAGTGATATAATATAACAGTATAAAAGCTTATTTTGCTTTCCCACCTGACGGTGGGTAAATATTTTAAAGATAATTAAACATAAAAATGGCTAAAGAAAAAGACAAAAAAGAAACTGAAAAAGTACATCATTATGACGCTTCGGATATCTCTGTTCTCGAAGGGCTTGATCCTGTAAGACGTCGTCCTGGTATGTATATTGGAACTACCGGACCAGAAGGATTGCATCATTTAATATGGGAAATTTTTGATAACTCTCGCGATGAAGCGATGGGTGGATTTTGTGATCATATTGAAGTTGTAGTTCTACCAAACAATCGTATTCGTGTAGCCGACAATGGAAGAGGTATCCCTGTTGATATTCATAAAAAAACAAAAGTTTCTGCTCTTGAAACAGTTATGACAACTTTGCATGCTGGTGGAAAATTTGGAGGAGCAGGTTATAAAGTGTCAGGAGGTTTGCACGGAGTTGGAGCATCTGTAGTTAACGCCCTTTCTGTATTTTGTAAAGTAGAAGTTCATAAAGATGGTGGAAAATATGTACAAGAATATTCTCAAGGAAAGAAAAAACATCCTGTAAAAAAAATAGGTTCTTCAAAATTAAATGGAACAATTGTTACTTTTCAGCCAGATGAAGAAATTTTTAAAGATATAAAATTTGATTGGAATACTATAGTAAGTCATATTCGACAACAAGCATATTTAGTTAAAGGTTTAAAGGTTACAATTATTGATGCCAGAGAAGCACCTTTAGGTATATTGGAAGATAATGATCATTTTTATTTCAAAGAACTTGGACTTGAATTGCCTTCAGTTTCTTTTTATTTCGAAGGTGGATTAATTTCTTTGATAAAATATTACAACAAATTTCAGAAACCAGTTCAAAAAAATATTTTTTATGTTGAGAAAGAAATGGATGATGTTGTTGTTGAAGTCGCTTTGCAATATGTTGACGATATAGTAGATCGTATTATTCCTTTTGCAAATAATATATATACAGGAGAGGGAGGCACTCACGTCACTGGATTTAAAACTGCTCTTACAAGAACTCTAAATTCTTATTGTAAAAAAAATGAAATGATGAAAGAGTCCGAAGGTGGTTTTACTGGAGATGATGTACTTGAAGGTTTGACTGTTGTTGTTTCAGTAAAGTTGAGAGAAATACAATTTGAAGGACAAACAAAAGCAAAATTAGGATCAGTTGAAGCACAAAGCTCTGTTAGTGCTGTTTTTGGTGAAGCATTTTCTACATTCTTAGAGGAAAATCCAGATGACGCAAAAGCTATTATAAATAAATCTATATTGGCATTAAGAGCTCGTAAGGCCGCAAAAGCTGCAAAGGATTCTGTTCTTAGAAAGGGCGCATTAGAAGGAATGACATTGCCTGGTAAATTAGCAGACTGTCAAAGCAAGAGTGCTGAAGATTCAGAATTGTTCTTAGTAGAGGGAGATTCAGCAGGAGGTTCAGCAAAACAAGGTAGGGATAGACGAACACAGGCAATTTTGCCACTTCGCGGAAAGATTTTAAATGTTGAACGTGCACGTATAGATAAAATGCTTTCTTCAAAAGAAATCAGATCACTTGTTATTGCAATGGGTACTTCTATTGGAGACACTTTTGATCTTTCAAAAATGCGTTATCATAAAATAATTATTGCTACTGATGCCGACGTGGATGGTGCTCACATAAGTACACTATTGCTTACTTTGTTTTATAGATACTTCAGACAAATTATTGAGGCAGGATATGTTTACATAGCTCAACCACCACTTTATAAAATAAAGATAGGGAAAGAAATAAATTATGCATATACAGATGAACAAAAAATGAAAATCGTAGGCAAAAATGCTGACGTTGCTGAAATAGTTGAGACTGAAGAGACAACTGAAACGGAGGAAGAAGAGGGTACAGAAGGAAAGAAAAGAACAAATAAAATACATATTCAAAGATACAAAGGTCTCGGAGAAATGAATCCAGAAGAACTTTGGGAAACTACTATGGACCCTATGCATCGTATAATAAAAAGAGTTGATATAGAGGATGCTGAAGAAGCAAATAAGGTTTTTGATGTGTTAATGGGCTCTGAAGTTCCACCTAGAAAAGCATTTATACAATCAAATGCAAAACTAGCTAATATTGATATCTAACATTTTATATTCTAAAAAGTTTTGCTTGCTCTGTTTTAGAGTTGGCAATTTTTTGTGATTCTTCAGTTTCAGCTTTTTTTATTTTCTCTAAAATTTTTGGAATTTTTTTGAAATCTTCCATTAATGTTTCTCTCATACCGCCATTATAAAGTGCGGCAGCTGGATGATATAGAGGAAGAAAATATTTTGTTTCTATATTTTGAAACTTTTTTATCAAAAGTTTGCCATGAATACGCGAAATACTTTCGTCAGGGAAGAAGTCATTCATTGAATGTCTGCCCAAAAATACTATTAGTTTTGGTTTTATAAAATTAAGTTCTTCATGAAGCCATTGCCTGCAAGCATCTTTTTCTTTTGGTAAAGGATCACGATTATTTGGTGGACGATATTTTACTATGTTTGTTATATAAATTTCTTCTCGTTTTAAGCCAATGTTTTCAAGCATTTCTGCTAAAAACTTTCCTGCGGCACCTACAAATGGACGTCCCTGTTCGTCTTCACTTTTGCCTGGAGCTTCACCAATAAAAACAATTTGTGTTTCTGGATTGCCGTCGCCAGGTACAGGTTGAGTAGCTGTTTTTTTGAGGCCACAGGTGCAATCAATAAACCACTTTTCATGAATTTTCCTGAGTCCTTCAGCTTTTTTCATAATCCAATTATATACTATTTGAAATTATTTGTTTATTATTCCCACCCCCCCCTCTTCAATCTATCACAGTATACTGGTATAAATTGAAATGCTATTTATTAATTTTTCTCCAATATTTTTTTCCAACCATTGGTGGCATTATCCCTCCTGCTGTTAAAATATTCATTATTATTTTTTCTAAATCAACTTTTTCTTTTTTTGATATTTTTATAATGGAATCATACTTTCCATTTTCCATTCTTAAAGATATTTTGGTAACTGTGGTAGGACTTACTTTCAATGATTCTGCTATCCTGTGCTGAGGCAAGTTTTTTGATAGCATTAGGACGATAGCTAGACGCTTTGCTAGCATTATCTTTTCTGTATAAGTAAAAAGTTCTTTTATTACTAGATGTAAGTAATTTTTGTCTTGTGCTTTACCTAGCACAGATATTAACTTGGCAAACAATTTATTTAAAAGGATCTTATCTAATTTTTTATTTGATACATGGGGCATATTTTTTTTATTTTAATTAATTTTTAATGTTTTTTTCAACTCAATCTATCACAGTATACTGGTATAGATTGGATGCTATTTATTAATTTAATTATACACCTTCAATCTATCACAGTATATTGTAGCAAAATGAAAAGGTGTGACTAAGGTTAAGATCAAAAATCAAAGTTAAGGTTAAAAATCAAAGTTAAGAGTTAAGATTAAAAATTAAAATTAAGATTAAAAATTAAAGCTTCGATTCAAAATCGAAGAGAAGTAAATAAAATCATTATAAATATTTAATGTAATCCGACAGAAGTAATTAAAAAAACTATTACACGTTTTTACGGTAATAGTTTTTTTAGAAATGAAAGTAATACTTATTTTTTATCAGTAATTAATTTTTGTATTTTTTCAATAAATTCTTGAAGTGAAATATTTTCTAACTTAGTACCATCGCGATTTTCTATTGTTAATGTTCCTGAAGAAACTTCCTTATCGCCGAGGACTATTACAAATGGTGTTTTCATATCTTTTGCATTGTGTATTCTTTTACCTAAACTATCATCTGATTCAAAAATTTCTGTGCGTATAGATGATTGTTTTAAAATACTATAAAGTTTTTTTGCTTCGTCTCTGTGATTCTCTCTAACTGGTACGATAGCAACTTGTATAGGTGATAACCAAACAGGGAATGAACCTGCATAATGCTCAATCAATATACCCATAAATCTTTCAAATGAACCCAATATAGCAACATGCAATACAACTACTCTGTGCTTTCTTCCATCTTCTCCCATGTAGTCCATTTCAAAATTTTCTGGCTGATTAAAATCAAGCTGTATTGTTGTTAGTTGCCAATTTCGTCCAATAGAATCTTTTACTTTTATATCAATTTTAGGTCCATAAAAAGCAGCTTCACCTTCTTCAACGCTATATTGAAGACCCATTTTTTTTGCAGATTCAATTAAAATATTTTCAGCTTTTTCCCAAACGTCATCACTACCAAAATATTTTGCTTTATTATTTATATCTCTTACTGATATTTCTACTTTATAATCATTAAAGCCAAAAATACTATAAACTTTTTTCATTAGACCAAAAATCATTTCAATTTCTGATTCTATTTGATCTTGTGTTACGAAATGATGTGTATCATCTTGTGTGAGATTTTTAACACGTAATAGACCCGCCAACTCACCACTCTTTTCATTACGATACACTGTTGTATTTTCTGCTATTCGCAAAGGTAAATCACGATAACTATGTGGTTCTGCATTGTATATTTCAAAATGGTGAGGACAATTCATTGCTTTCATAACAAACTCTTCTCCATTTTCATCTGTCATTGTAGGCATCATTGCATCATATTTACCCATATGACCACTTTTTATATAAAGTTCTTTTTTTGCGATATGTGGAATTGTTACAAAAGAGTAACCTAAATTTTCTTTTTCTTTTCTTATAAAATTTTCTAATTCAGTTCTTATAATGTTGCCTTTTGGTAGATACATAGGTAATCCTTTTCCTACTAAATTAGATATTGTAAATAAACCTAATTCTTTTCCAATTTTTTTATGGTCTCTCTTTTTTGCTTCTTCTCGTATTTCTAAATATTGTTCTAGATTTTCTTTATTTTCAAATGCTAAACCATATATGCGAGTTAACATTTTATTTTTTTCATCTCCACGCCAATATGCACCTGCTACACGATCTAATTTAAAAGAGTCTGGGGAAATTTCTTTGGCTGGGTTTTCTACATGTCCACCACGACATAAATCAGTAAATTTTCCGCATGTATAAAAAGTTATTTTTTCTCCTTTATTTAAAATATCATTTATCAATTCAATTTTGTATTCATTCTCTTTGAAATATTCTTTTGCTTCTTGTTCTATTTTTTCTTCATGATTAAATTCTTTCCATGATTTTAAAATTTCTCGCATTTTCTTTTCAATCTTTGGAAGGTCTTTATCTGAAATAGGGGATGAAAATTCAAAATCATAATAAAAACCATCTTCAACTGAAGGGCCTATAGTATTTTTAGTGTCTGGATATAGCTCCAAGACTGCTGCTGCCAATAGATGTGCTAATGAATGCCTTAAATTATGCAATTTGTCCTCTTTTTCCATATGAGTTTATATTATCACATTTTATAGGTTTTTAAAATTTTTTATTTTGCTTTTATGTTTTATTATGCTAATATAGAAACATTATGGTAGTACGAATGAGACATACAAAATCACATACAGCGAACAGGCGTTCTCATCATGCATTAGAGAAGGCTTCTTTCACTAAGTGTGAAAATTGTAGCGAATTAAAGAGAAGACACAATGTTTGCTCTTCTTGCGGTTTTTACCGTGGCATGAAAGTGTTGGATTTAGTAAAGAAAGTAGAAAAGAAGCAAAAGAAAGCAAAGGCAAAGAAGGCAGCAGAAAAATAATTTTTGTTTGTTAAATCAATGGCAAATCGGCACCTTTCAAGATCAATAGTTCTTCAGACGCTTTTCGAGTGGGATTTTGGAAGTGGAAAAAATATTGACATAAAAGAGGTTGCAAAACGTAATCTAAAAGAATTTGCTCCAGGGCTAGAAGATGATGCTTTTGTTTTTACATTACTAGAGCAGGTAATAAAAAAACATAAAGTTATAGACGAGATTATAGAAAAAGCAGCTCCAGACTGGCCAATTGATAAAATTTCTTTTATAGATAAAAATATTTTAAGAATAGGTTTAACAGAACTTTTGTTCGGAGATAGAGCACAAGTTCCTCCAAAAGTTGCCATAAATGAAGCTATAGAATTAGCAAAAACCTATGGTGGAGAAAATTCTAGCAAATTTATAAATGGTGTTCTTGGTGCAGTTTATAAAGAAATAGGAGAGCCTGGCAAAGAAGAAAAAAGTAAGAAGAAAAAAGCTGAGGAGCCAGTAGATATTAAAAAACTTCCTATTGAAAAACTAGGAGGAGCATTAGTTTATGCAAAAAAGGGAAATGATGTTTTATTTGCATTAGTACATGATGTTTTTGGATATTGGACATTATCAAAAGGAAGAGTCGAAAAAGATGAAGATATCAAAGAAGGAACTAAAAGAGAGATAAAAAAGGAAATTGGACTAGATATTACAATAAAAGAAGCGCTTGGCGATAATGAATATGTAGCTAGTCATCCAGAAAATGGTAAAACACTGAAGAAGGTATCATACTTCTTAGCAGAAAGTGAATATAGAGAATTGCAATTGGAAGTTTCTGGTGGTCTTGATGGTGCACGATGGTTTCAGCTTTCAGAAATACCAGAACTTCGTATATATAACGATATTGTTCCATTAATAACAAAAGCGATCGATATTATTAGTAAAAATAATTAGCTTGCCTTCAGGCAGCAGAGCCTTAGACTGTAGATAGTATTAGTTTAATATCTAAAGTCTAGAGCTGAAAATATTTATGGTTAATTTTTCAGATTTTGAAAAGAAGATAAAAGTTTCTTTTAAAGATAAGAATTTGTTGAAACAAGCATTTATTCATCGTTCTTATATAAATGAAAATCCAAGTGCTGGGCTTTCACATAATGAACGTTTAGAATTTTTGGGTGATGCAGTTCTTGAAATTATTGTTACGGATTTTTTATATAAAAAATATCCATCTTATACAGAAGGTGAGTTAACTGCTCTTCGCTCTGCTCTCGTTAATGCTATTATAATTTCTGAAATTGCAAATAATATTGGCATGAATGATTTCTTATTGCTTTCAAAAGGAGAGTCAAAAGACAATGGAAAAGCACGACAATATATACTAGCAAATACTTACGAAGCACTCGTTGGGGCAATTTATTTAGATCAAGGATATAAAGTTGCAGATACTTTTATAAGCAAAACAATATTACCACGCACAGAAGAAATTGTTTCAAAAAAACTTTGGCGAGATGCAAAAAGTTTAGTGCAAGAAAAAGCTCAAGAGTTTGTTAATGTTACACCGTCATATAAAGTTTTGCATGAGACTGGTCCTGATCATGATAAACATTTTACAGTTGGAATATTCTTTGGAACAGATTTGATTTCAGAAGGTAAGGGGAAATCAAAACAAGAGGCAGAACAAAGTGCTGCTCTTAGTGCTTTAAAAATAAGAAACTGGTTGGATTAATATGCGCTTAAAGTCTATTGAAATTAACGGTTTTAAATCTTTTGCCAAAAAAACACATTTGGAATTTGAAAGTCCGATAGTTGCTGTTGTTGGTCCAAATGGTTCTGGAAAATCTAATGTTGTTGAGTCTTTCCGTTTTGTTTTAGGAGAACAATCAATGAAATCAATGCGTGGAAAAGCAGGTCTTGATCTTATTTTTAAAGGTTCAAAAACATTACCAAAAAGTTCTAGAGCAGGAGTAACTATTTATTTTAATAATTCAGACAAAGTATTTAAATTAACGAATGAAAATGGAGAAAATATTGATTTAAATTATGATACTATTTCTATCTCTAGAGAAGTTTACTCAGATGGTTTAAATAAATATATTTTAAATGGTTCAGAAGTAAGATTAAAAGATATAAATAATTTACTTGCTTCTGTAAATATAGGATCTTCTGGACATCATATTATTTCTCAGGGAGAAGCAGATAGAATACTAAATGCATCTTCAAAAGATCGTAGAGAAATGATCGAGGATGCATTGGGACTTAAAATATACCAATATAAGATGAAAGAAGCTGAGCGTAAGCTTGAGCACACAGTGAATAATATGAAAGAAGTTTCATTGTTACGTCGTGAAAATGCTCCACATCTTAATTTCTTAAAAAAACAAGTTGAAAAATTTGAAAAAGCAAAAAGTTTGCAAGTAGATTTACTTTCTCTTTATATGGAATATTTAAAAAGAGAAAGCGTTTATCTTAATGAAGAGAAAACAAATATATCTTCTGAAAAAAATAAAATTGTAAATGAAATCTCAGATATTTCTTTAAAAATTTCTGATACGAATACAGATATTCCAAAAGAAGAAAATGAAAAAGAAAAAGAGCTAAAAAATTTGGAAAGAAAAATTTATGAAATTAGAACAGTAAAAAGTGAAATAGAAAGAAAGCTTGGAAGAATAGAAGGTATGATAGAAATGGAGGAACATAAAAGTCAGAAACCTAAACTTTCTGAAAATATTTCTATATCAAGAGAAGAATTTGAATCTTTTTTTAGAGAATCAAATGAATATCTTGAAGAGGCTATGTATATGGATATTTTAGAGAATATAGCTCCACTTTTGGGTAAAATACGTGATATTTTAAATAGATTTGCATCTAATTTTAAAGAGGAAAGAGCATCAAATTATGATAATAGTTCTGAACTTGAATCTTTAAAAAATACACAGAATGAAATTCTTGCAGAAATGCAAAAGATAAAAGAAGAAGAAACAAAACTTTTTTCAGATATAGAGAAATTAAAATTAGAAATATCAAGTATCACAGAACAGGAAAGGGAACAAGAAAGAGAAAAATTTACTCTTAAGGTAAAACATCAAGAATTAATTTCAGCTCTCGATCTCTTAAATATAAAAGAAGAAAATATAAAGAGAAGAGTAGAAAATTTTGAAAATGAGCTAAAAGAAGGAGCAATTTTAGTTGGTCATGATATTTTAGCGTACAAAAATTTTGAAGTGTCCAAAGAACAAGATGAAAATACACACGAAGAACAAAAGAAAAAAATAGAAAGAATAAAAATAAAATTAGAAGATATTGGTGCTGGTGGTGAGAGCGAAGTATTAAAAGAATTTGAAGATGTAAAAGAAAGAGATCAGTTTTTGGAGAAAGAAGTAAGTGATTTGGAAAAAAGTATAGAATCCTTGAAAATTTTAATGACAGAATTGAAAGAAAAAATTGACATGGAATTTCAAGAAGGTATTAAAAAGATAAATAAAGAATTTCAAGAATTTTTTGCTCTTATGTTTGGTGGTGGAACAGGATCTCTTTCTGTTATAGATGAAAAAAAGAGAAAGAAAGATGAAGAAGATGAAGCTGAATATGAAGAAGAAAAAACACCGGAACAAGGTATAGAAATAAATGTATCATTGCCTCATAAAAAAGTTAAAGAGCTTCATGCCCTATCTGGTGGAGAAAGATCGCTTACTTCAATTGCACTTTTGTTTGCTATGTCACAAGTAAATCCACCACCATTTTTAATATTGGATGAAACTGATGCTGCTCTTGATGAATCTAATTCAAGAAAATTTGGAGATATGCTAGAAAAACTTTCTAAACATTCTCAACTTGTAGTTGTTACTCACAATCGTGAGACTATGTCTAGGGCGGGAACACTATATGGTGTAACCGTAGGTTCTGATGGAGCATCAAAACTTCTCTCTGTAAAATTCGACGAAGCTGCCGCTATCGCAAAATAAGCCTTATTTATATAAGGTTTGGCCTGTTGACTTTTTCCTAAAGATTTGCTCTAATGTATGAGTAGGTGAGATTGGCCCTAAACCAATCAATAAGTAAATAGTTATTTGTAATTTTAATAAATGGAGGAGTAAACTATGAATCCAAAAAATCCTGACGAAGTGGCTATTATGTTAGCTACTGGACCACAATGCGCAACCCTTGCGCAGATGGTGGCGCTTGCCTTAACAAAGAAATTTGATGGCAAGTTGGCTTTTTTCCAAGCACAGATAGCAATCACTGACAAAAAACAGTTTGCAGTGGAAGCGCTTGCCGAAAAGTATGCCAATGAAATTTTTTCCATTCCCATTGATCCGTGGACAGAAGAAAAGAAAAAGATTTCTCTTTTCTATAAAACCTGCTTCACCAACAATAAGTGGAAAAACCCCAACTGGGAACAGGTGACCATACCGGAACCTGAAGGAAACCTGAAACGTCCGGAATTCATCTTCATTGAAACCATGACCGAAGATGATGCACTCAATGCTTACGCTTTGCGTTTTGGCAAAGACAAAGTGTGGAAAGCTTGGAGCAAGGCGCTGGTAAATGTGATTGACCGCAAAACGGTGCAACCAAGACCCAAACAGAATTATGCCGGTCTGCACGTTGGTGGCGACGAACCCGACCTTCTCAATAAAAGTTATGACGATGGTATTTTAGGAAATATCATCTTTATGACTCCACTTGAAGGAATTATTAGTGCTTTTCGTTATCGTTTTGAAACCGGCAAGATGTATGATGTTGTCGGCATTACCAGATTATCAGCGCTCGATCAGAATGGCGATGCGGTTTTCATGTGCAAAGACATCGATGGCGAGTTCCACATGGACAGTGGCAACCGCGACTCTCGCAATCTGGATCGCGGTCTTCGTCAATTCAAGGTTTCTAATCCTTCTTAACTTTTATCTTGACCCCTTTTACAAAATTTTATTTTGTAAAAGGGGTTCTGTTTTTATATAATAAATTTGGTTGTGAAGCTGGTCTTTCAAAAAGATGACAGTTTACCAAAATTTAGAAACTGCCTGTGTATAGTTGGGGAATTAAATTAAGATTCCAAACAGAGACGGCCATAGAGCCGGAGCAACTCAATATGTTGTGAAAACGATATGTGGTGATATGGAAGATTATACACAGAGACGAGACGCTCGATTTAATCTATTTCATTTTTATTTTAGTTTCTACTCCTTTAATTATTTTTTCTGGCTGGAAAACTGAATTTAATTTTACTGTGTTTTTATTTACAGACATATTTCCATCCTTACTCAATTTAATTTCAAGTAAAGTTCCTTGCATAGTTGCTTTAGAGAAGTATTGATCAAAAATTAAATTTCCTAAAGAATACGCTATGAAACCATCTTTATAAACTTCTGTATCTTGTGCTACGTGCGGATGAGATCCAATAACTATTTTTGCTCCATTGTCTATTGCTTTATGTGCCAAATTTGCTTGTCTTTGATTGTGAATAGTTTTATATTCTTCTCCAAAATGGAATGACACGATTAGATAATCAACTTGTTTTGATGCATTGTTAATTATTTCTCCTAATCGTGGATTGCTTGCAGATAAAATTCCAGCTTGCGTATCAGTTGCTATCATCCATTCAGGTCCTACATCAGAAAAACCAAGAAATCCTATTTTCATTCCATACTTTTCAATGATGACAGGTTTTTCTGCTTCAACTTGATTTATACCTCCACCTGTATAAAATAATTCATTTTCTTTTAGTCTTACTAATGTATCAGAATATGCTATACGTTCCCAATCTCCTTCGTGATTATTGGCAACAGATAATACATTAAAACCTGCTCCCTTTAATGCTGGTATAACAGATGGATTCATTCTGAAAGAATATAAATTTCTCATATCGCGACCTTGATCAGATGCTGGACCTTCTAAATTTGCAAATGTTATATCAGCTTTCTTAAGCATATCTAAATTATTAAATAGAGAAGAAAAATCACCATTGAAATTTTTTGATACAGAGCTTTCTACTCCACGGTCAAGCATCATATCGCCACCAAATAATAATGTTATGAAATTTTGTTCACTTTCATCTGAAATATTTTCTTTACTTTTTACCCAAGCCATATCTGCATCATTTTCTCCACCGTAATAAACATTTTTTTCCAAATAATTTAAAATATTTTTTACATCTTTATACCTATCTGGGCTTCGTAATACTACAATTCCGATATTTCTAACTCCTTCTTTTCCAAGTGGCAATGTAAATAAAGATAATGCTGTTTGTTTTGATTCATCTATGTAACCTCTTTTACCTCCTTGATAACCAGAAAGACCTAAAAATTGACTGTTATTAAACCAGATATGATTTTTATTTTTATAGCTTTTTAGTGTTGATGTTTCAAGTAAATTAGAAGCATTTGTTTTTAAATACATTGAAAACTTAAATAAATCATGTGCTGTAGATTTATTTTCTGGAGATAAACCACTTGGATCTAAGAAAGAAGTTTCTACAAGGTTTAACTCATTTGCTTTTTGATTCATTTTCTTTATAAAAAAATCGCGACCGGAACTTGATGCTATTGCTTCAGCTGCATCATTACTGGATTCAAGAAGTAAAGGAAAAATTAGATCACTTATTTTTATTTTTTCATTCAAATGAAAATCACCGTTTTCTCCATACGTAGATAATATTTTTTTTGTTATTTGTACAGTATCATCCTGATTTTGTATTTCTTTAGACAATGTAGCTGTCATTAATTTGGATACTGATGCTATTGGAAATACTTTTTCTTTATTTTTTTCTAAAATAACTTCTCCTGTATCCAAATCTCCGACATAATATGCTTCTGCTTTTACATTCGGTTTCTTATCTGGATTCTTAATAAAATAAAAATTTTTTAATTCTTTTTCTTTTTTAATTTCTTCTGATTGAATTGGAACATAAGAAGAGGCAACTAAGTTTTTGCTAATTTTCTCATATCCTATACTTTTGGTTGTTATTATGGCCAAAACGATACCTAGAGTTATTGGAACTATGGCCCAAATTAAATGTTTTATTTTTATTTTATTACTCATAATATCTTTATTTTTTAAATATAACATAAAAATACAATTCACTGAAGAAATATTATACTGTTTGCCTTTTTTCGGAATTATGCTAAACTATTTTCATGTTAAAAATAAGATTACAAAGGATTGGTAGGAAAAATGACCCATCTTTTCGGGCTGTTTTGACTGATTCAAAAAATAGCACTAAGAGTGGTAAATTTTTGGAAATAGTTGGTAATTATGATCCAAAAATGGGTACTGCAAATTTTAAGGCTGATCGTATAAAATATTGGATCTCAAAGGGCGCAAAACTTTCAGACACAATGCATAATTTTTTGGTTCAACAAAAAGTTATTGAAGGAAAGAAAGTAAATGTCTTACCAAAAAAGAAGCCTACAATAAAAAGAAAAGAGTTGAAAGCTAAGAAATAATCGTATACAATTAGGGTAAGCAGTTATTAGTCGGATACTGCACTGATTAAAAATATTATCGGAAATACTATGCAAGACGCTGACAAGGTATTCTTGGAGTATGTAGTAAAAGCTCTCGTTGATAATCCGAACGATGTAAAAATCGATCGTACTGTCGACGAAATGGGTGTTCTCATTTCTCTTACAGTAAATCCTGCCGACATGGGCAAGATTATTGGAAGAATGGGAAACACTGCAAAAGCTATTCGCACATTACTTCGAGTGATTGGTATGAAGAACAATGCTCGCGTGAACTTAAAGATCAACGAGCCAGAAGGAAGCACAAGACCTGCTCCTTCAAGTTCTCTCAAAACTGTAGACCAAGCAATGGAAGACTTAAAAGGAATCTAGTTTTTGAAAAAAGAGCGGATACGAAAGTATTCGCTCTTTTTGTTTGTTTTTATGCTAATATTTTATTATGCGTTTTCATATTATTACAATTTTTCCGGAGATGTTTGACTCATATTTGAATGAGTCTATTATAGGGCGAGCAATCAAGAATAAATATGTTTCAGTGAAGTTTTATAATCCACGAGATTTTGTTAAAGACAAAAATAAAAATGGATACAAACCAGTTGATGATAAACCATATGGCGGTGGTCCTGGTATGGTGATGCGTGCAGAACCTATATTAAAAGCTGTAGAAAAAGCTTTTTCTTCTGTTAATAAATTTTCTAAAAAATCCACACCAAAAGTTCTTATAATAAATTTTGTACCAAATGCAGAAAAGTTTACAACTAATTTTGCTAAAAAAGTTTCTAAAAAATATACAGATATTATTTTAATTTGTGGAAGATATGAAGGCATAGATGCAAGAATTGATAAAATTTTAAAAACAAAAAAAATATCAATAGGGGATTATGTTCTTACTGGCGGTGAGATACCAGCAATGATTTTAGTTGATTGTATCTCAAGACAGATCCATGGAGTTTTAGGAAAATATGAATCTTTGGAAGAAGAGAGAATATCGTCTAGTGAAGTTTATACTAGACCAGAAATTTTAAAATATGGTACAAAAAAATATAAAGTTCCAATGGTTCTTTTGTCGGGGAACCATAAGAATATAGAAAATTGGAAAAAATCCAAAATTTAGTATTTAATAAAAAAAATTATGAAAAAAATATTTATTATAATTTTTATAGTCATAGTTCTTATTTTTGCTGGATATTTAATTTTAAAAAACCAAGAACAGAAAAATAATGTAGATGTTCCAAATCAAACAGATAATGCAGTAATTTCTGAGAAGAATCTTTGTTTTTATTATTCCAAAAGAACAATTCGTGGATTTTATGATGAAGTTTGGTTACGACTAAATATATTAGGTGAAAAAGTCACTGGAGAGTTTATGAGTTACTTAGCAGAAAAAGATTCTAAGACAGGAGATTTTGAGGGAACAGTAGGCCCTGCTGGCGAAAATACAAAAAGACAACTTGCAAGTGTTTGGTGGAATTCTTTCGGTGAAGGCATGAATGTAAAAGAAGAACTTCTAATTGAATTCGGAGATGATGTTGCTTATACAATGGGTGGAGAGATGGTTGATAGAGGTGATGGTGTTTATATTTATAAAGATAAAACAAAATTAAGTTATAACAGCGGATATACTCTTAATTCAATTTCTTGTGAATCATTAGATAAAATACTTAAAGTAGAAAAATATGTAAGTGAAAATATTAATAGTATATCTACAGAAAAACCTGTATTGGGTGGATCTTGGCATGTGCTTTCTGCTGGAGTTGAATCTACTGGCACCAACTCTGGTTTTGTTATGTATGAAGATGGACATATACAAGAAAAAGCAATATTTAATTATGTATTTAAAGACGATGGAAGTGTTTCAATAGAAAACTTTGAAGTATTAAAATAGTTGTGCATACATTTTAATTCATTGTATAATATAAATGCCTTATTTCTAATTTAGAAAGGCGATGTTGTGAATATTTATAATAAAAAAGTTTTTTTTAGTTACTTTAATAAATTTTTTATTTTGTTCTTTTGTTGTGCTTTTTTTGCGAACAGCGCTTTTGCTGTTTGGGATGGTAACCCTTATTCTCCAGGAGAAACTTATAATCCAGAATGTTTACCATCAGATGTAAATTGTGATGTTTTACCAGCAGTTGTTTCTGAGTCAGACCCCACATTCTTGGGGTCTTCTTGGTTTAATACAACAAACAATTCTGCTAATTGGGATACAGCATATGGCTGGGGAAACCACGCTTTGGCTGGGTACTTGAAAACATTTACAGAAACCGATCCAATATATTCTGCTTGGAACAAGTCAACTGGTATTTCAATTACAGAATCACAAATTTCAGATTTACAAGATTACGCTTTGAATGGATCTAATGTTTCAAATTTTGTAAATGATGCTGGTTACTTAACAACTTTTACAGAAACCGATCCTGTATACTTGGCCTCATCTTGGCACAATACAACAAACAATTCTGCTAATTGGGATACAGCATATGGCTGGGGAAACCACG
>DAOQAL010000003.1:0-8173 GCA_035353995.1 Minisyncoccota bacterium | reverse complement strand
CTTTGGCTGGGTATCTAACTTCATCTTCTGCCTCTTCAACTTATGTCCCATACACAGGTGCAACTGCTGACGTTAATCTTGGAGCTTTTGATTTAACCACTACAGATCTTAATGTAAGTGGTATTGCTGATTTTACTGGGAGCGTTGCAATTAACACTGATCCAGACAACAACAAAAGTGGATTTGAATATGGAAATGGTTATGATCCATCAATAGCTTATTACTACAATGAAAGATTTCGAGTAAACAGTTTTTTAGAAACGCCACATATGTCTTTAGGTGTTGCTTCAAACTATCTTTTACGATCAGAAGATTTTACAACCACTTGGATTAGAACTGGAGGTATAGCAGCGCCTGTCTCTAACAGTGTAAATGCACCAAATGGAGCACTTTTAGCGGAAAACATAGCTGCGGGAACTTCTGATGATGCAAGTATTTATCAAACTTTTGCTAATAGTACCACAGGTAACTGGTCTGCTGGAGTATGGATGAGAGCACAAAGTGGAACATCAACAGTTAAATTAAGATTGGAAAACGGCGTGACTGTGACTGAAGGAACCGAAAAAGAAGTAACCATCGATACGAAATGGAGATTTTTTAGTGTAAATCATAACTTTAGTTCTGGTAGTTCAAACAAAACGTTTAGAATTATTACTGGGCAAAATGCTGTATCATTATGGGGAGCTAGAGCAAATCAAGGAGAGACAATAAATGCTTATCGTTACACTACCACTTCTGCATCTGTCACTGCTACTTCCGGAGTATTTTTTAATAATACTGGTGTGTATGCTTCTACTTTTACCGGAGCATTGTCTGGTAATGCAACATCTGCAACTTCTTCCACATCTTCCACATATTCTACAAGTGGAACATATGGTGGAGTAACTCTTTCCAATACTACAGGCAACGCAGGCAAGTGGGAATTGATCGGGACTGTAACTTTAACATATAACTCTGGTTATACTTATGGACATTCTTGGGATTATGAAATTAATTTAAAAGAATTTAACAATGATAACTCTATAATTTCTCAAAATGATTATGAGGATATAAGCTTGAAGCTCAAGGGTAATTTAGCATCGTCATCCACAACCGCCATATTTAATAGTACCGTACCAGATTTTTCTGTTGAAGTTTCAGGAGATACTCAATTAACTTCTAGCGATTTTGCAGCTGTTGTTTATTCGACAAGTACTTCAACCAAAGTTATAAGATATTATGTAAAGTTACCAACATCAAATTCACATTATTCAATTACTCCTATCAACTATCGTGGTTTTGCTTATAGTAGCGCTCTTGCTACAAGCACTTCTTACGTTTCTTGGACAACTTCTTCGAACACTGCTGTGATAACAACTTTACCAACTCCAGCGCAAGGTTCTGTAGTAAATGGAAATGTTCTTTTCACAACATACAAAGGCAATGGAATATTTAGTGGACTATTAAGTGGTACAGCTTTGAAATCTGCTAAGTGGTATCCAGGTGCTGACTCTACAACTGCAATTCAAATTAATAAAGCAGATGGTTTAACAAATATTTTAAATATTGATACAACAAATTCGAGAGTTGGCATTGGAACAACTTCACCAACAGCATTATTGAATTTAGCAGCTAGTACAGGAGCTACAGAAACTGCTCCACTTAAATTCACATCAGGAACATTACTTACAACACCTGAAGCAGGTGCAATGGAATTTGATGGAACCAATTTATATTTCACTCCATCTACTACAAGAAAGACAATTGCTTTTGCAGAAGATATTTCATCTGGTTATGTTCCGTATACTGGCGCAACCACAGATGTAAATCTTGGAACACATACTCTTGCTTCAGGTTCAATAGATATTGCTTCCGGTAACTTGGATTTGGATAACACTACTTATGCAAATCAATATGGAGTAATCACAAAAAATGGAACAAGTTTCATTCATAATTTTAATTATGGAAATAACGGATCGGTAACAACACAAGGACACAATTTATTTATTGGTGAAAATGCCGGTAATTTTACAATGGGATCGACTGCAATAATAGGTAGTAATTCTTCGAATAATATTGGAATTGGTTATTCAGCCTTGCTTGCTAATACCACGGGATTCGAAAACTCTGCGGTAGGAAGTAATACTCTTTATTCCAACACCATAGGATATGGTAACTCTGCAGTAGGAAGTAATACTCTTTATTCCAACATCCAAGGAGATAGTAACTCTGCGGTAGGATATTGGGCTCTTTATTCCAATCTCTGGGGAGACGATAATTCTGCATTAGGAAAGACTGCTCTTTTTTTCAACCAGACAGGAAATTTCAACTCTGCGTTAGGATCTAGTGCCGGTAGTTATGCTACAAGCGGAAATAATAGCGCAAGCAGTTACAGTGTATATCTTGGTGCCAGTACTAAATCTCTTAATGGTGGCGGTCAAAACGAAATTGTAATCGGTTACAACGCCACCGGTGCCGGTTCAAACACTGCCGTAATCGGAAATAGTTCATTAACTTCAGTATATCTCGGAAGTTCTACACCTAGTGCAAGATTATATGCTAAAGGTATAACGTTATCTGCCGGCACAGCAACTGCAGGTACGGCGCCACTTAAATTCACATCAGGAACACTACTTGCAATTCCTGAGGCAGGTGCGATGGAATTTGATGGAACTCACTATTATGTAACTATCGGATCAACAAGATATCAACTAGATCAACAAGGAGGAATGGTTTATCCTTCTGCAGGAATTGCAGTTTCAACAGGCAGTGCTTGGGGTACATCAATATCAGGAACATCTTCACAATTTGTAAAAGGGGATGGAAGTTTAGATTCAAATACATACTTAACAACTTCTTCTGCTTCTTCAACTTATGTTCCTTACACTGGAGCAACCACAGATGTAAATCTTGGAACACATACTCTTGCTTCAGGTTCAATAGATATTGCTTCCGGTAACTTGGATTTAGATAACACTACTTATGCAAATCAATATGGAGTAATCACAAAAAATGGAACAAGGTTCATTCATAATTTTAATTACGGAAACAATGGTACTGTAACAACAGAAGGATACAATTTATTTGTTGGAGAAAGTGCAGGTAATTTCACAATGGGATCAACTGCAAATACAACTGCTAAGTCTTCAAACAATATTGGAATCGGTTATTTAGTATTGAATGCTAATACAACAGGAAACAGAAATATTGCGGTAGGAAATAATGTACTAAAAAGCAATACTACAGGAGAAGTTAATTCTGCGTTGGGACATAATGCTCTTTATACTAATACCTCAGGATGGGGTAACTCTGCAGTAGGAGGATTAGCTCTTTATTCCAATACCACAGGATTTTCTAACTCTGCGCTAGGTTATAATTCTCTTTATTCAAATACCACAGGACAGTATAACTCTGCAGTAGGAGACAGTGTACTTAAAACTAATACTACCGGAACTGGTAACTCTGGAATTGGATATTACGCTCTCTATTTTTCCACAGCAAGTGGTAATTCTGCAGTAGGATATCAATCACTTTATGTTAACTCCACAGGAGGATTTAACTCTGCTGTAGGTTATAATTCTTTAGGCGCTAACACTACAGGAACAAAAAACTCTGCTTTAGGTTTTAACGCGGGACAAAGTTATACTACCACTGATTACAGCGTATATCTTGGTGCTAATACCCAATCTCTTGCCGATGATGATCAGAATGAAATTGTCATTGGTTACAATGCAACAGGGCTTGGAAGCAATACTGTAATTTTAGGAAATAGTAGTATCACTAAAACAGCATTAAGAGGCAATGTTGGTATCGGGACAACAAGTCCAGGAAATAAATTAACTGTTGTTGGTGATACTGGAGACACAACAGTTTTAAGTATATCAACAACATCAGGAAATACTTGTAATTTCGATACAACTACTGGAAGTTTTGCTTGTGCATCTGATGCAAGATTAAAACAAGATATTTCTTCTATAGATGGTAATAGTGCTTTGTCAAAATTAGTCGCACTTAATCCAGTAATGTACCATTACAATTGGCAAAATACTGATGAAGAATTAGTATCAGGATTTATTGCTCAGGAATTTGAAGAAATATTTCCCTCTATGGTTTTTACAGATTCAGAAACAGGATATAAATCTCTTTCTTATGTTTCACTTATACCGTACCTTGTTAAAGGTATTCAAGAACAGCAACAATTAATTGGATATTTTGTAGACGATAATCAAGTTGATTCAATTATTACTGATACTCAAAATGAACAAGAGAAAAATGCTCTTGATGTTGTTCAAGAAAAAATTGATTCTGGAGTTAAGTTCTTAACTGATTTTGTTTCTGTTCGTGTTATAGCAATTCGTGGATATTTTGAAGAAGTATTTTCAAAAAAAATTCATAGTGAACAAATTTGCCTTAAAAAATCAGATGAAACTGAGATTTGTATTGATGGTAATCAATTAGAAAATATTATTAATTCAATAGAAACTAAAGCTCCAAATTATTCATCTTCTGATTCAGTGCTAGAGACAGAAACTATATCAAGTCCAGAAATATCATCAGACACAACTGCAATACCAGAAACTACGACAATAGATGATACAACAAATACTATTACTGATAATACAGTTGATAGTTCTTCTGATACGACAACAAATGCAACTGTAACAGAGATAGAAACAGCCACGACTCCAGAAATAATAAATAACGCAGAAATAGTACCACAATAGAAAAAATATTTATGAAAAATTTAAATAAAAATTATTTTTTAATATTTACATTTATTTTAATTTTTTATTGTTTTTTTATTACTTCTGTTTTTGCTTCTGAAATAGATGGAACTATTTCTTCTAATCCAGGATATGCTTTTGGTGAAAAATTGGGTTGGATTAATTTTGGTTGTGATAATTGCAATGTACATATAACTGATACTGCATTAACTGGATTTGCTTGGAGTCGTCAGTATGGCTGGATTAACTTATCACCAGACGGAAGTGGTGTAACAAATAACTGTTTAGGTGAATTAGGTGGAAAGGCTTGGTCAAAAACTTTAGGTTGGATTGATTTTTCAGGAACTGCTATTGATAATACTGGAAAATTTACTGGAATTGCTGGTATATCTGGAACTAAAACTGGAAGAATTAATTTTGATTGTAATAATTGCGATGTGTCTACAGACTGGCTTTTATGTTCATTGCGAGAATCTCCAGCTCAAGTTGTTATAAATTCTATTACAGATCGCACAGTGCCTTCTATTTCTGCAAATATAACAATAACTAATGAAGGACTTATTGACACTGAATATCAATATGAGTGGTGTGTTGTTTCTGATATAAATAATTCTTGTGGTGGTGGAGATGATATTTTTTATTCTTCAGCAGCAAAACTTATTTCAGCTGGACAAGATTGGACAGTAGAAAAAACTGCAACAGTGCCCGATGTCGGAACTTATTATTTTAAATTAGTAGTTTATTATGGAGTAAATTATTCTATTGCTTCACAAATATTTAATGCTGTTAGTAGTAGCGGTGGAGGCATGGGTGGTGGTAGTGGAAATGTAGGAAATTATAATTATGATATTGCAGATTTTAATCGAGATCATTCAGTAGATTCAATAGACTTTTCTATTTTGCTTTATTTCTTTGGTAAAAATTATCCATTTAGTAATAAATATGTAGACATTAATAAAGACAATAAAGTAGATTCAATAGACTTTTCTATTTTGCTTTATCATTGGGGAAGAAAAACAATTTAATCATATTAAAATATTTAAAGTATTGTTATAAAATCATGATGAAAAAAATAAAAAACAATAAAAATAAAAAAGTATTATTTTTATTATATTTTGTTGCTATATTAAGTTTTTTATCTTGCTTTAATATTTCTTATGCATCTACTGAAATTTATTTTGAAAATAATAGTAAAGAAAATAAAGAAATTTTTGTAGGTGATACATTCTCAATTAATTTAAAAGTTTCTTCTATTGATAAATCAATTAATGTTATTGATGGCACTATACTTTACGATAAAGATAAAATTGAGGTAAAAGAAATAAAAAATAAAAATTCTATATTTTCACTTTGGGTAAAAGAACCAGTTTTTGATAATAAAATAGGTGAATTAAGTTTTGTAGCTGGAACACCAAATGGTTTTTCTGAAAAAGATGGACAGATTTTAGAAATTATTTTTTTAGCTAAAAATAGTGGTAAAACGCATATTGGCTATAAAGATGTTTTTTCTATTTTTGAAAATGACGGGCGTGGAACGACAATAAATCCATGGCTAAAACCACTATACTTGGATATTAAAAAAGTATCTTTTTTGCAAAAAATGAATATTTTAAGTTATACGACAAATCTAAATAGCAATTTTAAATATAGCATCTTTATCTTTACCTTAGTTGTTTTGTGTATTATAATTAATTTGTTGATTTCCAAATTTTGGAATAAAAAAAATGACAAATAAATTTTTAAAGTTGTTTTTTAAAAAAATATTTTTGTTTATATTCATCTTCGTGTTTAGCTTATTGTTTGTGTCTAAAAGCGAAGCCGCATCTTTTTTTATTACTCCAAGCGATCAAAAAGTAAATGTTGGCTCTGTGTTTAATTTAACAGTTAAAATAAACACAGAATCAAAATACATAAATAATGCAGAAGGAATTATTTCTTATTCAAAAGATTTAATAGAGTTTGTATCTGTTTCAAAAAATAATTCTATTTTTAATCTATGGGTAGGTGAACCTGTAAATTCTGGAACGTCTGGCACTATTTCTTTTAATGGGGGATTAAAAACTCCTGGTTTTTCTGGTTCAGATGGGACAATTTTTTCTTTAAAATTTAAAGCCAAAAAAAGTGGTATTGCAAATTTTTCTTTTTCAAATCATTTTATAAGAGAAAATGATGGTTTAGGAACAAATATTTTAACTGGACAAAGTGGGGCATCTGTAAATATAATTGCAGTTGCTGTAGAAAAAACTCCAGTAGTTGAACCTACTGAAATTAATACTGAGAAAACAACATTACTAAGTCGCCTAAATATTTTTTCTGATACACATCCCGATCAAGAAAAATGGTATGACTTAAGAAATGCGCATTTTACTTGGAAAAACCCAGAAGGAGTTTTAGCAATTTCAACACTTTTAGATACTAGATCTAATTCTGTTCCAAGTACTAAATCTACTATAGTGGTTTCAGAAAAACTAAAAACAAATATAAAAGATGGTATCAATTATTTTCATATAATTTATAAAACAATAAAAGGTTGGTCTAAACCTACACACTATTCTTTAAAAATTGATACAGTATCTCCTAATATTATAAAAGCTGAAAATATAGTGGATTCTTCTGGTAATAATATTTTGAACTTAGAAGCTAGTGATGATTTATCTGGAGTTGATTATTTTAATGTATTTATTAAAGATCAAAATCCTGTCATGGTTACTGCTGGCAACGGTTTTGCTACTTATATTATTCCACAAGAATATCTTGTTTTGGGAAATAATGAAGTAACAGTTCAAGTTTATGATTTTGCTGGGAATAAAAAAGAAATAACTATTAATGTTATATCTAATTTTATTGAAAAACCTACTTTGGAATTTGTAGGAAATATAAGAATTGGTGATTCTGTAAAAATAAAAGGTAAAACGAAATATCCTAAATTAGAAACATTTGCATTTATTATTTCTCCAAACGGAAAAATTTCTAAGTATATAGTTTCTCCTAATGAGCAAGGTGAATTTATTATTTTGGGAGATAAGGCTTTTGATAAAGGTAAATATACTGCTTTGGTTGAAATTTATGATGAAAATGGCTCTTTGCAGGTTAAATCTGATCGTATAGATAAAAATGTTACATTCTCTATTTTGAGATATATTATAAATTCTCCACTACTTTCAATAAATATAATTTCCTTTATTGTAGAAATATTTATTTTAACTTTGTTAATAAATTTTCTTAGATATAATAATAAAAAAAATAAAAAATAATTATAAATAAAAAAGTTAAATTAACTTAGATTTAAAGACTGTTATTTAAATCTAAGTTTTTATTTCGAATTGAAAAATAGCAAAAAATGTAGTAAACTTTTTCAGTAAAATAGGCTGTCATAAGCAACCATAAAAATCCATAAGCCGTGTTGTAGCTGTTTTGGTAGGTCGTTACGAATGTAAGCCGTTGTAGCTGTTTTGGTAGGTCGTTACGAA
>DAOQAL010000002.1:0-163909 GCA_035353995.1 Minisyncoccota bacterium | reverse complement strand
TAGTTTATCCTTATATTTTTAAGTATAGGTATGCCTAAAAGATATATTGTGCGACGTAGTATTATATTAACAATAAGCACTTCCCTTTAAATAATCATTGACAAGATGCCGATAAAGTGAAACCTGCTTTTTCAGCCTCAGAAGCACTAGAAAAATAAATTCTATTTTCTTGCTTAATAGTTTTTCCAGCAGAACAGCCAGTAGGATAATACTTATGACCCATTTTTGATGCAAAATACTTCCCCGAACCTTCATTATTAGCCCTATTTTCGATACTAGGGGTTAATTTCAGATTAGACTCAGGATTCTCGAAAGAGCTGACAACGCTTGCTTCTTGGTCCGTATATTCGATTTTAAGGCCTTTTTGAGGGTTTGTGTATGATAATCTACCCAGAAAAAATGATATTACACCCACTAAAATGACTATAATAACAACTAAAATATCTTTCCCCTTGTCACTTTCTATAAAATGCTTGATTTTTTGCATAAAATTGTTTATACTCAAAAAGTTACTTTATTTATAAAGAAATTTTAACATTAATTAGTATATTAAAACAATATGGCACATAGAAAAGCCGGCGGAACAGCCAAAAACTTAAGAGACTCAAATCCAAAATATCTTGGTACAAAACTTGCAAATGGACAGAAAGCACAATCTGGTTCAATTATTGTTCGCCAACGAGGTACTAAAATTATGGCAGGGGTTAATGTTTCTGTTGGAAAAGATCATACCCTATTCGCTTTGAAACCTGGTACTGTAAAATTTGGAACTAAACGCAAAACTTCTTTTAATGGAAAAACATCTGTAAAAAAAACAGTTAGCGTAGTCTAAAATAAAAAATCCCCTAATGGGGATTTTTTTGTTACATTTCTCTTCCTCTTTTCATTCTAAACTGTCTCATTGTGTTTAATGCTATACTGCCTTTTGAGTATTCATATAAATCAAGATCACGTGCTTTTTCATCAAGGTGAATTTCTTTTTTCATAAAACGAAGCATTGTTTGAATTTCTCTATATTTGTTTTTAGCAAAGTTTAATTTTGGATCATCGCTTGTTTCATATAAATCAAGAACAGTCTGTAATTGCTCTTCTATTTGTAGCAATAATAAATATTTAAATGGGTGCTGTTCTAAATCTTTTTCATTTCCACTTAAATAAGCATTAACAAATTCTTCAACATCTTTTTTTAAAGCTCCAATGATAAATTTTGGAACAAGCAACTTCCCTTTTTCTTTTGTGTCTGGGTCTTGAAAGTATTTTACTCTTGGAATTCTTCCATCTTTAATATTTTCATCCCAATTTTTATTTAATTTTTTATTTATTATTTTTTCTTGGTTAGAAATAGTAAAATCAAAAGATGTTCCAATAAATCCGCCTCTCTTGTCTTTTAAAACAGCATCAATACCAACCTTTAAATCATCATAATCTGAGGTCATTATTGTTTTAGTATTTTTAAACCAGTTTTTGTTCATCAAATCAATTACCATAACTTGCATAATTTCTGACAATTGAAAACCTTTTTCTTTCCATTCTAAATCTTCTCCATCAAATGAATTTTGTTCATCTTTTTCAATTCTTCCTCTCGTTTCTTTTATATAATTTTCATCCCTTTTAAGTTCTTCAATATTATATTCTGATTCGAATTTAGTACCCTTCATACAACCTTCAAAAGACATAATTTCTGGCCTATTTTCATAAACGGCACTAAGTTTCTTAGAAAGTTTTATTAAACTTTCTGTATCATCAAAAATACTTTTTTCTTTTTCTTTGTGTCCTACTTTTGTTCCTTCAATCATAAAAGTATTATACCAAATAAAATTCTACTTGCTATGGTATATATTTTATTGACTTTGTTTGTTATAATTCATTAGTCGACTTTTGTTATTATTTAAATAAAAATAATTTTATGTCTAAAAATAAAACGGGTCTAGTTGTTGGTTCTTTCTTTGCTCTCATACATTTAGTATGGTCAATTGCTGTAGCTATTGCACCAGTAGTTGTTGAAAATTTTATGAATTGGATATTGCAAATTCACCATATTAGCGTTCCATTCTTTGTTATAGCTACACCATTTGTTCTAGCAAACGCTATAGTTCTTATAGTTGTAACTTTTGTATTAGGTTACATCTTAGGATACATACTTAAGGGTTTGGTAAATATCATCAAAAAATAAGTTTTTTGAATTGACTTTTTGAGCTTTCCGTTCTAAATTAAAAATGAATAAAAAGGAGGCTTTATGCTTTTTTTAAGTCAGTTCTTTGCCATTTTGGCATCATTGTTTGCTGTTGCCGAGTACACACGTTACTCGTATCAAATACATAAAACATTATCTAGTCCTAATCCTGTTACAGTAGCTTTATGGGTATTTGAAGCAATCATTAATGTTATTACCTACTTTGAAGCAGTGAAAGATTTTTGGCAAACACTAATTACAATCACTAATTTGTGTTTAGTTGTTGGAATTTTTTTCATCGCACTTCTTTGTAAGAAATTTTCAAAGATAAAAGTCACTGAAGTTATTTGTATATTCTTAGTGGTTTTTATCGGAATATTTTGGGTAATTGACGGAAACGATCAAGTTTCAAATGCTTTATTGCAAATTGTTTATTTTATTTCTTTTTTACCTATAGCTTATCAAATTTTACATGGTGAAAAGGAACATCAGGCTGCCTGGATTCTTGGAATTATAAGTGGAGTATTTGCTACGTTAACAGTAATATGCAATTATACCGGAGAAAAAATATCTCTTGTCTACCCTATCGTTAATATTATAGGGAATGGTTTAATTGTAATACTGATATACTCGTACAGAACAAAAAAAGCCGAATATCTATGACATCCGGCTTTTTACTTTAGTTCTCCGAGATCACTTTTTCTTTTTTCTGATGTAAAAGTGATAACTTGGATCGAGAAAAACATTGTTAAGGTAGCTAATCTTTTCCTGAAAAGTCATTCCTTTAAACAAAATTTCATAAGCACGATTAACTCGCTTTTGTTTTTTGGAATTGTTTTCTCCTTTATTTTCTACCCTTTCTCCATTTATAAAACGACATATAACCATTTCATCATCTGGTCGGCCAATTAAATTTAAAGGCGACAAATTAATGTCGTCTCTAATTTGGTAAATATTTTTATTTCCCCAGATAATGTGATATGCCCGATGTTCTTTTTTGGGCACATAGGATACATTGGAGGGAGAAGATTTTCCTCCAAGAGAACGAGGCCTGCGATGGTGTTCCTCGGTCATAACAGCAACAGCAGTCTTTTCTCTAGCCATAATGTAGGTTTTTAAGTTTCTGTTTATTATATTAAATCATTTTTAATCAAAAAATTCAACCAACTAATTATGTTGGTTTTATTATTGATTTGAGTTTTATTTTCTTTCTACTTTTAATTTAAAAGAAGATTTTTTGGATTTAATAATTATTGGAATTTCAAATTCACCTAATTCTTTTACTGGCTTTTCAAGAATCATAAATTCTTCACCTATTTCAGCTTTGTGTTCTTTTTTTAGCTCTTCAGAAATTTCTTTTTTGTGAATAGCAGAGAATAAATGTCCTTTTTCGTCAGCTTTTGCTTTCAATGTAATAACTTTTCCCTTAATTTCAGACAAATGTTTTTCTAGCAAAGTTTCTTGAACTTCTTTTTCAATTATAATTTCTTTTTTTCTTTTTTCTAACTCAGAAATAGCACTTGGCGTTGCTGACTCCGCAAGCTTTCTTGGAAATAGGAAATTTACAGCATAACCATCATTTACTTCTTTCACCTCATTCCTCTTCCCTACCCTTGGAACATCTTTTAAGAATATAACTTTCATTTATTATTTAGACCAATTATTTAATACTTCAACTGCTTTTTCTAATTGAGAATCTATTTTTTTCTCTGCATCTTTCTTTGTTATTTTAACTTTGTAATCTGGAGTTAATCCTTTTTCTGAAATAGATTGTCCGTTTGGTGTAAGCCATTTTGCAATAGTTATTTTCATAATTGTATCATCTGTAACACCTACAACTTCTTGTACAGAACCTTTACCGAAACTTTGTGCACCAACAAGTTTTGCAATTCCGTAATCTTGCATTGCACCAGCTAGTATTTCAGAAGCTGAAGCTGATCCTTCATCTATTAATATTGCAAACTTCAAATCTTTATTAAAAATATTGTAGCCTTCACTTCTATATATTCTTTGTTTTTTGTCACTACTATAATCTTCAATCACAACAGTTTTTCCTGCAGGTAAAAACCAACTAGCCATATCAACTGCTGCATCTAAATATCCTCCAGGATTACCTCTTAAGTCAAGAACTAATTTATCAGTATTTGATTCAGAAAATTCTTTTATTGCATTGCGGAAAAGTTTAGCAGAATTTTCAGAAAAACTATATAAAGAAATTACAAAAACTCCATCTTTTCTTAACTCTGTATTAATAACAGGAACATCAATAATGTCGCGAACAATTTTTACTTCTCTTGCTTCTTCATCTCCTTCACGAAATACTGTTAATGTTACTGTTGTGCCTTTTTCTCCTCTCATCAATCGCACAGCTTCTTCTGTAGAAAGATCTGATGTTGAAGTTTTATCAATATTCAAAATTCTATCTCCAGCTTTTAATCCAGCTTTATATGCAGGAGAATCTTTAAGAGGAGCAATTACCGTTAATATACCATCTTTCATGCCTACTTCAGCTCCAATTCCACTAAAAGATCCTGCAATATCATCCTGAAAAGACTTAGCATCTTCTGGATTAAAGAATACGCTGTAAGGGTCTTTTAAAGAACCTACAAGCCCTGAAATTGCCCCATAGAGCCTTTCTTCATTAGTTATCTTACTTGCACCAGGGTATTTTTCATCTATAAGATTCCATGCTTTCCAAAATGGAGAAAAATCTGTTTCTACATTTATAGGATTTTCTTTATTGGAAACTCCTATTATTTTTCCTATTGCTGGCTGGTTATGAAATCCAATTAGAATTCCTAAAAGGAAAAAAGCCGAAATAATTAAAATATTAGAAGCTGTTGTCTTTGTTTTAAAATTTTTAAACATTATTTGAAATTAAAGTTCTTGTTTTATTTCTTCCTCTTGTTCAGACTTTATAAAATTATGATTTTCTGAAAAATTATCAAAGTTTGATGTTTTCTTTTTTTCTACCTTTTTACTGTTTTTATATAAGCCATAACTAAACATCATTATCAAAAAACCTGTCAAAGTAAATAATAAATTTCTAAGTCCAAAAGGAAAACCTAAATATGGCAATACTGCCACCCATACTCCAATTGTTAAAAGTATTTTTGCTTTACTCATGTCTGTATTATAACTCTTACCTAAATTAAAAAGCAAACAAAAAATATTTGACAAAAAGTTTTTAATAAGTATTTTTTTATTGAAAATACTCAGGAGTATTTATAGACATCCAATCTAATGTTTGGCGTATTATATAAGATGCACCAGTACTATTTGTAGAAGGACCAGCTTCCATCATAACGACAAAAGCATATTTAGGATTTTCATAAGGGAAAAAGCCTATTACCCAAGAATTCACTTTATTCTTATAAACACCCAATTGAGCAGTACCAGTTTTTGCAGCTACTTTAACATAAGGTACATTCAATGCTGATGCTGTTCCTGAATTGACTGCCATTCTCATTCCTTCTTGTACTGTTTGGAAATATTCTTTTTTTATTCCAAGATCTGTTTTTTGATTTTCTTTTTCAATGTCACCTAAAATAAAATGTGGAGAAATTAGTTTTCCATTATTTGCAATTGCAGAAACAGCACGAGCCATTTCTATTGGTGTAACCTGAAATCCATATTGACCTATAGCTGTGTGATATGTATCTCCAATACGCCAAGGATCTCCTTTGAAATTTTTTGCTTTCCATTCAATGCTTGGTATCGTCCCACCTTTTTCATCAGGCAAATCTACTCCTGTTTTTTCTCCTATGCCAAAAAGTTTTGAATATTTTTCCAAATTTGCTATACCTAAACCTTTTTGTCCATCAAATCCACCACCTATAGTGTAAAAATAAACGTCTGAAGAAACAGCAATTGCTTCTTTCATATTAGTCCAACCGTGAGCTTTCCAGTCCTTAAACACTGTTTTTTGATCAGGAAAATAAGGATTGGGAATTGATATTGACCCCGTAGATAATATTTTTTTTTCAGGATTAATGATACCTTCATTTAATGCTCCTAGCGCAAAAAAGGGTTTTACTATTGATCCAGGTGTATACAAACCAGATATTGCTCTATCCATAAAAACTTTTCTCTTATCAGAAAAATAATTTTTTATTGTCATAGCGTCTTTTCCTTGTGAAAGTATTTCTGAATTATATTCAGGGAAACTTGTAGAAACTAAAATTTCTCCATTTTCTACATTTATTAAAATTCCAGCTCCACCAGAAAAAGAATTACTTTCAGCTAAATTTTTTATATAAGAAAACATTTGGCTTTGTATCCGAGAATCAATTGTTGTTATTAAATCTGCCCCATGTTTTGGTGCATTTATAATATTTTCAGAATAAATTTTCTTATTTACATCTGTTTCTACTATTTTTGAACCATTTTCTCCTTTTATTGTATCGCTATACATTTTTTCTAAACCATCTTTACCAATAAATTCAGTTTGCCAAAAATTTCCAGAACTATCTTTTGCAGGATAATTTACATAACCAAGTAAATGGGAAAAACCAGGACTTTTATAAGTTCTAATTGCAAAATTCAATTCATCTATTAATTGATTATCGGTATTATTTGTAATGCCATCTTTTTTGTTCCAAGCTAATTCTTCTTTATTTCTATCATAAATAATTCCCCTATCTGCAAAAAGAACTTGTTTCTCTAGAGTATTGTTTTGACTTCTCGTTAAGTAAGCTTCCCCTTTTTGTATTTGTAAAAATCCCAAACGAAAACAAAATATTCCTACAGCAATAACAAAAAAAATACCCAAAAACATTATCGTTTTTTTTGAAATTTGTTTTTCTATTCGGCCTTCAAACTGTTGAGAGTCAAAATTTTCAAGATTTTCAGAATCTAAAAATATTTCATCTGGCTCAACAAAAGTATTTCTACTTTTTAATCTATTTTTTCTAAAAAATTTCCAATTCATAATTATTCCTTATTGTAAAACTTAAGTTTCTTTTTTGTAAATTCAATCAAAAGCAAAACTGCAAATGAAACTACCGTTGATACCAATAAAAGATTTAAAAATCTTGTTTCTTTTACACCCAAAAGTAAATCTGATATAAAAAATAAAACAACCATTTCCCAATAAAATGAAAAAAGAAATGCTCCTAATAGAGCTAAAATTACCGATATATAAATCGGAAAAAAGAACAATGAAATTAATAAAAGCGAAGAAAAGCAAATTCTCTTTATCATTGCTTTATATTAGCTGAAATAAAGCAAAATTTCAATCTAAAAAAATAAGTTCCAAATAAAGCGAAGAATTAGAAATACTACTGCTATAAGAACAATATAAAATAATATTTTAGTATTGAAAATCAACGAAAATAGATTTAAAAAGAAAAGTTCTAGGTATTTTAATGGTTTTAATAACTTATTAGAACTGTCTACTTTTTCGCTATCTTTTTTTGTATCAGTTGAAACATTTTGACTATTAGCTTCTTTTTCTTTCAAAACTTCTATTTCTTTTTTTACTTCCTGTTTTTTTTCATCAGAATAAGTTGCAGCTTTTTCTCTTGTGTCTTCTAATTTTTCAATAACATTGTTAGCCGTTTCTGTAACAACGGCTGGAGTATTTTCTTCAATTGTGTTTTTTACTGTTGAAACAATACTTGAATCTGAAGTATCGCTAGTTGATTTTTTAACATCTATTTTTTTTGAAACAGTCCTCTTGCTTTCTTCTGTTTTGTTTTCTGCTATATAAACTTCTTCATATTTCCCTTCTGAAATTAAAAATTTTGCATTTTCTATTTTCGCAAAAATAATATGATCACCAACTGTAACAGTCCAGTCTATTGAAACGTCTTTTATAGATTTTGAGGCTACTGAAAAATCTTTCTTTCCAAGAAAAACATCATCATCAAAAAATACAACAGTACCAGATAACTGCTTATCGCTTGGATTATATACTACAGTATAAATTTTAACTTTTTGACCTTCTTCAAATGGATCTTCCGAATACCAAATATTTGCAGGAATAATTCCAATATTTTCTGTTTCTGCAAATACTTTTTGTAAAGGAAATAAAGAGAATATTAAGAATAAAAAAACAATAATTTTTTTAAAAGACATGTTTTTATTATACCATGGTTATCTTTTTTATTTCAGGCAAATTTCGGCGAGCTTCTTCTTCTCCAATAGAAATGATTTCTTTTATTTTTTCCTTATTAAGATAATCTTTCATTTTGAGTTTATTTAAAAAATTTGAAGTATCAGGATTTAATATTATATCTGCATTACGAACAGATATTTTTGAAAGATTATGCAAAGCGATTCTTACGCTACGCAATGCAACACCTGAAAAAGTAAATTTTTTATTTCTAAATTCATTTTTATGATATAAGTTAACAGCAATTACACTATCTGCTCCTGCTTTTTTAAGTGTTTCAACTGGCACAGGATCACTAAGACCACCATCAACTAAAAGTTTTTCTTTATAATGAAAAGGTTTAAAAACAAGAGGAACAGCCATACTACCATGAACTGCTGGAGATAATTTTCCAGAAGAATAAACAACAGGCTGTCCACTTATTAAATCGGTTGCAATAACAAAGAAAGGAATTTTTGTTTTTGAAAAATCCGCATCTTTAAAAATTCTTTTAAATGAATCGTCAATTTTTCTTCCCTTTACAAGTCCACCTTTTAAACTGAAATCAAATAAAAGTGGTAAAAGTTCTTTACTATTTTCTAAAATAGATTTTTCTAATGATTCCACTTCTCCAAAAACAGATAAATAAGATCCTATTAAAGATCCGACTGAAGATCCTGAAATAAAATCAATTGGGATTTTATTTTTTTGTAAAACTTTAATTACTCCTATGTGAGCTAAACCCCTTACTCCACCAGATCCAAGTGCTAAACCTATTTTTTTTCTATTTTCTTTTTCCATAAAATTTTAATGATTATATCATAAAAATTAAATTGTTTTGAAATTTATTTTTTTATTTCTTTTATTATTGTTGGTTCAGCATCAGCATAAACAATATTAAATCGTAAACGTCCTATTGTTTGTCCAAGTTCAGTTTTAACATCAACTCTCCATTTGCCATACTCTAAATTTGAACGCATAGAATATGTTCTAAAACCTCCGTCTCTACCACCAACTACTGGCAAATTTACAACTGATTTTGTTAACCATTCTTTTTTTCCATCATCATAATATTGCCATTCGTGAACAATCTTTAAATTAAGATTCCTTGGAGAAAAGATTGCACTATAAGCATATATTGGAGACCCTGGCACCCTTTTAAAATCTTTATATAATTTAAAATACTCTTTCCAACTATAATCTTCACCATAAACATCATAATTCCCTTCATGATTTTTTTGAACAAAATTATATATGCCACCGTCTTTTAGAGAAAGTGGAATTGGAGGAATTAAGTTTGTAAAATACAAAAAATTAATTAAAAATGAAATTCCAACTATTGAAATCAAAATTGTTTTTTTATTTTTAATAAAATTCTTCTTTTTTGTAAAAAATAAAATTAAAAGAAATATTGCAATAAAAATTATACTAATCAATCCAGATAGAAGAAATATTTTTGTACCGATTTTGTGTAAGATTACAGGAATAAGAAAAATAGCAAATGAATAAATTGAAAGAAAGAATAAACTTATTTGAAAATTGAATCGCACATACTGACTTTTAAAAAATTGATTAAGAATAAATGCAAGCAAAAGAACAAGAATGAAATGCCATGTTACAAAAATATCTGCACTTCGAAAATAAAACACAAGATAAGTAGAAAGAAGCCCTCCAAAGAAAAACTGTAAAATATTAACGTACCAAAAATGTTTTTTCTCGGGATTATATTCATCCCCTTTTTCACTATCTTGTAAATTAATAAGTAATATAAATAAACCAACTATAACTAAATGAACAAGAATCCAAATATTTTCCCAAAACATATCTACTCGTTTTAGTGTCAATGCATCAAATACGAATCCAGCTACAAGAGAGAAAGATGATATTGGATGTTCAAACCTGCCATACCAATTACGAGTTTTTTCTAAAAAAGACATTTTTTGATTATAACATTTATATAATTATTTTTTCCAATTTATAAGAAATACTTGCTTTTTTTATATTATCTGGTATAATGTATATAGTTAAATTAGTACATATTTCAATTTTTTAAAAAAGCTAGATATATGGCACAACAAAGAATTTCAAGAATTCAGCTTGTAAAAACAGGCTGGAAGCGCGAGCTTTCAGATTGCGCATACGAAATGTGGTCTCAGGCTACTGAAGTGTTATTGTACGACCCAGCTAGACTAGTAGTGCTGATCGTAAAACCAAGAATTGTCGTTACATAATTTATGAGACATGGCATTCTTATTGGAGAGGGATCAAATCCTCTCCTTTTTTTTAAAAAAAATTTACTAAAAAAGCTTGGCCAATTACGACCAAGCTTTTTTATTTGACAACCTACTTAATTAAATGTTAATGTAAAATCACATTTAGTTCTTAAACAACCATATATATTCCCATAAAATCATTCATTCACCTAAAAACCAAAAACATGATTGAACGTTATGCTAATAAAGAAATTAAGCAAATTTTTGCCGACACAAACAAGACATTTTTCTGGCAAGAAATGGAGCTTGCTGTGATAAAGGCAGAAGAGGAGCTCGGGTACATCCCCGCCGGAACCCACGAGAAAATTTCGAGAGTCTGGCACGAAAAAACCACTGATCTCGAGTGGTGGAAAAATAAAGATGAAGAGATTCATCATGATCTCAACGCCTTTATCCTTGAGCGAGTAAGACACTTGCCTTTGAAACTGCAGAAGTACGTACACAACAAGATTACCTCCTATGACACGGAGGAAACACCTTTCTTGCAGATGCTTTATCAAGCTTGTGAAATCATTGATGGAAAATTAACTATTTACCAGAAAACCCTCATCAATTTTGCCAGAAAAAATCGTTACACTGTAATGATAGGAAGAACGCACGGGCAAGAAGCCGAGTTGAAAAGTCTTGGCGCTCGAGCCCTCTCCTGGCAAGCTGATTTAAGAGTAGCACGCAAGTCATTTTCTGATGCTGTCGTCGGAAAACTATTCTTGTCAAAAGTATCCGGTGCTGTAGGTAATTATGGCAGTATTTCTCCGGAGGTAGAAAAAAGAGCTCTGGAAATCCTTGGGTTTAATCCATTTTATGGTTCAACCCAGATACTGCCGAGAGTACTGCACGCACCTGTGGCACAGGCACTGCTGAACATGATCTTGGTGTTAGACAAAATCGCCAACGATGTGCGATTGAATGCACGAAGTGGTCGTCCCCTTTTGCAGGAGCCATTCAAGAAAAAGCAAACAGGATCTTCCGCTATGCCACACAAGAAAAACCCGATCCAACTCGAACAGATTGAAGGCCTTGCCCGCTTGGCAAAAGGATACACCCTTGCCATTACGGAGAATATTAAAACCTGGGAAGAGCGTTCCATTGAACAATCTTCGGTAGAAAGAGTGGCTTGGCCGGACTTATTTCATGTTGTAGCAAGAGCTCTCGACGTGATCAATAAAGTCTTCACCAATTTGACGGTTTACCGAGGAAACATGCTTCAGGAAATTATTGATTCGCGTGGAGTTTATGCTTCAAGTGAAGTAAAAGAATTCCTGAAGAAACATCTTTCTGAAAAAGCCAATCTGGATTATGAAGGGTGTTATCGTCTGGTACAGCTCGCCTGCTTTAATGCTTTTGACGAAGTGAATACTTTCGATCCTGAAGATGAGGCACCAAAAAGTTTCCAGGAAGCTGAGTCTCTTCTGTGCGAAAAAAGAAAGAATCCTCCAAAGTCGCCCATTTCGATTGAGGAAATTATTTTGACCGGTAAATTGAGACCAAATTCTCAACTGCAACAAGCAAATCAAAATAATGTGGATGAGTACAACAAGATTCTCAAGGATCTTTTCCAAGATCCGGAAATAGAAAAGAAATGGCATGAAATTTTCAAGCCGTCTTTTCTTCTCAAAAACGAAGCGATTCTGTTCAAAGAAATTATCGAGCAGTAAGAATTGTGGAGTATACTAACAAAAAAGCTTGGCTAATTACGACCAAGCTTTTTTATTTATAGATTTATTTTGACCGAGAGCAAAAACATGTTAAGATTTAAACGAAAAATAAAGTACAAACCATTTAAAACCCCAACAGCTATGGCATTGTATCAAAACTTAGAGGAGCTCAATGGTCACACATTGAGAATTAATGATCATATTAAGATTGGCGACATGACCTTAGAGGTCAAGGAAGATCATTTGCATAAGTGCGAAGACAGTACTTCGCAGACCATCTACGGATTACTTGGCATAAAAAATCCGTGGGAATTCTGCTCTAAAGCTTTTTTCTATATTGTGGAATGGCGCAAGGGTGATACATATCCAAAATATAAGTTGAAAGATTTTACCGCCGTTACTTGCCTAGCAAGAGCACTCTTTGAAAAATACGAAGAGATGCAAAAAGAACTTCGAGCCATTCCTCCTTTGGCTTTTCCGTAAAAAGAATTTCTCTTCCCCGAAACCCTGCACCCGCAGGGTTTTACTTTTTTCTTATTTTTTTAAAAAAAATTCACTCTAAAATTTAATATTCCGATTTAAAGTCAAATATGTTATATTTATTTAGTATTTATTGGGAGATCGTCTTTTGTATATAATTCAGTATATCTTCTATAAAAATATTAATATTGGGAGATCGTCTAACGGTAGGACAGAGGCCTTTGAAGCCTTTAATCTAGGTTCGATTCCTAGTCTCCCAGCCACGTAAAGAAAATTGCTTTACAATTTTCCACGTGTCAGGCCCTGTAAGGGAATGCCAGGTGGATGCGAAGCATTTTACGTGAGTCGCGTGAGCTTTAGCTTTTACGCGACCAATATTAATGTATCGTGAGTCGCGTGAGCTTTAGCTTTTACGCGACCAGATTTATGTATTATATATATCTTTTAGAATCAAAAAATGATAAGAGTTGGTATATAGGATATTCAAGCAACCTAAAGAAAAGATTGCAAAACCATTTATCTGGAAATGGAGGTCAAACAACGAGCAGAAAAACAGATTGGAGATTAATCTACTATGAAGCTTATGTAGACAAAAGAGATGCTATAGGCAGAGAAAAATTTTTGAAAAGCGGTTCTGGGTATAAGTTTCTTAAAAAACAATTGGCAAATTATTTAAAATTTAGTCGAGGGAGATAAGCGTACCCGCGGTCCTAGTCTCCTAATCAGCAAGAGCGAGGTTATTTCGCTCGAGATATGTTATTTTAAGCATTTTATTTTAATAGTGATACAATTATAGCAGTGGAGAACAAAGCTAGCTTATCATTAGAAAAATTTAAGGAAGACGACAATAAAGAATGGGCTATTGATTATTTTAGAGGTATTTTCTTGCAAAAGGCTGAAGAAGATTATATTTCTTGCCGTATATTGCTCAACATGGACTTAACAGATCAGGGTCTTTATCACCTGCAACAATGCATGGAAAAATATATGAAAGCTTTTGTCTTAGATAATAATATTGAGATTAATCCGGGTAAAAAAAATAAATGTGATGACTTTTTAAAAAATGGACACAAATTAGAATACTGGGCTAATATATGTGCAAGAAAAGATAAATTTTTTGAAGAAAAAAATTTAATTGAAAAATTGCCATTATTATCTCATTTAGAAGAAATATCAAGATATCCTCAGAATAAATTTCAATCAAGATCTTTTTCTCCATCACAATTATTAATTTTTTTAGATGAGTTTGTTTCTTCAATGATAAAAAAGATAGAACATTTACAGTATAGAAATGTTATATATGATTTTTACATTGGTCGTACAATAGAACAGCCCCATTTTAAATGGGATATAGATAAAAAATTAAAACCAGAACAAATTAAAGAATTTCTTATTTTTAATAATAATTATATTAAATAATATATAATAATTGATTAGATTAATATAGTTAATTAGAGCAATGTTCGCATGTTCAAAATAAATCTAAATCTATTAAATTATATTGTTTAGCAATATAATTAAAAAATATAGATATTTAAATCAATAAATATGAGAGATTTAAGCATAAAAAGTAAATTAGAATATATATCTACAAAAAAACAAGAGCTTGGAAATATACTTTTTGATAGCATGATAAAAAATAATAAGCGTGATGATATTTCACACTTAGTTGCAGATATATTACAAACTTCTACAGAATGTTTTGACTATTGTGCTCAAGATATAATTGAATTATTAATTTTACCAACTTCCCAAAAATTAAATAAAAAAGAAAGAGAAAAAGGATTTCCTTTTTTTATTAATCAATTAAACTTATTGCCTTTTAATCAACTAGTTTCAACTAATAAATTACTATATGATTATTTAGCAAAACTTGCTTTTAATGCAGATAATAATATAAATATAGCAAATACTTGTATATCCTCTTCTTTACCCAGAGAGATCAGAATATTGGTTAATAATAAAAAACATTCTGATATTTTAGAAATCAACAATCAAGGACAAGAACAAATTGTCGCAGATTTAGAAGAAATGCAAGTTGTAATACCTGTAATGCAAAATGGTTTTACAATAAATGAACAAATTATTGAAGGCAATATTAAAGCTTTAGTAAAAGCTACTGCTTATGAATTAAAAGAAAATGGAGAAGAAGTTTTTTCATTTTGTGTATCATGTCAAACTTCTACAGAGATTATTTTAAATGATATATACAAAAATTTTCTTGGCTCTAAAATTTCATTTAAATAATTAATTTAGAAAAAATAGTCGCTCTTGATACGTCGTTTTGATATTATAAAAGTAGTAAAATGACATTACTGAGCAAAGAACTAAAAGGTTCTACCTCAATTGACATATGATTTATAATATGCTATTATCAACAGCAGTAATAGATTTTTGAATTTTAGGGTACAAAAATAATTGTTTAACTAAACTTGGAGGATAAAAAATGTTTAGAAAAAAATTTTTGAATTGTATCGCGCACGCATTTTACATTGCATTCGTAGTAATTGTTGCTGTAGCCGAATTGGCAGAATTAATACCTGCACTGTGTCAAGCACTAATTACAGATAAATGGCCAAAGTATGCATGGTGGGCTACCAGGAAGCTGTTTAGTCTTCCAGGAAATTCACGCTTAAATGAATGGCCACTGAAATTGAGTTACGTAAGTAATACGTAATGTGCACGCTATGTATCTTAAAAAACCGTAGAGGCGATCTACGGTTTTTTTTAATTATTTATCGACTAGCAAGGACGGTCCTTGCTAGCTACATATTGTATTGCCGGCCGTAGGCACTGATGAGCCTGAGTCCGGCGAAGGTGAAGAAGTGCTGGGTGTCTGGGTCTACGTTAGAACCCATTTATATAATTTAGACCGCTAGAGTTCTTACTGATTCTATCGCTCCTTTAGGGTTAATAATCTTTAAACCATCTTTATTTACAAGAGCTGTAGTTTGAATAATTTTAACTATTTCTTCCATTTTTAAGTTAGCATTAATTTGCAACATTAAAGAACATACTCCAGCTAAATATGGAATTGCCCAACTAATTCCACCTCTTCCGTAAAAACAATACTCGCCACTTTTATTTATAGAAGAAGCTACTGTTCTGTAATCAGCAGGCACAACTATTCTATCTTTTTTATTCCAAGACGAATTAATCTTATCAAACATAGGAATTTTATTATCTATAGCTAACCAAATTTTATATTCATCTATATTTTCTTTATCACCACTACTGCCACCAGCAATAAAATTTGAATCAAAAAAAGTATTTGCATCAATAAAAATTATTCCACTATTTTTTGCTTTTTTAACTGTTTCTTTCCAGTTTTTTAAATTACCCTTAAAAGCTGGATTTGGATGTCCATTACTAAAACTAACCACTTTTATTTTATCTTTTTCTTCTACTGTATTATTGAAATCAATAATTTTATTCAAACCCTCAGAGGAACAATCCCAATTGGAATTACCAGCAGATGGATTGGCTTCGTAATAAAGTTTTGCTTCTGGGGCTATTCCACAATTTTTACCGATAAACAAACTCGCTACTGCTGGACCGTGCATACTTATATCTTCTTTTCCTGATTTACCAAATTCTTTATAGTTAATTACATTGTCAGAATATTCTTTATGATTTAAATCTAATTTTTGGTCTATAATCGCAACATTTATCCCTTTTCCAGTGATACCTTGTTCGTGTAATTCTTTAATGCCTAATCCTGAGTTTTTACCATTTTCTAAAACAACTTCAGGATTAAAATTTAATGGTAATTTTTCTTTACTTGGCCATTTCGTTTCAGTATCAAAATCTGTGGTCATTAGAACAACAACAGGGATATTTTTTAAGTCCTTATTAGATAAGTCCAATTTTCTTAGGTCTTTAAATTTTTCAATCGAAACATCTTTATTTTCACCATAATTTTCTTTCATATTTATATTATATCGCTAAGCAATATAAAATAATAGACTTACGATGCAACTAGCAAGGACCGTCCTTGCTAGCTAAGGACCGTCCTTGCTAGCTAAAAATAATATTGCAGGGTAAGGAATCAAAAAGTTCTAGCTCTAGTTATATAGTATCCTAGATACATCTTTTTGTAGAATATTAAGTTTAATTTATATTTCTGATATACTTACTTTATGAAAATTGGTGTTGGCTCAAAAAATAAAACTAAAATAAATGCTGTTTCTGATTTATTAAAAAATTATCCAATGTTTAAGGATGCAGAAGTTTTTGGTGTAACTGTAAATATTGAAGAATTTGGTCACCCTAAAAATATAAAAGAAACAGTTTCGGGGGCTGTTGATAGAGCTAAACAATCTTATAAAGATAATGATTTTGGCTTCGGTATTGAAGGTGGATTGATGGAAGTTCCATATACAAAATCAGGCTATATGGAAGTTGCTGCTTGTGCTATTTTTGATGGTAAAAAGATTCACATAGGACTTTCTTCTGCATGTGAATGGCCAAAAAAAGTTATTGATGGAATATTGAATAAAGGATTAGATGGTAGCCAGGCCACGAAATTAGCTGGTCTTACTGAACATGAAAAATTAGGAGAACATGGAGGTATAATTGAAATATTAACAAAAGGAAGAATGAATAGAACAGATTTTAATAAAACTGCTGTTGCTATGGCTCTTATACATTTAGAGAATCCTGAATATTTTGACTAGCAAGGACCGTCCTTGCTAGCTAAAAAAGAATTAGCTGATGAAAATCACCAATATCAAATGATTGATATACTAGCAGTAGAAAATTATATTAGAAAAAATAATATTATTTAATTCGAATAAGACTCATAGTTTTGGTATAATAAAAACTATGGAATCTATTAAAGAAAAAGCTAAAGAACTACAAAACAGATTACAGTTTACTATTATAGTAGTATTGTTCTTCCCTACATTTTTAGAATACCTATTTTCTTATACTGGAAAGACATTGGATTTTTATAAAGTTGGATTAAATTGGGGTTTGGTTTTTGGATTGTTTGTTATTATTTATGTTATTTTAGAGGTTATAAAAATGTATAATTCTAAAATTAATGAACTAATTTTTAAAATTATTAATTGGTCATTATTGATTGAAATAATTTCTTTTTTACCTATTATTTTTATAACGACAGTTGAAAGTGTCCCTGAGAATCTTTTCACTTTTATTTACGAAGCTATAACTCTTGTTTCTATAAAATTAATAATATATATTCCTGTCGCTATAATCTTTTTATTTATTACTAATAGTTATTTAAATTTATTCTCTAAAAAACAAACCTAAATATGAACGAAATAACACTTCACAAACAATGGGTCATTAAAGCTCCCATAGAAGATGTATCTAGAATAATGACAGACTTCGAAAAACTTCCGGAGTATTTTCCAAAAGTCGCCGAATCAATACAAATTAATAAATGGGAAGGAAATTTTTTAGAGATGGAAGCAACAGTGCGATCATTTGGTAAGAAATTTAAAGTGAAGATGAAAACTCAAATTCTTCCCGGAAAAGGCTACATTTCAGATAATGACAGTTATCAATTTGGAACCTCTGGACACGAAGAATTATTACTTTCCGAACACCCAGAAGGGACTTTAATTGACTACACGTACCAAGTCACCATTCATAAAAAATGGTTACGCATAATCGCTGTTCCACTAATACGTTGGTATTCAATGAAATACTGGGAAAAAGCAGTTATCGTAGAGCTTAAAAAAATTCTTGAGAAAAAATAATAATATGTCATTAAAAACATGTTACAATTGACTACTATGAAAAAGAAAAAAATTATTTTAATAGCTTCTCTTTTTATAATCTTATTGCTAGCTGTAGTATATTTTTTGAGCTTTAAAAATAAACAAGAAAGTAGTAATCAGCCAGAAATAACTAATTCAAATCCAAACTCTATTACATATTATTGCCAAGAAGGAAAAATAGAAGCAATCTATGGAACAGAAAATGTAACAATAACCTTTAATAATGAAACAAAAATATTACCACATTCTATTTCAGCAGATGGAACTAGATATGAATTGGATAATTTGGTTTTTTGGAGCAAAGGAGAAAATGCCTTTTTAATGAAAAATGATAATCAAATTTATTCCAAATGTGTTACAGGAACTATGACTGCAGAAAAAGATCTTAACACATATACAGACTCTTCTAAAACTTTTTCTTTTTCTTTTCCAAAACAATTTAATTTTTATGGTGGTGATATAGGATTTACACCTGAATGGAGTGCTGAATATGTAGGCTCTGGAATGGTTTTTGCTGTAGTTTCTATACCACAATCTTTTTTCACAAAAACAAATTTTGGTGAAGCAAAATTCTCTATTGGAGCAAGTAGTGATCCAGAAGTAATTAAAAATTGTTTATCTCCACAAAATGTGATAATTGGTAGCAAGGAAGAAAACACAATTAATAATAGAAAATTCACAAAAATAACTTTTGAAAATGTTGGAGCAGGAAATTATTATGATACAACAAGTTATAGAACAATTTTAAATGATCAATGTTACGCTGTAGAATATACAATTCATTCAACTAATATAAACAACTACTCACCTGATCAAGGTATACAAGAATTTGATAAAACAAAAATTACTTCTTTGTTAGAAAATATGGTTAAAAGTTTTAAGCTTTACTAGTCTTTGGATTTTTTTCAGATTTTAAAATCTTTACTAAAGCCATTTCCAGTGGCAATTCAGAAACGAAAGATCGATCAATATTTTCATATGCTTCAAGTAATATTGATAATGTTTCAGAATTAAATACTCTGTTTTTAACAGAATCTCCTTGCAAAATATTTTTCAAAAAGTCCAAATCTGATTCTCTCAAATCATTTTGCATTTGTTTTTCAAGCTTAGGAGCATAACGCAAAATAATTGCCATACGCATTTTTTGAATAATACGCTTTAAATATAATTTCATATCTAAATTTTCAATAGAAGCTTTTCTCACTGCTTCAATCCCCTTTTCTAAACAATCAGAAGCAATAGCAGAAATAAAATCATTCACTAAAACTGTACTTGGTGCGCCAACAATTTTTTCAACTTCTTCTAATTTTATTTTTTTACCTTTAGTAAAGTTCAAAACTTTTTGCAAATAGCCAATTGCATCTCGATAAGAACCATCTCCTAATATTGCTAAAAGTTCAGCTGCACCAACTTCCATTTCATAACCTTCTTTTTGTACAATATCCAAAATCATATTTTTTGAAACAATATCAGAAGCTTTTCTAAAAGTAAAAACTTGGCATCGAGAAACTATTGTATCTGGAACTTTATGAAGCTCAGTAGTAGCTAAAATAAAAATTACATGCCTTGGTGGCTCTTCTAAAGTTTTTAGTAATGCTCCCCATGCATCATGCGAAAGCATATGAACTTCATCAATAATGTATATTTTATATTTGGAATCAAATGGTAAAACATTAACTCCATCACGCAATTCTTTTATATCATCAATTTTACGATTTGAGGCTGCATCTATTTCATAAATATCATTCTGAGAAACACCTATTTCTTTCGCAAAAATTCTTGCAACAGAAGTCTTACCAGTGCCTCTAGAACCAATAAAAAGGTACGCATGAGACACTTTATCGCCTTTTATAGAGCTTTCTAGCACTTTTACTACCTGATCTTGGCCAAGGACTTCGTTAAAGGTTTGTGGGCGATACTTACGATATAAGGCTAAATTTTCGTTTTTTGTTTTACTCATTATTTGAAAATTATACTCTATAAAAATTTTTTATCAAAATTTATTTTTTAGAAATTTATTAACTATTTTTTCTACTTCTTTAGCACTTTTTGCTTCCATTAATGCTGTTCGCAATTCTTTCGCACCAAGAAAACCATTTACATACGCTTTGAAATGTTTTTTCATTATGGAAAAATTTTTTTCTTTACCAAAATGCTTTTCAAAGAGTTTCGTATGCTTTATCAAAATTTTTAATTTTTCTTCTAATTTATTATTTGTTTTTTTTGAGAATAGCCATGGATTTCCAAAAATTCCTCTGCCAATCATTACACCATCGCAATTAGTTTCTTTTGCTTTCTTTTTCGCATCTTCAAGATTTATAACATCTCCATTAAAAATTATTTTTGTTTCTTTATTTATTTCATTACGTAATTCAACTATATCTTTTGCATATTCCCAATGTGCTCCAACTTTAGACATTTCTTTACGAGTTCGTAAATGAACTGTTAAAGTTGATAAATTTTGCTCTAAAAGAAATTTAATCCAACTTTCATCAACTTTATTATATCCAATACGAGTTTTTACAGATACAGGCAATTTAGGAGCTCCTTCTTTCGCAGACTGTATTATTTCTTTTGCTAATTCTTTATTTTTTATCATAGCAGATCCACTATTTTGTTTTTCAATGGTTCTATCTGGACAACCCATATTTATATCGATACCATCAAAACCAAGTTTTGCACACAATCGAGAAGCTTTTTTAATATTTTCTATATTAGAACCAAAAATCTGTACTACAATAGGATGTTCTCGTGATGAAAATTTTAAATTTTTTAAAAGTTTTTTTTGTCCTTTTTCATGTGACAGGCCATCGGCAGAAACAAATTCCGTCCAAAAAACATCAGGTTTACCACATTTTGAAATTATTTCTCTAAATGCTGAATCAGTAACATCTGCCATAGGGGCCAAGCAGAAAAAGGGCTTTTTAAGTTTTTTCCAAAATCCTAATATCATTGGAATTTATAATACACCTTATTTGTAAATCTCAAATCAATATAAAGCAATGAAGAAAACTTTTCTTTAATTTTATAAACTAATGGATCAGTATCTAGTGCTGATTTCAAATTTTCTGAAATTTTTTGATAATCAGAATCTAATTCAAAAATAACTTTTGGATTATGTTCTGTTCCAGATGATAAAGAAATATTTCCATCACCATTTTCATCTACATAAAAAGCTACTGGCTTAAAATTCATTTGTTCTAAATTTTCTTTTAATAAAATTAAGTTTTTAAAATTATCAGGTGAAAAAGAAGAACCTAAAATTCCACCATCATTTGTTTTGCCAAAAAATTTGAAATAAACTTCACCAGAAAAAAATGGTGCTTCATCAAAAATATAACCATTATCATCTAGAAAATAGCATTTTTCCTCTACACCTTCTGCTGGAAAAGAATTTTCACCGCAATAAAGATATTTCTCTTCATATTCAGAAACTGAAATTTCTAAAGTATTAATATTTTTTAATTCGAGAGAAATAGTTTTTAATCTTTTAAATTTTTCAGCTAAATCTTTTTTTATTTGATATCTAGGAAAAATTAAAAAATTTGATTTTGAAAAAAGTCCAATATATTTTGACGAGATTTCTTCCATTACTAAATTTTTTATATCGTCACTTTCTATAATCTTATTCCCATAAATATTTACTTCTTTTATATTAATAGCAGGAATTCTAGAAAGAAAAGCAAGACCAAAAAATAAAACTAGAAACAAAATAAAACAAAGAAAAAATTTTCTCTTTTCAGCTTTACGTTTTTTACGTCTTAATTCAACAAGACGCGGAGAATTTAAAACACTTCTATTTTTCATTCAAGTTCCAAATAAACTTATTTAATATAGTCTTTTCCTCCCATATATTTTTTTAAAACTTCTGGAATTCTTACAGAACCATCTGCTTGCTGGTAATTTTCAAGAATAGCTGCTGGTAATCTTGATGTAGCACAAGCTGTATTATTTAAAGAATGAACATATTTTAATTTACCATTTTCATCTTTATATTTAATATTTAATCTTCTACTTTGAAAATCATGGAAATAAGATGATGAATGCGTTTCTCTGTATTTATTTTGAGATGGCATCCAAGCTTCTATGTCATATTTTTTGACCTGTCCTAGACCAAGATCTCCACCACAATTAACAACAAGTCTATATGGTAATTTTAATTCTTGCATCAAATGTTCAACATGTCTTGTTATTTCCTCATGGAGCTTAACAGAAATTTCATGATCAGCTTCACATAATAAAATTTGTTCTAATTTGAAAAATTCATGAACTCTGATTATGCCTTTTACATCTTTTCCATGAGCTCCAGCTTCTCTTCTAAAACAAGGTGAAAAAGCAATAAACTTTTTTGGTAATGATTCTTTTTGTAAAACTTCTCCTGAATAATATGACATAACAGAAACTTCAGCAGTACCAGCAAGATAATCCCCGTCTTGTGTCTTATAAAGATCGTCTTCTCCTTGTGGTAAATATCCTGTTCCGAATAATGTTTCTTTTCTTACAAGAGAAGGAGCTATTATAGGAGTATATCCTTGACTTACAAAGTAATCTAAAAAATATTGCCATAGAGCAAAAAATAAAAGAGCTCCGTCATTTTTCATAAAATAACCTCTAAAGCCTGAAACTTTTGTGCCTCGTCCAAAATCAGCCAAATCTAAATTTTCTAAAATAGCAACATGATCTTTAGGAACAAAATCAAATCTAATTTTTTCACCCCAAACTCTTAATTCTTGATTTTGTTCGTCACTATCTCCTTCTGGTACAGACACATCTGGAACATTAGGAACTTGTACCATTAATTTTTGCCATTCTTCTACTATACTTTTTAATTTTTCTTCTTTATTTTTTATTTCTTCTTTTACTGTACGCATCTCTTCAATTAGCTGAACCTTATGCGCTTCATTTTGATTACGAACTATTTCATTTGATACTCTGTTTACTTCGCTTCTTAGATCTTCAACCTCTTTAAGAACTTTTAACCTTTCATCGTCAAGAGTTACGAGTTTGTCTATATCAATATCAATTTTTTTCTTTTTCGCGCCATTTTTTACAATCTCTTTGTTTTCGCGAATAAATTTAATATCTAGCATGTATTCATTATATACGAAAATTGGTATAATTACAAAAGGTAAATATTGCAATATATGAAAATTCAAAAATTACCAAAAAAACAATTTCCCAATGCTTTAATGGAAATACCACAACCACCAGAAAATCTTTGGATTATTGGCGATCTGCCAAAACAAAATAAAGATTTAATTTATTTATGTGTTGTTGGTTCAAGAAAATTTACATCTTACGGAAAAGAAGCTTGTGAAAAAATAATAAATGGTCTTAAGGGTTATCCAATAGTTATAGTCTCTGGCTTTGCTATGGGCATAGACACGATAGCACATAAAAAAGCAATGCAGGTAGGTTTAAAAACTATAGTTTTTCCAGGCTCAGGACTTTCAGACGAAGCTATGTATCCAAAAACAAATGTTCGTTTAGTAAAAGATATTGTAGAAAGTGGTGGATGTTTAATTTCAGAATTTGAACCAGATTTTAAAGCAACTCAATGGTCTTTCCCAATGCGTAATAGATTAATGGCAGGCATTTCAAAAGCAATACTTGTAATTGAAGCAGAAGAAAAATCTGGAACTTTAATTACAGCGAGATTAGCAACTGAATATAATAGAGATTTACTTGCAGTTCCAGGATCAATTTTTTGTTTAAATTCAAAAGGAACTAATAAATTAATCAAACAAGGTGCAACACCAGTAACTTCTGCAGAAGATGTTCTAGAAGCTCTTGGTTTTGAAAAAGAAAAAGACGAAGATAGACAAGCAAAACTTTTTGAAGATATTTCTCCTGAAGAAAAAATGGTTGTAAAAATTTTACGTGAACCTATGCCAAGAGATGAACTTATAAGAGCAATGAAAATGCCTATAGCAACAGCAAATTCTTTACTTTCTATAATGGAAATAAAAGAGATAATAAAAGAAGAATTAGGAGAAATAAAATTGATATGATTTGCTAAAAAATTATATTTCGTGTAATACTTAAGTTTAATGAGGCTTTTAATTGTAGAATCACCATCAAAAGCGAAGACTATTGAGAAATATTTAGAGGGGGCTTTTACTGTGCGTGCTTCAGTAGGACATATTAGAGATTTGCCTAAATCAAATAAAAAAGCAATTGATATAGAAAATGGTTTTATTCCTAATTATGAAATTTCAAAAGGAAAAGAAAAAGTAGTGCATGAATTACAAACTCTAGCAGAAAAAGCAAATGAAATTATGCTAGCAACAGACCCAGACCGCGAAGGTGAAGCAATAGCTTGGCATATAGAAGAATTATTAAATAAAGATAAAAAAGTAAAAGCTCCAATAAAAAGAGTATCGTTTTTTGAAATAACTAAAGAAGCCGTAGAAGAAGCAATAAAAAATCCTGGGGAAATTGATATGAAATTAGTTAAAGCTCAAGAAGCAAGACGTGTTTTAGATAGACTAGTAGGATATGATCTTTCTGGATTAATTTGGAAAAAGGTTCGCTATGGGCTTTCTGCTGGACGTGTTCAATCTCCAGCTCTTCGTATAATAATGGAAAGAGAAAGAGAAATTAGAGCATTCGTACCAGAAAAATATTGGAGAGTTTTTGGTTTATTTGAAACAGAAAAAAAAGAAAAAATAATTTTAGAGTGTAAAGAAGAACCACGCGATGAAAAACTTGTAGAAAAAATTATTTCAATAGGAGAAAAAGGTAAATGGATTGTTTCTGAAGTTAAGGAAACAGAACAAAAAAGATCACCTCGTGCTCCTTTTACGACTTCTACTTTGCAACAAACAGCAAGTTCACGTTTAGGATATTCCCCTTCTCGTACAATGCAAATTGCACAAAAACTTTACGAAGCTGGACATATTACATATATGAGAACAGATAGCACAAATTTATCTAAAGTTGCGCAAATGCAAATCGTCTCACTTGTTGAAAAAAAATATGGAAAAGAATATGCACAAATAAGAATTTATAAAACAAAATCAAAAAACGCTCAAGAAGCTCATGAAGCAATAAGACCAACACATATAGAAAATATAAATGCTGGAAATGAAGAACAAGAAAAATTATATAAACTAATTTGGGAAAGGACAGTTTCTTCACAGATGACAGATGCAAAATTATTAAAAACAAAAATTTCAGTAAAAATTGAAGAAAATAAAGATAAAGAAAAAGATGGAACAGGATTACCAGAATTTGTAGCTAATGGTTCACGTACTCTTTTCGCAGGATGGTTAGAAGTAGATCGTGATGGAAAAGGAGAAGATGTAGAACTTCCAAAAATGAAAGAAGGAGATAATTTAAAATTAATAAAACTAACAAATGAAGAAAAATTTACAGAACCACCAAATAGATATTCTGAAGCTGGATTAGTTAAAGAACTTGAATCAAGAGACATAGGACGACCTTCAACATACGCTTCAATAATGAAAACATTAGAAGATAGAGGTTATGTAAGAAAAGAAGGTAGAACATTGTTCCCTACTGATGTTGGCGAAGTTGTATCAGATTTCTTAGAAAATAATTTTTCAAAATATATTTCTGATACATTTACTGCTGAAATGGAAGATGAATTGGATGAAATCTCTAGAGGAGAAAGAGAATACGAAAAAACATTAAAAGATTTTTATGGTCCGTTTACAAAAGAAGTAAAATCAAAAGAAAAATTAGAGAAAGCAACAAATTTAGGAGAAGCTCCAAAAGAAATAAAATGTCCTAAATGTGGTAGCTCAATGATAATAAAACTTTCAAGAAGTGGAAAATTTTATTCGTGTTCTAAATATCCAGACTGCGATGGTGCATTGATGATTAATGGTGAAAAAATGGAAGGACCAAAAGAAACTGGAGAAATTTGTCCTTTATGTGGAGATAAAAAACCACCTAAAGGTGGCGGAAAATTAGTAATACGCCAAGGAAGATTTGGATCTTTTATTTCATGTTCAAGATACCCAAAATGTAAATTTATAAAAAAAGATGAAGCAGAAGAAGCAAAGAAAAAAACTGGTGTTATGTGTCCAGAATGTAAAAATGGAGAAATAAGTGAAAGGCGTGGCAGATTTGGAGTTTTTTATTCTTGTTTAAATTATCCTGATTGTAAATTTGCAATGAAAGCAAAACCAACTGGAAAAATTTGTAAAAAATGCGGTAGCTTAATGATGGAAGGAACAAAAACAATACCAGAAAGATGCTCGAATAAAGCTTGCATCAATCACAATCCACACAAAATTTCTAAAATTAAGTTATAATCATTAATTATGACTGAAGTAGAAGAACTTCTAAATTTAATTTCGGGAGAAATAAATAAAAAAGATGAAGAACTAATTAGAAAAGCTTATGCTTTTTCACAAAAAGCGCACGAGGGACAAAAAAGAGAAAATGGAGATCCTTACTTTGTTCACGTATTTGAAACAGCAAAAACAATAGCAAAATTTGGATTAGATATTAAAACAGTTGTTGCTGGTTTACTTCATGATGTTCTTGAAGATACAAAAATAAAAGAAGAAGATTTAGAAAAAGAATTTGGTAGCGATGTATTATTTCTAGTTAAAGGAGTTACAAAACTAGGAACATTAAAATATCACGGACAAGCAAGACACGTAGAAAGTTTACGTAAATTTTTTATTGCAATGGCAAATGATTTGCGTGTTGTTGCAATTAAATTTGCTGATAGATTACACAACTTAAAAACTTTAGAATTTATTCGTGAAGATAAAAGAAAAAGAATTGCATTAGAATCAATAGAAGTTTACGCACCACTTGCAAATAGGTTAGGAATGGGAAAACTTAAAGGTGAAATTGAAGATGCAGCATTCCCCTTCGCATATCCTAAAGAATATTCAGAAATAGAAAAAATATTAGAAGAAAAGAAATTTTTATATAAAAAATATTTAGATGAAATTAAAGATACATTAGAAAAAGAATTAAAGAAAAATAAAATAAAATATATAAATATAGATTATAGAATAAAACATAAATATAGTTTATATAAAAAATTGTTACATTATAATATGGATTTAGATAAGATATATGACATAGTTGCTCTTCGTGTAATTGTAAATACAGTTGAAGAATGTTATAGAGTTCTAGGAATTGTTCATTCAATATGGCATCCTTTACCAAATAGAATTAAAGATTATATTGCCTTACCAAAAACAAATGGATATAGATCATTACATACTACTATTTTTACTGGATCAGGTGGAATTGCTGAAATACAAATTAGAACACAAGAAATGCATAATGAAGCTGAATTTGGTGTAGCTGCTCATTTTATATATAAAGAGAATGAAAAGAAAAATAATACTACAACACAAAAAACAAAGTTTGATTGGATTGAAGAATTAAAAAATTTAAAAAATAATCCTAAAAAACCAGAAAAATTTATTGAACATTTAAAAACAGATTTTTTTAGTGATAGAATTTTTATTTTTACTCCTAAAGGAGACGTTATAGATTTGCCAAAAGATTCAAGTCCTATAGATTTTGCATATGCAATTCATTCAGATATAGGAAAACACGTTTCCCAAATAAAAGTTAATTCAAAAATAGCTCCAATAAGCACAAAACTTAAAAATGGAGATATTGTTGAAGTCATTACGAGAAAAGAATCTAACCCATCTGGAAAATGGCTTGATTATGTAAAGACTTCAAGTGCAAAAAAACAAATAAAAGTCTATTTGGAAAAAAATAGTTTACTTGCAAAACTAAAATCTTTTGGTAAACGCTAGAGACTAAAATTAGAAATATCGTAAAGATTTGAATCGTCTTCTTTTATTTCTTCAGGAGCTCTATCATCAATTGGTGATCCTTCATCAGAAACTGGACTTGGAATATTTTCTATGTTTTCTGTCTTTCCTAAAGATACTTCAGTTGATTCATTTTTAGTATCTTTTTTATCTATATAGTTATTCAACATTTCTTCTGGATTTTTAGAAATATTTGTTTTTTTCATTAAATCAAGAATCGTTCGTAGATCTTCATTTGAGAAAAAATCTATTTTAATTTGTCCACCATTTTCTTTTCTCTCTATATGAACTCTTGTACCTAATTTTTCCTGAAATTCTTCTTCTAATTCTACGATTTCAGGATCAGGCATAAATTCTTTTTTCCTAACTCTGTCATAAGCTATTTTGCGAGCCAAAGCTTCAGCTTCTCTAACTGTTATTTTTTTATATATTATTTCTTTAAATAAAACCATCTGCTCTTGAGGATGATCAATAAGCATTAAAAGTGGTCTTGTATGTCCTTCTGATATTCTACCCTCTGCTAATGCATTTAAAATTTCTTCAGGCAATGTAAGGATACGCAAAGTGTTTGAAACATATTCCCTACTTCTGCCCATTTTTTTTGCAATTTCTGCATGAGTAAATTTAAATTCATTTGATAATTGCAAAAATGCTCTTGCTCTATCAACAGCATTTAAATCTTCTCTTTGTAAATTCTCAATAATAGCAAGTTCCAATTTCATCATAGAAGTATCTCCTTCTCTGATAATAACTGGCACTTGAGAAACTCCAGCCATCTTTGCTGCACGAAGTCTTCGTTCTCCTGCAATAAGTTCGTATTCTGTAAAAAGACCACCTTCTTCTTTTTCAATTTCTGTTCTTGAAACAGTTAAAGGTTGTAAAACTCCATATTGCTTTATTGAATCAGCTAAATTTTTTAATCGTGTTTCATCAAAATCTCGCCTTGGTTGATAAGGGTTTGGTTTGATTTTATCTGTATCTATCCAGAAAATTGAATTGGAATATAAGTTTGACATTAAGCTATTCTAACATATTAGAATATTTTTTAAAAATTGATTTTGGGAATAATTTTGTGTAGAATATGTTTATTGCAGTAGATTGCCGCGGTGGCGGAATTGGTAGACGCAAACGACTCAAAATCGTTCGAGGGCAACCTCATGAGAGTTCAATTCTCTCCCGCGGCACAAAATTATGACAAAAAAAGAATACAATACTATAGATTTTCAAGTTAATGGTGGAAAAAAACTAAGTGGAACAATAAAAACAAATTTTTCAAAAAATGGTTCTGTTGGTCTTTTATGTGCTTCCCTTTTAAATAAAGGAACAACAACATTGCATGGAATTGCACGAATTGAGGAAGTTTATAGAGTAATAGAAATTATTGAAAGTATAGGAGTAAAAGTAGAGTGGAAAGGAAAAAATACAATAGTCATAAATCCTCCTAAAAAATTTAATCTAGAAAAAATAAATCAAGAGTCAGCAATTAAAACAAGATCTATAATAATGCTCTTGGGTCCATTAATTCACTTTCTGCCTAAATTTTCTATTCCCCATGCTCAAGGATGTAAATTAGGGAAAAGAACTGTATCCGCTCATACTTATGCTCTTGAAGACTTAGGAGTAAAAATCAAAACTACATCAGAAAATTATGAAATTTCTGTAAAAAAATTAAAGCCAGCAGATATAGTAATGTATGAAGCCGGAAATACAGCTTGTGAAAATATTTTAATGGCTGCTGCACTTATTCCAGGCGAAACTACTGTTCGTTTTGCTAGCGCAAATTACATGGTACAAGAAGTAGGATTTTTCTTAGAAAAATTGGGAGTAAAAATAGAAGGAATTTCTGCTTCCACTTTCGTAATTCATGGTGTGAAAGAAATAAATCAAAAAGTAGAATACTGGAATAGTGAAGATCCAATTGAATCTATGACTTTTATTTCTGCAGCAATTGTAACTGATTCAGAACTTACAATAACGCGCTGTCCGATAGATTTTCTTGCACTAGAAATAGAAAAATTAAAAAGAATGGGTTTAAAATATACACTTTCTAAACCATATTATTCTTATAATGAACGTACACGATTGGTTGATATTCATATTTTTCCAAGTAAACTAAAAGCTCTGGATGATAAAATTCACGCAAATCCATATCCTGGAATTAATGCTGATAATTTACCATTCTTTGTTCCTATCGCTTTAAAAGCTAAAGGAGAAACAATGATTCATGATTGGATTTTTGAAAATAGAGCAATATATTTTGTTGAATTAAATAGACTTGGTGCAAATATTACGTTAGCTGATCCACACCGTGTATATATAAAAGGAGGAACATGTTTAAAATCAGCTCAAGTTGTTTGTCCACCTGCACTTCGTCCATCTATGATAATTTTAATCACAATGCTAGCGGCACCTGGAACATCAATTCTTCGCAATGTGTATATGATTAATCGCGGTTATGAAGAAATAGTAAAACGTCTAAACTCTATTGGTGCTGATATTAAAACTTTGAAGTAATGGAAAAGCCAACGGTAATTATAATCTTGGGACAAACATCTACAGGCAAAAGCGATTTAGCTGTAGAAATTGCAAAAAAAATAAATGGAGAAATTATTTCTGCGGATTCTAGGCAAGTTTATAAAGGACTCAATTTGGGAACTGGCAAAATTACAAAAAAAGAAATGTGTGGCATACCACACTATTTACTTGATGTAGCTAATCCTAAAAAAGTTTTTACAGTTGCACAATATAAAAAACTTGCTGATGAAAATATAAAAAAGATAATTTCGCATGGCAAAACTCCAATAATCTGTGGAGGAACTGGTTTCTATATTGATGCAGTTGTAAAAAATATAAATTTTCCAGAAGTTCCACCAAATAAAAAACTTAGAAAAGTTTTGGAAAAGAAAAATATTACAGAACTTTTTCAAATGCTAAAAAAATTAGACAATAGTCGTGCAAAAAATATTGATAAAAATAACAAAGTTAGATTAATCAGAGCTATTGAGATAGCAAAAACTTTAGGAAAAGTCCCCAAACTTTCTAAATCTAGTAAAAAACAAGAATATGAGTTTGTAAAAATTGGAATATCTATACCTTATGATATTTTAAAAGAAAGAATAAATAAAAGACTTTCAAAGAGAATATCATCCGGCATGATAAAAGAAGGAGAAAATTTACATAAAAATGGTTTATCCTTTAAAAGAATGAACGAACTTGGTCTAGAATATCGTTATTTATCCCTTTATTTACAAGGTAAAATTACAAAAAAAGAAATGATAGAAAAACTAAATTCTGAAATATATAAATACGCAAAAAGACAAATGACTTGGTTTAAAAAAGATAAAGATGTAATATGGATTACACCAAAAAAATGACTAAAACGAAAAAAATTTTATTAATACTTTTAATAGCAATAATTATTTTAATTGCTGTCTATTTTGTATTTTTTAAAAAAAATAAATCTGAAAATGAAAACAATGTAGATATAAATGTAGAAAACTCACAATCAAAAAATGAAAAAACAATAGAGGAACCTGTTGTACTTACTCCTACAACAAAAACTGAAACAATACCTGAAGAAGTATTACCTGAAGGCACAGATCGTTTTATAGTACAAAAAAATATAACAAATGAAGAAATTGCAGATAGTTTATTACAAGCTGGTTTTATAAAAGATTCAAAAAGTTTTACAGAAATATTAAATAAAGAAAAAAATCAAGTTTCCAGTGGAGCATATAAATTATCAAAAGAAATGACAGAATCTCAAATTAATAAAGTATTACATGGGAATCCTTATATGAAATGGGTAGTAATAAAAGAAGGATTGAGAAAAGAAGAAATAGCAACAATTCTTGCAGATACTTTTAATTGGTCTTCAAAACAAAAAAATGATTGGATAACAAAAGACACAGCCGTAAGTAAAGAATATATAGAAGGTGTTTATTATCCTGATACATATTTAATACCTGTTACAGAAGAGCCATCTTTAATGGCAAAACGTTTAATATCAAAATTTAATGAAAAATTTGTTTCTTATTTACCTAAATTTACAGAAAAAAATATAAAATGGGCAAGAGCATTGACTTTAGCATCAATAGTTCAAAGAGAAGCATCAAATAATGCTGATATACCATTAATTGCTGGAATTTTATGGAACAGACTAAACCAAAATATGTTTTTAGGTGTAGACGCAACGTTACAATACGCACGAGGAGATATCGGAAATGGTTGGTGGGCTCCAATTACTATTTCTGAAAAAGAAAGTGACTCCCCTTTTAATACATATAAATATAAAGGATTACCACCACATCCTATATCAAATCCAGGTATACCAGCAATTGAAGCAGTATTAAATCCAACAGAAACAGATTGCTTATACTATTTGCATGATAAAAATCGTGTAACACACTGCTCGGCAACTTATGAAGAGCATCAAAAAAATATACAAAAATATTTAGTAGATAGTACAAATTAAAAAAAGGAGGTTCATTTTGATTGAGACCTCCCTTTTTCCCACTTCCCCCTATTTCTTCAGAACTTTCTGTCCGTCTAATATGTAAATTCCAGACGGTAGAAAACTCATATTGATCTTGTTTTGACCATTTAATAAATCAAAATGACCAAAATTTGTTCCGGAGACATCGTAGATACTGATTCTTTTATTTTCGTATGAATAAATATTTACGTAATCAGTGACCGGATTCGGGTAGAATTTTAATTGCTTTACTTTTTGTTTTTCACATCCTACTCCATATAGCAAATACAACTTTACATTGTCCATTTTTATTTGAGAAATTGCACTCTCAGCTAAAAAACCGACACCGCTTATCCAAGCTAACGAAGTAAATGTAATTTCGTAGTGTTGCCATGTCGACGGCACAACCGTGCCGATGAAAGACAGTTTGTAATCATGTAGTACAACAAATGGCCATAGAATTCTGCTACAATACGTATCAAATTCAAGCATATACGTTCCAGGCATTATTGAATCCGGAAAATATTGCACCAATGACCCGGAGTAACAATACACTGAATCGCACTTTACATACTGAACACCGTATACGATGCTCCATGAAAAAACAGACGGAGAGCAAAGTGAAGTCCAATAATCTCCTTGTCCGTCATTGTCCGAATCTTCTTGGAAATTCCAGTTCTGTACGACATTTTCCTGTGCGTACACAAATTGCAAAGATGAGAATGTCATCATCATTGCAAAAATAAAAACGATTTTTTTCATCTTTAGAGGTTTTTGGTTTTCGTAAAAGACAAAATTTATCTCCTATGAAAACCAAAAACCACTTTTTTAAAAAAACTTTTATTACTAAAAGTATAACATACTATACAAAAAAATCAATAGTATTTTATACGGAGGTAAGAACCCCATAGGCAAGACCTATGGGGTTGGCTCTGACAACTTTTGAAAAGGAAGAAAAAAGATTGTTCAAGTAAAACCTAGTTACCCCAGAGGCAAGACCTATGGGGTAACTCAGTATCAAAGACATAAGAATAAAATAAAAAAAGCCTTTCCCTTTCGGTACTAGGCTAGTTTTTTCTTTTTAGTCAATTCACAATAAACCATTATTATTAATAATACAGAGATAAGGACGGCTGCTCTGGTTGCATAAATTATTGCAAGCAGGTTACCATTAACCGATGCTGGGTATAAGGCAAAAAAGCTAACAAGCAAGTTAATTCCCCACCCAATGAATGATTCTGTGTTTACCCTACTTTTTAATAAACCGTGTATGGTTGGAAAATATCCAACACTAATTAATACTTGAGTTAAGATATTTGAACTCCATGCATCACCAGTTATTATTCCATAAAAAATAATTAAACCAACAGCAACTAAATACCATTTTTCAAAAGGCTTAAGATGTAGACTTCTTTTACCCCAAAGAATTATTGCGATAGTTACAACTACTACGTTCAGGAGATCTATGGTATTTAATACGCCAGAACTTAAATCATTTTTTTCTGAAATAATATAAGTAACAAAACTTAGGCCAACTCCACAAAGAAATATAATCCAAGTAGACAGAGCTGGAAAAATTTTATGCTTATAAATCTGGTATACATAAATAATAATAAACGTGGTCATTGTGATCACGGTAAGCCAGACAAATAAATCTTTCACTTAAACCTCCTTTTTAAATGTTAAGAACTATATAAAATATCAGTTTAATAATACATCTTTAAATTGATAAAGTCAAGTATGGAAAAATACTCCGTTACCCCAGAGGCAAGACCTATGTAGAAATAAAAAAAGCTGACACAAAAATGCCAGCTCTTCAAGCTCGGATACCCCCTACTTAGTGAAGTGGAATAATAAATTTTTCAGATGGTTTATCCTTACTTGATACAATACAAAAATCATACCAATTTTTTGCTCTCTCCTCCACGAAAAAAGACATGGGAAATGCATCTTTTACAATTCTATGGTCAATAATAATTGTAATTTTTTTATTTTTTTCAGGATTAGTAATGGTTATTTCTTTACCTGTAATTTCAGAAGAAGAAACCATTATTTGGAACACGTCCCACCAACTTGATGCGTCTTCAGGAAGCCACCCTAAATATTCTGTAACAAGTTCATACTCAGTAGGCTGATTACCTAGTCGGTATTTTTTTAATTTTTCCATAACTATTGTCTTTAATTGTTTATACTCATTTGGATTACTTCAAACTCCCAAAGGAAGTGCAAGGTAATCCAAACAAGTAATAATCATGTTCAATTTCAAAGAACCATTGTAATGGTACAATACCACGAATGTTATTAAAAGTAAAGAGTTACCCCAGAGGCAAGACCTATGGGGTGACCTATGGGGTAATGCAAAATAGTTTATTGACAAAAGCATTATATATGATATAATAGAAAGAGTTCTTTTAAAATATCACTTCCATGAGATGAGCTTTTTATGCCTTATATTATAGGACTTAAAAAGCTCATCTCATTAACGAGAAAAGCCGTTGCCGAGCGATTTCGGTAAAACCAATAAAGGATGATGTCGATGAAAAAGTCATTGAACACGTCTGCACTGGTAACCGCAGACAGTCCGAAAGGACAGAGAGCTACCGAATCGTTTCGTGCCCAATACAATAAGGCTGGACTGACAGAAGAAAGTGCACAGGTTCTGAATGAGAATCCTGGATTCGCTGCTTACCTGCTTACAGGTATCAAGCGTTTCTCCATGAAAGCTCCAGATTATGAACTGGTTCGCACAATTCTCGGTAAGGATTTCATTTCTCCTGAAGACGTGATGAAATCACGTAAAGGAGTTACTTACACCGAAGAACAGCTTGCCAAGTTCGGCGAAACAGTTCCTGCACAAGAAATTCTGGAATGGTGCCGTGACAACAGTTACATGCTTGTCGCTGGTCCCAACCGTCCAATGTCTCTTCTTGAGATTCGTACCATGAAAAATGGTTACTTCTACTCAAAAGATGGTGGATGGTATGCTGATCAGAATTTTTCACAGAAAGACAAAGTTGAAACAAAATGGTACATGATTCGCAAGAACCCTGTCCCCGAATCAACTTCTAAAAACTGGGAAGAACAGCAAACCCTGATTTCCGATGTTGAAACTGTACCGAATTCTGCTGAATTCACCTGGGCAATCACAACCTACAAAGCAGTCAGAGACGTTTACTTGTTTGGCGGAATTTATGTCCGCACATCAAGCCTCGACTCGGGCGGCGATCACGTCAACGTCGGCTTCTTTGACGGCGGGGGTCTGAACGTCGGCGGCTACTGGGATAGTCACCGCAGTAGCGATCTCGGTTTGTCGGTCGCTAGGAAGTGATACTTGATTACTTGAGGACCTTAAAATAATCTCCCAGATTATTTTAACTCTTAAACACTTAAGCCTCCGCAAAATTTTTTTGCGGGGGCTTATTTTTGTTTTTTTGGGGATAAGTATTGTAGATTTAATTTATCTATAAAGTGCACAATGTACACAAGATTTACAAAAGAATCTTTTCTAATTCATTTGAATTATGCACAAGATAATCTGGATTTTCTAATTTAAGTTTTTGCTCAGAACAAAACCCCCAAGTTACTGCTATGCTTTTTATACCTGCCTGTCTTGCCACTTCTATTTCATGATTAGTATCACCAACAAAAAAAGTATTACTTAAATCAAAATTTCTTTTTTTTATAACATTATTAACACCTTCGAGTTTATTATATATACCTGTAATTACATCATCAAAAATATTTTCCAACCCATACTCTTTTATTTCTGCAAAAATTGTTCCTGGAAAATCAGAGCTTACCACTGCTAAGTGATAATTATTTTCTTTTAGTTTCTTAATTAATTCAATAATACCTAAGCACGATTTAGATTTTGGACAATTTATATCAAATATATATTTTTTATATATAATTCGTTCTTCTTCAAGAGTTAGACTAGGAATATATTTCTTAAAAAAATTCATGTAAGGAAGTTCATAATTTTCTTTAAATTCCTCAAGTGAAATAGTTGGTACTCCGAATTTTTCAAATATTTTATTACAAATCCACAAGTTGCTCTCCAATCCATCTTTTATTACTCCAGACCAATCAAAAATTATAAGTTTCATAAATTAAATTATATCATAATTAAAAACTACTTATCGGACAGCATTAATCTGTCCTGTGCTTGTTGTAGCGGGCTTAGTATAGGAATTTCAGAACTTTTGAAATACTATCCTTTAGTTATGGTTAGTATTGGGGAATTTATTGGTTTGGGGAAATAAAAAAGGGTTGTCATCGTAAAAAAATAACAACCCCTTAGAACCTAGCCATTACTTGGCACGCAGAGAAAAAATAAATTTATCACCGGAATATCTTGGACAATTTTCATGAGCAGGATGTCCTGCTAAAGCTATTCCTTCTGTATCGTGCACTAGGCGTAAAACATAATCATTCCTTTCTCCTTTTATCGGCTCCATAACAACATCAACTCGCTCTTCAACTTCAATTGGTTCTACTGGTTGATTTTTATACTGTAGACGTAAATACAAGGCAACTTCGGGAAGACAAAACTCTACTATGTATTTTCTCCCTCGTAATATCACCACAGCACCTAATATGCTGTTAATAATATCCTTATACCTACCACCATTTTTGAAGCCAAGATCAGAGGCTGAAATCTGAATGAATAGTTGAACTTTTTTTTGTCTTGTAAATTTAAAAGCTGTGCTAGAAATAGTTTTCTTGACCAAGTCAGTCAGATAAACACCGGAATCCGTAAGGGCACTTTCTATGGCTTTTATGTTTTCATATGTGCCAATACTACAGACTCCAAATTCTTTTAGAATTATTCTTTTTCTTTTTCCGTCTTTGGAGAAAGAGACCAAAACATATTTTGGACTTAATGTTGAAAATATTCTTTTCATTTTTTATGGTTTTAAAGGTTTCCACAAAAGACAATTATTTATCTCGTTTGGAAACCAATAAAACCGAATGTCAAAAAACTATCATTATCTGCATAATAACATAGTTAGAAAATAAATCAAGGTGTAGCGGGCCTTCTGTACCCCAGAGGCAAGACCTATGGGGTCGAGAGTTACCCCAGAGTACCCCAGAGGCAAGACCTATGGGGTCGTTAATACATGATACCTTCTCGCCTTCGCGGAACTACTAACGGGTTTTACCCGCCGTAGCTCGCTACTGCGAGCGAAGGCGGGCGATGAGAGAAACGCGAGTACGCTTTCGGACAGCATTAAGCTGTCCTGTGCTTGTTGTAGCGGGCGATGAGAGAATCGAACTCCCGACAACGGTTTTGGAGACCGTAGTTATACCACTTAACTAATCGCCCATCCAAACCCTATCTTAGTAAAAAGATAGAGCTGGATAGAGATAAGGAAAATTAAAAAAGTTCCATATCTCTTGGAATTCGTTCTTAAGGACGAACTCCTAAAGTATAAAGAACAAGCAGTAAACATTTACTGCAAGAGCTATTGTAACATATCAAAAAAAATAATAAAAACTATTTTTTGATTTCCTTGTGCTTAGTTTGCTTTTTGCACCATTTGCAATACTTTTTAAGTTCAATTTTCTTGGTTACAAGCTTTTTATTTTTACTTGACCAATAATTAATTCTTTTACAAGTCCCGCAAGCAAGTTTTATAAGTCTATCTTGTGACATATTTATATATTAATACAAAAAACCTTAAAAAGCAACCTTTAAATGATTACTCTTGGAAGTAATGAATTAATACGTGTAGTTACTTCGTAATTTATAGTTTCCAATTTATCAGCAATTTCTTCTGCTGTTATTTGTTCTTTTCCTTGCTTTCCAATAAGAATGACTTCATCTTCCGCTTTAACATCTACTAAATGTGTGACATCAACAACAAACATATTCATTGCTACTCTGCCGAGAATTTTGCATCTAGTTCCATGAATTAAAACTTCTCCTTTATTTGAAAGTCCTCTATCAAAGCCATCAGAATATCCAATAGGTATGACAGCTATTTTTGTAGGATTATATGTCATGTAAGTAAGCCCATAACCAACTGTATGTCCGGCAGGCAAAGTTTTAATTTGTGCTATTTTTGTTTTCCACTCCATTACTGGTTTAAGCTCAAATTTATTTTTATATAAATATTTTATATGTTCTGAAGGCCACATACCATAAATTCCTATACCTAAACGAATTACGGAATTTGGACCTTTATCTTTTTCATAAACCAAAAGACCTGAAGTTGCTGATATATGTGTTTTAATTTTTTCAAAACCAAGATTGCCAGCAATATCTAATGCATGTTTATATTTATTTATTTGTTTTCTTGCATGAGTAAAATTATTGGTATCTTCAATGTTTGCAAAATGAGCATAAATTCCACCAAGCTTTACATTTTTACATTTTTTTACTTCTTCAAAAGAATTTTTCCATTCACTTTCCAAAAAACCTTCTCTTCCAAGATAAGCATCTATAGGAATATGAATTTCTTGTTTAACTTTTAATAAACCTGAAACTTTTTCAACATCTTTTAATTGTTCTAAAGAAAAAATAGACAAAATACAACCAAGTTTTATGGCTTTTTTTAAATCTTCTTTTTGAACATAACCCAATAAAAATATTTTCTTTTTCGTAACTTTTCGCAAAAGTTCAAGTTCTAATAGGCTATTTACTTGAAAATAATCAACAAATGGATCAAGAATTTTTGCAATTTCATTTTGCCCATGACCATAAGCATTACCTTTTATAACTGCTGCAATTTCTACACCCTTTTTTGTAATTTTTTTTAATTCTTTAAAATTATGAATTAAATTACTTTTTGATAGCTCTATATAAGAAATAGGTTCATTTTTTTTAGTCATAATTTTTATTATTTTACTGATTTTAATTTTTTTTCTCTTTCAAATCTTTCCATACCAAGATCGATCAATTTGTCTAAAAGTTTTGTAATGGGTAACCCGTCAGACTCCCACATTTTTGGATACATGCTTATAGATGTAAAACCGGGAAGAGTATTTATTTCATTTACAATAACTTCGCCATTTTTCTTAACAAAAACATCAACACGTCCCATGCCCTCACAATTTAAAACTTTAAAAACTTCTATAGCTAAATCCTTAACTCTTTTAATAACGTCTTTGGGTAAATCTGCTGGAATTTTACAAATAGATTTATTGTCTATATATTTTGAATCATAAGAATAAAAATCTGCATTGGAAATTATTTCTCCTGGCGTTGATGCTATAGGATTTTCATTACCAAGAACAGAACATTCTATTTCCCTACCATCAATATTTTCTTCAATAACAATTTTTGTATCATAACAAAATGCGTCTTTTAATCCTGCAATAAATTCTTTTTCATTTTTTATTTTATGTATTCCAACAGAAGAACCAAGATTAGCCGGCTTTATAAACATAGGCAATCCTAATTTTTTTGAAACATCTTTAAAAGAAATTTGATCTTGAATTCTAGCCGTAACAAATTTTCCAATAGGGATTCCAGCATCTCTAAAAAGTCTCTTCATAACATCTTTATCCATACCAACTGCAGAACCTAATACACTAGGACCAACAAAAGGCAAATTCAAAATTTTTAAAAATCCTTGCATGCTTCCATCTTCGCCAAATGGCCCATGAAGAACTGGAAAGATAACGTCTAAACCTTTTAATTTTTCAAAATTAAATTTTCCGTCTTTATTTATTTTTATAGGAAATATTTTATATTTATCTTTATCGAGTGCTTTAATAACGTTCTTAGCAGAAATAATAGATACTTCATGCTCTGCGGATCGGCCACCCAAAAGTATCCCGATTTTTAATTTTTTCTTAATCATATTTAGAGTATAACAGAAATTAAAAAAACTTAGAAATTCACCTAAAATAGTTTAGTTATGTCACTAAAAGTGACCAAAAGCATAAGAATTATCAATATTGCAAAACCAATTGCATTCATAGTATTTGCAATTTTGGGATTCATCGGAGAACCTTTAATTTTTTCAATTAACAAAAACAATAGTCTTCCACCATCTAATGCTGGAAACGGTATAAAGTTTACTACTGCCAAATTTACAGATATTAAAGCAGCAAAAGACAAAAGGTAAGCAAAACCAAATTTATAGGCATCGCCAACTATTCCAACCATACCAACTGGTCCAGATACGCTAGACATGTCTCCTTTTCCCCTTACACCGTCCGCAATAAGCGTATAAAGCCCTACAACGGTACCTTTTGTGACAGTCCAATCAAGTCTTAATCCTTCCCCAAAAGCCTTTAAAAAAGGCAATTTAGCCTTTCCAATTTGATCCATAGAAATACCTATCATGGGCTTTTCACCAGCATTTTCCGTCTTAGGTATAACTGAAGTAGTGTTTATATTTTTATCCTTTCCACGAAGATAGCCAATATCTATTTCTTGATTTGGGTGATTTAGAATGAAAGATTTAAAACTTTCTGTATTTATATCAGACAAAACATCTTCGCCAGAATTTACAGAAATTATTTTATCTCCAGATATTAAACCAGAAATTTCAGCAGGCGATCCTTCTTGCACAGAAACAACAACAAGATTTATATCTTCTAAAGCGTAACCTTTTGATTCTGAACTAACGGATGTTGGAAGACCAGTTATAAAACCAAAAGAAAATAAAATCCATGCAAGAACAAAATTTGCAAAAATACCAGCAAACATAACTAATGCTTGTTGATATCTTGGTTTACTTATTAAACTTCTAGAGATTTCTTTTTTTTCTAAAGTATCTTTTTTATCTAAAGCATTAACTTCTGCTAAATCAGCATCATCTACATTTTCACCAAAAATTTTTACAAAACCTCCAAACGGCAAAGCATTAATAGAATATTCTGTCTCCCCTTTTTTAAAACTAAATAATTTTGGAGGAAAACCAAAACCAAATTCATCAACTCTTATTCCAAAACTTTTTGCAGTAAAAAAATGCCCAAATTCATGGACTAAAACTAAAACCAATAAAATTATTATAAATATAAATATGTTCATTTATTATTTAACCCATTACTTCTTTTTCTTTTTTCTCAAAAATTGTTTCTAAATTTTTATTTGTCTCGTCTATTATTTTCTGTAATTCATCTTTTGCTCTCATTTTTTCATCTTCTGTCATTTTCCCATTTTTCTCATCTGTTTGAATAGAATCCCAAACAACTCCCCTTTCTCTCCTAACTGATATTCTAGATTCTTCTAATTTATCTTTTAGAACTTTTACTGTTCTTTGTCTTGTTTCTGTAGTTAGTTGAGGAAATATTACTCTTATACCAATTTCATCAGTAGCGAGAGATAATCCTAAATCAGCTACTGTTATTGCTTTTTCAATTGCTTTTATTTGAGATTTATCCCAAGGTGCAATACGTAATGTTTTTGGATCTTCAACTGAAATTGATGCAACATTTTTTATAGGTTGAAAAGAGCCATATGATTCTACAGATACAGAATCTAATACCATTATAGAAGCCCTACCTGTACTTAATTGACTGTACTCTTTTGATAAAAATTCTTCCACTTTTTTTAAATCATTTTTTAAATTTGAAAAATTATATTGCATATTTGTATTGTAGCATTTAATTATAAATCTAGAAACTGGGGATATTTAATGCAATTGAATCCATAAGGTTTTTCATTGAAGAACCTGGTTGATTTAAATATGCCCGTACTTTTAAAATTTGATCAAAAAAATTGATATCTGCATCTTCTTTAAAATTTTTATTTAAAAAATATTTATTGTGCAAAACAACTTCAAGGGCATTTAAAAATCTTATTGCTTTTGACCTCACTGAATCTTTTGATAATTTCTCGAAATCGTCATCATATTCTTCTTCTTTTAAATTATCCTTAAGAAATGCAATTCTGTCTTTTTTTGAAAGTGATATAAATTCTTCAGCTATTTTAATTTCTTCATTTAGATCTGGTTTTGTTTTTATAAAATAAAATCTAGAAAACAAAGTAGGTAAAAAAATATTTGCATCTGGTACGATTAAGAAAAAATGAGTATTTTCTATTGGTTCTTCAAAAATTTTAAGTAATGTATTCTGCGCTTCAATTAAAAAATTATTTGCCGATATAATAAAAATTTTTTTATTATTAGAAAAACCATTTTGTGATCCCATTGATTTCAAATTTCTTGCATCTTCAATGGTAAAAGAATCTAATTCTAAATTACAAAAATCAGGGTTTCCAGAAGTTTTTATTCCTAGACTATTAACAAAAAATAAAATATTAGGTAATATTTTCTCCTTTGTTCCTTCTATTAAATAAGCATGATGCAAATTATCCTTGTCAAAATATTCTATTATTTCCATAGAAATTATTTTTTACTTAAAATAGTTTTCTTGTAAACATCTAGATGTTCCAATGCAATTCCAGTTCCTTTTGCAACACAAAATATAGCATCTTCTGCTAATGTAGCTTTTACTCCTGTTTTTCTATAAACCAAATCAGGTAGATTTCTTAACATTGAAGAACCTCCTGTCATAGTTATACCATTATCAATTATATCAGATGCAATCTCTGGCGGAGTTTCTTGAAGGACAGTTTTTATAGCTTTTATTATTTGTTTTAATTCAGTATCAATAGATTTCACAATTTCATTTGTACCAACTTGTACAGAACGTGGTAACCCTTGAATAAAATCACGTCCTTTAATTGTTACTCTTAATTCTTCTTCAAGAATAACTGCTGCACCAATTTTTATTTTTACTTCCTCGGCCGTTCTATCACCTATAGCTAAGTTGAATGTTTTTTTAATATAATCCGCAATTGCTTGATCTATTTTATTTCCAGCACATTTAACAGAAGTAGATGCAACAATTCCACCAAGCGATATAACTGCAACATCTGTTGTTCCACCACCTATATCTACGATCATATGACCTTTTGATTCATGAATAGGAATACCAGCGCCTATTGCAGCTAAAATTGGTTCTTTAACAACATAAGCATTTTTTGCCCCCGCTCTAATTGCCGCTTCAACAACAGCTCTTCTTTCAGTAGATGTAACTCCTGCGGGAACAGAAACCATAACATCTGGTTTAAAAAGATTAAATTTACCCAATGCTTTATTTATAAAATACCTTAACATCGCTTCTGTAACTCTGTAATCTGCTATTACACCATCTTTCATTGGACGATATGTGATAATAGAATCAGGTGTTTTTCCAACCATATCTTTTGCCTCAAAACCAATAGCTAAAATTTTATTATCTTGTTCAGAAACAGCCACAACAGAAGGTTCATTTAAAACTACTCCTTTTCCAGGCAAAAATACTAGAGTATTTGCAGTACCTAAATCTATACCTAATTTTTTTGAAAAAATTCCCATAAAGTAAATATATCACAATTTATGATAGAATAAAAACATGAAAGCTGTATCGGTAATTCCGTTTAAAAAAGGAGTCTTAAATGATAATTTAACGTATTTTTCAGCAAAAGATATACCTGATGGTAGCATCGTAAGCATATCAATACGCAATAAAAAAATATTGGGTCTTACTATATCTTCAGAAGAAGTTGTAAATATAAAATCAAAAATAAAGGAACTTGATTTTGATTTAAAAAAAATAATAGACGTAAAAGGTATATCTATTTTTAGAAAAGAATTTCTAGACTCAGCAATTTTAGCTAGTAAATATTTTGCATCAAATAAAAGCAATTTGATTTCTTTTGTAATACCATCAGCCTTTAAAGAGGGATACGATAAAATATCTAAAATAATAAATGGAACACAAAAAGAAAATGCATTTGAAAAAAAAGAAATATTAAAAATGAAACCAGAAAAATTACTTTTTCAAGCACCCTTTTCTGAAAGAATATCTTTTTATAAAACATTAATTCGTGAATCTTTTGCAAAGAAAAAATCAATTTTTATAGTATTACCTACAGAGCATGATATAGATATTTTTTCTGAATCATTATTCAAAGGTATTGAAAATTTTGCAATATCAATACATGGAGGACTAACTCACAAAAAACAAATTGAGAATATGGAAAAGATATTGACATCAGAGCATCCAATGCTAATACTCGGTACAGTTCCTTACTTATCTATTCCACGTTATGATTTAGAAACAATAATAATTGAAAACGAAAATTCTAGTGCTTATAAAACTATAGGTAAAAACCATTTGGATTTTAGAATTTTTGCAGAAATTTTTGCTTCTAAAATAAATGCAAAATTTATACTAGCAGATTCATTATTACGTTTTGAAACAACAGCAAGAAGAGAAATAGATAATTTTAGTGAAATACATCCTTTGTCTTTTAGGCTAAATTTTAATGGAGAAATAGAATTTCCTCCAAAAACAGACAGCAAATTTAAAATTTTGACAAATGAAACCTTAAAAGAAATACAAAACTCTATAGCAAAAAAGGAAAATGTATTTATTTTTACCCTAAGAAAAGGTTTAGCTACAACAACAATATGCAAAGATTGCAATGAAACTGTAAATTGTACTAAATGTATGGCTCCAATAGTGCTTTACTTATCACGAGATGGAAATAAAAGAATGTTCGTTTGCAATAAATGTGGAGAAGAAATGGATCCAAGGACAAGGTGTACAAATTGTGGAGGATGGAATTTAATGCCTTTAGGAATTGGCACACAAACAGTTTTCGAAGAAATAAAAACTTTTTTCCCAGAAAATAAAATATTTAAATTAGATAAAGAATCTGCTAAAACAAAAAAACAAGCAGAAAAAATAGTTGATGATTTTGAAGAATCTTCTGGAGCAATACTTATAGGAACAGAAATGGCATTATTTTATTTAAAAAATAAAATACCACTTTCAATAATTGCTTCTTTCGATTCGCTTTGGAGTATACCAAATTTTAAAATTAGTGAAAAAATTATTCAAATTTTAACTTCCATAATTTCTAAAACTGAAAAAAGATTTATTATAGAAACAAAAAATGAAAAAGATTTAGCAGTAAAATCTATTATAAATGAAAATTTACTTTCTTTCGTAAGAGATGAATTGGAAGATAGAAAAAAATTAGGATATCCTCCATATAAGCGTTTTATTAAAATAACTTATTTTGGCGATAAAGAAAATACAATAAATACAAAAAAAACATTAAGTGAATTTTTTAAAGATTACAACCCAGAAATTTTTAGTGGCTTTATATCAAAACAAAAAAACAAATATATCACTAATATATTAATAAAAGTTGATACAAATAAATGGTCATTACCAGAAATCTCTTCAAAAACATCAATAGATCAGAATCTTTTAAATAAACTAATTTCCCTACCACCATCATTTTATATAAATATTGATCCTGAAGATTTATTATAAAAAAAGCTGAGTCTAATTAGACTCAGCGTATTCATTAATTCGCACAGCTTTCAGAATCTGTAAATTAGGAAAATATTTTTTTAGAGTTCTAAATTGTTTTTCGCAAAAATTGCTCTGATTATAATAACCAAACCTTAAATTTATTGCGACTAAAATTATAGAAGACCAATCCTCTCCAAAAAAAACTTTTTCCCAATCAAAATTGTCCAACATTTCAGTGTCAACTGATTCTATTTTTTTCAATCCACTAAAAATAGTTTTAGCTTTTTCTATATCGGACAAACCAAAATTATTTCCAATAGCAGACAACGTAAAAATCACGAGAGATTTAATTCCTAATAATGCTGACTTGATTTCTTTGTTCTCTTCTAATGAAAATTCTCTTTTTTCTAAAATTGCCATTTTTTATTTAGTTTTCAATTGGTTAAACAAAAATTCGTTGACTATCCCAAAAATCTAGAAGGTTCTTGGGACAGTCAACAAAATGTTACCATTACTATTTTCTTATATCTTACCACTAGCAGACAGAATCGTCAATTTTCTTCTTAAAATAAATAAATAACAAAATTTAAAATACTAAAACAGTAAATTCACCTTTTTGTTTGATTGGGTTTTTAATTAGATATTCTAAAAGTTCAGCTGGACTTCCATTTTTAAATTCTTCATAAATTTTTGTAATTTCTCTAGCCATACAAACTTTTTTATTTGGACAAAAATTATTTAGAGATTCTAAGGTTTTTAAAATTCTATGCGTAGACTCGTAAAAAACAATTGTTCTTTTTGCTTCAGCTATTTCTTTAAATATAGTTTCTCTCCCCTTTTTATGTGGAAGAAAGCCAATAAATGTAAATTCATGAGTTGGAAGTCCGGACGCTGACAATGCAGATATAACAGCAGATGCACCAGGGATTGGAATTATTTGTACATCATCAAATTTTTCTTTTATTTTAGAAATAAGCATTGCACCAGGATCAGATATTGTTGGTGTGCCTGCATCTGACACAAGAGCTAAATTTTTCCCCTCTTTCAATAATTCAAAAATTTTATCCATCTTGGATAATTTACTTTGAGCGTGATAGCTCATAGTTTTATTTTTTATTTCATATTTATCTAAAAGATTTTTTGTTGTTCTAGTGTCTTCACATAAAATTAAATCAACCTCTTTCAAGACCCTAATAGCACGTAGTGTGATATCTTCCATATTTCCAATTGGAGTTGCAACAACATAAAATTTACTCATATTTTGAGTATAACAAAAATTTCTCTGTATACGAAAAATTTTATTCTTGACAACTTGGTATAAATCTGATTAAATTGAAACAAGTAAAAAATTGTTCCATAACATAAAAAGAAGCCTATGAAAAAGATTATTCTGTTTTTTCCGATTTTTCTCTTTTCCATTGCCCTTTTCGCACAAGGAAAAGCTTTGAGCATCTATGAGCTTGAAGAAAAAAATCTTTCAATTGCAAAAATTGATGAAGTCTACCGAAACGGAATACCTGATTCTGACATCAAAAAATCAGTATTCCAGAAAAATTATTTCGATTCCGTTGTATTCCCTAAAAGGAATGATTTCCTTAATCAAATTGGCTACTACCTACAACAAAATGGTTTCCGCTGGGGAGGACTATCAAACTGCTGGACTAAAATATGTTTCAGCACGGACGGCTCTGTCGAATACTTTATCTATAATTTTTTTAACCCGATAAATGCAGAGAAAGAAAAAAAATTCAAAGAACTGCTCGAGAAATTTTTTAATGAAAATAAGTTTCTTCCCGGACCAGAAAAATTTTATCTATGTGGCAGAGTCATATGGAGAGACTGACAGACTGATATATCAAAACAGTAGTAGAGTCTTAATGAAAAAACGCCATGTCAAATATCAAATTCGACTAGGCGTTTTTTATTTTAAATGATTATTTTCTTTGATATCTTCCAAAAAATTCTGATTTTTCTACAATATGACCCTTCATTGCGCTCAATAATTCTTCCTTCATTGTGTTTTCTTTAAGAGAAAGTATTGTATCAAGAGCATATAATTTAAAGAAGTAACGATGTGAACCTGAAGGTGGACATGGTCCTTCATATTCATTTTTATCAGAACTATTTAATCCAACAACAGCACCTTCTGGAGTACTATCTTGACTTATTTCAGTTATTTCAGGAGAAATATTCCACAATAGCCAATGAACCCATGTTCTAATTGGAGCGTCAGGGTCTTCCATAATCAATGCTAAACTTTTTGCTTTCTGTGGAACATTTTTAAACAAAAGTTGTGGATTTATATTTTCTCCATCACAAGTAAAACGACTTGGAATACTGTTTCCATTCGAGAAAGCAAAACTTTCTATTTTCATGGTTACATGCTCCATACTGAAATTATAAAAAATGTATTCATTTTGTGCAAGCAAAATAATCACATTTGCGAACATTAAAATAAAGCTGTTATAAAAGCCTTTTAATTATGAATTTATTGTTATAGTTTAAGAGATAACTATTATTATATTATTCTTCTATATCAGCTAAAATTATGACACTGCTTCCTTTTCTTACCTCAACAACACCACTTAATACTTTAAATATTTTATTTTGTTCACCATCTTTTGTTTTTACAATAATTTGTCCTTTTGCCAATGCAGAAACCAACTGAATATGTCCAGGCAAAATTTCTATTATTCCAGTTTGAGTAGAGGCAAATACTGCTTCAGCATCTCCCTCGTAAACTATTTTTTCTTTTGATATAACTGTTACTTTTAAAGTATGCATTGTTTTTGGAAATTAAATTTAAAGAATTTATTTTTTATTTTCTTCAGTAAGAACATCTTCTATATTTCCTTTCATATAAAAAGCTTGTTCTGAAACATGATCATATTTTCCTTCCAAGATTCCTTCAAATGCTTTTATTGAATCTTCAACAGAAACATATTTTCCTGGTCGTCCTGTAAATTGTTCAGCAACGAAACATGGTTGTGAAAGGAATTTTTGAACTTTTCTTGCACGAGATACTGCAAGCTTGTCATCGTCTGATAATTCATCCATACCCAAGATTGCAATAATATCTTGCAAGTCCTTATATCTCTGCAAAATTTTCTGTATATTTCTTGCAACATTATAATGTCTTTCACCGACAATATTTGGATCCAAAATTGTAGAAGTAGAGTCAAGTGGATCAACTGCTGGATAAATACCAAGCTCAGACAATGGACGAGAAAGCACAACAGTAGAGTCTAGGTGAGAAAATGTAGTAGCAGGAGCAGGGTCTGTTAAGTCATCTGCTGGCACATAAACTGCCTGAACAGATGTAATAGAACCTTTATCTGTTGAAGTAATACGTTCTTGCAAATTTCCCATTTCTGATGCAAGAGTTGGTTGATATCCCACAGCTGAAGGCACACGACCAAGCAATGCGGAAACCTCAGAACCTGCTTGAGTAAATCGGAAAATATTATCCATGAACAAAAGCAAATCTTTTCCTTCTTCATCACGAAAATATTCAGCCATTGTAAGAGCAGACAAAGCAACACGTGCACGAGCACCTGGTGGTTCATTCATTTGTCCAAAGACTAGCATTGTTTTATTAAGCACTCCTGATTCTTCCATTTCTCTATATAAGTCATTTCCTTCACGAGTTCTTTCTCCGACTCCAGCAAAAACAGAATATCCTCCGTGTTCAGATGCAATATTTCTTATAAGCTCTTGAATAACGACAGTCTTTCCAACTCCTGCACCACCGAAAAGTCCAACCTTTCCTCCTTTTAAGAAAGGACACATAAGGTCAATAACTTTAATTCCTGTTTCCAAAACTTCAGTTTTTGGAGACTGTTGTGCAAATGTAGGAGCTTTTCTATGAATAGGTAATTTTTTAGAATTTTTTGGAGCAGGTTTTTCATCAATTGGATTTCCAACGACATCAAACATTCTTCCTAGTGTTTCTTTTCCAACTGGAACAGAAATAGGAGCACCTGTATCTACAACTTCATCTCCACGAGAAAGTCCATCTGTTGAAGTCATAGCAATTGTTCTTACTTCACTTAAACCTAAATGACCAGCTACTTCAAGCACCAAGTCAGTCTTTCCTTCACGCTTTACTGTTAGCGCACTCAAAAGTTCTGGCAATTCGCCTTCAAATCTTACATCTACGACCGCTCCTATAATTTGTGATATTTTTCCTTTTTGCATCCTATTTTTAAAATTTACTTTTAATAATTACGACTTGTTATTTTTTTAATTAATTATTTGCTAATGCTTCTGCTCCACCAACAATTTCTGAAAGTTCTCTCGTTATACCATCTTGTCTTGCATGATTGTATTGTAATGTTAAAGAATGTAATATTGCAGTTGCGCTGTCTTCAGCATTCTTCATTGCAAACATACGAGCAGAGTGTTCTGACGCAAAAGCTTCAGCAAGAGTTTGATAAATAACTACATCAACTAATCCTGGTAAAATATTTCCTAAAATTGTATTTAAATCTGGTTCAAATTTATAATCAGTAAAATCAAAATTTGATATTTTTCCAGCTGTTTCTTCTCCAGAAAGTACTTCAGTTGAAGATACTTCCAAAATATTTTTTATAGTTTCAACACTTATTGGAAAAATTTCTCTCAAAACTGGTTTGTATATTGTGGATTTTAAAAATTCAGTATATAAAATTTTTATACTAGAAAAATTACCTTCTGTAAATTCGTGAGCAAGCAAAGCAGATAATTCTCTAGTTTGTTCAATTGAAGAAGCTTCAGAAAAAGTAATGAAACTGGCAAAATTTTGTATTCCTAATTTTTTACAAATTTTTTCGGCATGTTTACCTATAGTTACTGATTGTATTTCTTTATTATTTGTTTCTTTTCTATTTACATAAGAAGAGAGGGCTTTAAATAAATTTGTATGATAACCACCACAAAGTCCTTTATTACTTGCAACAACTATAATCAATTCTTTATTTGATACCTCTGCCTTTTTTGAAACTAACATTAAAAGATTAGAAACATTTTTATCTTTTGATAAATTAACCAAAAGCTCTAAAGCATAATGGGAATAAGAACGTGAAGAAAGCGCCTGATCAACAGCACGACGCATTTTAGAAACAGAAACCATCTCCATTGTTTTGGTGATTTTTCCAATGCTTCCAACTGACTTTATCTTCTGTTTTATTGCTTTAGTTGCTAATGGCATAAAATAAATTAATTTCCCATAAATTCTTTTATTGTATCTTTCAATTCTTTTTCAATTTTCTCATTCCAATCTTTAACTAATTCAACAAGAAAATTCTTTTTTGATCTTTCTAAGAAAGCATAAAAGTTTTCTTCCCATGCTTTAATTTCTGTAACTTCTAATTCATCTAAGTAACCTTCGTTAACAGCATAAATAGAACAAATTTGTTTAGCAACAGGTATTGGAGAATATTGATCTTGTTTCATAAGTTCTGTAACTCTCCTACCTCTACCAATTGCTTTTTTGGTTTCTTGATCAAGGTCGGAATCAAATTGAGCAAAAGATTCCATCTCACGAAACTGTGCCATAGCCAATTTCATTTTACCTGCAACTTTTTTCATTGACTTAATTTGAGCAGAAGAACCTACACGAGATACAGAAAGACCAGCATTAATTGCAGGACGAATTCCTTTATAAAAAAGACCTGTCTCCAAGAAAATTTGTCCATCTGTAATAGAAATAACATTTGTAGGAATATATGCTGACAAGTCTCCAGCTTGAGTTTCAATAATAGGCAAAGCTGTTATTGAACCTCCTCCATAATTTTTATTTAAACGACAAGCTCTCTCTAGCAAACGTGAATGTAGATAAAAAACATCTCCAGGATATGCTTCACGACCTGGTGGACGACGCAAGAGAAGAGAAATCTCTCTGTATGCTACAGAATGTTTAGAAAGATCATCATAAATTATTAAAACATCTTTTCCTTTATCAGAAAAATATTCAGCTAATGCACATCCAGAATAAGGAGCAAGATAAGAAAATGCTGGACCATCTGCAGCACCAGCAGAAACAACAATTGTGTAATCCATTGCTCCAGATTCACGCAATTTTGAAACGATACGAGCAACTTTTGATTGCTTTTGTGAAATAGCAACATAGATACAAATTAAATTTTGTCCTTTTTGATTTATTATTGTATCAATAGCAATAGCAGTTTTTCCTGTCTGTCTGTCACCAATGATAAGTTCACGCTGTCCACGACCAATAGGTATCATAGCGTCTATTGATTTAATACCTGTCTGAACAGGAGTCTTAACTGGTTCACGTGTCATAACACCAGGAGCAATTTTTTCAACAGGATAAAAAGTATTTTCTTTTATAGCACCAGCTTCATCTATTGGAGCACCTAATGGATTTACAACTCTTCCAATAAAATTTTCACCTACAGGAATGGAAAGAATTTTGTTAGTTCTTTTTACTGTTTCACCTTCTTTGATTTTTGAAAAATCTCCGAGCACAATAGCACCAATAGAATCTTCTTCAAGGTTAAGCGCAAGTCCAACCGCACCTGATTCAAATGAAACCATTTCAGAAGACTGACATTTTGCAAGACCAGAAATTTTTGCAATTCCGTCTGCAATACTCATAACGGTTCCATATTCATAACTATCAGCTCCTCCTTGGAAACCTGCAATTCTCTTTTTTAAATTTTCTATTGTTGTATTCGCGCTCATAATTTTTCTTATCCGCAATAGCGGAATTTTTTAATTTGTAATATTTTTTTCCAACTTTTTTAATCCTGTTAATATGGATGAATCATATATAACTCCATTCCATTTTGCTCTGAATCCGCCAATAAGTTCTTTTTTTATTTTTACAACTTCTGGTAGATTTTCGGCTTTCAAATATTTTTTTATTCCATTTACCGTATCATTTTTAATTTCGTGTGCAACTTCTATTTGAATACCCTTTTTCTCACGATCTTGCTCTATAATTTTTTCAAAATGATATAGAACAGAAGGCAACTGTGCTTGCAAATTTCTTTTTTCTATAAAATCAAAAAACTTAGCATCTAGATTTTCTATTTTCTTTTCAGACAACTCGAATAATGCACGAGCTAGTTGTTTTGATTTAATCATAATATTATTTACGAATCATTGCCTTAATAATATCTTCCCCTTTTCCTTCGGAAACATAACCTTCCATTATTTTTCTAACACCATCTTTAATAAGTTCGCCTGCTTCTTTTCTTACTTCCTCCTCAGCATTCTTTTTTTCTTTTCCTGCATCAAGTTTTGCTTGCTTAATTATTTCTTCTTTTTCGATGCTAGCTTTTTCTTTTGCTTCTTTGATAATTTCTTTACCATCAGCTTGTGAAGTAGCTAAAATGCTTTTTGCATTTTCTTTAGCTTCTTTAACTATTTCTTCTTTCTTTATATTTGCATTCGCAACATCAGATTCAGCTTTTTTTGCATTATCAAGCCCTGTTGTAATTTCTTTTGTTCTATCTGAAATAAGCTTACTAAGTGGTTTTGCAGCAATAAAATAAAGAGCTAGAAAAACCAAGCCGAAGTTTATCAACTGAGCAATCATTAATTTCCAATCTATGTGAAATGTACTAATTAATTCTTCCATTCTTTTTGAATAAATTATTTAATTGAAAATGCTATAACCAAACCATAAATTGCAACCGCTTCAGCGAAAGCAGAAATAATAAGCATTGGAACAAGAATTTTTCCTGTTGCTTCTGGATTTCTTCCGATTGCTTCCATAGCTTTAGCACCGATCATACCAATACCTAAAGCTGCACCGATAGCTGAAAGTCCTATTGCAAGAGCTTTTGCTAATGGAGCTAAATTTACGACTGAACTAACTATTGTTTCTTCCATTTTTTTATTTTTATCCCTTATTGGGATGTTAATTAATAACTAATAATAATTGACCTTTTAATAATAATTTAAACACTCGCTAATCCCTTATTTTTATTTTCCTCATGACTTTCATCTTCTCCGTGATCCTGTGACGCTATTGTAAAGTATACTGTTGTAAGCAAAGCAAAAATCAAAGCCTGTATAAGTCCAATAAATACTTCCAAGAAAAGAAACGGCCCTGGAACTATAAAAGCACATATCGCTGACATTGAAGCCAAAAGGACTTCTCCAGCAAATACATTACCAAACAATCGAAAAGAAAGTGAGGCAACTTTCGCTATTTCGCCAATAAGTTCAAGAATACCAACAAAAAAACTAATTGGTGCAACGATTAATACAGAAGGATCTTTCCAAACTTTTGTAAATATTGATCCTAATGCTTCAAGATTAACATATTTATTGAAAAGTTTCCAAATTCCAACAATGCACATTCCAAAAATATTTGATCCTATTACAACCATGAAACTAAGAATCAATGTAGTATTTATATCTGCAGTTCCTGAACGCAAAAAAGGAACAAATGTTGAAGATGCTCCTTCTTTAACCAATAAACCCATAGAACCTAATATTGGAAACAATCCAAGCCAGTTACTTATTAAAACGAAAATAAAAAGAGAGAATGCTAATGGAAAAACTTTTTTTGAAATTTTTCTATCATTTGTAACTTGATCTACTAAAGATAAAGCTCCTTCTAAAACTACTTCACAAACATGTTGGAATTTACCGGGAATCTTTTTTAATTTTAATCTAATTATTACGGAAAAAATTATTATTATTAAAACTGTAAGCCATGAAGTAATCAATGAATTCGTAACTTCAAAATTTCCTATACTAAAAATCGGTTCGGCATAAATTGTTACATCGTGACTTATTTCTGTTGTAGTGTTTTGTTGTGTTGTATTTTCTTCCATTATTTTAAATTTTAAATACTATCAATATCCTGCTCTTTTTTTTCTGATACTTCTAATCCTTTTTTGTATTTCTTAATTTCACGATAAATTCCAAAACAAGTTATTAAAAAACCAACAATAATAAATAAAAAGAAAATTGACTGACTTTGGAATGTTTTTGTAACAAATTTTCCTCCAAAGACAGCTAGTATTAAAGGTAAAACTATCCAAGAAGTGGTTTTAGCATAAAAAACTATCATAGGCTTCCAGAAGCCAAATCCATTTTGGTGTTTAATAGTATCTTTTTTACTTAAATCTTTATCTTTTTCTTCCATATTATTAGCAATCTAAATAACAAGAAAAGAAAAGCTCAACGAGCTTTGAATGCATTATAAACGATTTTATATAAAGATGCAATTCCCAATAAAAAAGACTGAAAATAGCGTTTTTAGTATATTTTTACTCCGATTTTATCTCGCACTTCGTCCATTTTTGTCGATGCGATTTTTTTTGCTCGTTCGCTTCCCTCTTTTAAAATTTCTATAACTTTTGGAATATCTTTCGATAATTCTTTTCTTCTTTCTCGCATTGGAGAAATAAATTTTTCAAGATCTTCTATCAAAAGTTCTTTCATTTTTTTGTAACTTCCATTCATTTCTTTATATACTTTTTTAAGTTCTTCTTCGGGTCGTAAAAGTTTATGTATTGCAAAAACATTTTCCGGAATACTGTTTCCTGAATCAGTAACAATTTTCATTACACATTTTTTTATTTCATCATATTCGGCAAAAAGTGGAATAACGTTTCCATAGCTTTTTGACATTTTTCTACCATCTAATCCTGGTACTACAGAAACACTTTTAATAATCATTGGTTCTGGCAATTTAAAAGTCTCTCCAAAAACTCGATTAAATTTTAGAGCAGTGTCTCGTGCATATTCAACATGCTGTTTTTGATCTTGTCCTACTGGAACAATATCAGCACTATAGAGCAAAATATCTGCTGCCATTAACATAGGATAATTAAATGTTCCAACATTTATCTCTTTATCTTTTGCTAATGCATCTTTGTAAGCATGCGATCTTTGCAAATATGGCATAGTAGTAATCGCATCAAAAATCCAAGTAAGTTCTGTGTGTTCACTAATATCTGATTGTTTAAAAATTATAACTTTTTCTGGATCTAAACCGATTGCCAAATAATCAAGTAAAATATCAACTATAATCTTCTGCATTTCTTTTCTATCTTGAATAAGATTTAGAGCATGATAATCAGCGATAAAGACATAGCTTTCATAATCCTTTGATAAATCCACAAACTGTTTCATCGCACCAAAATAATTACCTATATGACATATTCCAGTAGGTTTAACACCAGATAATAATATCTTTTTTACCATATTTTAATAATATCATACTTGTCCCCATTTTAATAACAGTTTGCACACTTTTTGAGCTTGGAGTATTTTTGTGTCATGCTAGAATGCTTTTATGCCAAAGATAACAAAAAGTGGTGTTCGAATTCCTCCTCAAAGTATTGATTCAGAGAAAGCAGTATTGGGTTCAATAATGCTTCGTAAGGATGCAATACATGAAATTGAAGACATAATTACTCCGGATTCTTTTTATGCTGAAAAACATAAAATTATTTTTCAAGCAATGCTTGATTTATATTTGAAAAATGAACCAATAGACATGCTTTCTCTTTCTACTAAACTTGGTGAAAAAAAATTACTTGATTCTATTGGTGGTAATCAATATCTCGCTGAAGTAGCAAATGGTGTTCCATCATCAACAAATATAAAACATTACGCAAATATTGTTCAGAAAAAATTTATATTGCGAAGTTTGATAGATGCAGCTGATTATGTTTCAGAACTTGCATTTGAAGAAAATGATGAACACATGGATGATATTTTAGACAAAGCAGAAAAAAAAGTTTTTAGTGTTGTATCTTCTCCAAAAAATCAAAAGTTTACGAGTCTAAAAGACGCTTTACCAGAAGCATTTGAACGTTTAGAAAAATTACACGAGCACAAAGATTCATTGCGTGGTGTTCCTACGGGATTCCATGATTTGGATAATATTCTTTCTGGTTTTCAAAAGTCAGATTTGATTATTCTTGCTGCAAGACCATCTATGGGAAAAACTACACTTGCTCTTGATATAGCCAGAATGTCAGCAATACAACACGATAAGTCTATTGGAATTTTCTCTCTTGAAATGTCTTCTCAACAATTAGTAGACAGAATGCTTGCTGCTGAATCAAGAGTTAATGCGTGGAATTTGCGAACAGGTCGCCTATCAGGTGATAATGATTTTTCTAAACTTAGAGATTCTCTTGATAAATTATCTAAAGCAAAAATTTATATTGATGACCAACCAGGTAATTCTATTGTTAGAATGAAAGCTACTGCACGCAGATTAAAAGCCGAAAAAGGACTTGATATGATTATCGTTGACTATTTGCAACTTATGACTACATCTAAAAATTACGATTCTATGGTAAATCAAGTTACTGAAATCTCTAGATCATTAAAGAGTTTAGCAAAAGAATTAGATGTTCCAGTGCTTGCTCTTTCCCAACTTTCCAGAGCAGTGGAATCTCGTGGAGGAAGACCTAGACTTTCTGATCTTCGAGACTCTGGATCAATCGAACAGGACGCAGATGTTGTAATGTTTATTCATAGAGAAGATAAAGGAAAAGATGAATCAGAAAAAACAAATATAGCAGAGATTATGATTGAAAAACATAGAAATGGACCGACTGGTAAAATTGAATTATATTTCGACGAAAAGACTACTACGTTCTTAAGTTTGGAAAAAAGTAGCATAAGCGAATTCTCAGCTGCAAAAATTTCTGACTCGTTAGATGAATTCTAAAAAATGTGGACTAATCCTTATCTATACAATCTGATATAATCATCTTATGGACACGATAGAAAAACTAACAGAAATATTTAAAGAATTTCCAGGAATTGGAGAAAGACAAGCAAAACGTTTTGTTTATTTTTTAATGTCTAAAAATCAAAGTTACGTTGAAAATTTTCTTCTTTTAATAAAAGATTTAAAGAAAGAGATAACACAATGCAAGGAATGTTTTAGATTTTTTATTGTAAAAAATAATGAAAATAAAATTTGTGATATTTGTTCCAGTCCACATACCGATAATTCCATCTTGATGATAGTTGAAAAAGATTCAGATTTTGAAAGTATAAAAAAAAGTAGAAGTTATCACGGAAAATATTTTATTTTAGGAGGATTAGTACCAATAGTAGAAAAGAATACTAAAAGTAGAATACGCGTAAATGAACTTATACAAAAAATAAAAAAAGATGGAAAAGAATTAAAAGAAATTATATTGGCATTTTCTTTAAGTCCACAAGGAGACCACACTGATCTTTATATTAGAAGTGAAATTAAAAATATCACAGAATTATTTGGAATTAAAATATCATCCTTAGGGCGTGGCCTTTCTACTGGTACAGAACTTGAATATTCGGACAATGACACAATAAAAAATGCTCTTAAAAATAGACAATAAAAAATCCACTTAAAGCGGATTTTTTATTTTATAGAAATTATTTTTATTTTAAAGAATGGCTGGCGGTGTCCATTGCGTTTTAGATAACGAGACTTTTGTTTATATTTTACAACTAGAACTTTCCTACTTCTTCCAATTTCAAGAATTTCAGCATCTACTTTTGCTCCTGCTATATAAGGTGTACCAATTGTTGTATCTTTTCCATCATCAACTAAAAGAACATTATCAAAAGATATTTTATCTCCTTTCTTGTATTCCCCTTTTATTTTTTCAATAGAGAGAACACTGTCCTTTGAGACCTTGTATTGTTTTCCGCCTGTTTTTATTACTGCAAATTCCATGAAACCTATATTACACGATAATTCTTAAAAAAGCAACTCTGGCTATAAAAAAAGCTTTGTACTGGGCTTTCTTTTTGTTATAATGACCAATATGCCAATAAACACAACTCAAAAGTATTTCTTTTTTGGTTTATTATTTTTAACATTAATTTTTGCCTTTTTTATATTCCGCCCTTTCTGGATTGTTCTTGCACTAGGAGCTTCTTTTGCTATTGTTTTATTGCCAATTAATAACTGGTTTAAAAAACAACATTTTTCAAACTGGCTTTCATCACTTCTTTCTGTAATTATATTTATAGTATTAATTTGTGGTCCCCTCTTTGGTATTGGTGTAATTGTTTTTAATCAATCTCAGAATGTTTATCAGATTGTTGGAAATGGAGAAAAAATTGGTCCATTTCTTGAAAATATAAACGACACTATAAACAACTATCTACCAAATGGAATTTCTTTTAATCTAAATGAAAAAATTTCTAATTTTATTTCTTTAATATCAAGTAATGTAGCAAAAATATTCAGCACCACGCTTTCAACAGCATTTTCTTTTTTGCTTTTACTTTTGTCTATTTTCTATTTCTTAAAAGATGGACATAAATGGAAAGATTCTTTGATTGCATTAAGTCCAATGTCTGATAGAAATGATCAAAAAATAATTACAAGATTAAAAAAAACAGTAAATGGTGTTATTAAAGGATATCTTTTTATCGCTCTATGCCAAGGACTTTTAATGGGCATAGGATTGGCTTTCTTTGGAGTACCAAATCCTGCACTTTGGGGAGTAATTGCAGCTATTGCTTCTTTTATACCTACTGTGGGTACAGCATTAGTGTCAGTACCAGCAGTAATTTTTCTTTATGCTACAGGACATACAATAGAAGCAATTGGAATGCTTGTATGGGCTGTTGTGCTTGTTGGATTAATTGATAATTTATTAAGTCCTTTTGTTATAGGAAAAAATATAAAAATTCCAGAATTTATTATTCTATTTTCAGTATTGGGTGGAATTGCACTTCTCGGTCCTGTTGGTATTTTAATTGGACCTTTAGTAGTAAGTTTGCTTTATACTTTAATTTCAATATATCAAGACGATTTTAAAGATAATACATTTTAGATAAAATGGCATTAAAATTCTACAATACAATAACTAGAGAAAAAGAAAATTTTTATCCAATAAATAAAGACGAGGTAAAAATGTATAGTTGTGGACCAACAGTATATAATTACCCACACATTGGAAACTATAGAGCATATATTTTTGCTGATGTTTTAAAAAGAACTCTTTTGTATGAGGGTTTTAATGTAAAACATATAATGAATATCACAGATGTTGACGATAAAACCATTCGTGATTCTCAGAAAGAAAAAAAATCTTTAAAAGAATTTACAGAATTTTTTACTGAAGAATTTTTAAAAGATATAAAGTCTTTAAACATAATCAGCCCGACTAAATTCACAAAAGCTACCGATTATATAAAAGACATGGTAGAGATAATAGAAAAGCTATTAGAAAAAGGAATTGCTTACAAAAGTTCAGACGGTAGTATTTATTTTGATATAAAAAAATATGGAAAGTATGGAGAGTTATCACATATGAATTTATCAGATTTAAAAGAAAATGCATCTGGCAGAGTTGCTTCTGATGAATATGAAAAGGAAAATGTGCAGGATTTTGCATTATGGAAAGCTTATGATGAAAAAGATGGAAATATTTTTTGGGATACAAGTATTGGAAAAGGACGACCGGGTTGGCATATAGAATGTTCAGCTATGTCAATGAAAAATCTTGGAGAAGAAATAGATATTCACACTGGCGGAGTTGATAATATTTTTCCACATCATGAAAATGAAAAAGCTCAATCTGAAGCAAGTACAGGAAAACAATTTGTAAAATACTGGATGCACAATGAATGGGTATTAGTTGATCAAAAAAAGATGTCAAAGTCTGAAAAGAATTTTTTCATCTTAAAAGATATTACAGAAAAAGGAATAAACCCAATAGCTTATAGGTTTTGGCTTTTAATGGCAAATTACAGAACAAGAGTAAATTTCATTTGGGAAGCATTAAAAGCATCAGAAGTTGCTCTAAAAAGACTTTACAGACTTTATTTAGATCTTGGAGAACAAATTGGTATAGTAGATGAAAATTATAAGAAAAAATTTAAAGAATATATTGAAGATGATTTGGATACACCACGAGCAATACCACTTCTATGGGATTTAATAAAAGACGAAAAAATTTCTAATCAAGACAAGAAAGCAACTATTTTGGACTTTGATAAAATTTTGGGTTTAGGTTTTGAAAATTTAAAAGAAGAAATTGCTACCGAAATTCCTGAAGAAATTAAAAAAATTGCAGAAGAAAGAGAAAAAGCACGAAAAGAGAAAGACTATAAAAAATCAGACGAATTGCGAGCAAAAATAAATTCTTTAGGTTATGAAATAAAAGACTTGCCTGAAGGTTATAAAATAAAAAATATATAGTATTTTATTTTTCCCAAGAAAAATCAGATCGTCCAAAATGGCCCCAACGAGCAGTATCAGCAAATTTTGTATTTTCTAAATTTAAAGTTTCTTTTATTCCTTTTGGCGTTAAGTCATATCCTTCAATTTTTATTTCTTTACCATCTAATACAGCAACAGCCATAACTGGCTCTGGTTTTCCTATTGCATATGCAAGTTTAACAAATACTTCTTTAGCAATTCCTTTTTTTATAAAATCAACTGCAATTTTTCTTGCCATGTAAGCTCCACTTCTGTCTACTTTTGTATAATCTTTCCCAGAGAATGATCCACCACCGATTGGCAATTCTGGACCATAATTATCTATAACAAGTTTCCTACCTGACAAACCAGTATCTGAATCAAAGCTTCCTATTGTCCATTCACCAGCTGGATTAATTAAATATTCATTTGCTTTTATAATATTTTGTACAAGTGGTAGAAGATCTTCATTTTTTGAATTTTGAAAACTTACAATTACCGTTTCAACAACATCTCCATTTAAGGTTACCTGCACTTTGCCATCATGTGGATACTTTTCATAAACTTTCTGACATAAATTTCTAGCAAGTTCATACTCACGTGGCATCATAGATACTGTTTCAGTAGTTGCATATCCTTTCATTATTCCTTGATCTCCAGCTCCACCAATATCAACACCACGAGCTATATCTGAACTCTGTTTTGACAAATTTATTATAACTTTAAAATCCATGCCAATAATATTTTTTACCAAAGATTCTAAATCTGGACTTGCATTACTTGTAACTTCTCCATTTATTACAATTAAATTATGTCCTCCCATAACTTCAATTGCTACACGACTTTCTTTATCTTTTTCTAAATATGCGTCCAAAATAGAATCAGCAATAAAATCACAAATTTTATCTGGATGTCCTGGGCTTACAAACTCTGCTGTTTTTATACTCATAAATATTTTATAAATTATAATTCAGGTTCTTGTTGTGTAATACAATGTATCGCACCACCACCATATATTAAATCTCGACAATCTATGCCAATAACTTCCCTATTTGGAAAACAAGACTTTATTATTTCTATAGCTTTTTTATCATTTTCATCATCAAAAATTGAAACTAAAACAGTACTATTTCCAATATAAAAATTGGCATAAGACACTGGAGCTTTTTTACCACAAAATTCTTTTTCACATTTTTTATATTCCATATGTGGCATTGGTAATTTTATTATTTCAAATTTATTCCCATTTTGATCTGTAGAATTTTCTAAAATTTTATAATTTTCATTTAATCTTTCGTAGTTTTCATCTTCTTTATTTTCTTCATATCCACAAAGAATTTTTAAAGGACTAACAAATCTTGCAATTTCATCAATATGACCATCAGTATGATCATTTACAAGTCCACGTTTCAACCAAATTACTTTTTCTATACCAAGTAATTTTTTGAAAATTAGTTCATTTTCTTCTTTATTTTTTCCAATATTTCTATTTAATAGCAAACATTCTTCAGTAGTCATTAATACGCCATTTCCATTTGATTCTATTGCACCACCCTCAAGAGCAATGCCAGCTTCAATCATTTCTAAATTAATGGGATCTTTTAAGGTTAAAAATACTTTATTATCAGGCAAAAGTTCTGGAAATTTCATTCCATATCCATCATAATTCCATTTTACCCAAGCTTTTTTATTTTCTTTTTTTACAAAAGTAGGACCATAGTCGCGCATCCAAACATCAAAATATTCTACATGAAAAAAAATAATTTTTGATAAATCAATTCCAAACTCTTGCATCATTACTTTAACTTTTTCTTCTTTTTCTTTATTTAAAACCAAAAGTTTTACTGGCTCATCTTTGTGCAAATGAAAAATTATTTGCAAATATATTTTTTCAATATTTTTTATTTTATCTCCAAAATAATCATCATCATTTGGCCAAGCAAGCCAAGTAGCAGAATGTTTCTCCCATTCCCCAGGCATTAAACAATTTTCTTTTGTAATTGCAGTATTCATTTATTTTTTTTTGTAATAGAACTATATGTATCTGTTCTACGATTCTTCATAAAACCCCATTCTGACCCAATAATTTTATTACTTGCTAAATCAATTTTAGCAATAATTGTTTCATCATTGTTGTCTCCAGCTTTTTTTATTATTTTTCCAAAAGAATCACAAATAAATGATTGCCCCCAAAATTTTAATTTATTTTCTATACCAATACGATTTACTGCAACAATATGAAGACTATTTGCAATAGCATGACCACGCATAATAGTTTCCCATGCATCATGCCAGTCACCCTCTTTTTCTTTTACACCCTTAATAGTTCCTATAGCTGTTGGATAAAAAATAATATCAGCTCCTGCAATTTTAACAGATCTAGCTGCCTCTGGAAACCACTGGTCGTAACAAATCAAAACTGCAAATGTTGCATATTTTGTTTTGTAAATTTTATACCCTTCTTTGCTTTCAGTAAAATAATCTTTTTCATAAAATAATGGATCTTGAGGAATATGAATTTTTCTATAGGTTGGCAAAAGTTTTCCATCTATATTTATAACAGCTGCTGAATTATGATATCTACCATTTTTATCTTTTTCAAAAATAGGCACTATTATTACAACTTTATATTTTCTTGCAATTCTAGAAAATACATCTGTTGATTCACCTGGTATTGTTTCATAAAACTTTTCCTTTTTTACATTTTTATATTGCGGAAAATAAGGAGTTTTATAAAGTTCTTGCAAGCAAATAATTTGTGCCCCATTTCTTGCAGCATCTTCTACCATTTGAAAAGTATTTATTAAGTTTTCTTTTAAATCATCGGATACAACACTTTGTACCCCAGCTACTGTTACAAATTTATTTTTCATTTTTTAAATATACCATTTTTTTATGATAAATGGAAAAAATTATAACAATATTTATTACAATTAAATATATGCTAAAAGAATAAATAGGAAAAGACCAATTTTTTATTACTAATAAAGAAAAAATGTTATTTACAATTCCACCTAAATAAACTGAACTAGTTTCTGTATTTGGAAATTTCCATGATTTTATAATTGTTGGGATAGCTGCCAATCCGTCAGATAATATTGCAAAAAGTATTGAAATGTTTAAATTTTTAGTAAGTACATAAATAAATAAAGCTAATACAGCAAATAATCCACAAAGAAGATCAAAAGCATTAATTTTCCAAAAAGCATTTTTCTTAAATAAAGAAATAAGTATAACTAAAAGTGGAGTAAAGCCAGCCATAAAAGTACCAAATATAGAAAGTCCAGCTCCAGCTTTTAATGACAAAATAACACCTACAAAAGGTGCAAGCATCCAAATAAACCATGATACTAGATTTGGTCTGACTCCTTTTTTAAAAATATTCCATATATACCAAATGGTACAAAACAAACTTATAGCTAATCCAATGAAAATAATTTTTTCTGGAAACATAAAATAGTTTTTATATACCTTCTTTCTTTAATTGTTCTACAATTTCGCGTTCCTTGCGAGAAAGTTTGTTTGGCAATTTAATATTAAGTTTGATTAAAAGATCTCCTCGTTTTGTTTTTGAAACAGGAACTCCTTTACCTCGCACTCTAAGTATTTCATTTATTGAAACTCCTTCTGGAATTTTTACTTTTATTTCTCCATCTAAGGTTTCTATTGAATATTCTGTTCCAAGAAGTGCATCAGAAAGTTTTAAATTTAAATTCATTACTAAATTATTTCCTTCACGTTTAAAAACTGGATGAGTAGAAACATTTATTTTTATATAAAGATCACCAGAAGTTCCTTTCAATATGGCTTCACCCATTCCAGACATTCTAATTATTTCTCCATCACGAATTCCTTCTGGTATATCGATAGAAATTTCTTCTTCTTTATTTAACACTCCTGCGCCATGACATTTTTCACATAATTCTTTTGGAACTTGCCCAGAACCAAAACACGTCTCACAAATTTTTGTACTTGAAATTGAACCGAGTATAGTACGTTTTACTTCGTGAATTTTTCCTTGTCCATTACACTTTTTACAAGTTTCCATTTTTGCACCAACTTTTGCTCCTTTACCTCCACACAATGGACAACTAGAAGTTTTTTTAATTAATATTTTTCTATTTACTCCAAAAACTGCATCTTTAAAAGATATCTGTATCTCTGTTGAAATATCGCGTCCTCTTCTTGTTTTATTGCTAGCATTACCCATACCACCTGTAAAAAAATCACTAAAGATATCATTTAAATTTCCAAAATCAAATTCAACTCCACCAGCACCTTGGCCACCTCTTGAAAAACCAGAAAAATCAAAACCTTCAAATCCGCCAAAACCAGATTGACCATACCCACCGGCTCCCTGCATATTTTCAAAACCTGCACCAAATTGGTCATATTTTTCTCTTTTTGCATCATTCGAAAGCACTTGGTAAGCTTCATTTACCTCTTTAAATTTCTTTTCATCACCATCTTTTTTGTCAGGATGATGCTTGTGTGCCAATTTATAAAAAGCCTTTTTTATTTCTTCTTTTGAGGCGTTTTTATTAACACCTAATATTTCATAGTAGTCTTTTTTCATAATATTATTGGGATATTATACCCCATAGCTATTTTTCGTCAAATTTCCAATTAAATCATTGGTTCTGCTTCTTCATTTTTACCATTATTTAAATCATTATCTGCTTCTGTTTCTTCTTCTTCATCTTTTTCTGGGACATCTCCAACATTTTTAGAAAATTCTTTATACTCCTCTTGATAATCTTCTTCGCCCTTTTCTTTTGCCCGTTTTACACCAACATCCTTTTTTTTCTTTCCTTCTATGATTGCTTTTTCTTCTACACTTCTAATTATTGTTGATTCCTCTTCGGCAATTAATTTTGCAGCAGCATCTTTTGAAATTGAATATTTTTTATGAGAAGCAGCAACTATTTCTTCTCTATATGATTTATGAGTTGGTGGCAAAACTCTCAATGTCTCCGCAGAAAATGGATCATAAGATTCTCCATCAATAGTCATTTTGACGTATATTTCTCCAACAGCTAAGTTAATTAAATCTTTAACTTCAAATATAGGCGCAAATTCTGGTTTTAATTTTACTGCATCTTCACCGCCAACTCTAAAACATATAACGCTACCTACATTTCCCAAAACTGCTTGATATACTTTTGGAATAATTTGACCTACATATTGATGTGCAATTGTTAAATTCAATCCATATTTTCTAGCTTCAGATAAAATATTTTCAAAAGTTTGAGTAACTACATTTTGAAACTCATCTACATATAAATAAAAATCCTTACGTTCATTTTCTGGCATAGATGCACGTTCCATTCCTGCTTGTTTGATTTTTGTCAAAAAGATTGAACCAAGAAAACTTGAATTTTCTTCACCTAAACGCCCTTTAGAAAGATTAATCAAAATAATTTTTTCTTCATTCATTAATTTTTCTATATCTATTTTGTTTTCTTTTTGTCCAAAAATATTTCGTAGCAATGGATCTGAAAGAAATTGACCCAATTTATTTACAAGCGGGATAATTGCATCTGTATCAAATTTTTCAGACCAATCTGCAAATTCTATAGCAAAGAATCTTTTAACCATATCGTCTTGAATATATTCAACAACTTTCTGTCTATAGTTTCTATCTGTCAACATTGAAATCATTCCACGCATTGTTGCATGAGGATAATCAAGAAGTGCTAAACAAGTAAATCTAAAAACGTGTTCCAATCTTGGCGTCCAGTTTGCACCAAATTGTTTTTGAAAAACTTCAATCAAACCCTGAGTAAGTTGAAACTTAAACATTGGATCAACATTTGCAAGCGGATTAAATGAAGCTGGAAAATCAACATCAGCTGGATCTATAATACAAACATCTTCAATTCTTTCTTTCGGAATATAATCAAGAATAGCATCTATCACATCTCCATGCGGATCAATTAAACACAAACCATGACCATAAGTAATATCCTGACGAATAAAAAGCTCAAGGAGTTTTGTTTTTCCAACTCCAGACTTTCCGATAATATACATATGCCTTCTTCTGTCCACACGTTTAACACCAAAAATAAATTTCTTTTCTTCTAAAGCCGCAACGTAGTTTGTTCGTCCGATAAAAGAAACCTCTTCTGGTTTAACCTTTCCAAATACAGGTAATTCTGGTGGAGGTGGAGCGTATTTAATTATTTGTACCCTGTTTGGTTTTTGCATATACCTTTATATTTTAATACATTTTTTGTGTTTTTTCAATAGTTATCTAAATATGTCAAAGACGGTCTTTGACATTAATCTTTTGGCTCTATTACAAAGTTTGTCTTGCAATTTTGGCATTTTCTTTTTTCTATTTTATAATCCATATTGATTTAGTAAACTTCTTTTTTATAACAATCATATGTCAAAGACCGTCTTTGACATTAATACGACAAACAATCTCCAACCTATCGGCTGGATAACTGGTTTAGATACTGAGTTTGTTGAATATATTTTTGTTTCTGTATCTAAATCCATATTAGAATAATTTTTATTCAAGAATTTTTCTTAATACGTCTTCTGGCACTTCTCTAATTGTTCCTGTGGGGGAGATTGAAGGATGTGTTTGTGCCTGATTGGGTATATGTTTCACTTCATCTTTTTTTATCTCTTCTTTTTTAACTTCCTCTTGTTTTAGTTCTTCTTTTTTGATTTCTAGAATTTCTTTTGGTATTTCTTTCTGAATAGGTTCTATTATTTTTTCCTGAACTTTTGGCACAAAATTTGTAGTTTCTTTTATGGTCTCTTTCGCTGAAATCAAGTCTTTTAATTTATTCATTTCTTCTGCGCTTGCTGACCTGTCTTTTAATACTGTATTAGAATTTTGGTTTGATATTTTTAAATTATCTAACGACATTGATTCTGCTGTGTTTTTATTTTCAATTTTTATTTCTTCTGTAATATTTACTACTGGTTCAACTTTGTTTTCGTTTAAAGTTTCCGCAAGGGTTTTATTTAAAATTTCTTTTAATGCTAAATTTTCTCCTTTTGCTAAATGAGTACTTTTTTGTTTATTTTTTACAAAAGTATTTTTAGCAAGTTCTTGTTTAGGTTTTTCATTTTTATCAAAAACTTTTTTAATAGCTGAAAATATTCCTGGCCTTGTTCTTTTTTGTTCTTCACCAAAATGTCCCTTATCGGGTCTTTCTGGATATCTTTCTTCTTGAATTTGTCCTTTTTGTTCGAATTCTATTCCCAAATCTGACAATGGTTTAAAAAATTTTGCTTCATCATATCTAATTTGATTTATAGAACCTTTTATAGGTTTTAATTCTCCAGATTTTAATTTAGCTATACACTCCTTACAATATATAGCTCTTCCCGGCTCTGGCTTAAAAGGAACTAAGGTGCCCTTTTTACAAACAGAACATTTTGCTGAAAATTTTTCTACTCCATTTAATGCATCATCATTACCTAATGCCATTCCACTCCAGTTATTTATTTCTCTTTCTACAACCTCTTTTGATTTGCAATATAAAGCACGAGAAGATTTTATAACTTCTTCTGAAATTTTTGGTTCTCCTTTTGTTATTGGTGGCATAGTTTTTGCAGAAAAAGGACGTGATGTTATACCATCAATCATAAGTTTTAAATAAATTTTATAGTTTGGCAAACTAAGAATATCTTGTGGTGTAAATTCTGGATCAAATTCTTTTTCTAAGAAATCTGCGTCATCTGCTCCAACTCGAAATACTATCATCGTACCAACGTTACCAAAAACAGCATCTCGTACTGAAGAACTTTTATCTGATACAAGTTGAGCTGTATATTGATGTGCTACTGTAAGATTAAGTCTATATTTTCTAGCTTCGGATAAAATACCAGCAAAAGAGTCTGTAACAAAATTTTGAAATTCATCAACATAAAGATAAAAATCTTTTCTTTCATCTTCAGGAATACGCACACGTTCCATTGCAGCAAGCTGAATTTTTGTAATAATCATACCTCCTAAAAGAGCAGAATTGTCCTCACCAATACGTCCTTTTGAAACATTAACAAGAAAAATTTTCCCTTCATTCATTATGTCAAAAATATTTATTGTACTTACAGATTGACCAACGACATTTCTTATTATAGAAGTAGATAAAAATTGACCGACTTTATTTTGTATAGGAGCAATAGCTTCATTTCTAAATTTATCTTGCCATGCTTCATATTCATGAACCCAAAAAGTTTTAATAACAGGATCTTTTAAATTAGAAATTATTTTTTGTCTATAATCTTTATCAACAAGCATTCTTTGTATACCAAGAAGAGTTGTACCAGGAGTATCAAGTAAAGCTAAAATTGCATTATTCAAAATATATTCCATTCTGGCACTCCAAGCATTTGCCCAAATTTTTGTAAAAATGCCCATAAGCCCAGAAGCAACTAAATGCTTATATTTAGGATCAATAAGTTCAAGAACATTAAATCCGATATGGTAATCAGGATCTGCTGGATTAAAATAAACAACATCTTTTATTCTATGAGTAGGTATAGCTGCAACTACTTCTTCTACAAGTTCTCCGTGTGGATCAACAACACAAACACCATCACCATTTCTGATGTTTTGAATAATCATATTAAACATAAGAACAGATTTACCTGTTCCTGATTTTCCTAGAATATAAACATGTTGACGTCTATCTTTACGCTTAATACCAAAAAGCTGGTTTTTATCGCGATAACTAGTAGTACCAATATATGTTAATTCATTGTTTATAGGCAATTTTGGCGCTTCCATATTAAAATTATAACATAAATAAACAAACCAAGAAACCCTTTGCACTGTTTAAGTACAAAGGGTTTCCATAATAAATTAGAACTTTATTGTTTTGGTTCTTCTCCTTCTTTTTTATCACCTTCTTTAAATTCAGCATCACGAACCTCTGAACTTTGTTGTTCAGGTGTTGTATTTGAAGAAGCTTGGCCAGCTTTTGCTATAGCCTCTCCGATTTTTGACATTTCTGATGAAAGTTCTTCAACTGCTTTTTTTAGAACTTCTAAATCATTTCCGTCTTTTGCTGTTTTTGCCAAAGATATTTTTTCATTTACACTTTTCTTTACATCCTCTCCTATTTTTGTATCATTTTCCTTAAGAGCTTTCTCAGCTGTGTAAATAGTCATCTCGGCAGTATTTTTTACTTCAACAAATTCATGTTTTTTCTTATCTTCTTCTGCGTGAAGTTCAGCGTCAGCTTGCATTTTTTTAATATCTTCTTCTTTCAATCCAGAACTTGCTTCAATTCTTATTGATTGAACTTTTCCAGAAGCCTTATCTGTAGCTTTAACATTTAATATTCCATTTGCATCAATATCAAAAGTAACTTCTATTTGAGGTAAACCTCTTGGAGATGGTGGAATTCCATCTAGAATAAATCTTCCTAAACTTTTATTATCTGTAGCCATTGGACGTTCTCCTTGAACGATATGAATTTCAACAGAAGTTTGATTATCTGCTGCGGTAGAAAATATTTGAGATTTTGAAGATGGAATTGTTGTATTTCTTTCAACAAGTTTTGTTGCTACACCACCTAGTGTTTCAATTCCAAGTGACAAAGGTATAACATCCAACAAAAGAACATCTCTTACATCTCCTGCAAGAACACCAGCTTGAACTGCAGCACCAAGTGCCACAACTTCATCAGGATTAATAGACATATTTGGAGTTTTTCCAAATAGATTTTTTACTGCATCAACAATTGCAGGCATTCTTGTCTGTCCTCCAACCATTATAATTTCATCTATTTCGTTCATTTTAAATGGTGATGCATTGAGAGCTCTTTTTGTTATTTCAATTGATCTATCAATATATTCTTTTGCTAAAGATTCCAAAGTCGCACGGCTTATTTTCATCAATAGATGCTTTGGTCCAGATGAATCTGAAGTAATAAACGGAATATTTACTTCAGCTTCCATTGTCGTTGAAAGCTCATGTTTTGCTTTTTCAGCTGCTTCTTTTAATCTTTGATGTGCGAGAGGATCTCCAGTTATATCAATTCCACTTTCTTTTTTGAATTCTCCTGCAATATAATCTATGATTTTTCTATCAATATCACCACCTCCCATATGTGAATCTCCATCTGTTGATTTTACTTCAATAACATCATCACCGATTTCCAAAACGGACACATCAAATGTTCCACCACCAAAATCGTAAACTACTATTTTTTCATTTTTCTTTTTGTTAAATCCGTAAGCAAGAGCCGCAGCAGTAGGTTCGTTAATTATTCTTTTTACATCAAGACCAGCAATTTGTCCTGCATCTTTTGTAGCTTTTCTTTGAGAGTCATTAAAATATGCTGGAACTGTTATAACTGCTTCAGTTATTTTTTCTCCGAGTTTTGCTTCAACATCAGATTTAATTTTTTGTAAAATCATTGCAGAAATTTCTTCTGGACGATAAAACTTACCACTCATTTCTACTTTTACACCACCATCAGTACCAGCTTCTATTTTAAATGGAGCAGAAAGTTTATCTTTTTGTACTCCAGGATCATCAAAACGATGACCCATATATCGTTTCATTTCAGAAAGTGTATTTTCAGGATTTGTAACTGCTTGTCTTTTTGCAAGAAGCCCTACAATACGATCTCCATTTTTAGCTGTTGCAACAATAGACGGAGTAGTTCTATTTCCTTCTACGTTTTCAATAATTTTTGGAACACCACCTTCAATAATTGCTACTGCTGAATTTGTTGTACCTAAGTCTATTCCTATAATTTTGCTCATAATTTTTTATATTTTTATTTATTTTATTTCCCGACTTCGACTTTCGGGGTTTGTAATTATTTTTTATCAGAACTACCCAAATCGGACATTTGAAGTGGGCTCGGTATTTCAGGAATGGTCATATCTATTTCTCCGAATTGTTTTTCATAATTTTCAACATGTCTTGTCAGAAAAATCGCAATATCTTTCATTGTTCTCGGAGTAGTAGCAAAGACATCCAAATTATTTCCGGATGTGAAAGCAAAGAAAAATGATTCTTTATTAAATGCTCCAATTGCTCCGTCACAAAACTTCTTTGGCAATTGATTAAAATCTATTTTTTTTGGATCTATCATATATTTATTTATTTTATTTCCCGACTTCGACTTTCGGGGTTTCTAACTAATAAAACCATTATATACTAATACACCCATTTTTGACAAGTATTTCGCGGTCGCAAAATACTTGTTGATATTATATTCAGCTATGTTATAATGTCAATATGAAATCTGAAAATTCCAAAAAATCTAATATTCAAAAGGCTATTTTAAAAATTTTAGCAGAAAAACCAGCAATTTCTTTTGACACAATTAAGGATAATGATCCTAAAAGGAACTATGCTTTAGCCCGTTCAATCAAACAATTAGTTGAATCTGGTTGCGTAGAAATACACAATTCTGACAATCAAAAATATTTAAAAATAACGAAAAAGGGACAAGGTAAATTAAATTCAATACGACTTGAAGGAGAAGAAGCTTTGGTGCCAAATACTTGGGATGGATTTTGGAGAATTATAATTTTAGATATACCGGAAGAAAGAAAAAGCGAACGTGAAGCATTACGCTATCTTTTAAAGAAAGCAAATTTTGTATGTATAAAAAATACTGTTTGGATCTCCCCTCACCCATACGAACATCTTTTTACTAATATAAAAAAAGATTTGGGCCTCTCTACAGAACTTATGATAATTGTCACAGATAAATTAGACCCAGAAACTTCTCTCGCCTTCATCGAATCTATCAAAAGCTAAATTCAATTTATCACAGTAAACTGTTATAAATTACATAGGTAAATTCAATTTACCACAGTATACTGTTATAAATTGTATTAATGGATTTAATTTGCTACAGTATACTGTATCAAAATGGAGTTTATCTTTTTAATACACCTCTTTTTGGTAACACTTCTCACAATAAACAATCTCTTTCCTATCGGGAGCATAGCTGGTTTCAAATTCAGTTTGGCATTTCTCTCCTTTATGTTCGTGCGTCCCTGTATTTTTATATAACCCATTTTCCGAGTGAGATCCAGCACACTGACATTGTCTCTTCCAAAGTTTCTTTGGGTTTTCAAGCTTCAAGCGTTCATAGTAACGACAATTGTGGCACAACCTAGGCAAAGGAATATTAAGACGACGATATAAAACGAGTTCTCCAGGTGTTATCCTAAATGCTTCCGTACATTGGTCAGTGATACAACTTCCTTTGTGCTCGCAAACTATTACTTCTTTTAGAATCGAATCATCCACATTTTTTATATTGTTTGGTAAGTTATCAGAATCTAAAGTTATTGTATAATCTTTTGGTTCTGGATCTTTCCAAAAGTAACCATGTTTTTTTGCTTCTTCTTTTGAAAGAGGGTAATAAAAATTTGCTAATGTTTCATTATAATCGTGAGGTGAAAACTCTGCTGGAAAAAACTCCCCGAAGTTATATGTTCTTCCCTCTTTATCGGTATATGGTTTTTCTTTCATTCCAGCAATAATTTTTTCACGCAATTTTACATATTCCTCTTTGGAATATCTTTTATTTAAAATGCAGTATTCATGATGCAAAAGTCCTACACATCCGAAACAGTTATTGGAACTCTCACAAGCGTCTGTATAATCACAATCAAAACTATCCCAAGGTAAATGGCTAGCTTTCACATTTTGTGTATTGGCACAACCCAAGCTATCAAAACAATATTCCGAATCGTCTACCGCTACATAACATTCATAAGATTCCCGTGCTTTGTTACCATTGATAATATATTTACTGTCTTCAAGACTCTTAGCAGAAAAAGCATGGAGTGTATTTTTTGAATTATTTACCATATCACCAGTCACATCTTTATTGTTTGATCCATGTAAGTATTTCACTGGGTATTTTCTGAACAAATCCTGCGCCTTTGATTTAATTGCCATCGTTGAATGGTATGAGGAAAGATCTAAATCGGAAATTCTTTTCTCGTATTCTTCTTTAGAATAAACAACATTAAAAATTGCATATGCTTTATTACGCAATCCAACACAACCAACTAAGTCATGACAATTTACACAATCTTTGGAAAAAAGAAGATTGTAGGAATCTCGACAGTCGATCGAAAATGAACAATGATTACAATCGGAACAATTTAGAAGCTCATAACAATACTCACAATTAAAACAAGTTGAAAGATCAAGAGAATTTCTACAATAGTAAATATTGAAGGAATAGAAACAATCTTCGTTGTGATCACTAACAAAAATTAAATAACAATTTTTGTTGTAACCAGTACCATTGGTATATTCACTATTAATGTTACCGAAAACCAAAGCATATTGTCTAGGAACTTTCTGTTGTAATTCAAAAAATTGATCTAAAAAATGCTTTGAAAAATCAACTTCTTCTCCATAAGAAAGTGGATCCCAGGAATGTCCACGATAACAATCGTGACAATACACAGGAAAAGGTTTGTCTGAGGAAAAAACAGAGATAACCGTCTTCCCACAGAGACCACAATTTCTTTTATATAAAGAACGCTCGTTGCGCCATGTTAATTTTCTTTGCAATCTACATTCATGGCAAAATCCTGGTACCTGCACTCCAAACTTTTCGTAAAATTTAAAATCTTCCGATTCAATAGTGAATTCGCATTTACAATTTTGGCAGGTCTTTGAGACTCTGCCTGCTGAATGTGTTTTATTCTGCGGGTTTGTCATTTTTGTATTCAAAAACATTCACCCTGGCGACACGAATAACGCGATCGCCCAATTTGTAACCTTTTTGAATTACTTCTGCAATTTTATGATCATCTTCTTTTTTATCAGTCGGAATCATTTCAATAGAATGATGAATATTATGGTCAAAGCTTTCACCTACTTCACCAACTGGTTTTACTCCGTATTCCTCAAAAATTGTATTCATCTGAGAATATATATATTCAACTCCCTTTCTCCAACTCTCATCTACTTTTTCCCATACTTCTTTGTTTTTAAAAGCCATATTAAAACTATCTGTCACTGTCAAAAATCTTGTTAAGATTCTTTCACGAATTGATTCTGAAAAATTTATTTTTCTGTCTTCTTCTTGTTTTTTGTAATTAGTAAAATCAGCTCGCTCTTTTTGCCAACCTGTTAAATACTCATCCTTTTCTTTTTTAGCCTTTTTTAAATCAGCTCGAAGTTTCTTTATTGTCTTTTTGAAATCTTCTTCCCCGTCTTCATTAAATTCAAATTCAAGAACTTCTGACTCGTCTTTTTCTTCTTTTCCTGAATCAGTTCCGACTGAAATTGGATCTGTTTTTTTATTTTTTTTTGATTCTTCTTCATCCATTTAATTAAAAATTTAAAACTTTTAAAATGTCTTTATACTTTTATTTTAACATATTTTAATAGATACCAAAATCCCCCTATAAATATGGGGGATTTTGTTTTATCTTTTAGACCACTGTGGAGCTTTTCTTGCTTTCTTAAGACCGAATTTTCTTCTTTCCTTAGCCCTAGGATCACGTTTCAAATATCCCAATGTTTTTAATTTTCCTCTAAGTTCTTGATCTGATAAAACTAATGCTCTAGCAAGTCCATGTCTTACAGCTTCAGCTTGAGAATGTATTCCACCACCAGAAACTTTTGCTTCTACTGTCCATTTGCTACCTGGTTTTCCTTTTGCTATTGGATCTTGAACTAAACGTTTTTCTTCTTCTGTTTTAAAATATTCTTTTGAATCTTTACCATTAACAATAAAACTTGCTTTAGTGCTTGGTGTAATTCGTACTCTTGCAGTTGAAGTTTTTCTTCTTCCTATTGCTTCAATATATTTTTCTTTTGTTGTTTTTTTCTCCATTTTTTTAATCTACGCCGTAGCGCTAAAAATTATTTTTCTATTGTTAATTTTTCCATCATTTGTTTTCTAATTTTATTATCAGGTAACATTTGGAAAACAACTAATTTAACTAATTCACCAAATCCTTTCTTTTCAACTGTTTCAGTACCTTTTATGATACGAAGGCCTCCTGGAATACCTGAATATCTTTTATGAACTATACTATCCAATTTTTTGGATGTAATTTTTATTTTTGATGCATTTATAACCTTTACTGGAACACCAGAATAAACGTTGCGTTCAAAACTAGCTTTTGTTTTACCCATTAAAGACATAGCAACTTCACTTGCAACTCTTCCTAAGGTTCTACCACTCGCATCTATTATTTTTTCTTCTTTTTTTGTATTTTCTTTTTTCATATTTTTAAATATTATACAAATTCTATAATAGCCATCTTTGCACCATCGGACTTTCTAGCGCCAAGTTTTAAAATTCTTGTATATCCTCCATTCTTATCAGCATATTTAGGAGCTATTTTTTCAAAAAGTTTTTTTACTTCTTTCTTTCTGTTTAATACTCTTGAAGATACTAATTTACGATTAGTTAAATTATCTTTCTTTGCTTTTGTGACTAATTTTTCTATAAATGGTCGAAGCTCTCTTGCTTTTATTTCAGTAGTTTTTATTTTTTCTCTTACTATCAAATTCAATGCCAAAGATATCATCAATGCATTTCTCTGATTTTTTTCTCTTCCAAATTTTCTTTTGTTATTGTGATGTCTCATATTTTTACTATTATTTATTCTTTCAAATTAAAACCATACTTACTAAGTACTTTTTTGATTTCATTAATTCCTTTTTCTCCTATACCTTCTACTTCAAGTAAATCTTCTCTTCTTTTTCTTGCAAGGCCTCCAAGTGTTCTGATATTTGCTGCAGTTAATGCATTTAATGTTCTTGTTGAAAGATCTAAATTATCTGTCCTTGTTTTTAGAACATCTGTAAAATCATCTTCTTTTTTTTCTTCTTTATCTTTCTCTTCAACTTCTATTTTTTTCTCTTCTACTATTTCCTCTGGTTCTTTAAAATCAACTATTGCTTTTAATTGATTTATCATTATTTCAATAGAACGAGATAGAGCTTCACGTGGAGTTAATGTACCATCTGTTTCAATATACATTCTTAAACGATTGTGGTTAGTTCTATCGCCAACACGCATATTTTCAACTTCATAAGAAACACGACGAATAGGAGAAAAGATAGCATCTACTGCTATTGTTCCAATCTCTACTTTTTCTTTTTGTAAAGATTCTTTTGAAATAAAACCAAGTCCTTTTTCTATCTTCATTTCTATATTCAAGTTTACTTTACCAGTAACTTCAGCAATATACAAATCAGGATTTAAAATTTCGACTTGCCCACTTATCTTTATGTCTTCTGCTGTTACTACTTTTGGTCCTTTTATTGAAAGATTTACTGTTTGAGGTTCGTCAGATAACATCTTAAAACGGATTTTCTTAATATTTAGAATCATAATAATAACATCCTCTTTTATTCCATCCATAGCTGAAAACTCGTGGGAAACACCCTCTATTTTTATAGAAGTAACGCTTGCCCCAGGCAATGAAGAAAGTATTATTCTTCTTAAACTATTTCCAAGAGTGTGTCCATACCCAGAATATAGTCCGTCTATTTCAAATACTCCTTTATTTCCCTCTTCTAGTACGATTCTCGGTTTAGAAGGCATAATTATTTTATATTCAGACATATTTTTATATAAAAATTTAATTTAATAATAAATAAAAAACAAATTCAAATTAATTTAACGACTGTAAAATTCGAGCACAGCGTTTAAATCAAGAAACGTTTCAGTATTTTTTGGCTTAGCCAAAATTTTTCCTTCCATTTTTACAGGGTCAAAAGAAACCCATGATGGAGCTGAATAATCTTTTAATCTTTCAGCCATATTGTCAAAAATTTTCTTATTTTTTGAACCTTCACGAATTTTGATTATGTCACCTGGTTTTGTTTCAAAAGATGGAATCGTAACTTTTTTATTGTTAACAATAAAATGTCCATGGGAAACCATCTGACGTGTAGCACGTCTACTTGAAGCAAGACCCATTCTATAAATTACGTTATCTAATCGAGACTCAAGATCTTCATAAAATTTTATAGCAGTTCCAGCTCCTTTAATATTGGAAGCCTTTTTAACATAATTTGAAAGTTGGCGTTCTGAAATTCCATAAGAAAATCGAATTTTCTGTTTTTCTAAAAGCTGAGTTCCGTATTCAGAAAGTGCTTTTGGACGTTTTGAATTAGAATTGCCAAATTTACCAGATGTAGTTGAAAACTTGGTTGTTTGACATTTGTCATAAACACCTGGTCCTAATCTTCTACAAATTTTAAATTTTGGTTTTGTTATCATAAAATAATTTAATTCTTAATTTTTATACTCTTCTTGGTTTTTTAGGTTTCGGACCATTGTGAGGAACTGGAGTTGCGTCTTTTATAGATGTAATTTCAATTCCATGAGCCATAAATGCTCTAATAGCTGGTTCTCGTCCTGATCCAACGCCTTTTACAACGACATCAGAATCTTTAACTCCGAGAGCCAATGCTTTCATACCAATAAGATCTCCAACTTTTGAAGCTGCAAATGGAGTTCCCTTTTTTGCACCTCTAAAACCTAAAGATCCAGCACTTGACCAAAACAATGTATTACCTACCTTGTCTCCAAAAAGAACTTTTGTATTATTAAATGTTGCTTCAACAAAAAGGATACCTGAAGTAATTTTCTTCTTTGGAGTTTTTGTTGAAGTAGTTTTTTGATTCTCTGCGCTTGAATCTTTTATAACTTCTTCTGATGATTCTGTTGTGATTTTTGTTTTTCCCATTTTAAATTAATTTTATTTATAGTTAAGCAAATCAAAACTATGTCTTACTTTCTTTTCTCTTACCTGAAGCCATTGTTTTTCTTACATTGCCTCTTATAGTCCTAGAATTTGTTTTTGTTCTTTGACCTCTAACTGGCAATCTCTTCATATGACGAATACCTCGATAAGTTTTTATATCTTTTAATCTTTTTATATTTGCAGCAACTTCTCTTTTCAAGTTACCTTCTATCTTCATACTTTCTATAATTGCTCTAATTTTGTTTTCTTCATCAGAAGTTAAATCTTTTGCTTTTTTGCCACGATCAATTCCTACTTGATCCAAAATTTTTCTGGCAGATGAAATGCCAACACCATAGACACAAGTAAGTCCGATTTCTAATCTCTTTTCATTTGGCACAGTGATTCCAAGTATTCTCATAATTATTGTTTTTGTTTATGTTTTGGGTTAGTACAAATAACTCGCAAATGTCTCTTACGCTTTACCATTTTACAATTATCACAAATCTTTTTAACTGTTGATCTAATTTTCATTTTTTTATATAACAATTCAAAAACAAGGGAATAACCCTTATTTTTTCAGTGTTTCTCTATTCCATCAATTGTGGTTACTATAATACACTATTTTTAAAAAAATTACAACCTTTTTACAATTCTACCCTTTCCGCCGTATTGATCAATTACAACTTCGACATAATCTCCTATTAAAACTTTTATTCTGTGTATCCTCATTTTTCCAGATAGATACGCCAAAATTTCTTTCTCTTCTACGTCAGCGGATTCTTTTTCAAGTTTCACTCTAAATAAAGTACTAGGCAATGCTTCTGTAATTATGCCTCTAGCGGTTAATATTTTATCGTTTTTTATTTCACTCATTTAGTATGCTAATACTAACAAAGTATTTGAAAAAGGTCAATATACTTATTGTTAATAACACTATTATAATTTATATATTAATTATTCTGGATAATTGATTTTTACTTTTATATCTTTTGTTTTTTCTGGAAAAGATCTTTTCCATATAGGTTTTACAACCAAATCAGCTGATTCGATGTTTGTATATTCAGATAATATTTGGCTAAATTGTTTTTTACTTTTTCCCAATACATCCAATATTATTTGTGAAGAATCAACATTCCAAACAATTTTCATATCACCTTTTAGTTTGAAATTCATTTCTGTTGCTTCTGTAAATAACAGTATATCTTTATTTTCAACAGAAAAATCTAAATTAGAAATATTTGATATATATATATCATTTCCTTTTTCTTCATCATTCAATACAGAATCTGTTATTTTTTTTGATATTTCCTCTTTGTTAAACAAAAGTCCATAAAATGTTCCTTTTATTGTTATTGTAACATCACCATCTTTTGATGTTGCACCTATTTTTTGTTCCTCAATATTTAAAAAATTAGCATTTTTAAAGAAAACAAAATCCTCTGGCGTTTGATCTTTTGCTTTTTTAAAAAGTTTTTCTAAAAGAGTATCTTTTAAGCTGTTTATAGCTTTTTCTTTTTCTTCATCACTTAATTGTCTAGCCTTTCCTTTTAAACCTCCAGCTATTTCTCCAACAGACCTACCATAGAATTTTGAATATTTTGACGTACCCTTAAACCCTAAAATTTTAAAATCTAATGGTGAACTATTATATTCTTCGCCAGGTTCTGATGCGTAAATATCAACACTTATTTTCCCTGGTGTTCCACTTTTTGTCATTCCAGGAATAGTTACTTTTGATTTTGTTTTATAAATTTTTCCATTTGAACCTTCTAACCTTGTATCAATTGAAAGATCTTGAGAAGAAGTACTAAAAGAATTGTAAAGTAAAACAGATCCAGTTGCTGGTTGAACATAATCTTTTTCTTCACCAGCTTTAACTGTTTTTGATTCTTCACCAGGAATAATTACAGAATTATATAATAGATAATCATCCTTCAATGATTTTGATGCTGAAAAATTTTTATTCAAAAAAACATCTTTCGTTTTCGGATTAATAGTTATTTGTGCACTAGAAAACAAAAATGATACTGCAAAAAATAATACAACAATAGAAATTAATGCAACAAACCAAAGCCCATATTTTTGGCCACCTTTGTCTTTTTTATCATCAAAATTGTCATAAACAGATGTAAATTTTTTGTTAAAATAAGAATCACGAAATTCCTTTTTTTCTTTTTCGCTTTTTACATTTTGTTTATTTTGGTAAATGTCTTTTTGAACTTTTGGCTCAACATTTTTCTCTTTGAAACCACCTGCTCTTTTTACTTTTACCATGTCTTGTAATATTTTTGCCATAATTTTATTTGTGAAGAAAACGACTAATATAAATTGATTCTATTATTAAAAATGAATCATGTACAATATCATCTTTTATTAAAGCTACACCATGAAGTGCCTGCGAGCCAAGAAAAACAACTTTAAATTTTGATTCTGTTAATGTGTATTGGTTGAACTGCTCAGATTTTATTGTTTCTGTGAAGAAATTTGCCAATTCAGGAGTTACGGTTAAGAAAATTGTAGATGGAATAGAAATATCATTTGATAGTTTAACTAAAGATTCTTGAAATTTTGTAAGCCATTCATTTTTTAATTTATTTATTATTGGTTCTATTTTTTTGAGAGAAGAATCTGCAATATGACCATCTTTGTATAGAGATATATATGAAATAGCTTCATCAAGAGAACAATCCAAAATAGATGCAACTCCACGAATTAAAAAGTTTTTACCAAATGGAAAAGAAACAGATGAACGCAGTATGTCTTTTTTAATCATAGAAATATCTGTAACTTCTCCACCGATATCAATTAAAAGAAAATTATCTTGGTGAACAAAAATATCTCTTGCAACTGCAAAAGAGGACATAATAAATGAAGAGAATTTTATATTTTTATGATAAAAATGTTTTCCTATAACTTCTTTTATTTTTTCTAAAACTGATTCAGTACCCATAGAAACAAAAACTGTCATTTCAAGTTCTGAAGCTTTTTGATCAAGTGGCTTTTGTGTAGGATATCCATTTAACAATATCTGCATATTTTTTAATTCAATAGGAACAACTTTTTCTCCATTGCTTGTATATTTTTCTTTGCAATCTGCCTCGAAAGAAAGTATTTCTTTTTGAATTAGACTATCAGCAAGTTTTGAATTAAAAATAAATGGTGTATCTTTTTTAAGCAATATACTTCTTGTTTGCGATGCATACCAAGGCGAAGAAAGAACACAGAAAGTTTCTTTCGGTGCTCCTAACCCTGTTTTTCCAATTTTAGTTGCTACAGCTTCAAGGGATTTTAAAGTTAAAGATAAAAATCTATCAAAACTTATTGTCTTTTCAAGTGTTATAGGCTCTCGAATTGAATAGATTATTTTTGGGACTCCATTTTTTTGAATCAAAAAAAGAGCCCCACCAATTGAAGAAGAGCCGATATCAAAGACTAATGCTAGTTCATCTTTGTTTTTCGAGCTTGAAAAAATTCCCATACTCGTTTTATTATATCATAAAAAAATTATATAAGTGTAGCTTTTATTCTCCTAATACCAGCAGATACGGCTTCTTCTTTTATTATTTTGAATATTCCTAATTCACCAGTATGCAAAACGTGTGGTCCTCCACAAAATTCTTTCGAAAAAACATTACCATTTTTATCTTCAATAAAATAAACTGTAACTATTTCTGGATACTTTGCACCAAATTCCATTTCTGCTCCTGTCTTTTGGGCTTCAGAAAGTGGCATTTCTTTTTTGATTACATTTAAATCACTCTTAATCTTTTCATTTACTAGATCTTCAACATTTTTCTTTTCTTCTTCCGTTAATTTATGATCACAAATAAAATCTATTCTCAATCTTTCATCTGTAATATTACTTCCCCTTTGATGTATTTCTGGATTAACAACTTTTTGTAAAGCAGACAAAAGCAAGTGATGTGCTGTGTGTAATTTAGTAGCTTTTTCAGAATGACTAGCTAGTCCTCCTTTAAACATTCCAGCTGAAGCTGTTTGAGAAAGCTTTTGATGCTCTGCCATTTTTTTATTAAAATCTTCCAAATTTATTTTTATTCCCTTTTCTTTTGCCAATTCCTCTGTAAGTTCAATAGGAAAACCATAAGTGGTAGCTAGAATAAAAGGATCAATACCTTTTTCAAATTCTTTCAAACCATGTTCTAGCGTTAATTTAAATTTTTCTGCTTCTTTTTCTATTTCTCCTTTTTCATCTAAATCATAAATTCCTTTGTATAAATTTTTTACTTTTTCTATTCTATTTTTTAGTGGTTCTTTTGTAAATCTTACAGCTCTTCTAATCAATCTGCGAAGAACATACCCTGCTCCAGTATTAGAAGCAACAACACCATCAGAAATTAAAAACATAGATGCTTTAATATGATCAGAAACAACTCTTTCTTCTCTTGTATTTTCACCTTCAAATAAATCAGTATAGTAAACGCTTTTTTTATTCTGAACTATAGAAACAAGTCTTTCAAAACCCATTCCAGTATCAATTCCTAAAACTGGTAATTTTTTTAATTCGGCTTCACCTTTATCTAATTTCTCCCGTGAACCATTACAAAAATATTCATTAAAAACTATATTCCAAATTTCTACATCTTCTCCAGACGCATTCTTACAATAAATTTCCGTAGTAGGGCCACAAGGACCAGAATCTCCAGTTGGTCCCCAAAAAACATCAGATCCCTCTTCCCTAATATCTTTCAATCCGAGCTCTTGCCAAACTTTTTCAGACTCAGAATCTTTTGGAACAATTCCTTCTCCTTTATAGCAAGTTACATAAGAAATATCTAAATTCATTTCTTTTGTAATAAATTCGTAAGCATATTCTATAGCTTCCTTTCTTCCATAACCACCAAAAGAAAAATTACCTAGCATTTCAAAAAATGTTAAATGCGAATTATCACCAACTTCATCTATGTCACCAGTCCTGACACATTTTTGCACAGTTACAACATTTTTACTTCCAAGTTCTTTTTCTGCCAATTCTGGATCTATGTAATATTTTTTAAATTGTTGCATACCAGCAGTAGTAAAAAGCACTGATGGATCATTTTCAGGTATAAGAGAAGATGAAGAAATTATTTTATGTCCTTTGTTCTCAAAAAAACTTAAAAACTTTTGTCTGATTTCATTCGAGTTCATAAAAATTAATTATCAGTTTTTTCTGCAGTATCGTTTTTTTCTGAAATTTTTAAAAGAGGTTTTTCAAGTATATAAACAAAAATCAAAATTAAAAGGACTAAAACTGTTGATATAGTAGCAAGTCCAAAAAGTCCAAATCCAGCTGCCATTCCTATTCCAGCAGTAACCCAAAGTCCACCTGCTGTCGTTAACCCTTTTAATCGTGAACCTTCCAATATAATAGAGCCAGCACCAAGAAATCCAATTCCTACAACGATCTGAGATGCCATACGCATTGGATCAAATGCTCCCATGTTAGCATAATTTTGCATAACTATTTCAGAAATTATAACAAAAAGAGCTGAACCCACAGATACAAGAGCATGAGTTCTAACACCTGCTTCCTTGCGGGCTAAAAAGCGTTCTGTTCCAACTAACATTCCTAAAAACATAGCTATTACTAATCTCAAAACAATATCTCCGTTTTGTATAAAAAATTGTTCCATATATTTATATTATATAATTATACCACCACCAAGGCAAACATCTTTATCATAAATAACACATGACTGTCCTTTATCTGCTAAAATATATTTTTTAAAAATTACTTTTGCTTTTGTTTTACTATTCAATTCTATCTTGCAAGGTAAAAATTCTCCATGGTAACGAATTTGTGCTTGATAATTTTTATTTGCTTTAGGAATTTCGTTAATCCAATTTAAATTATCTATTTCTAAATAAAATTCCGAATTATTTTTCTTATCTTTATCTTCTTGAAAAGAATTTTTATCCTGACTTACTACTAAAGTATTTTTCTTTATATTTTTTGAAACTATATAATAAGCTCCATCGTTTGGATTCTTTTTCGTAATTGTAAAACCATGACGTTCTCCAAGTGTATGGAAAACAGCCCCATCGTGGTATCCAATAATTTCCCCATTTGTATTTACTACGTTTCCTCCTTTTTCTTTAATATAGTGTTTTAAAAATTCTTTTAAATCAACAGCTCCAAGAAAACAAATCCCCTGACTATCTTTTTTATCTGCAACAGGTAACTTAAATTTTTTTGCAAGTTTTCTTACCTCTGTCTTTTTTATATTACCTACAGGGAAAAAAATTTTTGAAAGCTGTTCCTGTTTTAATGTCCAGAGAAAATATACTTGATCTTTCGTGGAATCTTTTCCTTTCAATAAATTAAAATCATTCGAATATTTTTTACTTATTGCATAATGTCCAGTAGCAACATAGTCTGCACCCATAGAAAGAGATTTTTTAAGAAAAGCACCAAATTTTACTTCCTTATTACACATAACATCTGGGTTTGGAGTTCTACCAGCTTTATATTCTGCAATCATATAATCTGCCACTCCTTTTTTATAAATGTCTTCAAAATCAAAAGTTAAAAATGGTATATTCAAAAAAGCAGCTACTCTCATCGCATCTAATCTTTCTTTTTCTTCATTGCATGGCAAAAAATCTGGGTGCCAAGTACGAATAAAAACACCAACTACGTCATAGCCTTGTTCTTTCAAAATAGCTACAGAAACAGAAGAATCTACACCTCCAGACATGCCAACAAAAACTATTTTTTTGTTTTTAAGTTTCTTCATAAAATGAAAATATTTTTTAAAACAAATATGATTTGATACTACATATTCATAAGCTTTTTGTAAAGCTCAAATGTAGCCTGTGCATCAGACAATGCTCTGTGCGGATTTTCATTTTTTATTCCAAAATATTTACACATTTCACGCAAAGAGAAATGGTTAACTTCTTCTTTTTTATGAAGTTTTGCCCAAGCAATAGAAATAGTATCAAGCCTATGATAGTGCAATGTATTTTTTAAATTTAATTTAGCAAAATTATATTCTAAAAACCAAGAATCAAAAGCAACATTTTGTCCTACCATAATGCAATCTTTTGCTTTATCAGAAAAAATATGTAATGCATTTTTTAATGACATAGCGTCTTTCCAATCTTCATCATTGTATCCATTCACCTTTAAAGCAACAAGATCTGCATTCTCAATATTTTCTGGTTTTATTTTTATTTCAAATTCTTCAATAACTTTCAATTTATAATCTGTAATAACACAACCAATCTCAATAATCTCATGTTTGAGAATATTAAGACCAGTGGTTTCTAAATCTGTAAAAGCTAAATTATGTTTTCTCATTTTTTAATTCAAATATTTTAATTTATTTTTTTTATGCTCATCAAAAGTTTTTGCATAATGAATTATGCCATTCTTATCATGAAGATAATATAAATATGGAGAATTAATTGGTGAAATCGACGCTTTTATAGCTTTTAAGCCTGGATTGCAAATAGGGTTCTCTGGCAAACCTTTTGTTTTGTATGTTTCTTCAGCTGAATCAACTTGTAATGGCATTCCCTTTTTTAATCTATTCCACAAAATTCCAGAAATATAACCTCTATCAGCATCACCTTTTGCCTCTTTTTCTATAAGAGATGCCATAATTATAATCTCATTTTCTGTTTTACCAGAATCATTAATTTCAGACTTTACCGTTTTAATTTTCTTTTCAAAATTTTCTGTCATATACTTTACAACTTGCTCTTCACTATCTGTTGAAAAGAAAAAATATGTATCTGGAAATAGATATCCCTCTTTTGCTTCTGTAAAAAATTTTTCTCTGTTAAAATTTTTCAATTTTGTAGAAACCGCATCAGCTATTTGCAAAAGATTATATCCTTCAGGAATTGTTATTTTTACTGATGCTAAATGACGATCCTTTTCAACTATTCGTTTTGCAACCTCGAAAACTGGTAATTTATTTTCAAATAAATAATCTCCTTGAGAAATATGTTTTTCTCCACCAAATAAAATAACAAATGTTTCAAAAGAAACTCTTGATCTAATAATTTTTTTTTCTTTCAATAATAAAGATACATCTCTCAAACTTTCTCCTTTTTCAATACTAATTACAATACCCTTTGGAAAAGAACACGGGGTACTTAAAAAAAGAAAATATCCAATAAACAAAAAAGAAAATAATCCCAAAACAAAGAGAGAAACTTTTTTCTTAAATGAATATTGTTTCTTTATATTTTCTTCTGGAATTTTATTATTATTTAATAAAGAAAAATTTTCCATATATTATATCGGTAAATTTGGAGGCGGTGATGCTTCTTTTGATTCTATACGTTCTAATGTAGGAACTTTCAAAATCTGACCTGGGAAATGCCAAAGTGTAGCAATTTCTTCTGTATTAAGAACAAAAGTATTGTGGTGAAAATATTTTGGAAATATATAAGGTGAAAGTGGCCAAGGAATAAAACTAGAAAGTTTATGTCTTAATGGAGTATAGAAAAATGCACGTTCTCTATATTCTTCCAGCATTCTATTTGATAAACGAGTAATCGTCTTTTGAGAAATAAGAAAGAAAGATTCAAAGAAATTAGCAGTAAAAGCATCAGCCTGAGTTGAATTATGTCTTTCAAGACAATTTAGTGATGGAGTTGCGTATTGACGGAAAATAAGACGTAAATTTCTTCTATTACTTAAATCGTAAGATTCTTTTTTTGCAACATAGCATGCTCTTATGCCACAATCAAAACCTAGTTTAGTTATTTTACTATTAATACCTTCTACTTGACCTTCCAAATAAGAAGGAACACGAACTTCTATTCTTTTACCTTCATCCTTAACAGCCATATATGGTTTTAATATTTTTCTAACTTCCAGCCTTGATTCAGCAACCCAGTCATGATTTTTAAACCAAGTTCCTATTGTATGATATTTTTTGCGTGCTGGAGTAATAACAAACTGTAACCACATTTGTTCTCCTTTTTTTAGAGAACCAAAAAGTTCTATTATCGGAGCGATTGGATCAACTTTAAATTCTTCTTTAGGATCTTTATCTAAACCAAAATCAACATAAGTTTTTATAGGATAAGCTTCTGGTTTGTCCAACCAAAATTCACATCCCCATAGATTGTATTTACTATTATCTGAAATCTCATCTACTGCAAGAGTGTAATCATCAACTTCTTTTATCTGAGCTTGAGGATATTGAGCATACATTTGTGTTTCAATTAATCCTCTTATTCTCGTTGGTGTTCTAATATAAAAATGAACTTGTCCATCAATAGAAACTATTTCAAGAGAAAACCAAAACCAAACAGCACCTTGCCAGAACTCTTCAATACCACCCTTTGTACTTTTATGATAAAGAGCATTAGTAAAGAAAAGCTCCATAGCTTTTGGTGAACGAAGAACATCACGTGGAGGAACAATTTCTAATAAAACAAAATCAATACCAGAAATAAAATTTTGTTGTACATAATGTATCCACAACTTCCAAGCAACCACAGCCAAAAAGATCGTACCGATAAGAGGTAAAATCCATAAAACAATATTAAAAAGAAAAACAGCTATATCTACAGGAATATCAGCCATATCTTATATATTAATATAAAGAGAGAGTAAAGTAAAACAAAATATTCTATATTGCAGTATAAAGACCGTTTTTGTTCTTTTTGAAATATTTTGAATTAACAAGATTTACCAAAATAGTATTTTTCTTGAAATATCTTTCTTTCATTACTTTTTCTACAACTTGATCTTTAGAAAGAGGACCTTCTCTTTTTAGAATATCTCTAATTATTTCTCTTGCAATTCCGGCTTTATATCCCCATTCAGATAAAGCATACATTCCACGTCCAACTAATACAAAACGAGGATCTTTTATGAGTTCATTGTGACATGTTGCATAGTGAGTTTTTCTATTAAAAGTTTTTGAAATATTATCAGCTACTTCTCTGAAATGCATAGGAGAACCATGACGTCGCATTACTAAAAATGCATAATCTTTTACACCACGAGTACGGATATTAGGAGATGTTGATTTTCCCCATTCACCAAGCGGATTTTTAGATATTGTTTTTGACATTCCAAGCCATCTCTTTACTATTTCTTCTTTCTTGTATTCTTCAACTGAATCTTTCATATTATCAAAAAACTTTTTTATCATTTCTGTTTCTGATATTAAATCTTCATCATTAAGACTTGCATAAAGTTTTTTCAAAGAATCATGTACTTTTTGTGCAACTTCATCATTCACACTCCAACGTGCATGAAAGTGATTATCTTCTCTGTGTTTTTTGAAAGCGTCACCCAATACCAAATAAAAATGAATATGATTCTGAGTTGCTTTATCTTTTGATATGTGAGACAAAAGTTCATGTTCTGAAATAATAGAACCCAAAGAGTTTATCAATTCTTTTAGTTCATCAAAAACAGCCTGCTCACCTTTATAAGCTTCTGATTTTTTTATCATGTTAAGAGCTGACTCTTCTATTTGTCTTACTCTTTCACGAGTTATATTATATTTCTTACCAATTTCTTCGAGAGTCTTTCTTTCAGCTTCAGTGTTCAAACCAAAACGATTCATGATTACATCATTTGCTCTATTGTGTAGATTTGAAGTTATTTTTTTTGTTACCTGCTTTGGTTTGAATGATATTGTTGTCATTTTTTTATAATCTTAATTTATAATAATTTCTTTTATCTTAATTATACATAATCTTGACCCGATGTCAAATTTTAGTCATTGACTAAACGAGCCATTCTCACTCTTTCGAGTTCTGTTAAATATTTTTTTCTAAGTCTAACACTTTTTGGAGTTATTTCCAGATACTCATCATCACCCATAACCTCTAATCCCCTTTCAATATTAAGCACAAAAGGAGGATTTAAAATTATTGCTTCATCTGTTCCAGAAGCACGCATATTACTGAGCTGTTTACCTTTTGTTGGGTTTACAGACATATCATTTCCTTTTAATACATTACCAATTACAGCTCCTTCGTATACCTCTGCTCCATGACCAATGTAAAGCACGCCTCGTTCTTGTAAGTTTGCAAGAGCAAAAGCTACAGCTTTTCCAGATACCATAGAAACCATAGATCCATATTCTCTTTTTCTAACTTCTCCTGCATGTTCTTTAAATCCTATAACTCTGCCAGACATAATTCCTTCACCTTTTGTATCTACTATAAATTCTCCTCTGTATCCTAAAATTCCCCTTGTTGGTATTTCAAAAGTAATTCTACAAATGCCTTCTTTTTCTGTCATATTTTTCATAAGACCTCTGCGTTTACTAATTTTTTCTATAACAGAACCTGAAAAAATATTTGGAACATCTATGATTATTTCTTCATATGGTTCCATTTTTATACCATTTATTTCTTTAACAATAACTTCTGGTTGAGATACCTGCATTTCAAATCCTTCTCTGCGCATATTTTCTAAAAGAATAGCAATGTGCAATTCACCTCTTCCGTACACTTTAAAAAAACTTGGTCCCGATTTTATTTTTCCTTGTTCTGGAGAAAAATCAACTTTAAGACCTACGTTCATCTCCAACTCTTTTTCTAGTCTTTCTTTTAATTGTCTTGATGTTACAAATTTACCTTCTTTCCCAGCAAAAGGAGAATCATTTACTAAAAAATTTAAAGAAATTGTTGGCTCATCAATAGCAATATGTGGCATTGGTTCAACAGACTCATCTTCACAAATCGTTTCTCCAATATATATATCAGGTATACCAGCAAGAAGTACAATATCGCCAGAAGTTGCTTCTTTAACTTCTTTTCTAGTTAAACCTTCAAAGGTAAATAATTTAGATATTTTTCCAGATCTTGTTCCATTTTCTCCTTTTACAAAAACCTGATTACCTGAAGTCATTTTTCCAGAATATATTCTAGCTATAGCAAGTCTTCCTAAGAAATTGTCATAACCTAGATTGAATACTTGCGCAGACATAAGACCTTCTTCATTTTTTGATGCTGGTGAAACTTTTTCTAAAATAACATCCAAAAGAGGAGTTAAATCTTTTGATTCATCTTCTAATTTTCTTTTTGCAATTCCTTCTCTACCTATTGCATAAACAGTTTCAAAATTTGCCTGCTCTTCTGTAGCGCCTAATTCAAAAAAAAGTTCTAGAACCTCTTCGTATGCTCTATTCGGATCAGCAGCTTTTTTGTCTATTTTATTTATAACAACAATTGGTTTTAATCCAAGCTCTAAGGATTTTTTCAATACAAATCTTGTTTGAGGCATTGGTCCTTCTACAGCATCAACTAACAATAAAACAGAATCAATTGCACGAAGAACACGTTCAACTTCAGAACCAAAGTCTGCGTGCCCTGGAGTATCTACAATATTTATTTTAGTTCCTTTATAATATATAGATGTATTTTTTGAATATATTGTAATACCTCGCTCTTTTTCGAGTTCATTTGAATCCATTGATACACTGTCGTCCAAAAACATACCGTTTTGTTTCATTAAAGAATCGGTCAGTTTTGTTTTGCCGTGATCAACGTGCGCTATAATTGCAATATTTCTAATTTCCATAATTTTACGAAATAAAAAAGCCGTCAGGCTTAATTTATTTTGTTAATCATAACATACTATTCTTAAAATAGCAAAAAGTATTTTTATAAAATAAAATACTCAATAGAAAAAGATGCAAAAAGACTTTTTTTATGCTATTTTACTCTAAGATGCGTCGGTGGATAAAAAATGAACTGCTTCATTTTTTATCTGTAGCGTAGCGAAGGTGGGCTACCACTAAAGCTATGTTCCTACGCATATATAGGATTGCGACTTATGTCGCAAAATAGCGTCGGTGGCAGAGTGGTCAATTGCAACTGACTGTAAATCAGTCGCCCTTAGGGCTACGTAGGTTCGAATCCTACCCGGCGCACTATATTAAAAAATTCAAGCTTCTGTAAGGAGAGAAATGCGAAGCGCTCCTACCCGGCGCACCAAATTAAAAATCTCCCTTTGAAGGGAGATTTTTAATTTATTTCTTTGGCGAACGCTGTGATGTAATAATTGGACTTTGAATTTTTTTTATGTGTTTTGAATGTTCCTTTTGATTTTCAATAAATATTTCATTATTTTTTACAGACACAGCAATCATATCTCCATTTTTTACATCATTTGAAATAATATATGACGCAACAGGATTCAAAATTTTATTTTGAATCAAACGATTAATAGGTCTTGCACCATAATGTGGATCATATCCTTTTTCTGCCAACAGAGACAATGCATCATCAGAAATTTTGAAATGGATTCCTTTCGCAAGTAATCTTTCTTTTACCATTTCTACTCTCAATTTCACTATTTCAATAATTGCTTCTTTTGATAGGACATCAAAAACTATAATTTCGTCCAAACGATTCAAAAATTCTGGTCGGAAATTTTCTTTCAAAGATTCAAGAACTTTATCTTTCATATTACTGTAATCATCTCTATCTGAATTATTTGAAAATCCTATTGATTCCATTTTTTCAACAAATTGAGAACCGATATTTGACGTCAAAATAATAATTGAATTTTTAAAATTTACAACTCTACCTTTTCCGTCTGTTAATCTTCCCTCATCTATAACTTGAAGTAACATATTAAATACTTCTGGATGTGCCTTTTCTATTTCGTCAAAAAGAACAACAGAATATGGTCTATGCCTTACTGCTTCAGTTAATTGGCCTGATTCTTCATATCCAACATAACCAGGTGGAGAACCTATAAGTTTTGAAACTGAATATTTTTCCATATATTCAGACATATCAACTCTAATAAGCGCTCTATCATCATTAAACATAAATTGAGCAAGAGCTTTTGTAAGTTCTGTTTTTCCAACTCCTGATGGGCCTAAGAAAATAAATGAACCAATAGGCCTATTAGGATCAGAAATTCCAGCACGAGAACGACGAATTACATCAGCAACTCTTTTAATTGCATCTTTCTGTCCAATAACTCTCTTATATAATTCTTCTTCCATTTTTTCCAATTTTGCACGCTCTTCTTCAAGCATCTTTGAAAGAGGAATACCTGTCCATCGTGCTACAACTTCAGCAATATCTTCTGCAGTAATTTCTTCTTTCAATATTCTTCTAGATTTTTGTAATTTTTTGAGACGTGCTAATTTTGTATCAAGTTCTTTTTTAAGCATTGGGATTTTACCATAGCGAATTTCCGCAGCCTTTGAAAGATCAGTTCTCATCTCAGCATTTTCTGCTTCAACACGAAGAGCATCAAGTTCTTTTTTTATTGAACTAGTTTCAACTACAATTGCTTTTTCGTTTTGCCACTTTAATTCAAGTTCTTTTGTTTTTTCTTTTAAATTCCCTATCTCTTTATCAATTGCTTTAATTCTATTTTTTTTACTCTTATCCTCAGAATATTCTTCTTCAATTTCTTTTTTTAGAGCTTCCTTTTCAATTTCAAGACGCATTATTTTTCTATGAGCATCTTCTAACACTGGTGGTTTATTTTCCAACATTATTTTTAATGAAGATGACGCTTCATCTATCAAATCAACAGCCTTGTCTGGCAAAAATCTATTCGTAATATAACGTGTAGAAAGATTTACAGCAGAAACTATAGCATCATCTGTAATACGTATTCCGTGGAAAAGTTCATATTTTTCTTTAAGCCCACGCAAAATAGCAATAGCATCTTCCACGCTCGGCTCTTCTATATAAACAGGTTGAAAACGACGAGCCAAAGCTGGATCTTTTTCAATATATTTTTGATATTCTTTTAAAGTAGTAGCACCAATTGCTCTTAACTCTCCACGAGAAAGTGCAGGCTTCAACATATTCGAAGCATCCATAGTTCCCTCACCACCACCAGCACCAACAATAGTATGTATTTCATCAATGAATAAAATTATTTTTCCTTCTGCTCTTTCTATTTCTTTCATTATGCCTTTTAATCTTTCTTCAAATTCTCCACGATATTTAGTACCAGCAATAAGCATTCCAAGATCTAGTGAAACAAGCTCTTTTTCTCTTAAAGATTCTGGAACATTGTTTTTTGAAATTCTTTGAGCCAAACCTTCAACGACTGCAGTTTTTCCAGTACCAGCCTCACCTATTAAAATAGGATTATTTTTTGTTCTGCGAGAAAGTATTTGCATTATTCTAGTTATTTCGCTGTCTCTTCCTATAACAGGGTCTAGCTTATCTTCTTTTGCAAGCTTAGTTAAATTTCTAGTATATTTCAAAATTAATTTAAACTTTTTAGGTTCGCTAACATCAGTAATATTTTGACTACGAAGTTCTTCTAAAACTTTTAATACAAGATCTTTATTAATTCTATGTCTTGCCAAAACTTCACGAGCTTCTCCAGGAACTTCCAATATAGCAACAAATAAATGTTCAGTAGAAACAAATTCATCTTTCAAGTATTCTGCTAATTTAACTGAATGTTCTATTGCTTGTGCAAAATCTGCATTTAAATAAATTTGATAGGCTGGAGAAATAGTACTTCTAGTTTCTGGTGTTTCTATTAATTCCAAAATGGAATCAGTTAATAGCATAGTATCTACCTCTAATCTGTCTAGAATGGAATTAACCATACTTTCATCTTGAAGTAAAAGAGCTGCAAGCAAGTGCAATGAAGAAACGTGATTTTGACCACGCTCAATTGCAAGCTCGTGAGCCTTTTTTATTGCATCCTTTGCTTTAGTTGTAAATTTGTTAAGTGGTGGCATAAATAAATATAAATTAAAATTTATAAATAAAATTAATAGCGAACAACAATATTTTATGCTTTTGGTGTTTCGTTTAGGGATTTCAAAGAGCTAAGAATATCTGCAATCGAAGCAAAAGAAATAGTTTCATTAGACAAAGCAATTCCTAGCACATTTCCATCTATATCAAGCAAAATTCCACCAGCATTTGTTTTATTTACAGTAATTTTTAAATCTTTTGAACCCTCATAAATAAAAGATGAAATAGTGCTTCCCAAAAGAATGATCTTCTGTCCAGCTTTCATATTCCCTAAATCACCGGAAGCTGGAACAGTATAAACCAACTTACTTTTTTCATCAATAGGTTTTCCAATTTTTAAGAAAGAAAAACCTTTTTTGTCCGCAGAAATAAACTCAGCATTAAATTTACCATTATCATTTTTTACATAATACTTTTCATAACCTGTAACTTGCAAAGAGTCAGCTACAATAATTCCATCATTCGAAACAGCAAATCCTCTTCCAGCAGATACTTCTATTGAATTTCCAAACTCATCAAAAGAATCTTTACTTATTGCAAAAACAGTTGATTGATTTTTTGCTATAGCATCCACTACTAAATCTTCTTCTTTTACGACAACTGTTTGAACACTTGATTCACCAGGTACAATCTTTTCTACTGTTTGTCTTACAATACGATTGATAGGTGCTGTGAAAGACACAGGTGCTTGCTGTAACAAGGACACGGTAGAAATACCTGTAGCAATCGAAGTGATAAAACTTATCAGTATCGTAAGTAAAACTAATTGTGATTTGTTTAAATCTTTCATATCCATGCCTTCATTATATCATTCTTTTCTTTTAGTCAAAATCAAGGAACAACTTATCTAAGACATTAGCAATACCATTTTTCTAGTTTTTTCAATGTCGAAGCTAATACCTTTAGGGTGTAATTTAAATCATCTTTTGTTGTACTTCTGCCCAAAGAAAATCTTAGGGAATTACTCTCTTTATTTGACGAATTTGATTCAGAAATATTACAAATTGCATTAATAACGTGAGAACTTTTTTTATCACCAGATTTGCAAGCACTTTTTTCTGAAACATATATTCCATTAGCAGAAAGTTCTACTAAGAGTAAATCACTTGGAATTTTTGGTATTGTTATATTTATATTATTTGGCAATCTATTTTCCAAACTTCCATTTAACAAAATTCCATATTTTTTAAAAGTTTTTGAATTTGTTAATTGCTTAATAAAATAATTTCTTAGATTAATTAATCTTTTATTCTCATTAATTTTTATCTTTCCTACAATTTTTAACGCTTCATCCAATCCAACGATACTTGCAAGATTTTCTGTACCAGGTCTTTTACCAAATTCTTGATCACCACCAAAAAAGATTTTACCTAATGGAATATTATTCCTAGAATAGAAAACTCCTATATCCTTTGGACCATAAATTTTATCTCCATTGAATGACATCATATCTACACCGAGTTTTGGCACAGAAATTGGCAAATAATTTACAGCTTGAGTTGCATCAACGTAAAAAATTGGGAAAATAGGAGAAGACATAGTATTGTCTTTTTTTAGTAATGTATCTATTTGCATTTTTTTAAAATGTCTTATTTCTTTTGCAATTTCTTTTATTGGCTGTATCGTCCCTATTTCATTATTCGCATACATTATTGCAACTAACACTGTATTTTTTTTCAAAGCTTTACTAATCTTTTTTGGGTCAACTATGCCATCTGGCTCTACGTTTACATAAGTAACTTCAGCTTGTTTTGTTTCTTCTAAATATTTACAAACTTCTATTACAGAAGGATGCTCTATATTTGTAGTAACAATGTGAGGAAAAAAATTAAAATGTGTTTTTTGAAATATACCTAAAACTGCTAAATTATTATTTTCTGTTGCACCACTTGTAAAAATTATTTCTTTTGGCCTAACTTCCAAAATATCTGCTATATTAGATCTTACATTGTTTAAAATTTCTTTAGATTTTAAACCAAGTTCATGAATAGCACTCGGATTTGCGAAATTATTATTGATAATATGATTCATCGCAGAAACAACGCGCTTTTCTATTGGAGTGCTTGAAGCATAATCTAAATATATTTCCTTTGATTTCTTCATAAAAATAGTATATATTAAATAACTATGAATATAAAGTTCGAAATTGCCCTATTTATTTTTATAGCAATTATTATTTTAATAAACATAGTATGGGTTTTTAATACAGAAAAACGTTTAAAAAGATTCTTTTTAGGAAAGAAAGCAAAAGATCTAGAGGAAACTCTTGAAAACCTTGAAAGTGATATTGCTAAGTTGAAAATTGCAAAAGAAAATGCTGAAGATGAACTTAAAAAAATAAATGCAAAACTTAAAAAGAGTATACGCGGTGTAGAAACAGTTCGTTTTAACCCATTTCCAGATCAAGGCAGTAACCAAAGTTTTTCTATAGGTATGCTAAATGAAGATGGAGATGGAGTTGTTCTTTCAAGTTTATATTCAAGAGAAAGAATGAGCGTATTTGCTAAACCAATTAAAAATAAGAAATCCGAATACGAGCTTACCGAAGAAGAAAAGGAAGCATTGAAAAAAGCAGAAGTATAGCAGGAGTGTAGTTGTAAATATTTTCATATAGGAAAGTTTTTACAACTATACTTCTCTAAAAAATTTAATAATATGGAAAAAACAATTACAAAAGAAAATATTGTAGAACGTCCTCCTGTAATAGTGGTAATGGGACATATTGATCACGGAAAATCTACACTACTTGATTATATTAGAAATACAAACATTGTAGACAAAGAAGCTGGAGGAATTACTCAGCATATTTCAGCTTATGAAGTAATACATAAAGATGAACATGGAAAAGATAGAAAAATAACATTTCTAGACACACCAGGACATGCGGCTTTTTCAAAAATGCGTGAACGTGGTGCACAGATTGCAGATATAGCTATTCTTATCGTATCAGCTGAAGATGGAGTAAAACCTCAAACAATTGAGGCATGGAAAACAATCACTGAAAATAATGTTCCTTATATTGTTGCAATAAATAAAATAGACAAACCTGGAGCAAATATTGAAAAAACAAAAATAGAATTGGCAGAGAATGAAATATATTTGGAAAACTATGGAGGAAAAATCCCATTTGCAGAAATTTCAGCAAAAACAGGAGAAGGTGTAGAAAATCTATTATCGCTACTTTTAATTCTTGCAGAAATGGAAAGTTTAACAGCAGTAAAAGAAAAAGAAGCATCAGGTTTTGTTATTGAAGCAAATTTAGATTCCAAAAGAGGTATTCAAGCTACATTAATTATAAAAAATGGTACTTTAAAAAAAGGAATGACAGTAGCAGTGGAAGATGCTATATGTTCTACAAGAATTATTGAAAACTTTCTTGGAAAGAGTGTAGATGAAGCAACATTCTCATCCCCTATCAGATTAATAGGTTTTAGTAAAATACCTAATATAGGTTCAGAATTTGTTGCATTTAAAAATAAAAAGGATGCAGAAAATTATGCATCTAATTTAAAAGAAAAAATAAATTGCGAAAAAACAATAAACGTAGAAGATACAAATAAAAAAATAATTCCGATTGTAATAAAAACTGATGTTTCAGGATCGCTTGAAGCTATAGAAAAAGAAATTAGCAAAATAAAAAGTGAAAATACTGAATTTAGAATCGTTCAAAAAGGAGCAGGATCAATACTTGAATCAGATGTAAAAGCCGTGGCAAGTTGTCCAGATGCAATAATAGTTGGATTCAATGTAAAAATAGACAAGAGTGCGACTGAATTAGCAGAGAAAAAAGGAATTACTGTTTCTTTCTTTAATATAATTTATAAAATGACAGAATGGCTAGAAGAAGAAATGGAAAAAAGAAGATTAAAAGTTGAAACAACTGAAATACTTGGAAAAGCAAAAATATTAAAAACATTCAGCAGGACAAAAGAACGTCAAATAATGGGTGGTAAAGTGATAGAAGGTAAAATAGCTTTAAATAGCACTGTAAAGATAATACGAAGAGATTTTGAAATAGGAAATGGAAGAATTGTAAATTTAGAAAAAAATAAAACAAAAACTTCTTCTGTAGAGGAAGGCATAGAATTTGGAATGATGGTTGAATCAAAAACAGAAATTGCACCAGGCGATATAGTTGAATCTTTTATCGTAACCCAAAAATAAAATGGATAGAACAGAAAAAGTTGCAAATTTAATAAAAGAACTATCCGCAAATTTTTTAGAACGAGAAAATAATCGTACATCTCTTATTACTGTAACATCATGCAATATTTCTCATGATCTTAAAAATGCAACAATATTTATAACAGTTCTTCCTGATGAAAAAGAACACGATGCTTTAGATTTTGCAAAAAGAAAAAGAAAAGAATTAAGAGATTTTTTGAAAAAAAATATGAAGATAAAAATTATACCATTTCTTGATATTGAAATTGATAAAGGAGAAAAAAATAGACAGAAAATTGACGAATTGCTCAGACCAAAGTAATATGGAAAAGTGGCCTGGTCGCCAAGTGGTAAGGCTAGAGTCTGCAAAACTCTCATACGGCGGTTCGATTCCGCCCCAGGCCTCATTGTAATTTGAGAAAAAAATATTAATAAATTATAATTAGAAAATACATTTTAAATGCCCGGATGGCGGAACTGGTATACGCGCACGACTTAAAATCGTGTCTCGCAAGAGGTGTGGGTTCGATTCCCACTCCGGGCACAAATAAATATTGAATATTTATTTAAAAAAGAAAAAAGTATTTTTATATATCCGCCCATAGCTCAGTTGGTAGAGCACTCGCCTCTTAAGCGATTGGTCGTTGGTTCAAATCCAACTGGGCGGACTAGCTTAAAAAGTTTTCATACGAAATATTTTATAAGCTTATAATTATATAATGCTGGAGTGGCGGAATTGGTATACGCGCTAGTCTTAGGAACTAGTGTCGAAAGACTTGAGGGTTCGAGTCCCTCCTCCAGCACTAAAAAATGGACTAATACATTAATTTAGTTCTTATTTTAAGGCCTATTTTAGGGCTTGACTTTTTATTTCGAATATGCTATACTGTTAGTATGTTTAAAATAAATTATAAAAACTTAATATCTTTCGTTTTTGCCACTTCAATAGTTTTTGTTTTGAACTTATTGGTCTTATTACCAAACAACGCAAACGCTTATTATCATGTTGGTTGGGAAGATGGTGAATATGTTGGTTACTATGATGATAGTAACAACGGAGGATCTGGAAATTGGTCAAATGATGATTATAATCCTAATCCTTCAGTAACTTCAGTAAGTCCAAATTCTATAACTAAGAATTCAAATATAACAATAACTGTAAAAGGAAGAAATTTTACTCCTGAATCAAATATTAGATTAAATGATCATGATTTGAATACATCATTTATAAATTCTTCAACTCTTACAGCTCAATTGAATTCTTACGAACTTGGAACAATTGGCAGTTACTCTATTTCAGTTTTCAACCCAGCTCCCGGTGGAGGATACTCAAATGCAATTACTTTTAAAGTAACTAATCCCACAAATGCGAGCGCAAATACAACATCCAAAGCAAAAACTTCAGTTGTAAGTTCAACTGCAAATCAGGCTACTAGCGCAAATTCTAAGACGATAAAAGAAACAAGTGATCAAGAAAGCGAATTAGCATCAAATGCAATATTTGGTTCAAGCGCATTTATGCCATCAAGTCTTGTTCAATGGATATTCTTCTTTATCCTAATATTGCTTATAGTAGTTCTATGGAGGAAGTTGTTCTCAAACAAAGAAAATGAGTCAGTGCCATTAAAGCACGCATAATAAACATTATAAATAAGATTATTATTATCAAAAAGTCAGTCCTAAGGGATTGACTTTTTGTTTTATTTATGCTATACTATAGTGGTATTTTGATCATTGATAAATGTTGAAAATATAAAAAAATATATTAATTCATCAATAAAAAATAAAAAAAAATCACCACTGGAGGAGGTGTATTATGAAAAAAACAGTAAAATATTTTGCTATTACATGTTTGATAATTCTGCTAATTTCGGGAATTATCATGATGTTTTCGGGAAAAGACAATTGGGTAAATAAATACAACCTTATTGGTTGTGCTTTTGCCGTAGAATTTGTTTATTCAATGGCTTGCCTACGTAGAGTCGAGGTGGATCAAGTTGGACTTCTTCTTTTATTTGGAAGGCCTATTGACAAGGTCAAATCTGGTTTGGTTTTTGTTCTGCTAGGATTTGTTTCTTTAAAGAAAGAAACTATTCTTGTTATTCAAGACGAGCTTCCCGCAGATCCAGAAAAGATCTGGCGAACAAAAGAGGGAGAAGGAAATGTGCCTATGACCAAAGGGTACTTTCCACCCATCAGAATAACTTTTGGTCAGCCTGATTATAACAAATACCCTGATCTAAAAGATAGTCCATACAACATTCAAATGACTGTGGAAGTCACCCCAGTAATACGCTGGAGAATTATAGATTTGGAAGTTTTTGTATCAACTATTGGTACTATCGAAAAAGCAAGAAAGCAAATGGAAGATACGTGCATCGCTGAATTCAATGCAAATTTTGCACAGATCACACCAGCAGTAGCCCTCAAAAATCTTGATAAGTATAGCAATCAACTGAAAATATCAATTGAGGAAGAGGTACGTGGTTGGGGAATTGAAGTTATAAATGCCCAGATAAAACCTTTCAACTTCAGTCATGGGTTAAATAAAGCTGTTGTCGGTGTTTCAGAAGCTATTCTTGGTGCAAAATCTATGTCTGCTACAGCGGATGGGGAAAAAACTAGAATCGAGAAACAAGGAGAAGGAACTGCTAAGGCAGAGCTTTTAATTGGAGAAACTAAGGCTAAAGTTGAAAAATTAATCTACGAGGCAAAAGCATTCGGCATGGGAAAACTTGCTAAACAAGCTGGCACAGACGAAGGCAAGCTTGTAATTTGGTTACAAACCATGCAAGAAGCTATCCAAAAAGCGAACTACACCATCATCCCAGGTGGAGAATTGTTTTCTGCCGTTAGTGGTCTTGAAGAATTATTTAAAAGAGTAAAAGAAGGAGGTAAAAAATGAATTTATTCTGGATAATACCTGGAATCATTATTGTAGTTGGTATCATCACTATTATTTTAGTGAATGTAAGTAGAAGTCGTTCAGCAACAAAAACTGAAAAAAATACAAGCACGCTGACTGCTGATACAACTGACACTACTAAATCCCAAAACACTCAAATAGTTCAAAAAACTAAAGTGAGTTCTTGGGATAAATTCTCAAAAATTGCTAATTTAGTCTTAATAGCTGCTGGAATAGTTTTTGCTTTTATTATTATCTGCTCTATTGTTAACAGCTGTGACAGATTAATTAACGGGCAAAGTAAGGTTGTAGTCTACGGTTTCTCTGGAACCAAATATGACGCTTACTTGGATGGTAAACCAATTACCTACATAGAAAGCGGAACTATTGGTCCTGGTAAAGTATGGGAAACTTCAAGAGTCCATTACAGGTTTGCATTTCGGACTCAAAATTATGTAAGTTACCAAGTAGAGTTCACTTCCAAAAATTGTGGATGGACAAGATCAGTATTGTATAAAAAGGGAGAGATTAACAGAGATCCACTACCCGATGATGCTACACAAGGTCCAGTGAGAGTTTCAACTCTTCCTGGAGAAACTAGTACATTCGAGGTCATTCTTTATAAGACTGATTGAGAATTTAAAAAACACTGAGCGGTTTGCGAAAGCAAACCGCTTTTTTTATTTTCCTTAAAAAACAAAAACCCCTTTCGGGGTTTTTGGAAATTTATTTTCAAAAAATTTATTCTGGATAATTATCTAGTTGCACTGTTCCCTTCTCTGGATTAATTCCATCTATATTTAAAGTATTTAATATTAGTTTCATAATAGTAAATACTCCCATCATAATAGTCATTCCAATAATTCCCCATATCATATGACTTTTACCTTTGCTTCTTTTATCTTCATTTTCTTGATTAGAAAGAAATTCAACAATGCCATATAAAAAATATACTACAGCTAAAGCAAAGAGTAATAAAATAAGAGGATTGATTATCAACTTATTTAGATTTATTACGAATGAATCAACACTCGCATATGCAACATTTACAAATAAAAATCCCATAAATAATGAATTATTTTAACATCCTGGAGTTCCTGGGACACATGGAGTTTCAATACCTGCACTATTATTATCCAAATCAAAAGTGCTTGTTATTATCTTTACCAATCCCCACATGCCAACGATAACAACTAAACCAATTATTCCGTAAATAATTTTATTCTTTCCCCTCTTTTTTGCTTCTTCATCGTCGTTTATCATATAGGTGATAACTCCCCATACGAAGTAAACAACACCCAATACAATCAAAATTGGTATAATTGTATTTAAAATCTCACCAATTTTACAAATAACTGCTTGAATACCAGTTTGAAAAGTACAAAGACCAGCATCAGCAAAAGCAAATGGAGCAAGTGCAATCAAACCTGACAAAACAATTAACTTCTTTTTCATAATAATTTTTAATATTTTACCGCTTCGAGCGGATATCAGCCTGTGGCTGAACTAATAATAAATGCGACCTTACTAATAATATTTTCCTAAAAATAGGTTTATCTAATTATAACATAAAAACACTGTTAAACTTACTGCCCCTGTGTATTAACTTGAGGCACGAAATCAGTTTTAATATCAAATGTATCTCCAAAAATCTTAACCAAACCCCAAATTGATGTCATGACAACAAGACCAATAATTCCCCATATCATAAAATCCCTACCTTTTGTTCTTTTCTCATCAGAATCTGCATTAATAACATACTGAACAACACCCCATATAAATAAGAGGACAGCTAGAATGAAAAGCAATGGAATTACTGATTTACTTATAGTGCAAGTAACATAGTTAATTAAATCTCCCAATACAGGAGAGGATAATTTTTTATAATTTGCTATGCATACACCTGAAGTCTCATAAGTTTGTGTAATTTGCTCTGTTGAAGGTGTGATTCGAGCAAGTTCTTGCGTATCAATACCAAGACTATCTATAACAATAGTCACAATACCCCATAGTGATATTATTACAACCAAACCAATAATGCCGTAAATAATTCTATTCTTTCCTTTTTTCTTTGCTTCCTCATCATCTTTTATCATATAGGTAATAACCCCCCATACGAAATATACAACTCCTAATGCAAGCAATATTGGAATTATTTGATTCAAATAAAAACCTATTCTACAAATTATTCCTAATAAATCAGTAGAAGATGCTCCACACGCTTCTTCTACTGGAGTAACATCAGTTACATTTTGAGCAAAAGATAAAAATGGCACAGCTATAACTGCTAATATTAGAATCATCAAACAAATTTTTTTTATTTTTTTATTTTTCATATAAATTATTTATAATTTTAATACTGTATCAGAAATAAGTTGCGCAATTGCCCACGATCCCAAAAGAATCGCTGCTCCAATTAAAGTATAGATTAGTGCATCTTTAGCTTTTTTTAATGCCTCTGGATTTCCTCTTGCAGAAACAAAAAGAAAACCACAATATATTATGGCTAATGCAACTATTGGTATTCCTATTTTTAGAACGCCTTCTAGAATTGTCTTAATAAGACCATTTATAGAACTTTGATTAATTGGATTTTTAAGTTGGCCACTAGTGGTATCTCCACTCAAACTTCCTGTTCCGCCACTGTCGCCAAGGCTTCCTGTTCCACCTTGTGCAAATAATAAAACTGGAGAGAAAACGATAAAAGAAACTAAGATTAATACAAATAAATTCTTTTTAAAATTATTTATCATAAATAAATTATACACTATTACTTAAAACCAATCCACGACCCATCAAAACCAACTATTGAAAGAATAGTATTAATAATAAGCCAAGCTGCAGCAGCCACAACAAGACCGATACCAACATTCACAAAAATACTTTTTGCTTTTGTTCTTTTAGAAGGTTCGCCACCAGATGTTATAAGCAATATTCCTGCATATGCAAACATAATCGCTGCTATTGGTATTGCAAGTACAAATAAAACATAATTTATCACTTTATTAACTACATCAACTAATTCTTTAAAACCACACCCCCCTTCTGGGCATGCTGCAGTAAGTCCACCACCGCTAGTAGAAAGATCTGTTGTTTCTTCTGCAAAAGAAAATGCAGGAAAAATTAAAAACCCCAAAAGAAGAGTTAAAGATAATATAGTTATTGTTTTTTTCATATCTTAAAAATTTATATAAATTTTATTTCGCTAATAATAAATCAAGTTTTGCGCTTGAATCTTTTATGGCTTCATTTGTTGATAAGCTATTCGAAAGAGTTCCATCAATCATAGTTCTAAAAATATCATTCGTGTCTTCACTAGATGGATCAATCCAACTTTTTGCGTATAATGCTGAAGCATAAAATATAGGAGAAAATGCATCGGTCTTTTTTTCAGAAAGAAGATCTCTTCTTGCAGGTATATATGATGTAGCTTTTATATAATCAGATGCAAAACTACCCGTTGACATCAAACTTGCAGCAGTAAAAGCCGTGCTGAAATTTTTAGAAAATGAAGAAATTGCTATACCGGTAACCTTAGAATTTGTTACCTTTGTTTTAGAATTTTCTATTTGAGGAATAGCAGAAACTAGAAAATTTAAATTTGGATTTTTATTTACCAATGTTTCCATCTCACTTGCATATCCAAAATAAAATGCTAAATTTTCTGAGCTAAAATAATCTTGCGAATTTGCAAGTGATTTGTTCCAAGAATATGTATCGCTTAATGGGTCAGAAAAATTCGTATAATATTCTAGCATCGAGCTAAGACTATATTTTGAATCTGTTGAATCTAAAACCGAAGAAAATGTCCCATTACTTTCAGTTACTATAGAATTTCCAGCCTGCATAAAAAGAGTTACTAAAATATCTTTTGCATGAAGTATATTTGAAAACTGGCCTAATGCAACAGTGCTTGTTGAAATTTTATTTGATCCATCTTTTACTGTAATTGAAGGCACAAGATTTGTTAATTCAGTCCAATTTGTTGGTGGATAAATTACATTGCTTGAATCCAATATGCTTCTGTTGTAATACATAACAATAGGGTCTATCGTTAAAGGAAATGCTAATACACCATTTGAAGTCAAAAATACATCACCAGCGCTTGCAAATGTACCTTTAAATGAAGCCAATGGATAACTTGTGTATGGAATAGTATAAATTTTATTACTGTATTTATGTGCTAATTCATTAGAGATAAAAAACATATCAGGACCTGTTCCTGAAGCAAGAGCTTCGAGTAAGTCTTCATCAAATGTTTCTGCGTCTTTTTGAACATACTTTACCGTAAAGGTTGTATTTACTTTATTGAAATTCTCTATTGGCTTAGCTAGGTTTTGCATTTTATCTGTTCCCCATATTATGACTGTACCAAGAGAGCCTTCTTCGTTTTTATCACTACCAATTGTAATTAATCCAGCAAAAACTAAAATTCCAAAAACAGCTGCAATAATACAAATAACTAACATTACTATTTTAAAATTTCCTTTCATATTTTTTTATTTGTTAAAACAATACCATAATGATGACTACCAGCATCAATATCACGATTAAAAGTTAATCCTTTTTTTGCAAATATTTCAACTACTTTATCTTTCAAAATTATTTTATCTGGTTTTGGACCTAAAGCAGAAGATTCAGACCAGTCTACTACAAGAACCTTACCATTTTGTTTTAATATTCTTTTAACTTCAAGAACAAGACCACTCTTGTCCTCAATTTGAGATAAAATATTCGAAAGTATAACAGCATCAACAATGCCATCTTTTAATTTTGTTCCACCAAGTTTTTCAATATCTCCCCAAAAACATTCAAGATTGTTAATATGAAATTCTTTCGCTTTATTTTTTATAGTAATCAAATAATCTTTTATTACTTCTATAGCATATACTTTTCCATTTGGTACCATTTTTGCTGCAGCAATAGAATAAAAACCTGTTCCCGCCCCTAAATCAGCTACAATCATATCTTCTCTTAATCCAAGTTGTTTTAAATTTTTTATCGGATCAGCAAACATATATATACTATATATTATAGTATAAAAAATCTTTTTCGCCTATAGTTGTCTATAGTTATTAACAATCTCCTTGCTGTCAAAGACGGTCTTTGACATAATTGATTTATGAACAATAGAGACTATAAAACATTTATGCCTGGTGCTTTGGTGCATGTTTACAATCGAGGTAATAATAAAGAAAAAATTTTCCACGAAGAAAGCGACTATAATGCTTTCCTTTTTAGACTTGGTCTATCTCTCGGAGTAGATAAAGAAATTCTAAAAAAAGATGACATATCGTCAGTAAAAAATTCACGAATTAGAATAAACGGAAATGCTAAATCATTTAAATTACATTCTTTTTGCCTTATGCCAAATCATTTTCATTTATTGATAGAACAATGCGGAGATGTTCCTATTTCTAGGCTAATATCTCAAACATGTACTAGCTATGCAAAATATCTAAATTTAAAATATAAAAAAGTTGGACATGTATTTCAAGATAAATTTAAAGCAGTAAATATTGAAAACAATCCGCAGTTTATGTGGACTTCCGCTTATATACATATGAATCCAGTAAAGGATGGTTTAGTTAAACACCCTGGTCAATATAAATGGAGTAGCTATAAAGATTTTACCGAAAATAGAAATTCATCAATCGTATTTAAAGATTTTTTAGAATCAGTTTTCAGCAAAAAAGATTTCGAAAAAGAAACTATAGCCAATAACACCAAGCATGTCAAAGACGGTCTTTGACAGTTTGAGAGTTTGAGAAATTTACATGCAGGTAAGAGATGCAATACCGTCCCCTGCGCGAAGACGCATTATTGTAACTCCTTGAGTTTGACGTCCTAATGATGGAATATCTTTTAGAGCAGTTCTAATTACTTGTCCCTTTTTTGACATTGCTATTAGTTCTTCTTCTTCAGTACTCAAAACTTTTGCTACAATCAATTTTCCTGTTTTTGTTGTAACTTTTGCTGTTTTGATTCCTGAACCACCACGCTTTTGTACTTTATATTCTTTAAGAGCAGTTTTTTTACCAAAACCATTTGCACTCATTGTAAGAAATGCTCCATCTTTTTGATCTTTTTTAATAACATCAACACCAATTACTTCATCATTTTTTCCTAATTTAATTCCTCGCACTCCGCCAGCAGTTCTTCCCATTTCTCTAACATCACTTTCTTTGAATCTTATTGACTGACCTCCTTCTGTTGCAATCATTATCTCGTCACCTTTATCAACTAAAAGAGCTTGAACTAATTGGTCACCTTTATCTAATCTTATTGAAATAATTCCACTTCGGCGAACATCTTTAAAGCTTTCCCCTGACATTTTTTTCGCTGTTCCATTTTTTGTTACAAGAACCAAAGAAGAAGGAAGTTTTTTGGCTTCTTTTGGTAGAGACAAAATAGATGTGACTTTTTCATCTCCAGAAAGAGACAAGAAGTTCATAATTGATTTTCCTTTTGTTGCACGACGTCCTTCAGGAATATCATACATTTTCATTTGATAAGCTTTTCCTGTATTAGTAAAGAACAACAAATCATTATGAGTAGACCCTGAAACAAGCATCGTTACAAAATCTTCTTCTTTTGTTTCTAAATCCACAACACCAACTCCCCCTCTCTTTTGTGCTCTGTATTCACTAGGATCAGTACGTTTTACGTATCCACCAGCAGTGAAAACAAGAACAGTTTCTGTATCTGGAATCAAATCTTCATCATTAATTTCTTTCACTCCTCCTTTAATTATTTTTGTTCTTCTCTCATCAAAATATCTATCACGAATTTCTTTTAATTCGTCTGATACAACTTTCAACATTTTTTTAGGACTTGTTAAAAGTTCTTTCATTTCCTTAATAAATTTCTGTTTTTCTGCTAATTCATCTTCCACTGCTTTTCTTTCTAATCCAGCTAATTTCTGTAATTTAATTTCTAATATTGCAGCTGCCTGCAAATCAGAAAATTTAAATTCCTTTATCAAATTTATTTTTGCAATCTGTGCGTCTTTTGAATTTCTTATAACAGTTATGATTCTATCAATTTTATCAAGGGCTTTTTTAAGACCTAATAAAATATGTTCACGTTCTTCAGCTTTTCTTAAATCATATTGACATCTTCTTTTTATAACATCACGTCTATGAGCAATAAATTCAACAAGAATAGATTTTAGAGAAAGTGTTTGTGGCACTCCATCAACTAATGCAACAATATTAAAATTGAAATTTGATTCAAGTTGAGTATTTTTATAAATATAATTTAGAATTTTTTCAGGATGAGCACCACTTTTTAAATCAATAACTATACGAATATCTTTTGTAGATTCATCTCTTAACCCTTTTATACCTTCAAGCTTTTTTTCTTGAACAAGGTCTGCAATAGACATTATTAAGTTTGCTTTATTTACTCTAAAAGGAATAGAAGTTATAACTATTTGGTACATTCCTCCTTTTGTTTCAATTATTTCAGCTTCTCCTCTACAAACAACACCTCCACGTCCTGAAGAATATGCATGAAGAATATCTTTATATCCATAAGCAATTCCACCAGTAGGAAAATCAGGCCCTTTAATAAATTGCATTAAATCTTCTGTAGTTGCATCTTCTTTATCAATTAAAAATCTTGTTGCATCTACAACTTCTGCTAAATTGTGAGGTGGGATATTCGTTGCCATACCAACAGCAATACCAAGTGTTCCATTTAATAACAATGCGGGAACAGCTGCAGGAAGAACTGTCGGTTCTTTACGTGTTTGGTCATAGTTTGGACGAAAATCAACTGTTTCTTTATCTAAATCTTTTAAAAGTTCATTAGAAATTTTTGCCATCTTCGTCTCTGTATAACGCATTGCAGCTGCACTGTCTCCATCTATAGAACCAAAGTTACCTTGACCTAAAATAAAAGGATAACGATAAGAAAATTCTTGTGCCATACCAACCATTGTGTCATACACTGCCACATCTCCGTGAGGATGATATTTTCCTAAAACATCTCCAACAACAGCAGCGGATTTTCTAAATCTAGAACTTGAAGTAAGTCCCATTTCATTCATAGCAAATAATATTCTTCTGTGAACAGGTTTTAATCCATCTCTTACGTCTGGCAATGCACGTGATGTAATAACAGACATAGCATAAGCCAAATACGACTCTTTCATTTCGCTAACTATGTTTACTGGAAGAATTTCATCTTCTCTTGGTTTTTTTTCTATTGGATCAATTGTTTTTTTAGCCATAAATATTATTCAGCAGTGTTGGAACTTTCTCCCGTTGTAATACTATTATAACCTCCGACCATATTTTCTTTCAAAACGGAAAATGGTTTTAAATCTTGCTTCATTTTTATCTTTGTATCTTTATTTGTAATACTTCTTCCTAAAGATAGTGTCCAAAGAAAAATTAAAATAATTCCAATTATAATAACAGAAAGATGCAAAATATGTCTTCTTTCTTCTTCTGGTTTTTTTCTTAAATGATGAATTACTCTTTTCATAAATATTAATCCGAATTAACGGAATAATTAAATTGATTTTAATACTACGACCTCACCTTCTTTTCCTTCTAAATCTTTTTTCTTTATTGTAAGTTTATCAACGACTTCAGCTTTTTCTTCACTTAGTTCTTTCAAAAAAGTTTTAAGTGATGCATCATCATAATCCATAGGAATAATAAGTTTTGGTTCAAGAGAAGAAGCAAATTTTGCTGCTTGTTTTGCATCGATAATTCCCTTTCCACCTATTGGCACAAAAAGAATATCTGGTTCTTCTATAGCTTCACGTGATTCTTTGCTTACTTCAGAATCAGATAAAGCTCCAAGGAATAATATATCCATGTCATCTACAGTAAGAAGATAAACACTGTTTACGTATTTTTTATTATCAACTAATGCTGGCGACATTACTCCTTTAATAAATATTTCTTTAACTTCATAATCACCTGGCCCATTAATAACAAATGGTTCTCTGTCTCCATATGATAATTGTTCAACACCGTTATAGTCTGGATGATTTGTAGTTACAAGAGCTATGTCAGCACCAAAATGAGTAGATATATCTAATTTAGAGCTTTTACTTACAGGGTTAAATGCAATAACCATTTCACCTTGTTGTATTTTAAAAAATTGTTTTCCAAAATATGTGATTATCATTACTATATATTATAGCAAAAAATAAAAGAAAAATCATCTTTTTTATAAGCACAAAAAGGTCAGAAATATTCTTATACTTCAAATTTCCCCTTTATTAAACCCTTAGCAACATCAATTATTCCTGAAACATGAACAGTTTCATAATCACCAGATTCTAGCTTTTTTTCTATTTTTATATAATAACTTCCATTTGGAACTAAACAATAAAACTTACCATGCTTATCAGAAACCTTGTGTATTATTTCTGTATTTGTTGCTTTTTGGAATACTCTGATAATTGAGAAAGGCAAAGGATGATTATTTTCCAAAATAGTTCCTTTATCTTTAGGTCTTATACCAAGCTGTCTTAGTACAAAAAGAACTATATAAACTGCAAAAATTATTATATTGTACGGTTCAGGTGCTAATAACAATGCAAGAATTGAAGTAATTCCACCAAGGATAAATAATGCTGTTGAAATCCTATTAAAGATAAAATCTTTTCTTGAATAAAATTTATTTAGTTTCTGTTGCTTTTTAGCAAATTCGTTCCAGTTAAATTTTATTGGATCCATTGGAATATTTTTTGTAATAACTTCTTCGGAATTCATTACAGAAATAACTTCTCCTTGATAAAGGTTTTGATATAATTCATCTGAATTTTTTCCTTCAAGATTTTTTGATGGGAATTTATAATCCGTCTTATTTACTTCTAATGTGTAATTTCCTTCTTCTACCAAGAATCCATATCTTCCATCAAGATCTGTTATTGAAGAAGCAATTTCTTTTCCATTTTCATCTTTTAATATTACATAAGCTGGATCAAGTGGTTGTTTTGTAACACTATCATAGACTGTACCCCAAGGACGATTTCGTTTTTTTAATCCCAAAGCAGCTAAAAGTAATGACCATATACGAAACGGCAATAATACTATTTCTGAAAATGAAAATGGGCTAGCAAACAATGTTGGCAAAACAGAAAACAAAGCACCGATCGCTATGCCAGCAGTTGTCAAAATTTTTATAAAAACTGAAACTTCTTTTTTATTTATTTCTTCTTTTGCTGTCCAATATGCACTAGAAGATGCATCACTTACTGCAACAAAACTTTTTCTTATTTCTTTAGAAATTGTATTCCACAAAGAATCACCTGGTTCTGTTATTTGTTTTGTATCGTCTTCTGTTGGTGGCAAATCTTCGACTACTGGTTCTTCTATTGGTGATAATACTGGAGCCACTTCATCTGGTTGTGGTGGTTTTGTTTCTTTAGGTTCATTATTAATAGGTTTTGCAGGCTCTGTTGGTGTTGTTATTGGTGGATTTACAGGAGTAATAGGCCCTGTTACGGGTTGTGTTATTGGCTCTGTTACAGGTGATATAGTTTGAGAAGCTGAGGAACCAGAAGAAGTTTTTTTCTTTGTTGTTGCACTTGCTATATCAGATGCTGTTCCTGTTCCAACAGAATTAATTGCGCTTACTCTAAAATCATAACTAGTATCGCTATCAAGATCATTTACTGTTTCTGTAATTTCTGTTGAAGTTCCATCATTAAAAGTAGACCAAGAACTATCTGAAGTTAATTTATATTCAATTAAATAATCAGTTATATCAGATCCTCCATCATCAGGTGCAGTCCAAGATAAATTAATTTCACTAATACTATCTGTATTTGCCGAAAGACCAGTAACTTGCGAAGGTGCAGAAGTAGCGGAAACTGGAGTAGCCGTAGCAACAGAAGAAACAGTTCCTTCACCTAAAACAGAATTATAAGCCTTGACTCTAAAATCATAACTTGATCCATTAGATAAACCAGTAACAGTAGCTGTAGGATTTTCCGAAGTTCCATCATCAAAAGTAGACCAAGAACCGCCTGAAGATAATTTGTATTCTATAATATAATCAGTAATAAAATACCCATCATTTATTAATTGAGTCCAAGACAAATCAACTTCTGAATCACCAGCAGTAGCGGATAGCCCAACAACCTGCTCAACTGTTTTAAAAGTCATAACGATAGCACCAGAATCTACTTCGTTAAAGCTTTCTCCATTAAAAGCTAAATAAGGAATATTATTAGAGTCTAAAGAAAGAGATAAATCATCCGCAGCATAATATGAAAAATCAGAATTACCAACTAGATTCCATTTACTATCACAGTTATCACAACTTACAACCGTAGCCATACGAGGGCTATCACCAGTGTATCCATAGTCAGGATATGCTACATAAGGTATATCATTTTTGTCTAAAGCTAAAGATATAGAAGAAATATCAATTTCAGTAGTAGGGTTTAGTGTAAATGCAATAGGTAAATCAACCCATGCACTTCCATCCCATTTTGTTATCTTAATAGACTTCATATAACTACCATCTTTTATTGAGACAAATGATACATAAAGATTATCTTGTGAATCAATTGCAAAATTATTGTAATCTAACTGAACAGTAGATAAATCTCCAACTGCTGTCCAGACATCAGAAGAATATTCTAGAACAAATGTATATGATCCTACGTATAATAAATGTTTTACATAAGCTACATAAGGAATATTACTTGAATTAAGAGCAATAGAAGTATCAGTAACTGTATTATCGGCAGTTATATCAAGGCCAACTTTTTGCCATCCAGTTGTATATGTTTCATCAATACCAACAAATTTCATAACTTCTACATTTCCAGAACTATCAAAAAATGATACATAAGGAATAGGTGTATAACTATTGTCAGTAGCAATAGATGTAGCAGTAGCTTCACCAGTAGAGAAACCGGCTGTTCCAACTAAAACCCACGATGAACCATTAAATGTCATAACAGTAATTTTTGAACTGTTTGTTGAATCAGTATATGCCACATAAGGAACATCATTTTTATCTATTGTAAAAGAAATATTGTATACTGCTCCAGAAGAAAAATTTTCAGACCCAACTACGCTCCATGCACTTCCATTCCATTTCTTAACGGTAAGCCCATAACTATTATTAGAATCTTTAAAAGCAACATAAGGAACATCATTTGAATCAATTTTAAGAGATATTATATCAACACCAGACTCAACCGAACCTACAACAGGACCCAGTTCTTTCCAGTAATTAATTGAGACAAAATCAACAACACCATTACTATCAGTATAATTAGTAACATCAGATGCTATTGGGTTATTCGTAAAAGCTCCATCTAAAAATGTGATAGTTAAATTTGAAACATCGCTATAATTTGTACTTGAATTTGCATTACCAGAAAAAGTTAGCGTTGCTGTTGTCCCATCTGAACTTACTGCCATACTGGAACTTAATCCAAATGGTTTATTGGTAAGATAATAATAAGTACCTTCTTCCCATACACCACCAGCATTTGTAAATGTATCTCCAGTTATAGTAGCTACCCTACTACCAGAAACAGCTCCTATATCTGCTGAAGTCTCTCTAAAAGAACCAGAATAAGATATGGATGGTGTATCGTCACCTAAAGCATTATTTATTTTAAAACTTTTAAATACACAAAACACAGAAACCACTACAAAACAAATGGCGAATAAAATTTTTATTTTTTTCATAAATATTCTTTTATTATATAATATTTTTTTAAAAAAAACACTTACTTGCTTTTTTAATAAAATATAGTAATATCAAAACATAAATTCAATCACTTAGTAATCCTTACTTTTTGATGATATTTATATTAAAAGCATGGATTTAGGGTAACATCGCTTGTGCAAAAGCTAAAGCGACACCTAGACCTTATATCCGCTTTACGCGGATATTTTAATTTAAAACGATTTTATGAAAGCAACAATAAAAGAAGAAACAATAAAAGAAGAAAAAGAGAATCCAGTTTTGAAATCAATTGCAGATAGAAGTCTATCAAGACCTGCAATTGAATCTTTAGTTGAAGGTTCAGTTATATTAGTAAAAAAATCATCAGTATTCGTAGACTTGTCTCCTTTTGGAACAGGAATTATTTATGGAAAAGAATTTATTAATGCAAAAGATATCATAAAGAAAATTTCTGTAGGAGATCTTATAAAAGCAAAAGTAGTTGACACTGAAAATGAAGATGGATATATAGAATTATCTTTGCGAGAAGCAAAACAAGCCCTAATTTGGAGTGATGCAGAAAAAGCTATCAGAGCAAAAACTGTAATGGAGCTTGAAATAAAAGAAGCAAATAAAGGAGGACTTATACTTGAATGGCAAGGAATACAAGGATTTTTGCCAGCTTCTCAATTAAAATCTGACCACTATCCTCGTGTAGAAGATTCCGATAAAGATAAGATTTTAAAGGAATTGAAGAAACTTGTTGGAGAAAAAATTTCAGTAATTATTATTTCTACACTTCCAAAAGAAGGAAAATTAATCTTTTCTGAAAAAGATAATAACCCAGAAGAAAAGAAAGAAATTCTAAGTAAGTACAATGTTGGTGATGAACTTGTTTGCAAAGTTGCTGGCATAGTTGATTTTGGAATGTTTTTAAAATTAGAAGATGGACTTGAGGGATTGGTACATATTTCAGAACTTGACTGGGGACTTGTAGAAGATCCTCGTTCCATGTTTAAAGTTGGAGATGAAGTTCGTGCAAAAATAATTGAAATAAAAGATGGTAAAATCTCTCTTTCAATTAAAGCTCTAAAAGAAAATCCATGGAAAGAATTTGAAGGCAAATTGAAAAAGGGCGACATCATTGAAGGCGTTGTTATAAAATACAATAAACACGGTGCATTGGTTTCTATAAAAGAAGGAGTTGCTGGATTAGTACACAATTCAACATTCAGTTCAGAATCAAAACTTCGTGAAAAGCTAGAGCTTGGGAAAAAATACAATTTCCAAATTACACTATTTGAACCAAAGAGTCATAAGATGACACTGATACATCTAGAATAGATAAACTAAAAAACCACCCATTGGGTGGTTTTTTAAGAGTTTAGAATTGTTATATCTTTATCTCCTATTTCATCCATTATAGACATAACCTGTTCAGCATAATTCTTAACTATAGAAGGTGGGTTATATTTTTGAAGTATATCTTTTGTATCCTTACCTGAATAGTGATGTGCTGTGTTAGGGTTATTTCCACCCAAGTTTCGTCCAATGGTTTCGATAGCCTCATCTAGTGTTTTAAAACCGATTTTACAAGAACCCCAACCGAATGGGTTATTTTCTACCTTTTTACAATCATGTTTTCCACCAGTAGATTCTCGAACAGCTATGGCAGCTAAAAGACGCCAATCAAGATTATTTTTCTCAGCTTCCTCTACTAGCTTTTCTCCTTTTCCTAAAAGGGGCATATCGTGCTCTTTAAAGTAGGCATCAATAGCTTCTGCTTTTATCTTTAGGGTGTTAACTTTCTGATCAACTTCCTGGTTAAAGGCAAGCAATCCTAAAGTTTCGATATTTTCTTTTGGTGATAACGTTATTTGTGAATCTAGAACAGTATTTGCCTGATTCTCGGTTACACTCCCAAGTGGCATAGATATTGTCATAAATGGTAACAAAACAAATGATTCCACAAAACGTATCAAGTTTTTATTTTCCATACAAAGCGGTTATGCTCCGCAAAACTCATAGGTTGGAAATTCAGCTTTAACTGAAAAAATCCTTATTAAATAAGCTTTAAAGGTTAATAATAAGGATATACTTATATACTATCATATTGGCAAGCAAAAGTCAATAGTTAAGCAACGACTTTTTGATATGTCAAATTGAAAATAGCTTGAAAAATAAGGTTTTTTTAATAACCCCTTATTGACAAATAAGGCTAAAATAAGCCTAATTTTGTATTGTGGATAACTTTCTTGACCTATTTTATTGAAAATCAAACAGCTTATCGGCTATTTTATAAGACTCCCCTGCACCCATAGTCACAAAAATGTCATCTTTACCAAAGGTTTGACTCTTTATATATTCTTCTGCCAGTTCAAAATCAGTAAAAGCTATAGCTTTATCACCATTTGCACATATAGCATCTGCTAAAAGACCGCTTGAAATGCTTTTATCAGGGTTTTCTCTAGCAAAATAAATAGGCAAAAGGACGATTTTGTCCGCCCCGTGGAAACATTTGGCAAAATCGTCAAAAAGAGCCTTGGTTCTGGAATACAAATGTGGCTGAAAGACTACAGTTATTTTTTTGCCTTGTTCTTTTGTATAAAGCTCTCTTAATGCTTGCAAGCTAGCTCGAACTTCTGTTGGGTGATGAGCATAATCATCATAAATAATGGTACCAGCTTTTGTCTTCCCTCGTTTTTCCAAACGACGCCAAGTTCCTTCAAAATTTTCTAAAGATTTTATAGCAAGCTCTTCCTTAATACCCAAAAGATCTGCAACAGCAAGAGCTAAGGCTGCATTTTTTCTGTTGTGCTCTCCAGGGACAAGAAGTTTGGGAACTTTTTCTAAATATTTTTCGTAATTTGTTATTTTGTGTTCACTTTGAGATAAAAACTGATCAAAAGATTTTTTTATATCATCTAAATCTTTATAACAATCCAAATGGTCAGCTTCGATGTTGGTTACTGCACCAATGAAAGGATTAAATTGTAAAAAATGACGATTATATTCGTCAGCTTCTACTATTAAATATTCACTCTTGCCTTCTCGAAAATTACTATCAAACTTTTTAACAAAAGAACCAACAATAACCGTCGGGTCTATGCCCGCATCAATTAATATATCAGCAACCATTGCAGTAGTCGTAGTTTTACCATGAGTTCCAGAAATTGCTATAACTTTATAATCTTTGGAAAATTCTTTAAGAGCTTCAAAATAAGACAAGGTTGGCTTACCAGTATTTCGTGCGTCTTCTATTATTTCTGGACCACGGTTAAGCCAAGCATCTGAGTAAACATACATATCAGCTTCTGGCAATTTGTCAAAGACCGTCTTTGACATTACTTCTATACCAAATTCTCTAAGGGAGTCTGTCGTTTTTCCTTCTTCATCGTTTACACCCGCAACTTCCATTCCACGCGCACTGGCCCATTTCGCCAATGCCGAAATTCCAATTCCCCCGATTCCGATAAAATATACCTTTTTAATTTTTGATAAGTCTAAATTCATATTAAATCAATTTTGTTTTTAATTAATGACAAAAAATTGTCTGGGTGCTCTTGTAACTCTTTTTTTAATTCCTCTTTAGTAAACCATTTAATTTGAGCGACCTCCACTTCTTGAATTTTAAAATCATTAAAACCAGCTGGCAATTCAAGCAAAAATTCTTGTGCAAAATAATTATAATTAGTTTTTCTTCTTTCTTTTTGCCCAATTTTTAATTTTACGTCCTTAATACCAATTTCTTCTTCGGTTTCTTTAATTATATTTGATTCATAAGTTTCTCCTTCTTCAACTGTACCAGCTACTGCTGGACCCCATTTACCTGGATTATGATTTTTATTAAATGCCCGTTGAGCCAAAAGTATTCTTCCATTAGTATCAGTAACCCAAAGATAAGAAACGCGGTAAATTAGCTCAGGACTTTTATCCACATCTTTTCTGTCCTTAATTTCTATTACTTCATCATTTTCATTTACAACTGGTATTTTCATAAATTCATTTTAAATTCTTTATAATTTGTCAAAGACGGTCTTTGACACTACTTCTAATTTTACACAGGACTACCCTGTGTAATTTAATTTTATTTCCCCCATTTTATTTCGATTTCTATTTTTTCTTCCTTTTTCTCTTTTTCGTATTCTATCTGAATTTCCGACTCTTTAGGAATGTAAACTTTCTTGTTTTTGATTTGCATTCTAAAAGCCTTATTTTTACCCAAAGAATCAGCTAATCTTTTTAGAATTTTTATAGTTTGCTTTTTTGTGTAATCTTTTTCTATTTCTTTTTTCATAATTCTATTTTAACTTATTAATTAACTTCACAAATAAATCATTTCTTTCGTATTCATTATTGAAAATACCAAATGAAGCAAAGGCTGGAGAAAAGAGCAGAACATCCCCTTTTTTTGTAAAATCTAATCCCTTTAAAACAGCATCTTTAAAATCTTTTCCTACCACATATGGAATTTTTAATTTGTAATCTTTCAACAAAACATTCGTTCCACTACCAGGAATAAGTACTATAGCCTTACAAAAAGTATTCACAACATTCACATAAAGCTTCAAATCAAGCTTTTTATCTGCTCCGCCAGAAATCAAAACAATTTTGCCTTCTTTACCATCTTGATACAAAGCTTTAATACCTGCTATTGTAGCTTCTGGAGTAGTCGCATTATTATCATTGTAAATTTTTATTCCACGAACAGTTTTTAAATGTTGCAATCTGCCTTCTATTCCTTTAAAATTTTTGACTGTGTTCTTAATTTTAACGATAGGAATTTTAAAAAGTCTAGCAACTTCAAAAGCACAAGCTAGGTTTTCTCTTTGATGCTCTCCTGGAACAACAAATTTAAAACCAACTAATTTTTTTACATCAGCTACTATTATCTTACTTTTTACTTTTTTACTTATCAATTTTTCTACGTGCGGTCGAATTATTAAGAAATCATTCTTTTTTTGATATTTGAAAATATTCATCTTATCAGCAAAATAATCTTTCATAGAATTTTTATAATAATTCATATGATCCGGCATAAAAGAAGTGAAGATGGAAATATGCGGAGACATTTTAGCATCACCAAAACCTTGTAATTGCCATGAATCTAGCTCGCAAACCAAAACATCACCGGGTTTTGCTTTTTCAAGCAAAGGCAAAGTTGCAACTCCACGGATATTTCCACCAAGATATACTTTTTTATCTTTCAAATTCTTGGAAAGAATTTCGTAAATGAGCATAGCAGTCATAGATTTACCACGAGTACCTGTAACACCGACAATTATTACCTGCGGAGCAAGTTTTGCAAAAAGTGAAACATCCATTTCAATCGGAATATTATTTTTTTTCGCCTCTTTTATATAAATAGAATCAAATGGAACACCAGCAGCTTTTACTATCATCTCTCTATTTTTAAAATCTTCTAATCGATGCTCACCAAGAACATATTTAATGTTCTTATATTTGCCCAATTGTTTTAAAGAAGTTGCTAATTGCTTCTTTGTCTTCAAATCAGTAACGATTAAATCAGCGCCACATTCAGCCAAAAATTTAGTATAACCAAGTCCACGCCCTAAAAGCCCGAGTCCCATAACGGTTATTTTTTTGTCCTTAAAAAATTGTTTATAACTATCCATACTTTGATATTAGCACAATTTACAAATTTTCATCCAAAAACTTCTTGAGAGCAGTAAGATCTTTTTTTTCATTATCATAAAAATATGATTTTATACCTATAGATTCGGCGCTTTTTACCGCTTCAGGTGCGTGCTCAAAATAAACTACCTCTTCCTTGTTCAGATTAAAAGTTTTGAGTAGTGTTTCATAATATTTTGGATCTGACTTTTCTGGATTGTGTTTTTGGGTAAATATTGGATAGGGAGCATTATCTAGGGCATATTTTTTCATTCTTTCTTCGTTTGCTCCAGTAAGCAATATTTTTCTGCTAGGATATGTTTCTAGTAATTTATAAAGATCCTGAAAAATTACAAACTTCCCTTCTTTCTCTATTGTAAAAGTATACGCCGCATCCACTAATATTGTCTTCATATTATTTTTTGGGCTTAATTATAATTTTAGTTTTAATTTTTTGAAACCTTAGCACAAGTTTTTTGCCAATTTTTACTTTCTCCAAAAACATTTTCTTTGGTCGTACCCAAGTTATACCATCTTCCAAATGCATATAAATAACCATAGGTTCTAAGGTCTCACTATGTAATGCTTCGCCTAAAACTTTTACTTTAGTCCCCTTATAATGTCTATAAATTGATCCAATTTCAAGTTTCATATTTATATTTTTTTCATTTTAAATCAATACTTTTTTAATTCCTCCATATCATTAAAATGATGTTTTATACCTTTTATATCTTGATAACTTTCATGCCCCTTACCTGCACATAAAATTATATCACCCATTTTTGCTTCTTTTACGGCTTCAACAATAGCTAAACTTCTGTCTGTAAAAACTTTTACTTTTTTTAATTCATTAATACTCAAATCAGTTTTCATTTCAGCAATAATTTTTTCTGGATCTTCACTTCTTGGATTATCAGAAGTTAAAATAGCAACATCAGAAAGTTCTACTCCAATTTTTCCCATAATCCTTCTTTTCAACGGATCTCTGTCACCACCACAACCAAAAACAGTTATAATCCTACTACCATTTGTTTTAAATTCTCTTATTGTATTCAAAACTTTTTCTAAGGCATCAGGCGTATGTGCAAAATCTATAATCCCCAAAACTCCACCTTTAGAAACAAAATAATCAAATCTGCCTTTAGGTGGTTCAATAGTTTCCAAAATTTTCTTAACCTTTTCTATATCAAAACCTAAAAGGTTTGCTGTACTAAATATAGCAAGTAAATTATATGAATTAAATTTTCCAAGTAATTTTGATTTAATTAAATTGTCCCCTATTTGTAACTCTATTCCGTCAAAATCTAACTTTTTAATTTCAGCTTTAAAATCTGCTTGCTTATTTATTCCATAAAAATATTTTTTAGCTTTGATATCTTTCAAAATTTCTTCACCATATTCGTCATCAGCATTTGAAAGTGCAAAAGAATCTTTTGGTAAATTCTGAAAAAACTTCTTCTTAGTTAAGAAATAATTTTCCATACTCTTGTGATAATCAAGATGATCTTGAGTAAGATTTGTAAAAATACCACCGACAAAATTTATTCCTGCAATCCTTTTTTGGTCAATTCCATGAGAAGAAACTTCCATAAAAACATATTCACAACCTTTTTCTGCCATCTCTTTAAGCAATTTATTTAAAACCATAGGGCCTGGTGTTGTATTTATAGTTGGCCTTCTATCATTTATGATGATATTTTCAACAGTACCAATAAGTCCTGTTTTATAGCCTAAACTTGTAGCAATTTTATACAAGAGAGTGGCAGTTGTCGTTTTACCATTAGTGCCAGTTACTCCAATAATTTTCAATTTTGCTGAAGGATCACCATAAAAATGCAACGCTGCCAATGTAGCAATAGCTCGTCTTTTAATCTTAAGTTTTTTAACAATCTTTTTCACTTAGTTTTAATCTAATTCAAATTTATGCTCCGTGACATTTTTTGTATTTTTTTCCAGAACCACAAGGACAAGGATCATTCCTGCCTACAGTTTTTGTTTCATTTTTTGCAGAGGAACTTTTTTTATTATCCGAAAATTCAGAAGGCTCGTCGTGACTTGTTACCAAAGATTCTGTTTTTATACCATCTTCTTCTTTTGCAACTTTTACTTCTGTACTCATATTTTCAATCAAAGAAAATACTTGATCTTTGAAAGCTTCTTCCATTTCTCTGAACATTATTAAACCTTCTTTCTTATATTCAACAATTGGTTCACGTTGACCATATGCTCGCAAATTTACTGAACTTCGCAAATAATCCATTGCTTCCAAGTGCTCCATCCAAAGAACATCAGTAACATAAAGAGCGATTCTGCGTACCGTTTCAAAAAATACTTGGTCGCCTAATTTTTCTCTTTTTTCTTTTACTAGATTGCTTGCATCTGAGGATTGATTTACAATATCTCTTTCTTCTGTTATCTTAGACAATAATTTTTCTATATCTTCTTTATCTACTCGCATCATTTTTTGACGTCTTTCATAAACTGACTGTCTTTGATGATTCATAACATCATCATATTCAAGAGTGTGCTTTCTAGCATCAAAATGAAAACCTTCTATTTTTGCTTGGGCACTTTCTAATTGTTTTCCAATAAATCTATTTTCAATTGGTTGATCCTCTGGTATACCAAAACGTCCCATCATATTTTTTATTTTTTCAGAACCGAATACGCGCATTAGATCATCCTCTAATGATACAAAAAATTGTGTTTCTCCTGGATCACCTTGTCTTCCTGAACGACCTCGAAGCTGATTATCAATACGACGAGCTTCGTGACGTTCTGTACCAAGGACAAAAAGACCACCAGAACTTTTTACAAATTCATACTCTTCTTTAGTTTGTGGATTACCTCCAAGTTTAATGTCTATTCCACGACCAGCCATATTTGTAGCAATAGTAACGGCTCCTCTCTTTCCAGCTTGAGCTATAATCTCTCCTTCTTTTTCATGATTTTTAGCATTTAAAATTGTATGCGGTACACCTTCTTGCTTCAAATAAATTGACAAAAGTTCATTTTTCTCAATTGAGATTGTTCCAATTAAAACAGGTTGCCCTTTTTTATTTAGATCTTTTACCATTTTTGCAATAGCTTGGAATTTTCCTTTTTCTGTTTGAAAAATAATATCTGGATGATCAATTCTTATTACAGGACGATTGGTTGGAACTACTATTACATCTAGGCCATACACTTTCAAAAATTCTTCAGAAGAAGTTTCAGCAGTACCTGTCATTCCAGAAAGTTTTTTATAAAATCTAAAATAATTTTGAAATGTAATTGACCCAGAAGAACGTGTTTCTTTTTCAATTTTTACACCTTCTTTTGCTTCAATAGCCTGATGTATACCTTCAGACCAACGTCTACCTGGCTGTAAACGACCTGTAAATGGATCAACGATAATAACTTCACCTTCTTTTACAACATAATCTTTATCACGTTCAAAAATTGCCTGTGCTTTGACGGCAGTTTCTAAATGATGAACATATTTTATCCCTTTTTCTGTATAAATGTTTTCTACTCCTAATAAATTTTCAGCTTTTGTTATTCCTTCATCTGTAAGAGAAATAGCTTTTAGTTTTTCATCTACTTTATAATCTGTATCTTTTTTTAATTGTTTAGCAATCTGACAAAATTTAACATAAAAATCTTCAGAATCACTTGAAGCAGAAGAAATTATAAGAGGAGTACGTGCTTCATCTATTAATATAGAATCAACCTCGTCTACAATTGCAAAGTTGTGCTCTCTTTGGACAAGATCATTTATTGAAGTTACTAAATTATCTCTTAAATAATCAAAACCATATTCGTGATTTGTTCCATAAGTAATATCAGCAAAATATGCTTCTCTTCTTGAACATGGTTTTAAAAAATCATAAATTATTTTAAATTCTCCAACCTTATCACGCTCTTTGTCTTCATCAAAATGTTTTGGATCATATAAATAAGAAACATTTTGTGAATTTATTACACCAACGGACAAACCTAAGAAATCATAAACTTGTCCCATTAAAACAGCGTCACGACGAGCTAGATAATCATTCACAGTGACAAGATGTACTCCTTTTTCTGTTAAGGCATTTAAATAAAGTGGCAATGTTGCAACGTTAGTCTTACCTTCACCAGTTTTCATTTCACAAATTTTACCGGAATGCAAAGCAATACCCCCTACCATTTGAACATCATAAAGTCTAATACCAAGAGTTCTCTTCTGGGCCTCTCTAACTAATGCAAAAGCCTCTGGTAAAATATCATCAATATTTTCACCATTCTTCAAACGATTCTTAAATTCCAATGTTTTATTTGGAAAATCCTCGTCTTTTAATTTTGATATCTCATCCTCAAGAGAATTGATTTTTACTATTATATTATCTATTTCTTTAATGAATTTTGAGCTCTCATCACCAAAGATTTTATTGAATAAACTCATAGATAATATATTAGCACAAAAACAAAAAACTTCCGACTTTCGCCGGAAGTTTTTATAGGAAGACTATGCTCGCTTCTTTGTTGTCTTCTTTGCTTTCTTTGTTGTCTTCTTTGCTTTCTTTTTTGCTGCCATTTTATTTTTTTGCTTATTCGTATTTCTACGAACTTGCATTTTATTAAATAATAATTAAGTTTGCAATAATTACGACCTAAAAATATTTTTAAAAAATATTTAAAAAATAATTATCGCAAAGAACTAATTTAATTATCTCTCAAAAACAAATTTAAAACAATCATTTTTTTAAAAAACTGTGGATAACTTTTATTTTTATTTTTTTAAAAAAAATTATTTTAAATATTTTGTAAATAAAAAAACAAAAATAAAATAAAATTATGCAAGTTAATAAAAAAATACACCACCGAAGTGATGTATTTTAAATTATTTTGATTTGAAGCGGGTGATGGCTAACCTCCAACATATGTGCCTATGTGAGTGCGATCACCCGCTACAGATAAAAACAATTTACTTTTTTAGTATAACATAAAAATTATCTATTCAAGAAGAATTCAACTAAAATAAAAACAAGCCAATACAAGAAGAGTAAAATGCCTTCTTTTTTAGATACATTTTTATCAGAACGCATGAAATATAATAAAATTATAGAGGCAATGACCATAAAAACTCCTGTAACAGAAATAGTTTTTATTGGAACAGAAAATGGAGAAATTAAAGCAAGTATTCCTATAACGATAGTCGAGTCTGCCAAGACAGTACCAAAAATATCTCCTACTGCTAAAGAATCATCATTTTTTTTCGCGGCCTTCAAGGAAAAAAATAATTCTGGCAAAGTAGTACCAAGTCCAACAACTAAAATTCCAATCAATACTGAACTAATTTTAAAATAATTTGCTAATGCTGTAGCTGAAGTTACAGTAAAGTGGGCACCTAAAAGTAAGGCGGACATACTTAATAATAAAAATAAAAAATCTTTAAATTTATTTTCTTTCTTATCAATAGGCACTCTGGTAGCAGTTTCTTTTCTTAATGAGGAATAATAAAAAATTACTCCAAAAAAAATTAAAGCTAAACCTTCAATTCTAGAAAAGCTTCCATCAATTCCAAAAAGCAATGGCAAAATTAATAGAAGAGGAAAAAATTTTTGGTCCTTTAAAATTTTACTTTCGATTTTCAATCTACGTCCATTCGCAAAAATAATAATTGCAAAAATTAAAGTCAAATCAGCAACATTTGAACCAAAAAGAACGCTAAGACCAAACAAAGGAACCTGTTCAATGGCAGAGTTAATTGATATAAAAGCTTCTGGCAAAATAGAAATTACTGAAACAATTATAAAACCAATTGCATATTTTGATAAATGAAATTTTTCCGCTAATTGAGCTGCATATTTAGTAGAGAAAGTAGCTCCTTTTATTACTAAGTATAATGAAATTAAAAACAAAATTAAATTTAATACCATGTCGGGCTGCTGGGAATCGAACCCAGTCTACACCCTCCCGAAGGGTGTGTACTACCGGTATACTACAGCCCGAGAATTTTATAAATCTAAAACTCTTTTTAAGATATGCTCAACAATCTGGTGTTGTTTTACGCCAACAGATTCACAAGATGAATAAAAATGTGATTCTGTTTTTAAAGAAGGCATTAACTCCAATCCAATAAAATAAATTTTCCCTTTATTATCTAACTTAAAATTTGTTTTCAAATAATATTGTGATCCGACATGATTTAAAATTTTTCTAGAAAGCAAATCTATTTTTTCTTTTTCATCTTTCCTAAAATTGCCAACAGGAAAAGTATAAATATTTTCTCCTCTGAATCCTGGTAAAATATGGACTTGTGCTTCTCTACCTTTTATACATTCTTCAACCAAAAGACCAACACCCTGACTAACACCATCTTCTATAGCGTCTACTAATTCAGGAAAAGTATTCGCCACATGAATAGCCATATTTGAATTTGTAGTTAATGATTGAATAGTCCAAGGAGCACCAAATTTTTCAAAAACTTCTTTTGCTTTTTTTATTGAATATCTTTCTCTCGGACCATCGATATCACATTTATAAGGTGACAAAATCAAATGCCTTGGCATATTAACTCCAATTTTTTCCATATGTTCTTTTAACATTTGTTTACTATTACACAAAGATTCTGAAAAAGATTTCAAACCAAAATATGGTATACCAAGATTTTTTAAAATTTGAGAAAATTCAGAACTAGAAGTATTCCAAATTACATCAACTTTATGTGCTAACTCAGTAGGCTTAATTGGCAACCCAGCAAAATGCCAAACACCTTTTTTATCAATTAAAATATCAAAAACTTTCCAATTGCTACCTAAATATTTAGAAAGATTAGTAATTACCTCTCCTCCATCCTGTAAAGAGTCTTCGTAAAATTTATCTGTACCTCCACGAAGTACTCCAACTTTATTTTTATATTTATTTTCCGGCATATTTTTATTATATCAAAAAAAGGCGCCCCTATATAGACTAGGGACACCTTAAAGAGATCAATCAATAATTTCTCTTGGAATTTTTTCTACTGGCAAACCGTCACAGTTTTCAGCAACTGATTGTAAAAAATTATTCTTTTCAGAAAAGATTTTAATAACAACTACGTTGCAAATACTTACATTATGAGAAGCCCCTTTAGTACCGGCTCGCATACAGGCTACAAAACCAGAGGCAGGTTCTATAGAAAAAAACCAATTTATGCTTCCAGGAGGAATTTCAAAAGATTCGTCTTTTACAAAATAAAAAGAATTTTTAGGTATAAAAGAAACAGAGTTTTCTTTTACTTCCATTTTTTCAAGTCTTCCTAAAATACGAGTTCTGTTTCCTATTTTAGTGGCAATAAAAAACACGCCACCATCTGCAGAAATTGAATTGAGAATTTCCGCCATTTTCTGATAATCTTCTCTTTTGTTCATATGATATTTATTTGGTTAAGTACATTTGTTTTTCAATTATACAATAACTTAATTTATTTTTTTGTCAAAAAAAACACCCCGTGTTTCCACGAGGTGTTTTTATTAGCTGTTCTTTGTTTTGTTTCGTTCTTTCCTCCACCGAAGCAGAGTAAACTTTTTTATTTGTATGTCTTTCCATACTTGTCATTTTGTTTTAGGTTCAAATAAACCATTGTACGCTCAATTGAGGCGTACAATACCGACTCAATAAGTTATCGAATATAAATATCCAACAACGAGTTTCAAATTGAATTAATCCACGAGCAGCTTCCGCTACCCGTGCCTTGTTACGACTTAGTCCCTGTCACCGAGCTTACCTTAGGCCCCACTTATATGGAGACTTCGGGTACTCCCGGCTCCCTTGACTTGACGGGCGGTGAGTACAAGACTTGAGAACGTATTCACCACAGTTTAGCTGACCTGTGATTACTAGCAATTCCAGCTTCATGGAGTCGAGTTTCAGACTCCAATCCGAACTGAGGCCGCTTTTGACGATTAGCTTAGAGTCGCCTCGTCGCTGCGCGTTGTAACGGCCATTGTATTATGTGTGTAGCCCAGGGTATCAAAGGGACATGCTGACCTGGCGTCATCCTCTCCTTCCTCCCAGCCCCAATTTTTCGAAAATTTTCTCAAAAAATTAGGGCTGGGCGGTCTCGTGTGACACTTGTAACACACAACGAGGGTTGCGTTCGTTAGCCCACTTAAGGGTACAATTCAAACCACGAACTGACGACGGCCATGCATCACCTGTCCATTTGTCTTGCGAGGGCTCTAGTTTCTTAGAGCTTTCAAATAGATTTCTAACCCTGGTAAGGTTCTTCGTTTACCATCGAATTAAACCACATAATCCACTGCTTGTGCAAGTCCCCGTCTATTCCTTTGAGTTTTAGCCTTGCGGCCGTACTTCCCAGGCGGATCTCTTAACGCGTTAGCTAAGGCTCTCAGAGGGTCGATACTCCGAAAACCGAGAGATCATCGTTTAGGGCGTGGACTACTGGGGTATCTAATCCCATTCGCTACCCACGCTTTCGTGCTTCAGTGTCAAACATGCGCCAGCGTACTGCCTTCGCTTTTGGTGTTCCCCATGATATCAACGGATTTCACCCCTACACCATGAGTTCCGTACGCCTCTCGCACTTTCAAGTTCTACCGTTTCTTTTGCGTATCCCAAGTTAAGCCCGGGGCTTTCACAAAAGACTAATAGAACAACCTACGCACCCTTTACGCCCAATAATTCCGGATAACGCTCGAGGCTCTCGTATTACCGCTCCTGCTGGCACGAGATTAGGAGCCTCTTATTCATGAGGTACCGTCAATAAACTTCTTCCCTCATAAAAGATCTTTACGTCCCAAAGGGACTTCATCAATCACGCGGCGTCGCTCCGTCAGACTTTCGTCCATTGCGGAAGATTCTCGACTGCAGCCACCCGTAGGTGTATGGTCCGTGTCTCAGTACCATCGGTGGGGGTCAGCCTCTCAGCTCCCCTAAACGTCATAGCCATGGTGAGCCATTACCTCACCATCTAGCTGATATTGCACAGGCCTTTCCCAAAGCGATAAATCTTTACTCTTGCGAGACCATCGCGTATTAGTCCGGATTTCTCCGAATTATTCGCGACTTTGGGGGAAGTTCCTATGTATTACTACCTCGTTCGCCACTAACTTCAAACGACCTTTGATTTGATATAATCTCATCTCGGGAAAAATGAAGTCCGTTCGACTTGCATGCCTTATCCACGCCGCCAGCGTTCATCCTGAGCTAGGATCAAACTCTAACTAAAAGTTGTTAGAACGAAACAAAACAAAAAACAGCAATGATTTTTGTTTAATATATTTTGATCATATGCTCAATAAAATTATTGAAAAATAAACTAAATTACTTGCACTTCGTCCTGCTCCTTTGCAGGACTAGTTCTCAAACTATTAAATTTTCAAAGTCTGTTTATTAAATGAAAACGCCTTATCCAATATGGATTAGACGCTAGAAGGAGTATATATTAATCCAAAATCAAAGTCAAGAGTTTAATAACCCTTTTTTACAAATATAAAATGACAATATAATTTTTTATTTTTTGTTAAAAATTATACCTTAAAATATCTAACAATTTTTATTTGCCTAGTATAATGGCAACGATATCAGGGAAATGTTCTGTGTAGTCTCCGAAAATTTGCTCTCCAAAAGCATCTACGTCAAATTTCTCCCAAGTTATTTTTTCTTTGAAACCAGCACCAGAGTATGATCCGAAACTCATAGGAGAAGAATGTATTTCAATGAACCCTGCCCAAGAACGCACAATTTTTTCTTGCAACTCTTCCGTTTCTTTATATAGAAAATCTTTTTTAATATGTGGAACTACACAAATAGGAAAATCTGCAGCTATGCCTCCTCCCAATTGAAGAAATGCTAATCCATTATCTTTAGTATTATCTAAATACCATTCTGCAAGAGCATGCATATAACGGAATGAATGATGAATAACTTCTGGGCTTATAGGTTTCTCTAATTTATATTTAGAAAGAATAGGATGGTTTCCATCATAACAAGCTTGAGTAAAAATATTTCCCATAGTTGAGTCTTCAGCACCTGGAACAAAAACTGGAATCTTATTTAACCATGCTTGGTATAACCAACACTCATCTGTATTAGCAGTAGGATCAAAATCTATCATCTTTCTTTCAAAAAGTTGGAAAAAATATTCATGCCACAAAAGTGGTTTATTGTTTTCTTCCGCTTCACGCCAAAGTTTTTCAAGTTGTGGCAAAACCACTCTAACAGATTCATCCTCTGGTAAAAATGTATCAGTAATTCTTCGTAGTCCAGCTTGTGCTAATTCTTTTTCTTCTGATCTTGTTAATTCCAAATAATCTGGTATATAAGCATAATGACTATTAGCAACAAGTCTGTATAAACTTTCTTCCATATTTGCACCTGTAACAGAAATAGCAGCTATCTTTCCTGCTTTTATAAGTTCAGAAATCATAACACCCTGCTGAAAAGAAGAACCAGCACCGGACATGGTTAAAAATATTTTTCCTCCATTGTCTGTATGCCTCTTTAGCCAAAGACCTGCATTGACGGTTTTTCCACCATTACAATGCCTCTTTGTATTAACAAGCCAATTAGTAATGGGTGTTTTAGGATCTGGTTTATAATCCCTTTCCCCCATAAAAATTTTTGACTGAAGATCTTTACTTAAAGTTATTATTTTTTCTCTAGACATAATATGTAATTTTATCACTAGTAATATTATTTGCAATATGCAAATGAATACATATTGCTTTTTATGCTTCATTGTGCGATAATAGTATACATGCAATTAATAGCCAAAATACTGCCTTATGCGCAGATAGTCTTTTCAATAGTATTAGTTATAGCTATTTTACTTCAACAGTCCGGCGCAGGATTAGGTGGCGCGCTTGGTGGTGGAGATGACACATTTCATCATACTCGTCGTGGTTCAGAAAAGTTTCTTTTTTACTTATCCATAGTTTGTGGAATCCTTTTTGCTTTATCAGCTTTTCTCGCTATAATAATAAAAGCTAGAAGCTAAAGATTCTGTTTAGATTTGATACTTTTTCTTTTATGAGAAATTTCTATAAACGTATACGTAATTTTATATTACCTTTAATAAGTAAAATCAGGTTGGCTCTTTCTATGTTCTCAAAGAGAGAGCGTATAATTCTTTTAATTCTTGTGTTTGCTCTTACAGTAAGCGCAATGGTTATTTTGGAAGGATTAAATAAAAAGTTTATGGTAAGCGTGCCGATGCAAGGAGGTTCAATTTCAGAAGGCATTGTTGGTTCTCCACGTTTTATAAATCCAATTCTCGCATATTCTTCTACAGATAATGACCTAGTATCTTTAGTATATTCTGGACTTACAAGAAAAAATCAAGATGGCACAATAATACCTGACTTAGCTGAGAGTTATGAAATATCAAAAGATGGTTTAACTTATACATTCATATTAAAAGATAAAATATTCTTTCAAGATGGAGAACCTGTAACAGTAGATGATATTGTATTCACAATAGAAAAAGCAAAAGATCCGCTTACGAAAAGTGCTGAGAAAACAAATTGGGATGGAGTAACTGTACAAAAAATTGACGAGAAAACAATAAAATTTTCTTTGAAACAACCATTTGCATCTTTTCTAGAAAATACAACTCTTGGGATATTGCCAGAACATCTTTGGGTAGATTCCCCTATCGAGATAAATGACTACAATATAAACCCTATAGGTTCTGGTCCTTTCCAAATAGTAAATGTTAGCAAAGAATCAAATGGCGTAATAAAAAATATCGAACTTAAATCTTTTCAAAAATTTGCTTTAGGAAAACCATATATCAAAAATATAACTTTGAATTTCTATTCAAATGAAGAAGAATTAATTTCAGCACTGTTAAGTGGAAATGTTGAACAAGCAAGTTCTATCACACCAAAAAATGCTGAATTGTTAAAAGAGAAAAATTACGTAATTAAGTCTTCAGTTCTTCCTAGAGTGTTTGGTCTTTTCTTTAATCAGAATCAAAACCAAATATTCACTAATAAAAAAATAGTTGAAGCAATAGATTTGTCTATTGATAAGGATAGAATTATTAAAGAAGTATTTTCAGGATATGGAGTCGCAATAGATGAACCTATACCACCAAATATGGTTTCATATCAAAAACAAAATGAAAAAAATAATTCTTCAGCAGACGAAAATTTTAAAAAGGCACAAGAAATTTTAGCGAAAGATGGTTGGGAAAAAGGAGAAGACGGTTATTTAAAAAAGACAACTACGGTAAAGAAGAAAAAAACAATATCAACTATAGAATTTTCTATATCAACTGGTAACACTTCAGAGCTTGTAGCAACAGCAGAGATAATAAGACAAAATCTTACTGCACTCGGAATGAAAGTGGATGTAAAAACATTCGAAGTTGGCAATTTAAATCAGTCTGTTATTCGCCCACGAAAATATGATGCTTTGCTTTTTGGAGAAATAATAAATCACGAATCTGACTTATATGCATTCTGGCATTCTTCACAAAGAAAAGATCCTGGATTAAATGTTGCAATGTATACAAATGCAAAAGCTGATAAAATTTTAGAAGATGCATTTACAATGACAAATCAAGATGCTAGAGAAAAAAAATACGCACAATTTGAAGATGAAATAAAAAAAGATATGCCAGCAGTATTTATATATAGTCCGAACTTCATTTATGTAGTGTCAAAAAATCTAAAAGGTGTTTCAATAAATACAATTACTTCATCATCAGACAGATTTTTAAATTCATATCTATGGTATATAAACACGGACAACGTTTGGGAAATATTCTCAAAATAAAAATTACTAAAAATTACTAAAATAAAATGACTAAAAAAACAAGACTATCGTTCAGTGCTGTAAGCATCGAACATAAAAAGGAAGAAAAATTTCCTACACATATAAATGTAGCTAATAAAATTTATCCAAAAACAGAAAATAAAATAACAGACAGAAAGAAAGGAACAAAAAGCTCAACATTCCAATATTCTAAATTTAACAAAAAACAAGGAAGAGGAATGCGCTCACCATTAAAAAATCAAAGCAACAGTATTAATGAAGTAAAAATTCCACCATTAGAAGAAGGCAAGATTCGTATTATTCCGTTAGGAGGAGCTGAGGAAATCGGAAAAAATATGACTGCAATTGAAATAGGCGATGATATTATCGTTGTCGATGCTGGTATGCATTTTTCAAATGAAGACACACCTGGAGTTGATTACGTAATTCCTAATACTACTTACTTAGAAGAACATAAAGACAAAATTCGTGGTTTATTTATAACTCATGGACACCTGGATCATATTGGTGGAATACCAATAGTTTTATCTCGTATTGGAAATCCAAAAGTTTATTCAAGAAACTTAACTGTTCTCATGATAAAAAAGCGTCAAGCTGAATTTCCACATTTACCACCAATAAATATAGAAGTTGTAGAAAAAAACGAAGTTGTAACTTGTGGAAAAATAAAAATCAGAATTTTTGGTGTTACACATACAATTCCAGATTCAATGGGAATAATTATAGAAACAAAACATGGTTGGATTGTTACGCCTGGCGATTATAAACTTGATCAAATAAATGGAGTTGTTACCGACAATGAAGAAAAAGAATATTCTATTTTTGATAAAGCAAATGTACTCCTTCTGATGACAGATTCTACAAATGTAGAGAACGAGGGTTTTTCTCTTCCTGAAATAAAAGTACACGAAGGGCTTGATAATTTATTAAGAAAAATAAATGGAAGAATAATAATTGCAGCTTTCTCTTCACAAATTACTCGACTTGCTCATGTTGTGAAAACAGCAGAATCAATGGGTAAAAAAATAGCCATAGATGGACGTTCAATGAAAACAAATATTGATGTCGCAATCGAAGCTGGTTTCTTTAAACCTAAAAAGGACACGATAATACCAATAGAAGAAGCCGATAAATACCCTCCTAATAGAGTGGTAATACTTATGACAGGTTCACAAGGTGAAGAATTTGCAGCCCTTTCTCGTGCTGCAAATAAATCTCATAAAAAATTTGGAATTAAAAAAGGAGACACAATAATTCTCTCTGCTTCTGTTGTACCAGGAAATGAATTAAAAGTTCAACGTATAAAAGATAATTTGTCACGTCAAGGAGTAAAGATAATAAGTTACAGAACTGCTGGAGAAGATTTTGTTCACGCTACAGGTCATGGAAACAAAGAAGATATTAAATGGCTTCATAGAAAAACACATCCTAGATTTTTTATACCAATTCATGGAAATCATTTCATGTTGGAACTTCATAAAGAATTAGCGATGGAACTTGGTATGCCAGAAGAAAATATTATTGTTCCTGATAATGGTTCTATAATTGAAATTTCTGCAGACGGTAAAAAAATGGTTCTTAGAAAAGAAAAAGCTCCATCCGCACCAATGATGGTAGATGGTCTTGCTATTTCTGATGTACAAGATGTTGTAATAAGAGATCGTGTAATGCTTGCACAAGATGGGATGTTTGTCGTTATAGCATTACTTGATCAAAATACTGGCAAGTTAAAAAAATCTCCAGATTTAATTTCACGAGGTTTCGTTTATCTAAAAGAAAATCAGGAACTATTAAGACAAGTAAGAATAATAATTAAGAAATCAGTAGAAGATACTACACAAAAAATGAATCAGCTTGATTTGGATTATATAAAGAATAATTTGGGAGAAACAATTTCAAAATATCTTTACCAAAAAACAGCAAAAAGACCATTAGTTATACCAGTTGTATTAACTGTATAAAATTATAAGTAAGTGTAGAATAATAATGAGAAATAACAAAAACATCGTTTATTTGGCAGGTTTTCTTTTTTCTATTTCAATCGCTTTAACTTCATATATAAACTCAAGTTTTCTAGAAAAATATATTAATGAGGATTATCTCGGTATTGTTTATATACTTGCTTCTGTTATTACAATATGGAGCATGTTAAAGATTCCAAAGATATTAACAAAACTAGGAAATCGTTTTACTGCACTATTGTTCTCTATAACGAATTTCGTAGCGATGTTATCGCTAGCATATATAGATAATATATATGCAATCATACCTGCATTTATTTTGTTTTTTGCTTCAATGAATTTTCTTTATGCATCACTTGATATTTTCATAGAGGACGTTTCAAAAAATTCTTCAATAGGAAAATTCCGTGGACTTTTTTTAATGGTAATGAATCTAGCATGGGTTATAGCCCAAATGGTTTCTGGTTCTATTATAAAAGATGGGTCTTTTAGAGGAATATATGTATTTTCTGCAAGTTTCATGTTACTTGTTTCAATAATTTTTAGTTTTTGTTTAAGTGATTTTAAGGATCCAAAGTATACAAAAGTTCCTGTTTTAAACACAATAAAAGTTTTCTTAAAAAACAAAAATATTTCAAAAATTTATCTTATTAATTTAATATTAAAATTATTCTTCGCTTGGATGGTGATATATACTCCAATATATTTATATGAATATTTGCATTTTAATTGGGGAGAAATAGGGATTATTTTCACAATCATGCTTATTCCATTTGTTCTAATAGATTATCCATTAGGAAAACTTTCAGATAAAATTGGTGAAAAAGAAGTATTGATAATTGGATTTCTTATAACAATTTTATTTACGCTCTTAATACCATTCATAAACAAACCTGGGATTTGGATTTGGGCAATTATTCTTTTTGGAACAAGAGTTGGTGCAGCTTCTATAGAAGTTATGAGCGAGACTTATTTCTTTAAAACAATAAAAGAAAAAAATGCTGACGAGATTAGTTTCTTTAGAAATACATTTCCCCTTTCTTATATTATAGCTCCTATGGTTGCAGTTCCAGTTCTTCTTTTTGTTCCATCTTTCAAATATCTTTTCTTTATAGTTACTGTATTTCTTTTAATTGGTCTTTTAATTACTCTACGTCTAAGAGATACACAATAATTTAATTATCTTTTGCTTCTTCTAGAATTCAAGTAATTTATTTTTTAAGCAAGTGACTCTTGTAAATGTGTTTTTTGTATGGTTTTAAGCGAATAATTTTTATTGAAATTTTATTATCTTTAATATATTTTTTTAAATTTTTTGTATATTCCTTTTGGTCATAACCAAATACAATTATATTTGGCTTCATTTTCCAAATGAAAGATAATTGATTGTTTTTGCTAGCCAATAAAACCTTATCAACAATTTTACTTTTTTTTAACAAATTGAGTCTTTTAATTTCAGAAAATTCTGGACTCTTCCCTTTTATCCTTTTTACATTGCAATCTCTTGCTACAGCTATTATTAAATATGGATTTTTTGCTGTTTTTTTTGCTTGCTTGAAAAAATTTAAATGCCCTTTATGCAAACCATCAAATGTGCCAAAACCCATAATCCTTGTTTTTTGCATAACTTTATAATAGAATAAAAGAGTACTTTAAACAATTTTAAAAATGGTTGGGGAAACTGGTTAGATTCCAGTACAGTGCCGCTACGGTAAGTCCCAAGTTTGTCTTGGGAACAAGTCCGATTGCCAATCATTTTATTTATCTCATATATTTTATGAGATAATCCCGAGCAGGAAATGGCTTTTATCTTTAATTCTGCTCGCGCAGAATTTTTTTATTGCCAATTTTATGAAAAATAAAGAAAAAAATAAAATATTAATAGCTATTATAATTTGTCTTTTACTATTTATATCTTTTTTTTATATTTCAAATAAAAATAAAAAAAATAATTATTCCCCTCCCCAAATAACAGAAAATCCAACGAAAAACGATAAAGAAGAAAAAGGGAGAACACAAACAGCAATTTTAGAAATCAATAAAATAAAATACACTGGAGAAATAAAAAATGGAGAAAGTATTTACAGTTTTATGAATAGTCTGCGTGAAAAAGAAAAAATAACTTTTATAGAAAAAAATTATTCTGGAATGGGAGCATTTGTAGAAGAAATAAATGGTATTAAAAATAATGGAGAAAAAAATTGGATTTATTATGTAAATGGTAAAAAAGCAAATATAGGCATATCAAATTATAAAATAAATTCAGGAGACACTGTTTCTTGGGTATATGAAGAAAATTTATAAATTAATTAAAAAATAAAAATGAAAAAAATAAAGAATCTCATATTAATAATCACAATACTTTTCACTTCGATAGTTGGAGTTGCTCATGCTGAAGAACCAATTGTAGTAAATCCTCCAACAACAAATATACATTTAACGGTAAATACCAATGAAGAAACATTATATGACCAAAATATAGATGTTAGTGCTTGCGATAGTAGTAACCCAAGTTCTTCTACTCTGGCAATTACAGCATATTGTGCAATATTACAGTCTCCATTACAAAGCGATTGGAATTTCGATTGGGCTCCTGGTATATTTCTAAATTCTATTAATAACATAGCCGGTTTTACTACAAAAGATTCAGAAAACAATGATGTCTATCATTACTGGAGTTGGTCTTTAAATTCAAACTATGCTTCAATGGGTTTAAATCAATACGAATTACAATCTGGTGATTTAATTACTTTAACTTTTATAGATCCACAAACTGAACCTGAAGTTGTTGAAATAGTAAAAGAAAATAAACACTCATCTAGTGGTAGTATTGTTTCTTCTGTTAAGAATCAAGAAAAAATTATTTTTGACTATAAAAAAGCATTAGACTTTTTATCTTCACAACAAAAAGAAAATGGCTCTTTTGGGGAGGAACTTTATACGGATTGGGCAACAATAGCCTTTTCTTCCAGTGCAGACTATCAAGATCAAAAAACAAAATTAACAAAATATTTTTTAGAAAATAAATTTTTAGGAACTTCTTTAACAGACTATGAAAGACATGCAATGGCACTTATGTCTCTTAATTTAAATCCATATAATATAAATGGAGAAAATTATATTCAAAAAATCATTTCGGAATTTAAAAATAATCAATTTGGAGATTTGGAACAAGACAATGATGATATTTTTGCTCTTGTCGTATTACAAAATGCAGAATATACAAAAGATGAAAATATAATTTCAGATACAATAAAATTTATCCTTTCCAAACAAAAAGAAAATGGTTCATGGGATAATAGTATAGATCTAACAGGAGCAGGGATAGAAGCTCTTTCTAATTTTAAAGAAAATATAGATGTAAAAAACTCTCTTGAAAAAGCACGATTATTCTTACAGGAAAATCAGAAAAATGATGGTGGGTGGGAAAATGTTTCAGCAACAGCATGGTCTATTCAAGGAATTCTAGGTTTTGGTGAAAAAATAGAAGATTGGAAGAAAAATGATAAAAACTATTTGGATTATTTGGCAATAAATCAAGACAGTGATGGCGGAATAAAAAATGAAAATAAAGAAAGTAAAATTTGGGAAACTAGCTACTCTGTAATTTCTGCTTCTGGAAAAACATGGAATCAAATAATGCAAAAATTTAGTAAAGAAGAAGAAAAGACAGAGGAAAAAGAAGTAGAAGAAAATAATCAAATTAAAATTCTTGAGAATAGAATTAAAGCTCTAGAAAGAATAATAAAACAACCCGTATCAGAAAATAAAATAATCACGACAGAAAATAATATACCTGCACAAACAGAAAACACACAAGAAGATGGTGCATTTAAACTAATAATTAAAAAAATATTTCCTTTCTTATTTTAAGATAGTAAAAAATCCAAGCAATACAGCAACTATATTCAAGACTGCATGAGAAATTGATACAAGAACAAGATTGGGATATTTAATATAAAGCCAAGCAAATAAAATACCAGACAAAAATGCAAGAGGAAGTCCGATTCCTAAATTCGGATAAATTGTGTGTATCAAAGTAAATAAAACTGCATTTACTAAAATAATTACAAAATTATTAGTAAAAATTTTTTTTAGTTTTGGAATTAAAAAAGAGCGAAAAGCAAATTCCTGAAACACAGAAATTGGTATAAAGAAAATCCAAGTTCTTAAAACATATTTTTGTGTTTCAACATTTGGCAAATTGAGTTTAAAATCGAGCAAATAAAGAATAGCTATACCAATAATTGTAAATAGTAAATAAAAAGGAATCCCCTTTTTGAAATTATCATTACGTAAACCCATTTCTTCATGAGTCCACTCTTCTTTGCGAATAATTCCATATATAAAAAGAGAGCTAACTGCAAGCAATACCATTCTCCAACTTACTGGAAGAATATTAAAATACAGTAAAATAACAGGCAGAATAAAAATAACAAAAATTTGAGCTATTACTAATTTTCTTGATGGTAAATTTTTCATAAAATTATTGTCTATATTTTATCTAACTTTTAGCTATTATTATCCCCAACTTATTTAATTCGTTTTTTAGCTCATTGTTATTTACGTATAATATAGGAATATATCCGATTTTTTCCGCTCCTTCTAGAGATTTTTCAGTATCATCAACAAAAACAATTTCATCAGCCTTTAACCCTAACCCCTTAAACAAATGTTCAAAAATTTTAGGAGAAGGTTTTTGATGACCTACTTCAGCAGATATTATTATCTCGTCAAATAAACTTATTATACCTTTATCTACCAGTCGTTGTCGTAACTCAGTAACATTATTACTCAATAAAGCAATTTTATAGTTGCTGTTTCTTAAATTTTTTATAATCTCTATAAGCTCTAAATTTATTTTCCTTGTTTTCCCGTCTTCTTTTATTAAATTTTGAATATAAGAAACTTGATTATCTGTCGCTCCGAATTTTTGGGCTACAAGTGTTGCAATCTCTTTCCAACTACTATTACCAACATTAGATAAATGATTGACAGTATAGTAAACGCTCTGCCAATCACTTTTTGTAATTTTTAAATAGTTTGCTATTTCTTGTATAACATCCCCGTCTTTTATTTCGATAACTCCACCATAATCAAACGCAATTGCTTTTATCATAATTTTATTTTCTATATTTTTTATTATGTATTTTATTTCTTATGTACCTCTAGTGGATTTGCTTCTGAATCTTTAAATTTAAAATTTTTAACCTTAATTATGATGTATCTTAATTCCATAAATTTAAATCTTAATAATAATTAATAATGGCTAACGACAGTTTCATATTCATGCAAAATATAGTTTCAAAATTCGGTTCAATTTCTGCTAGTGGGTTTCCTATGTCTTCTGTGTAATGGACGATTATTTTTAAAGGCAAAATTCCAAGTCCTTTTCTGATTTCTTTTGATTTTCTGCTATAAAATAGTTGCGCTAGCACATTAACACCAGCAGAATCACCAACTATTGTTTTGCCTTCAAAAACTTTTTTTAGATTTTGAAATTGTTTTAATTTATCAATTATCTTTACTGTTCTACCTCCACTCAAAAATATAACATCTGCCCAATCGCAATTCTCCAAAAAATTTTCTTCGGAGGCTATTTTGAATTCTATATTTTTGGAACCTTTGTTTTTATCAAACTGCTCTTTACATTGCTTAATTCTGAGCTCAAGGTATTCTTCAGACTCGGCAAAAAAGACTAAAAGAATTTTCACGTTCTCTTCAGTGTTTTTAAGAGCCTCCTGAAAAAACTCATCTTCGATGTATCCTTTGTTTTTATCAAAACCTCCATGTAAAACATATTTAGTCATATTTTTATTATATAGCTTATTTCTTGTATTCCACAATTTTACCGGCGGAAATTTCGACATGATCCGCCAAACGAAGGTTTTTAATTGCTCGCTTAGGAGCAACATCATAATGTTTTATTTTATCTAGTTCATCGTCTATACCCCATAAATCTCCATCCAGTAAGTACCAGTTTTTTTCAAAAATATTTAAATTAAGTGGAACGGAATATCTTCGTAAAGTTTTTTGTCCATTATCTAAAAAATATTCATGAAAATACGACATAGCAAGTTCACGCACATTTTTATAAACTGGTTCACGATATCGAAGTACAGCATGATTTGTTTTAGAAAGTGCTCCCCAAAGTCCATCTATTTGAAAGAGAGCCACTACGTGATCAAAATCACCTTTAGCCACCTCCAGGTGCATTAAGAGCGGTTTATATCCATGACAAGACAAAATATAAGCACCGAGAAGCGCTCCTTCAGTGCAATGAGCATTTCCCTCTCGCATTACTTTAGCTGGCGATTTTAGAGTATCTTTACCATCTTTTTCAAAATTAAATTTAAGTGCGTTCAAATAATCCTGCACCTTTGCTGGAGTATTAAGCTTTTTTATCAGAAGTTTTTCTTTCTTGCTAAAAGTAAGCACATCTTATTTTACCATAGAAAAAGAGCCCCGTTGGGGGCTCTTTTTATTTTTTTATTTCATTGCATCAGCATCAGCTTTGGAAAGAAACTTAAACATATTTCCTCCACAAGCAGAACATTGTCCTTTTGCAGAAAATCTATTATTCTTTTCCTCTACTTTTGCATCTTTCATTACTTGCATTGTAGGCTTATTATTTCCATCTCGACACTTCATACACAAAGCTTTTAGTTCTTGCATAATACTTTTTTAAATTAATAATAATCTATTACTATAAACCAAATCCATTTATTGTAACCATGTAATTACTAAGAAAAGTTGGCATAACGAAGCACAAACCAATAATCGGTAAAACAAATGCAATAATAGTTATCCAAACAATCGTCAAAAAATATTTCCTCGTTTTTTCTACAGACTTATAGATAGCATCTATTTTTAAACCCTGCTCTTCTATTTTCTTCTTTAATTCTTCATTTTCCATATTTATATTATATACTTCTTGCTTAAAGAGAACAAATTGTATTATACTAATATGACAAATTTATCAAAATTAACTTAAATAATATGTACTACGATCAAGAGGAAGAGGAAACAAAAGATAATATATGCCCATTATGCGGATTGCGTCAATACAGCGACGTCTGCTCAGTTTGTAATATAAAAATCAAAGAAGAAGATGAGAAAGAAAAAACAAAAGACGATGACGATGAGTATGACTGGCGTGAAAGAAGATAATTATCTAATAAAAAAGTTTGGCCAAGGAATATTTGCCAAGAAAATTAGTATATAAAGTACTATAAATATCATTGGTATATACATCTCAACTTCAGAAAGTGGTTTGTATTTATTATCACCTTTCCCCTTTCCTAAAATTTCCCATTCTGTTTCAAAAAGAGAAAGTGGTAATTTCTTTTCTATTGAATGAATGACTTTATACTTTGCTCTTTTTACTATTCTATAAGAATAAATAATTCTATACCATGAATAACAAATCGCTATTCCAACAAAAGGCACCAATAAATAAATTACTGGTTTGTCTATAAGATTTGTAGATTCTATATAACCCAAAATACCAATGATTGCAGTATTTATAGTTAGAAAAAATTCATTTGATTTTAGTCTACGCTGAGAAGTGGAATTAAAAACGTGAATATAAATTCTATATTGTTCTAAATAATGATCTATATATTTGTCTGCATGGTTTTCTTTATGTTCCGTATTCCTTTTATATAACAAATTATCTATTTCCTCCTTTTCTATATTCATATTTAAATGATAGTTTATTTAATAAAAAAAGTAAACGCTGTTATTTGAACAAATACTAAAAGTATTACATTTCCACAATCATTAATTTCGTTGGACTTTGATGTCCATTCACGATCCTTACTTTTCCTAATGGTACGCTAAAGAAACTTGAGATAATTTCGATTACTCTTTTATTTGCCATATTGCGTTCTGCTTTTTCCTTTACTGAAATTTCAAAATGGTCTTCTTTCGTTTGCCTAAATTCTTCTTTCCTCGCATTAGCTTTTACTTTAACTCTTATATACATATTTCATATATTACTATAATTACAAATTATTGCTATTACAATAAAATAAATAATCAAATCATTGAATTAATTAAAACCCAACAAAATTTGTATTAGAAAGCATATATATAAAAATCCACAACAGACAAATAAGTGGTATTATTATGGCCAAAAAAATATTAATAATATATAAATAAATTGTATTAAAAACAAAAATTTTTTTTATAAAAATAGGTATTATAAAACTAATTATTGGTGCAATCATAAAAATAAAAATAAACAAAAATATTCCACCAAAATTAAATCCTTGAAAGTAAATAATAATTAATGGTAGTAAAAAATAAAAAACAACCCAATAAAAAAAATACAATACGAATAATAAAATTGTTTTTCCCCACCATTTGTTCGTATGAAAAAATTTTTGAATTTTTGATATAAATTTATTTTTCATAATACATATATGTTTATATAAAATAAATTAACCTATTTGAAAACTAGATAGAGCCATGAATGCTATTTTCAAAAAAAATAAAATTGACATTAAGTAAATGAAAAAAAAGTGCATCAAAAACAAACTCAACTTATTTATTTTAAAAATCTTTAAAATAAATACTGGTATAAAAAAACTTAAGATTGGCACAATAATAAAAATATAAATGAAAGTAAATATTGAATTAAAATCAGTACTAGTATTTGAGTTTGGAATAAAAAACATACTTCCAAAGAAAACAAGTAAAAATATTGCATAAAACAAAATTACAAAAATCGTTTTCCCCCACCATTTGTCCGTATGAAAAAAATTTTGAATTTTTGATATAAATTTCATACTTGTCTTAGAAAAAATTGGGGGTTAAAAAAGACGAGGCCGAGTAATTAATAAACATAAGCAAATTAACCAATATTATAATTAGATTAATAAAAAATAACACTATACTACTAATTTTTATGTTAAAAACCTTTTTTATCTTAAAAGCCAAGAAAAAACTAAATAATGGAAGCAAAAATAATAAATATACAGAAAATATAAAACTATCAGTAAAGATTGAATAATCAAGAATATTTACCTTAACTAGGGTAAACCAAATCCAATATCCCCAAAAAATATATAAAATGTAGAATACAACAAAAAAATATAATCTCCCTAACCATTTATCTGTACAAAAAAACTTTTGAATTTTTGATATAAATTTCATAATCTTTTAGAAAAAGTTTGGATGTATGTTACTCACAACTGACAAAATAAGTATTCTTAACATTATTAATATAAATAAAATATGAAAAGAAAAAAATATAATTTTATGTTTTAAAGAAGTTATGTTAATTACTTTAAATATAAAAAAATATAAATATAAAAAACTCAAAATTGGGACTATCAAATAATAAAAAATGGAGAAATCAAATATTACCATTGGTGTTTTAAAAATTTCAAAAAAAGAATCAGTAATTATGTTTATTGACGAACTAAAAGAAACAATATCGGTATTAAAAAAATTTTTAAACCCATCATATATATACACAACAAACACATTCAACCAAAACAAAACCAACAAGAAATACAAGAAAAAAATAAGAAGAGTTTTTCCCCACCATTTGTCTGTATGAAAAAACTTTTGAATTTTTGATATAAAACTATTTCCCATATAAATATATTACATTTTTTTAACTTTTTTTGCTAATACTAAAAATAATAAAAGTACAGCAAAAAACAATACCCAAGGAACATAATTCTTTTTCTCAACATTTAAAACAGAAGCTGTAAGCAAATTACCATTTTGTGTTTTGTTTGATATTTTATCATTGGAAGATATAAGAATGTCCTTGTTATATTCTATAAATTTTTTTTGAGTTATTGGAGATTTAAAAACTGGAGAAACTATATTAGATTTTTCTTGTGTTTCTACTGGAGGAGGAATTACTAAAAAAAGAGAAGAACCACTACTAGGAGTTTTATGATTAGTATTAAGAATTTTTTCTGCTTCTTCAGTACCATCAAATCCTTTTTCGTAAACATTGTCTGTATTACCATCGTTATTGATATCTATTTTTATTTTGTATTCTTCCGCTGGATAATCAGTGCCAACAAATATTTCACCAGTTGTTTGTAATGTTTTAAGTGGAATTAGTGTCCAATCGTAAGTTTCTAAAATTTCCTCTTCTACCTGTTCTTCTATTTTAAAACTAAATCCACCAACATTTGTAGCTCTTACAACAACTCTATAGTTCTCTCCTTTTGGCAAAAAGGCATAATCAACTTCGTCTAGTATGTCATACACAACTCCTTCAATACCATATTCAATGTTACCATCTTCTTTTATACCAGTATGATTACCATTCTCATCATAAATATCAAGTTTGACTGGGCTATGAGTAGAAACAACATTTCCATCTATTCCACAATCAATTGAGCTGTCTTTTATCACTTCGTCAAGATTCACTTCTTTCTCATTAAAAATAGAAATTATAGCATTTATAACACTCTCTGAAGTAGGAATAGAACCGTGGTCAACCTTATCAACATAAAATAAATTTGAGCCAATTGTTTTATTTGCTGATATTAAAGGAACAGTCTCGTCACCATTTATATAAGTTAAATTATAGTCATCTTTTAATCCTAGAAATAGTTTTTCCCAAGCCCTCTCCTGTGTTACTTCTATTTTACCAATTGTTGGACTACCACAACCAACAAAATTATACGAACTTATATTAGACAAATTTAAATCGTCGATACTTGAGTGTAATTCTTCTGAAAATGGAAACATTAATGGGTTTCTCCCTTTTTCAATCATTAACTTTTTAGTCATTTGATAATCTAAATCAAAATCTCCATCAGGAATAACAATTTTTCTAAGAGCATCGACAACATAACTACCATTTTCGCTTATATATTTTTCACTTGGTAAAAGTTCATAAACTGAAGGCATATTTTGAGAAATAAATTTTGCTTTTTCTTTTGATAAACCCAAAAATATCTTCTGAAACCCCATACTATCTCCAAACATAAGCGTTTTGAATGCTTTTGGCGCACCAAGCTGAGGTGTACCTAAAAAAATTAATTTATTAATCTTATCATCTCCAAAATCAACTATATATTTTTTTGCAACTAATCCTCCCATAGAATGAGCCACAATATCAACTTGGTTTTGGTTTGTTTTTGAAATAACATCTTCGATTTTTTGTTTTAATTTTTCTGATGTTTCTTTTGTGCTAAATCGCCAATCATAAGGGAAAACAAACAGGTCTTCGTTTTCTACATAGCCATTTTCATTTAATCTATTAATAAGATAATCAAAAACATGTACATTTGAAATTCCTCTTATAATATCTCCAACATTTATAGGAAATTTCTGATTCCATGTCCCGCTACTATTAAAAGCTAAAGCATCTAAATAATCATCACTTAATGAAGTAAACATCTTTCCAACATTTGGCCAAATTTCTCCAAAATCATCATAATTTTTATACAAGTAACTACCTGTTATCCCTGGAATTAAAATTACAGGATTGTGAGACTGGCATTTTTCATTTTTACAAAACGGAATAAATTCAACATTATCTGCCACCATACCAGCCGTACCAGTTGGATTTTTTTCTGCATGAAATGGGCCTGTTTCATTCCCCCAAAAATTTTCTTTTGCATCTATGTTTTTAGGTACATTACCAAAAGTATTTATAGCAAAATCCTTAAAATTAATTATTTGCGAATGATGTATGTTCACAGGAATGATAGAATCCCCAAATATACTAATACCATCACTACTACCTCCATTAAATATTGTTTTTTCTATAATTAAACTAGATGGATTATCTATATAATCAGAACCATCAAAAACGGCTATACATGCATAATATGAGGACACACAATTAACAAAAGAGGAATTTTTTAAATCAAAACTACTACCATTAAAAATGGTTATATAATCCATATCGTTATCTGTACTATTAGAAAAATCTAAATATTCTCCAACAGCAGAACTATCATTAAATAATTCAATACCGTTTCTTAAATTACCAGATATATTTTTTATTTCGCTATGTGAAATATTTAAATTACTGTTATTAAAAATAGAAATTGCATTATGATATTTTTCGCTAGAATTTATTATTTTACTATATGAGATATTTAAATTACTATAATTTGAAACGGAAATATTACTACTATAAATCGTACTGATGTTAGAATTTACTAAATTTAAAGTACTGTTATTAAATATTGACAAACATGTATTTTTTGAGTCAATACAATCTATTCCATCTGCATCAGCAGTACTCTCAATTAAAGTAATGCCATTATTAGAATCTAAAATTTTTATATTATTTAAATTAATATAAGAATATTGAAGAACTATTGCTTCGCTTGCATATTTAAAAAGTGCATTTTTTATAACAGAATTGCTTGAACTATTAAAATAAATACCATACCAATCATCAACCAACGGATCAAACATGGAATAACAAACATCTTCAATTGGGTTACCATTTTCGTCCCATTCTGGGTAACAAGAATAGTCTTCATTTGTATCTCCGCCTATCGAATCATCATAAAAGGAAGTAAAATAAACTTCATTTCCTGGCTCTCCATTTACAACCAAATCACCAAATACATCTATCGTATTAAAACCTATTGGATCAAATTTTACTACAACGCCAGGATTTATAGTAAGTACAGTACCAGCAGAAATACTAATATCATTCCTTATAACATAAGGGCTATTTTCTATAATCCATTCAGTGTCATATAAAATATCTTCTGTAATATCAGTAAACGCGGAAGCTTGATTTGATAAAACAAAAAATGTGGAGAGGATGAATATCCCAATAAAAAAATAAAATAAAAAATTATTATTTATTTTTTTCACCTGAATAAATTATGTCTAATATATCTAACAATCTATTCTTTATAAAACAAAACTTGTCGGCTTTTTGTGAAAAATTATTGAGGGAGTTCGCAAGAAGTTTTTTCAGCCAAGGCTTCCTTTGATTGTTCGCCAACTAGACGAGAACCGTCTGCAAATTCCCATGTAGGATAACCTTCAATTTTTTTATCTTTACAAACTTGTGTTTGATCTTGCATGTCTTCAGTCGAACATTCTACATAAGGCAAAAGTGTAGCAGAGGTACCGAAACCCTTTTTTGTAGCATTACAATGAGAGCACCAAAATGCACCATAAAAGACAGCTCCCTTATCTTTCAAGCAAGTAGTAAAAGCATCATATTTACCAGAACTTTTTCTTGCTGGACTAAATGTTATCAATGTAACAAGTCCGCCCAAAACTAAGATTATAATAATACTAAAAAATAATGTTTTTTGTTTAAATTTCATAATTTTGATTATATCACTATATTATAAATTAATAAAATCTTAGGTAAGAAAATAATCATAGCAACAACGATTGCAACTATTATTGATAACAAAACTGCTCCAGCTGAAACATCCTTTGTATCTCGTGCATACGGATGAAAATTCGGACTGGTTAAATCAATATCTATTTCAAATGCAGTATTAAATGCTTCAGCAATAAAAACAAGACCAATAGTAAAAACAACAAAGAGCCATTCTACTTTTGAAATATGTAAAATAAATCCGAGATACACAGCACATACAGCAAAAAAAATCTGCAACCAAAAATTATGAGTTGTTTTTATTAGAACAACAATTCCACGCCATGCATTATTTACACTTTTTATTCTTGCGACAATTGAAAACCTCTTTTTTTCTTTTAGTAAATTCATAAATTGATGACTGCTTAGATGCGGATATTAAAAAATAAATTTCACATTATAATTAAACCAAAATAAAGCAAATATGACAAGTCTTCGTCGATTGAAAAAAACGAAAAATATGGTATTCTTAAGGAAAGAACGAAAATCGTTCTTTTTTCTTTGAAAAAGAAATAAAACACTTAAAAAGGAGGTTCACATGATTTGGTTGCTTATAATGGTCATGCCAGAAGCCTTCTTTTTCATTAAACGAAAAATAGGCTCTTCTGATCTAATCTTTATCCTAAGAAGAACAATTAATTTCATGATTAATATTGTTCTTGCATTATTTTTTATAGAAAACATAAATCTAATTACAACGAGCACAACAATGTTTTTGGCTAATGTTTTTACTTCTAGAGTATTTCTTTTTATTTCTGATTTATCAAAAAAAGATGCTTTTGGTCTTGAGGCGCTTAAGTTTAATATTCCTACAAAAAAGGGAGTACTGATAGATTTTTTGTATCATATTTATAATTCAGAAAAGAAAAGAAACAAAATAATTTTATTTATTGCATTCTTCCTTATCGAACCGCTATATTTTATAGTTCTTTTCAGAGAAGGACATCATAAATACAACGGTTTTGTAAATTGGAAAACTTTCTTTATATTCATATTAAGTTGTTTAATCTCGAATACGGTATGGATATGCATTCTATTTGTGGCTAAAAAAGAAATTGGAATCCAAAATCTTATATATTTGCTTATAGCAATTATGGTTGTTGGAGCAATTTTATACAGTAATCTTAAATTCTTAATAAAAACACCACAAAAAATACTTGTAGCAATAAGAGAACTAGCACAAAGAAGAGACGCTAAATAACTGGCGTCTCTTTTTATTTTTCTCCTGTTATTCTTAACCTATTTTCTAAATCTTCTAAATGTTGTTTTTTCTCTTTTTCAAATTCTTCTGCTTTAAGACCATAATTTTCAATCATTTTTGCAGCATGTTTTGCACCTAAATAATGAGGCATTACTACAAATGATGCTCCATGTCTATAAAGTTCTTTTGCATCTTTAATATTATGAGAAATTACGATAACAATTCCATCTTTATTGTGATTGCGATAATAAGAAACTAAATTTAGATTTGTTTTAAAATCAGGAATAGTAGAAATTATTGCTTTTGCTTTTATAATTTTAACATCCTCAAGAAAATCAACATCTTCAGCATCGCCAAAATAGTGCGGTATATTATTTTTTTCTAATTTATTTATTGATTTAGGATCAAAATCAATTACAAAATATCTACTGTGTGTTTTTTGTGCTATGTTCACAAAATCATATCCTACACGATCATAACCAAAAATAACTATTTCAGCATCTTCTGAATTTTTATCAATTTCATAATTTGAATGTTTTCTTAGTGTAAAAATATGAATAAGTTTCTTAACATATTGATATATTTTTTCACTATGCAAGATAAAGTATGTAGAACCAGATATTGTAAATATTGCAACAAGAGTAATAAGCGATACAACCTTACCACTTAAATGTCCTAAAGACATTCCTAATGATAATAAAATTAAGGAAAATTCACTAACTTGCGAAATTACAAGACCAGTTGAAAAACCTGTACGATTTTTGTAACCTAACAAATTCATAAGGAATATAACAACAATTGGTTTTATCAATAAAACAAAAATTGAAATAAGTATAGCTGGGAAAATTATTCCATGAATATCTGACAAAATTAATTGTGAACCCAAAGAAACAAAAAATAGAAGAATAAAGAAATCTCTTAAAGGTTTCATTCTTGAACTAATTTCTCTTGAAAAAGCAGACGAGGAAAGTGCTACACCTGCTGCCAATGCTCCTATCTCTAAAGAAAATCCAAAAACATAAAATACGGCTGCAAGTCCAAGTCCCCATGTTATTGAAAAAAGAAAAAGTAACTCTTGCGAGCTTGCCAAAAAAGAAGAAACTTTTGGCAAAATATATTTGCTGAGAAAGTATAAAGCAAAAAAGAATAAAACACCTTTTGCTAAAAGAGAAACGATTGTCGTTAGAGCATTACCGTCAGCTAAATTTGCAGAACCAGCGATAGAAATAACTAAAATTACAATTGTTGCGACAATATCTTGAACGAGCAAACATCCGACAGAAATTTTTCCATAAAGTTTATCCAAGTCTCCTTTATCATAAAGAAACTTCAAAGCTATTATTGTACTTGAAAAAGAAAGGGCTAAGGCACCATATAAAGAAGAAGTGGAATCAAAACCTAAAGTTTTCATCAAGAAAAATCCCAATACAGAAGTTATAACAATTTGACCTATACCAGTCAGAAAAGAAGCCTTCCCTACTTCGCGAATTACATCTGGTTTTAGATTAAGACCTATTATGAAAAGCAAAATTGCAATTCCAAATTTTGAAAAAAGTTCTACATATTCTGTAGACTGAGTAAGATTCAATAAATAAGGACCGACGATAATACCACTTATTATATATCCAACAATAAGCGGTTGCTTAAACATCTTCATTATAAAAGAAACAATTGTAGCAATAAAAATTATTAGCCCTATCTCTATAAAAATTTCCATACTTAGATTTTACCATAAAAAATAAAACAGGCACCCTACCTTGGTCGGATGCCTGCCATTTTTTTCTCTTCTCAGAAATTATCCTGTAGCATGTAATCGAGCGAGGACTTCTTTTTTTTCTTTCTGAAATCCACAAAAGTGAGAATGAAAGGAAAGAGAAAAAGAGTGCTTGAGCCGATAATTACTTCCAAGGAAAAAGCAGAAAGAGCAATTGAGATAGCCAAAAAGAAAAATAACGCGATTGCCATATTATTTCTAGTTTCAGGCCCCATGAAGAAAGCTAAAACAAAGAAGAGCAGCGTAAGAACCCCACCAGTAATCAAACAAGACTGGTAAGACTTGCCCTCAACTGCCGGCATCTGCTTGGGCAGGTAAGTCGTGAAATGAATAATATTACCCTCGACTACTTCTAATGCTCTTTTCTGATAGATGTCATGGCCAAAGAAACGTAGCTTCCTTGGGAAGATGGAATCTGGAAGCTTCGAAGATCCGGCAATACACAACTCCGATATATTCTCTTCGTTTACATATGGCCGAGCATTCAGAGATACACAATACTTCTGCACTGTGTCATACTCCACCAGATTAGAAATGCACAGTTTTCCATTTACTACTTCCGACTTTAATTCCCTCTTTGCGACGACCATCGACGCAAAAGATTTATCGGGAGAAATAAATACATTCCATTCGTGCCAGATACTGTCTGAAACGGGATACGCCCAAAGAGCGCTTGCTGTCATGCAAAGCACAACCAGCAGAAATAGGATTTTCTTTTTCATATCATATTGGGTTTAAGTTTTCGAAGAAATTTTTCTTTTATTATAGCACATATTTATAAATTTGCAAGTGTAACCATCCGGTAGGGCTGGCACAGAAAAATCCCCTTGCAATTTAAAAAATTTATTACCTTTCTTCTTCAACGGGGTTTATAAATTGAGGAATTGTATGACTACCGTTAACATCCCCATAGGAAAGAGCGTTAAAATTCTGAGTGATATCCGAATCGCCAACAACGAGCGTCATATTCGAAAATCCTGGAGTACTGCTAGCTGATGCGAATTGTATTGGAAAATCCGTATAAGGAGTAGCCACATTTTCTGATTTCACTATGACAAAATCCCCTGCTTCCATAGGAGTATTATTAGCAGAAAAATAACTCATAATTCTGCTACTATCGTTTGAATCAATAATAGAGTCAGCTGATGTTTCGTATACATCTGCCGCCAAAATTGCTATCCCAGATAATGCTGTATTGTTCGAAATAAATGATTCCGCAATAACGGCATCTGTTGTGTTAATACTACCTGGAGAAACCGACGTGGAAAAATATAAATCATACGTGCCTGGATTAACTGATGAGAAAGAATAACTCGCTGTGCCAGAAGACAAAGTAGTAGTGGAATATTTAGTTTCTCCGTTTTGTTTAAGATAAATCGTTAAACCACGAAAATCATTATTCGAAGTCACTCCATAGCTGGCATTTCCCGAAACTGACCTTGGAACAATGTGTGTCACTACATACGTTCCCGAAAAAATATCGCTATCGGCAAAACCGGATTTTACGGCAAAGGCCTTGATGGTAATTGTAGTATCTAGCGGCACGTTTATTGGAGTAGTATAAACCGAACTTGCTGTGGTCGGATCCGAATTATCGGTAGTGTAATAAATAGTGGCACCTTCCTCGGCAGACAAAGCTACATCTTGCGCTGTGGTAAAAGAACCGGCGGAAATATTTGCGGTTGGAATGGCAAGCTCTATTAGTTTTCTTTTAATATGAAATCCGGACAAAACAGGTTTCTTTACTTGCACAATACCAACTCCGGTATTGCCGGAAAGAAACATTTTTTCAATAAAACCTCTGGTAAAAGGTCCAAAAAAACCAGTACCCGAATCTAAACCAAGCGGAGCTAAAATTTCTTCCTTATTGGCAAACTGGAAGAGCGCTAATGCTTTTTCTGTTTTTTCTCCGAAATATTCCGTCTCGTTATTAAAAGAACCGGGACCAATAGAGTCCAACGGAAAATTATGGGTATTTAAAAATTTCTGCAATTCTTTCACATCCTCTCCTGTCGAACCGATACCTAAATTACGATAAAATTTATACCCCGAATAGACCGCGACGGCTTTCGCTGGAACGAGGAAACACGAGGAAACTGTAATGGTTATTCCCAGTAATAAGGAGGTAAGTATTTTGTATGTGTTTGTTTCTTTTTTCATAAATTAATATATTACTTGGCAATTTTATATCAAAATATTGCAAAATACAATACTCGGACTATTGATATTGAATATAAATTGGGCGAGGATTAAGCTCAAGCAATTCTTTGGGTGTTAATAAGGATGTACCGGCTTCTTTTACGTCATTTTTATAAAATAATTTGAAACCAGTAAATTGAATAGGTTCTGGATATATAAAATTTTTGTAAGTACCAATTTTTTTTGCTTTACCTCCCCATCCATCCATATCTATTACAATCTGCACTTCAGGAGAAAGTTTTATGTTTTTATAATTAGTTAACATTTTTCTTGTAAAACGATGAATAACTAAAATTTTAGGAGTAAGATTATTTTCTTTTACTAAACTTGATAAATAACTTGATGCATAATTTATATCTACTGCATCAAAAGTACCGATGACCTTCCCCGGTTTTGCTCCTGTCTTCATTGAAAATTCTGGATCAATTCCTAAATGCACATTTGGCATTTTTAAATATTTTTCCAAAACTGGAAGTTCCGACTGCAAATTACTTAAACCAACTTGTATATCCAAAAATACAATAGCATCTATTTTTTCTGCCATTTTTAATACTTTATCTATTTCTTTATCTGGCATTCTAAAACGATATTTTCCATCTGCACCAGCACTGCCTTGTGCTGTTGTTACTATATAATGAAGAGCTGGAATTGCAGGAGTGGAAGGATCTGCTGTTTCCCATTTTTTTACTTCTGTTTTTAATTTTTCAATCATTACGCTCTCTTCATATTCACCAAGCACGCCCATTTTTGTCGAATATAAATTTCCGTAATAAGCGATTATTCTTTTGAAAGGAAGTATTGCTCCATCATTTGGATATGGACCTTTTACTGGCCAAATATTTGGTTTTGGAGGTTTTACTGGCAATGCTTCTCCTGTTTTAGGATCAATTTTTGGTTCAACTACTTTTGGTGCTGGATTATTTGCAAGCTCTTCCATTTTTTTATCATAAGCAACCTTGTCGAGAGGAGGGATAATTGGCTTTGTAGGAACATCTGCAATTTCTTTTTTATCTGTACTTTTGTAAGAAGCACTAATGTTTCCGAACGCTCCCATTCCAAATAAAAAAAATATAAATGAACATAAAAAAATAGCCATAAATAACAGCTTGGATTTTTTTGAAGAAAGTTTTAATCTTCCCTTTTTCTCTTTTGGCATTATTGTCTATAGTATAACAAATTAAAGAAAAATTTTCTCTAAATTTTCTTTTTTGGTTTAAAATATTTTCTATTCTTTAATTTTTCAGGCAACAAATCTTTTGTTGTATATTTTTCATAATCTTTTCCGTAACCAGCTTCTTTCATAAGTTTTGTTGGAGCATTTCTAATACTCATTGGTATAGGCAAGTTACCATATTTTTTAGCATCATCCATGGCAAGTAAATATGCATCATAAGCACTTCTATCTTTTTTTGCCAATGAAAGGTAAACAACTCCATGCGCAAGATTTTCTCCACATTCTGGTAGTCCTATTGTTTCTACAGCTCGAAATACAGCATTAGCCACGACAAGAGCAGTTGGTTGAGCTATCCCTATATCTTCACTTGCAAAAATAACCATACGTCTTGCTATAAATTTAGGGTCTTCACCAGCGTCCAGCATCCGACACATATAGTACAATGCCGCATCTGGTTGCGAAGCACGCATACTTTTTATAAATGCACTAATTGTATTGTAATGTTCATCTCCTTTTTTATCGTAACGCAAAAATTTTGATTGTAATGTATTTTTTAAATTATCAATTGTTATATCAGAATATAGTCCTGCTGTATTTTCAACCATTGCAATGGCTTGGCGAGCGTCACCATTTGTCATTCTTATCAGCCAATCTAAAGCATCTTTTTTTAATTTGTAACCAGTGCGCTTGATTATTTTTTTCATATCATCGTCTGTGAGTTCATTCATGATAAAAACTCTTGAGCGTGATAATAATGCTGGTATAACTTCGAAACTTGGATTTTCTGTAGTTGCACCTATTAAAATTAATCTGCCACTTTCTACAAATGGCAAAAGAAAATCTTGTTGTGCTTTATTGAAACGATGTATTTCATCAAGAAAAAGAACTTTTGGTCCGAGCAATCCCCCACCCACCTCTACAATTTCACGAATGTCATCCTTGCTTGCTGATACAGCAGAAAGTTCATGATAGTCTGCATTAAGAGCTTTAGCATAAATTCTTGCAAGAGTTGTTTTTCCCACACCAGGAGGTCCCCAAAAAATAAAAGAAAAGAGATGCTTTTGTTCTATAGCAATACGAATTGGTTTTCCAATACCAACTAAGTGTTCTTGCCCAACAAATTCATCTAAATTTTTTGGCCTAATTTTTGACGCAAGCGGTTCCATATTTCCATTATGTCTAAAATCAAAAATATTACAATAGTCAGAAATTATTAGATTTGATAAAAAGTTATTTTTGTATTATTGTTGAAATGTATTGGGAGATCGTCCCTCGGCCGTAGACCGGCCACGGGCGAGGCTAATGGTAAGAGTTGTTGTGTTAAAATAAATAAATATTGGGAGATCGTCTAATGGTAGGACACGTCCCTCTGGAGGACGCTATCTTGGTTCGAGTCCAAGTCTCCCAGCCTATCTTTATCATTCAATTGAAAATAGAAATTGTTTTGATATGCTTGGATCTCGAAAAAATGAAAATTGCAATGAGCTTATAGATTGTGAAGGGTGCTACGGAAGTGATCACTTAACACTTTCTGATGGATGTATAGACTCCAAAGATTGTTATGATTGCACAGTATGGGGTGTAAATATGGAGCTTGATTATGAAGATTGTCTTTGCGGTGACCATTCTTATAGTGTTAAGTTTTCTTCAAATTGTTGGCCAGCATGTAAAGATATTGAATATAGTATAGGTTTAGTTAATTGTTCTGATTGTTTTGGTTGTGTTAGTTTAAAGAAGAAACAATATTATATATTAAATAAACAATACACTAAAGAAGAATATTTTAAGCTAGTAGAAAAAATAAAAAAACACATGGATGATTTTCCTTTCATTGATAAAAAGGGCAATATATATAAATATGGTGAGTTTTTTCCTATAGAATTTTCTCCATTTGGTTATAACAACACAATGGCAATTCAATATTTTAATATGTCTAAAGAAAAAGCAGAAGAAAGTGGCTATCCGTGGATTGAAATTCCTCATGGTGAATATCAAATAACAATTAAATCTGAACAATTACCAGATTCTTGTGAAGAAATAAAAACTGATATTCTAAAAGAGATTATAGAATGTGCTATGTGTAAAAATGCTTATCGTATCATGGAGAATGAATTATCTTTTTATAAAAAAGAGAAACTTCCTTTGCCTAATTTATGCAGTGAATGTAGATATGAAATAAGAATATCAGATAGACTTAAACTTGAATTATATAAAAGACAATGTATGTGTTTTGGTGAAAATGATAGCAGTGGTAAATATAAAAATACAGTAAAACACTCACATGGTAATAATAAATGTGGTGAAGAATTTAAAACAGGTTATGCACCTGACAGACCAGAGATCATATATTGTGAGAAATGTTATCAACAAGAAGTATATTAATTTAAATATTATAGAATGTCAAAGACGGTCTTTGACATTAAAAATACCAAAAGTGGCCTTATTTATCAGGTTCATTTGGGTTATCCACAGGTACTATTGTTTTTACTGCTGTTGTCAATTTGCTTTATAATGGTATAATTTTATCGAGTAACTAATAAAATGTTCTTTGAAAAAGCCAGTGGAATAATTTACTGGTTCCACACAATAACGCATGTGCATACGATACACATAAGATGAATCGCAAAATTGTGATTCAAAAAAATATAAAATAAAAAATTTAAACGGTAAAAAAGAAAAGCCCCCCAATCATAGATTGGGGGTTCTTTCATTTCTACATCATAATTCTCTTATTAAGAATTAGTTGTAAAAGAATATTCACTTGATAGTGTAGTATTACCTGAATCATCAGTAGACTCTACAAGAAAGTAAAATGTAGTATTTGATGCCAAACCATAAATCGTAATTGCATGACTAGTTACCATAGATTTGTCTACAACAACATAAGTAGCAGTTGAATTTGTGCTAACTGGTGAATTTATAGAATAATAAATTTTTGAAGTAGCTTTTTCATTAGTACTCCATGCTATAGCACCAGTAGATGTTCCAACTTTTGTTTCTATATTACTAATTACTGGAGCATAGTCATTTGATCCATCAGCCGGTAATGTGGTAAAGGAAATTTGAGGAGAAAAAGTAACACTTGATTTATTGGTTGTTGATCCTACAATTAAATAATAAGTTGTATCGGGTTCTAATTTGCTTAAATTAATTTTATGATCAATAATTTGAGCTGGAATTAATACTTGTGGTTTTGCAGAAGTAGTAACAGAAGATGTTTTACTATACCAAACCATACTGTTTGCTCTAACATCAGTTACCCAAGTCACTGTAGCTTGGCGAGCTTTTATATTAGTAATATTAAGATCACTAATTACAGGAGCATCTACAGATGAACCTATTACATGAACATTTACTTTTGAAGTTGATGTTAAATTAGCATCATTCTTTACTATAAAAGTAATAACGTACTTTCCAGTTTTTGCATACGAATGAGTAAATGTTGCAGTTTGAACAAAAGACAAATCACTTTTTACTGAAACTGTCTTTAAAGCAGTGTCACCCCAATTTACGCTATAGCTTAAATTTCCATTTTGTGGATCTGATGCTTTTACAATCCAAGTGCCAACCTCCCCTGTTTTAAGTACAGTAGGAGCAGTGATACCAGATATAACTGGTGCTAAAGAGTTATCATCACTTTTATTGTTGAAGAAACGAGAAATTCTACTCCAAATAGAATTAGAATTTTTATTCTGCGATTTCAAATTAACACGTTGTTCAAATCGTTCTTGATTATTTGAACCATTGTTCTGGTTGCTTTGCGCAAAACCCACAAACGGAGAAAAACTAATAGCCATAATTACAAACAAACTTATAGCTAACAATTTAATATTTTTCATAATAATAATTATAAATTAACTTAATAATATACATTACACTATGTCTAGCATTCATATAAAATGCATCGACAGCGACCCCTCGAATATAGAGACGTTTTTAAACATTCATTTCTTACATAAAATATGTTCTATAATATATAAATATTGTTATAATATGCTAGTAAGAAATTAACAGCTAATACGTCTCATTATATGAAAGTGGATGTCGCAGATACATTTAAAAAGGTATATGAGAAAGAATCAGATGCGATATTTCGTTTTTGTTTTGTTCGCGTATCTGACAGAGAACAAGCTCTTGATATAACACAAGAAACATTTATGCGTTTATGGAAAAGTTTGCTTGATGGAAAAGATATTCTTAATGATAGAGCATTCCTTTTCACAATAGCCCATAGGCTTGTAATAGACTGGTATCGTAAAAAGAAAAGTTTATCTCTGGATAAGATGATGAATGATGAAAAAGAAAAAAAATCATCTTACGATATAGCGGACGAAAAAAGTTTAAATACTGAACTTGGTGCAGAAGGAAGATATTTGGTAAAAAAAATAAAAGAGTTAACACCAACATATCAAGATCCAGTTTACTTACGTTTTGTAGAAGGCATGTCACCAAAAGATATAGGAAAAATATTAAAGATATCAGCAAATGCTGCTTCTGTAAGAATAAATAGAGGGCTAGAAGAATTAAGAGAAAAGACAGGATATAATAAAAAATAAAATTAACAATGGAAGAAAAAGATTTATACAAAGGAATAGAAGAAATCAAAAGTATATCGATGACGGAAGAAGAAAAAGATAAGATTTTTGAATTCGTTTTAAGTTCTAAAGCAGAACAAAAACCAATTGTAAGTCCATGGGGATCTTACTTTTTTGTGTCTATAGTCAAAAAAAACAGTTTTGCATTTTATGCAATGGCAGTTTTACTTGTTTTCATATTAGGTGGAGGAGGAACAGTTTATGCATCACTTAATTCATTACCAGGAAATTCTTTATATCCATTAAAGGTAAAAATTATCGAGCCATTAAGAACAACTCTAACTTTTTCATTAGAAAAAAAAGCACAGTATGAAAGCAATTTAGCAGTAAAGCGACTTGTTGAAGCTGAAATTTTAGCAAGCAATAATGAACTTGATTCAGTTAAAGAAAAACAAATTAATAATCTATTAGAAAAACATACAACAGCATTAAATGAAGCAATTAATAAGGTAGTAAAAGACGAATCAAAAGAAAAAATACATGAAATAGCAACAATATTCCAAAATGAAATGAATATACATGCTCAAATATTAGATATTGTAAAAGAAAATAATAAAAAAGAAGAAAAGAAAATAGAGAAGACAGAAGAAATACAAATTAAAAAAGAAGAGAAAATTCAGCCTGAGAAAAAAGAAATTCCAATAGAAAAACAAGATCAAAAGACAGAAAAAATAGAACAGGAAGCAGAGAAAATACAGGTTGAAACACAAATACCAGAAGAAATAAAAACAGATACGACAACAGAAGAAGTAACAAACACAGAAGAGGGAGATAATGAAATTTCAAAAAATGCACGCGCTAATGCAAAAAAAATAAAAGAAGCTCTAAATAAAAAAGAGATCAGAGGCAATCAAAATAATTAAAGTTTCTTTATACAAGCTTTTATGAAAGCAGTGAAAAGTGGATGCGGTTCAAGAGGATGTGCTAAAAACTCTGGATGAAACTGAGTTCCTAAGAAAAATGGATGTTTATTTTTTGGCAACTCTGCAATTTCCATTAAATGCCCATCTGGAGAACGTCCGGAAAAAACAAGTCCTTTTACTTCTAATTCACCAACAAATGCAGGATTTACTTCATAACGATGTCTGTGACGTTCTAAAATTTCTTTTTTTCCATAAGCAGAAGAAGCTATTGTCCCCTCACGAAGTAGGGCTCTATATTCACCAAGACGCATACTTCCACCATATAAATTATTTTTCAAAATTTCTTTTTGTGATTCCATAATATCTATAACCAAATTTTTTGATTTTGGATTTATTTCTCTTGTATTAGCATCTTTCAAACCAAGAACATTTCTTGCATATTCTATAACAATCATTTGCATACCATAGCAAAGTCCAAAATAAGGAATTTTATTTTCACGAGCAAATTTTACAGCAGATATAAGACCTTCCACTCCACGAGAACCAAAACCACCAGGCACAACTATACCATCATATTTTTTTAGTTCTTTTAACTTTGCTGGATCTTTTTCAAAATCTACAGAAGTCAACCAGGAAATAACAGGCTTTCTATTTTGACTATAAGCAGAATATTTTATTGCTTCTATCACAGATAGATAAGAGTCTGATAAAACATAATCCCCTGTTTCAAAATATTTTCCAATCACAGCTATCTTTACAGTATTTTTTCCATTGTGAACATGTTTTACAAAATTTTTCCATTTTTTCCAAGATTCCTCATCGGGCTTTTTACATTTTGCTCCCAATACAGCACAAAGTTTGTCAGACAATTTTTCCTTCTCAAAATTTAATGGTATATCATAAATACTTTCTACATCTGGAGAAGAAATAACTCTTTCAGGCAAAATATTGCAGAAAGTAGAAATTTTTTCTTTTCTTTTATCATCCAAACTTGTATCACCTCTTGCAATTAAGAAATCTGGCTGAATTCCAGAAGAATTGAGTGTCCTAACTGCATGTTGTGTAGGTTTAGTTTTCATTTCTCCAATTTTAGAAGGAGTAGGCAAATAAGAAACCATTACAAAAAATACATCACTAGGAAATTCTATTTTCATCATTCTTGCAGCCTCCAAAAAGAGCATATTTTGATACTCACCTATAGTTCCACCAATTTCAATTATTACTACATCAGCATTATTTTTTTGCTGAGCAATTTTTATGCGTCGTATAACTTCAAGAGGAATATGAGGAACAACTTCTACACACTTGCCTTTATATTCCAAATTTCTTTCTCTTTCAATAACACTCTGATATACACGTCCAGTAGTCATGTAATTTATTTTAGAAAGTTTTGAACATAAAAATCTTTCATAGTTACCCATGTCTTGATCTGTTTCATCTCCATCAGCCAAAACAAAAACTTCTCCGTGTTCAGTCGGATTCATTGTACCTGCATCAACATTTATATATGGATCAATTTTTATAGAAGTTACATTAAGACCACGATTTTTTAAAATAAGCCCCAACGAAGAAGCAGTAATGCCTTTTCCGACACCAGAAATAACTCCTCCTACTACAAATATATATTTGCAATCATTTTTTTTCTCCATATTTTTAAAAATTAAATTACTTATTTAAATATCTTCTTATTGCCAATAAACTTGAAACCATACCTAAAAATACACCAGAGAACAGAACAATACAGAAAATCTGGAATATATTTGAAACAAAATAATCATATAAATTCAAACCCAAGAATCCAGTCATATTACGTCCAAGCCAAGCTGTTGCTGGCCAAAATAGAAGTAGTGTAATAATTGTTGCGATAAAACCATAAATAGCCCCTTCTATCATAAAAGGACCCCTGACGCGCATTTTTGAGGCTCCTACAAGGCGCATGACACCTATCTCCTCTTTTGCAATAAATATAGCAAGCCTAATAGTATTTAATGTAATAATTATTGAAATCACTATCAAAACAAGAGTTATTAAAAAGCCTAATTTTTGTGCTCCTGAAATAATAGAATTTAATTTTTCAATAACAATTTTATTTTGATGATAATTTACCTTATCTATAATTGAAGAAGAACCAGAAACAAGAAGATTGTCAGATTTTAGAAAGTTTGCAATTGCTTCGTATTGAGAAACTTCTTTTGCTTTAACATTTAGATATCCACCCAATGGATTTTCTCCTATCTCATCAAGTGCTTGTATTGTTGAATAATCACTTGTATGTCTCTCACGGAAAACAGCTAATGCTTCTTCTGCAGTTGTATATGATACACTTTCTACTTCTGGCAATTTCTCAAGAGAGTTTTTAAGACTTAAAATTTTATCCTGACTTGCATCAACATTAAAATAAATTGTTACATCTACTTTATTTTCTATTTGGTTTAAAGAATAATTCAAAACTGCCTGCAATAATATAATAGTAGTAATAACAGATAATGTAATTGTAACAATTAAAATAGAAGCCCAAGAAATTAAACTATTTCTTTTAAAACTTATAAAACCTGATTTAATTATTCTCTTTAATAAAGTCATAATAAAAAAATAAATTAATTAACAAATACAATTATATTGTATATTTACCCTCTTTGTCATCTCTAACAATTTTCCCATTTTCCATTGTAATAACTCTCTTCTTTATATTATCTATAACACCTTTGTTATGCGTTGTTATAATAACTGTCGTTCCTAAATCATTGATTTTTTTTAAAATTTGAATTATCTCATATGTATTAACAGGATCAAGATTTCCAGTTGGTTCATCTGCAATAATTACTTCAGGCTGATTAATAATTGCTCTTGCTATTGAAAGCCTCTGTTTCTCACCACCTGATAATTCATGTGGAAAATGATGTGCTTTATTTGTTAAATCTACAAGTTCAAGAACATGAGGAACATCACTTGCTATCTCTTCATCTGATTTACCTACAGCCTCCATTGCAAAAGCGATATTTTCGTAAGCAGTTTTATTATGAAGCAATTTAAAATCCTGAAATACTACACCAATCCTTCGGCGAAGGTTCGTAAGATCATCACTTTTTAATTTATGTATATCAAGAGACTCAAAAAACACCTTGCCACTTGTTGGTGCATCGTCTGCTAATATCATTTTAATTAAAGTAGTTTTTCCAGCTCCAGAATGACCGACAATTGAGACAAATTCTCCTTCAGATACGGTAAAAGTAACATCTTCAAGCGCTACTGAATCCTTATTATAAACTTTTGAAACATTACTAAAATAAATCACATTTCTATATTATCACAAATGTCTTTCTGCTTCAATAAACATGTCCAGATTACCATCCAAAACGTCGTCTACATTTGAAGTTTCAGCTTCTGTTCTATGGTCTTTTACCATTTTATATGGGTGTAATACATAAGAACGAATTTGACTGCCCCATTCTATATCTTTGCCAATACTTTTTTTCATACTTTCTTCTATTGTTCTTTTTTCTTCTTCTGCTTTCTTAAAAATTTTAGCGCAAAGAATTGCCATTGCTTGTTCCCTATTCTGTTCTTGAGAACGTTCGCCAGAAGCATGAACTGAAATGCCTGTTGGTATATGAACTAAACGAACAGCAGTTTCTCTTTTGTTTATATTTTGTCCACCAGGTCCACCAGCTCTTGAAAATTCAATTTTTATATCCGATTCAGGTATAGCAAAACTTTTTTCTTCCAATTTTGAAAATTTTGGTAAAACTTCAACTAGTGAAAAAGAAGTATGTCTTAAATTTTTTGCATTAAATGGAGAAATGCGAACCAGTCTATGAACACCGGATTCATTTTTTAATATTCCATATGCATTTTTACCAATTATTTCAAAAGAAACATTGCGATATCCACCATTATCATTTTTGTGTTCATGAATAAAAGATATTCCAAAATTTTTTTTGTCTGCATATTTTAAATACATATCCAAAAGCATTCTAGAAAAATCTTCAGCGTCATCCCCTCCTGCACCTGAAACAATTGTAATTATTGCATTACCTTTGTCATATTTTCCGATACCTTCTTTTTTGTTTTTTAATTCTTCAATTTCTCTTATTGTATTTTTTGCTTTCTCTTTGTCAGACCAAAAACTTGTCGAATTCATTTCGTCTTCTAATTCTTTTATTTTTTTGTCTATTTCATTTTCTTTCATTTTATTGAGCCACCCCTCGGGATTGAACCGAGGACCCCGTCTTTACGAA
>DAOQAL010000001.1:3219-420368 GCA_035353995.1 Minisyncoccota bacterium | reverse complement strand
GTCGCACAATATATCTTTTAGGCATACCTATACTTAAAAATATAAGGATAAACTAAAAAGACGCTTTTGGCGCCTTTTTATCTATTTTAGTTTGCTTTAGCTTTATCTGTTACTCCAGTTGGAAAAGTTGGAGCGAGATTTTCTAAGTCTGTTTTCTCTCCGTCTCGAATTCTTTCCATATTATTTATAAAAGATTTCCAAAAAATATCTATGACAATATTATTCCACAAATAAGCTGTAGGCTCTTTTAAATGATCATTCCATAGGTTTTTACCTGCTCCTGTGACATAACTTATATTACTTTGGCTTTCAGGACTCTCTACAACTGACTTAATACTTATCTTAAAGTAGCTTAAAACTAAAATTAAGATGAACACTAAGATCAAAGCTTTAATCAAACTCATTCCTCTAGCACTATGTTTTTTATTTGTCATTTTTTAAAATAAATTTTTAATAAAAATTATCCAAAAACATTATGAAATGCATTTACAATATAATTCCAAACTCCACTAAGATTTACATTAAAATAACTTAAAATTAAAATTACGATGATTATAAAAATAATTGTTTTCAGAAAACCTCCTTGTTTATTTTTCATAATTTAATTATAACAAAAATTAATTATTAAGCTCATATATTATAACATATATTTTACTGTTTGTAAACAGGTAAGTAAGTTAATGGATTAAGATATCCTTCTGTTGCAGATATTGGCATATAGTAAGTTTGTCCTCCACAAGCTGTTGAAGCTCTATATTGCATTTTTACAGCACTAGAAGCATAAACTGAAACGTGTAAATGCGGTCCTGTTGAATATCCTGTATTACCGGAATATCCAACAATCTCTCCCCTTGCAACTTTTTGACCTTGCGAAACTTTTATTAAAGATAAATGTCCATATATACTTGAAAGACCATTACTGTATTTAATAAAAACAAATTTACCAAAAGAAGCACCACTACAAACCTTATCTGTGTCGCCAACGCCAAGTATAGTTCCATCAGCCATAGCCTTAACCGGAGTTCCAACTGATGCTCTAAAGTCAACACCATTATGAAAGCCATTACTATATAGGGCTTTATTTGCACCAGTTTTAGAGAAATATCCTGTAATATAAATACTATCAAGAGGCCAATTTAATACATGACCTGATGGTAAAAGAGAAGGATCTAAAATAAATTTAAGCTGAGATTCATATTCAAGTAATTCTTTTTCGAAAGCTTCTTTCTTTGCTAATTTTTCTTTTAAAAGTTTTTGGTAATTTGATTCGCTATTTTTTGTTTGTGCAAGAAGACGTTTTTTCTCATTTGCATTTTGTTCTACTATTTTTTTCTGATCTGCTAATTCTGCTTTTAGACTTTCCAATTCTTTTTTTGCACTCTCTGTAACCTTTCTTGTATCTTCTAATTCTCCTTTTATTTGTTTTAATTCTGTTATTCTATCTCTTACTTTTTCTCTTACGGAAACGATATTGTCTATATCATTCCATGCATTGGTAAAACTATCCCTTGATAAAACAATTTCAATTAAACTTTCTGTTTCAACTTCATTTATAGTTCTTATACCAGAAGAAATTGAAGATTTATCGTTTGCAATAAGACCTTCTTTCGTACCTATTTGAGAACTTAAACTTTTTATTTCTAAATTTGTTTTCTCAATTTTCTTTTGAGTAACAGCGATATCTGCATTTAACTTTTTTTTAGTTATATCAAGTTGATTAATAGAACTGCTTAAAGAACTTTTTTGTTTTCCAATTGTATTTAATTGGTTTTGATAACTCGCTATTTCTTTTTCAAGCGCATCTATATCTGAATTTTTCTCACTTATCTTAGAATTTAACTCTGTCGCTGTTTGCGCATGCAAAAAAACAATTGGGAAAACAAATAACGAACATATAAGTATAAAGCTAAAAAGCGTTTTGTAATCGTGATAAAGTTTCATTTTTTCCTAAAATTTCTGCAATAACAAAAGGATCGGGTGATTTTTCAAGTCCAGATAATGCAAAACGCATTGGATGTAATAATTCTCCTCTATTATCTAATTTATCTGCTTCAATCATCAGAATTTCTTTTATTTTTTCTTTTGTAAAATCTTCTTCTTTTAATTTTGAAAGAGAGTTATGCGCAATTTTTAAATTTTCTGAAATTTTTTCAGGTGAAGTATTTTTATAAATTAATTTTTCTTTTTGTATTTTAGGTTGTTTAAAGAAAAAGTCTAACTCCCCTGCTTCAACCATTTTTTTTACGTCAACAAATTTTGATATTCTTTCTCTAATTATTGGAATAATTTTTTCGTTATGCATTTCTTCAGGTAGCCATTCAAAAATTTTATCTCGTAAATCATTAAAGGATAATTTTTTAATATGTTCTTTATTTATCCAATCTAATTTATTGTCATCCCATTGCGCACCAGATTTTTGTATTCTTTCAATTTCAAAAGAATCTATTAATTCTTGTATTGAAAAAATTTCTTTATCATCACTTGGATGCCACCCTAAAAGTGCAAGAAAATTAACCATTGCTTCTGGTAAATATCCTTCCTCTTTATATTCTAAAGCATCTTTTGCTCCATCTCTTTTACCTAATTTCTTTTTTCCATCTTTACCCATTATATGTGGTAAACATACAAATGATGGCGCTTCTAAATCAAGAGCTTCATATAAAGAAAGAAATTTTGGAATAGAAGAAATATATTCTTGGCCACGAATAACATGAGTAATACCCATTTCAGTATCATCTACTATATGACAAAAATTATATGTAGGATAACCATCACTTTTTATTAATACAAAATCATCTAAGGCTTCTGGGCCAGCAGACAAATCACCAAAAACTAAATCATGCCAATGGTAACTTTTTATTTCAGGTACTTTAAAACGAAGTGGTTTTGTTCCATCCCATTTTTCAAAAACTTCTGGCCTATGTTCACGATATAAAAAAGCCTTCTTTTCTAGTTCTGCTTTTTTACGAAATTCTTCAACTTCTTTTTCTGTATAAGGATCAGGATATGCTAAACCTTTTTCAATTAATTTTTGTGCGTATTTTTTATACAAATCTAATCTTTCTGATTGAGTATATGGTGCATTTGGGCCTCCAATATCAGGACCTTCATCCCAATCTATTCCAACCCACTTTAAAACTTTTAAAATGTGCTCTGTTGCTCCAGAAACCTCTCTTTCTTTGTCTGTATCCTCAATTCTCAAAATTAATGTGCCTTTATTTTTTCTTGCCAAAAGCCAAGCATATAATGCTGTTCGTAAATTACCAACATGCATAAAACCTGTCGGCGAAGGCGCGAATCTTGTTACTACTTTTGTAGTCATAATTTTATTTTAGCATTTATTTCCAAATAAAAAAACTTTATTTTTCGTGAGATAAAGCTATATTTATGAGTTCTCTTGCTATTTTAAATGCACCATCGGTTTTATTAAACGCTTTAGCGCAATTTGTCATAAAATCTAATGCTTTTTTATCTTCTATGATTCTTTCAATTTCAGAACTTAAAATATTTGCAGTCATATTCATTTCTTCAATTACTGTACAAGCGCCTATTCTAGCATAAGCAAAAGCATTCCTTTTTGCATGATCAGCATTTGAATTTGTAAATGGAACAAGTATTGCTGGAACTCCCCAAGAAGCAATTTCAAATAATGTTGATCCAGCTCTTGATATTATCAAACTTGCAGCACCAGCTGCCATTTTCATTTGAAGTGGATTTAAAAAAGCTATCGGTAAATATCTAGATTTTTCTTCAGGAGAAGATAAAACAATTTTTGTTCTATCAGTAACCATCTTAAAATTTCTTACACCTGTTTGATGAATTATTTGGTAATTTTTTAAAAGTCTTGGCAATGCATCTATAATTGTATTGTTAATAAGCTCAGCACCTAATGATCCTCCAACTACGAAAATTACAGGCAAATTATTTTCAAGTTTAAAGTACTCTAAAGCTTCATTACGTTCAGCCTTGTGTTCTATTTCTGTTCTAATTGGATGTCCTGTCCATGCTACTGTTTCTTTTGGAAAAAAATCTGCTGCATCTTTAAAAGAAACTGCAACCTTGTCAGCAAATTTTCCAGCCCACATATTTACTCTTCCAGGAGCAGAATCAGATTCATGAATTAATATTGGAATACGCAAAATTTTTGCTGCAACTAATGTTGGAAAACTTGCATATCCACCTTTACCAAAAACAACGTCAGGATAAATCTTAAATAATTTATAAGTAGCTCCTATTATTCCAAAAAAAGTTTTAAACATATCGGAAAAATTTTCTGTAGAAAAATAAGTTCTCATTTTTCCAGCTTTTATTTGTTCAAAAGTAATACCATTTTGGAAAAGAGCTTCTTTGTCATAAGGACTATCAGAAAAATAATAAAGCTTTGCTCCAATTATTTTTTCTTCATCAATTATTTTATTTAGTTGTTGAGCAACAGCGATTATTGGATAAAAATGTCCGCCAGTTCCTCCACCTGCAAAAACTATTTTCATATTTATTATTTTTAATTAATTATTTTGTTGATATTTTGATATTTGAAGCACTATACCAATCGCTATAAGATAAATCATAAGCGATGTACCTCCTTGGCTCATGAATACAAGTGGAACTCCAGTTAATGGGAAAACACCTATTATCGAAGCAATATTCATAAAAGATTGAGCTGTAATCAGTATAACAATTCCAGACACTAAAAGTCTACTGAAAAGATCTGGTGAATGATTTGCGATTCGTAAACCTCTTAGAGCAAAAAAAGAATATAAAAGTATCGTAAAAAAAGTACCAACAAAACCAAGTTCTTCACCCAATACAGCAAATATAGAATCACCTTGTGGTTCTGGTAAATAACTAAATTTCTGTACACTTTGTCCTAATCCCCTACCAAATACTCCACCGGAACCAAGAGCAATCATAGATTGTTGAATTTGATACGAAGATCCTTTTGGGTCACTAGATGGATCAAGAAAAGTTTTTATTCTTTGTTGAAGATATGGTTTATAAAAAACTAAAACACAAAAAGTTATAGCCAAAATAACTCCAACTCCTAAAATCTTTTTCATTGGCACATCTGTTAAAAAAACCATTGATATGCCAGTAAAAGTAATTAAAATAAAACTTTTTGTATCAGGTTGTTTTAATAAAACAAGAGCTATTACTGCAAGCATTATTGCAAGTGGCAAAATACTAAATTTAAAATCTTTTGCTTTATTTTTTACCCAAGATAACCATGCTGCAAAATAAATAACAAAACCAAATTTCAATAATTCTACAGGTTGGAACGTTCCTAAAAGTGGCAACTTTATCCACCTTGTTGCTCCGCCATGACTCCAACCTAAATGCGGTATAAATACTGCAGCAGTTAAAATAATTGTTCCTAAAAAAATATACAAAGAATATTTACGCCAAAATTTGTAATTTTTTTTGAAAGCAAAATACATTCCCAAAGATCCCAAACCAAGTCCTAAAACAAGTTGAGTAAACAATACACTAAAAAATATTTTTTGATTTCTTACAAGAAAACCTAATGATGCTGAAATAAACATTGCCACTCCAAGGCAAATTAAAAGGATAACAATCGTTAAAAAAAATTTATCAACTTTCTTTTCTTTCATTTTATTAACTAATCACTGCTAAAATTATTCCTAAAATGGCAAAAATTACTGAAAAAACCCAGTAACGCATTGTGATTTTATATGATGGCCAACCGATAGCTTCAAAATGATGATGAAGTGGTGCTAATTTGAAAATTCTCTTCCCTTTTCTCAGTTTTTTTGAAATCATTTGTAAAATTACAGAAAGAGAAGTTACAAGCAAAGGCAATGCAACTATAGGCAAAATTAAAACTGAGTCTGTAAGGAAGGCTAATACAGCAAGAGTAAGCGTAAGTCCCATAATTCCTGTTTCTCCCATATAAAATCTAGCTGGTGGAATATTAAACCATAAGAAAGCCAGTATTGCTCCTGTAATTACTCCAGAAAAAGCAGCAATGTTCATTTGATTGTTTGCAAAAGCTATAACAGCGTAAGAAGCAAAAATAGTTGAAAGAACTCCTCCTGATAATCCATCTATGCCATCAATTACGCCACCGGAAAAAGTAGCAAGAGCAACTAAAATAAAAAGTGGAATTATTAAAGCTCCTACATATATATCTCCACCAAAAGGAATATGTAGAGATACAATTCCAAGTTTATAAAAAAACCACAGACCAATTAGATAAGATACTATTAGAATAATCAGAATTTTCCATTTTCTCCAATTTTTATCATCATGAGCAAGCTTTCCATTACCATAAATTTGAATTATATCATCCCAAAATCCTACGATTGAACCAAGAATTAAAGTAAAAAGTGGTATAAACGTTTGATCGCGACTCAAAAAATTTATTTTATTAGCAAAATTAAAATTAAATATATAAGAAAAAACAACAACCAATAAAGTAGTTAGTAAAACAGAAACCCATATTATCATTCCGCCAACTCTTGGAGTTTTTAATTCTTCTTTTTCATTGTGTATTTTTTTAAAATCTTCGGCTGAAACTTCATTATTTCTAGAATACCTTTTCCACATTTTATATTTATAAAAAAAATGAGTTGCTATTGGAGTAATAGCTAAACCGATAAAAAAAGATAAAACTGTTGGAATAAAAATTTTAAGTAAATTAAGAAGCATATAAAGATTATAACAAATTTTTTAAAAAGCCTTAATATTCTAAATTATATGCAATTTTTACAAGCTCTTCCATGTCAGTAAAACGCCCTTCTTTTGTAGAACCAAGTAATGTAATTGCTATTCTATCTCCAATTTTATTTTTAAAAACAACAGTTAAATTCCCTCCTGCGAATGTTGTAAATCCTGTTTTAGAAAAAATTAAATTTGGAATTTTATCAATTAAAGTATTTGTATTTTTTACATTATGTACTTTTCCAGATTTAGATTTAAAAACAGTCTGATGAGAAACATCTGAGTTAAAAAAGTCTGGGTAATTATCTATTGCATATAAAGCAATAGTATTCATATCTTTTGCAGAACCATAAGAACCACCTTGTTCTTTACTTATATCAAGACCAGTAGAATTATAAAATACTGTTTTTTGTGCATCTATTTGTTTTGCAAAATCATTCATTTTCTTTATAAATATTTCGCTATCATTATTTGAAAGCGCTAATGCACCAGTATTAGAAGAAGAAACTAAAATAAATTTAATTAAATCATCTACTTTCCATTTTTCATTTAAATAAATATCATCTTTAGTATTTTCCAAAAAAGAAGTTCTTGATATTTTTATTATTTCATCAGTCTCACGTTCTGAAAGAGCAGAAATAATTGTTACAACTTTCGATAATGATGCTAATGGTAAAGATTCGTCTTGATTTTTACCAAAATTTTGATCTTTAATTGAAGAAATATTAACAGAAAAAGCTTTTGCTGATATATTTGCATCCATAAAAGCATTTTGAATTTTTGTTATTCTCTCTGCTTCAATTCTTTCTTTTTCTTTTTTTTCAGCATTACCAAGAAAAAATAAAAATGCCTCTAAGGCGACTAAAAACAGAATAAAAATTAAAAACTTATTATCCTTACTCATTTGTTTCGTTTTTTAACTCTTCAGTTATATTTTCTATTGATTCTGTAATAGAATTATTTATTTCTTTATAATCTGGCAACTCTTCCAATGAACTTATACCCATAAAAGAAAGAAGCCCAAAACTAGGTTTATATATATATCTTCTATTATCTTTTTGATCAACAGTTTTTTCTACTAATCCTCTAATTGAAAGCGCTCGTAATATAAAACTTGAATTTACACCACGAATATAATCTATTTCAGCACGACTTACTCCATTTTTATAAAGTATTATAGACAAAGTTTCTAAACTTGCTTTTGAAAGTTCTTTATCTAATTCTTCTTTTTGTATTTTTTCAATGACTTCTGATACAGAAGGAGCAGTACCTAATGTTACATGATTATCTTTTTCTTGTAATACAATACCGTGATCTTTTAAATTTTCTTTTATTTTTTCTAAACCTTCATTTATTTCTGATTCTTCAACATTTAAAATATCAGAAAGCTTTTTCTTTGAAACTGGTTCACCTTTACAAAACAATATTGCTTCAATTTTTTGTTCTAAATTATTCATAAATTGTTTCTATTTCTATTACTTCTTCTTTCTCTATTAAAATATCTTCAAAATTATTTTCTTGAACTACTTTAACCATACCTTGTCGTACAAGTTCTAGCATAGCAAGAAAACCAACAATAACAAATACTTTTTCTTCTTTTGTAATTGGTTTATTTAATTTATCTGACGGTAAATGAGCAAATTCCTTAAAATTCATCTTCAAAGAATTCTTTATTCTATCTGTCAGCTTATCTATCATTTCTTCTATGCTTATTACTTTCTTCACTTCAACTTCTGGCAAAAAAACTTTCTTTGGAACTTTTCCTAATGCACCTCTAGCAAATGTCATCATGCTCTCTTTTGTTATTTGATCATCAGGCAAGAAAACAAGAATATCATTTTTTCTTTCTTCTGGTGCAAAAATAATTTTTTTACCAAAAATATTTTTTAAATTTTTTGAAAGAGAAGAATAAAGCTCATAAAGTTTAAGTCTGTCCTCTAAATTTTTAATATCACCTTCTTCTTCTGTCGTTAAACTTAAATTTGGTAACAAAGATTTAGACTTAATTAAAATTAGAGTTGCTGCTACTACAATAAAACTAGAAATTTCTATTGATGGTAAATCACCTAATTTATTTACATAGTTAAGATAATCTTCTGTTACTTGAGCCAAGGAAACGTCATTGATGTGTAATTTACGTTGTTCAACTAAATTTAAAAGAACCCCAAATGGTCCTTCAAAATTACTCATTTTAACTGTAAAAACTTCTTGTTCCACACTTTAATAATACCACTTTTATTTTTATAAAAAACTTGACAAAATAACTTATAATTGCTATTATCTTATAAGATTTGCGTACCTTATACAGGTATTAATTTTAGGTCTCCTTTTTTCTTAAGGATGGTCGGTTTGCCATTACCATACCTAAATACCGGAGACCGTTTTTTGCGGGGGTTAGTCTTTTTTTTGAGACGCCCCCGTTTTTTTATATAAAATATTATTAGTTTTCCTCTATAAATTTAAACAAAGCATATACAGGACTTCCTAGTGCACCTTGAGCTAAATACTCTCCTGACATTGATGTCATTCTGGGAGCAATATCAATATGTGCCCACTCTATGCCTTTTATGAACTGATGGAGAAAAATAGCACCATAAGTTGCACCACCATAACGAGAATCTTTGTTATGAATATTTGTAAAGTCACCTAAACTTCCTTTTATTTCATTTGTATACTCTTCCCACATTGGTAATCTCCATACATAATCGCCTGTCATGTTACCAATTTTTTCTAACTTAGCACAAAGATTATCACTGTCAGTAAAAATTGCAGACATACGTTCACCAAGTGCTACGCAAGCAGCTCCAGTCAATGTTGCAATGTCAATAACAACTTTTGGATTATATTTTTTTGCATAAGTTAAAGCATCAGCTAAAATAACACGCCCTTCTGCATCTGTGTTTAATATTTCAATAGTAATACCAGACATTGATCTAACAACATCTCCTGGACGATAACTTTTTCCAGAAACAAAATTTTCTACTGAAGGAATAATTCCAATAACATTCTTTTTTAATTTCATTTTTGCAGCAAGAGCTACAGAATGTATTACAGATGCTCCACCTGACATATCCATATTCATACCAAGCATAGCTGAAGCTGGTTTTAAATTTATTCCACCTGAATCGAATGTAACACCCTTACCTACAAGAACAATCGGTTTCTCTCCTTTCTTCCCTGCTAGATATTCCATAATAATAAATTTTGATTCTTCATCTGAACCGCGTCCTACGGAAAGAATTGCATGCATATTCAAATTTTTCATTTCTTTTTCACCGAGAACTTTAACATTAACAGGCATTCCTTTTACTGCCTCTTTTGCTTTTTGTGCCAAAATAGATGGCGTCATGTCACCACCTGGAGTATTTGCTAATGTTCTTGTTTTATTTACTTCTTCAGAAATTATTTGTCCTTTTAGAATAAATTTTTCTATATTTTTATTAGTACCCAATATATATATTTCTTTTATAAGATTATTTTCTTTTTTTGATTTATATTCAGTAAATTCATAATTTGCAAGACCAAGCTGTGAACCAATTATTTCTGCAAGTTCTTCGTCACTAATTTTTATATTAGCAAATTTAAAATCATTAAAATTGAAAAGTATTTTTTCAGCTTTTGTACTACGCGCATTATGTATTACTTTTCGTACAAGCAAAAATAACTTTCGTAATGTCATATTTGCATCGCATTTTAAATAAAAAGTCTTTACTCCGTTTTCTTTTATAATTTCATCAATTACTTGTGGTGAGCTTGCCGAACCATTTTTAGGAGACACAGAAATAAAAAGCACTTCTTTTTCATTTGTAGGTTTTTTAAAATTTATTTTCATGTTATTTTTTTATGTCCAATTTAACTCCCAATTCTTTTAACTGTTTTTCTGAAATTTCAGATGGCGCTTTCATCATTAAATCTTTTCCTTCACCATTTTTGGGAAAAGCAATAACTTCACGAATATTTGACTCATTTTCAAGCAACATCATTAATCTATCAAAACCCCAAGCAATTCCTCCATGTGGTGGAGTTCCAGAACGAAAAGCTTCAAGCATGTAGAAAAGATTTTTTTCTACATCTTCTTTTTTTACTCCCATAATGTCATAAACAGCAAGCAAGGCTTCTGGCTCATGATTTCTGATAGAGCCACCACCAATTTCAAAACCGTTCAAAACTATATCATATTGATTAGTTAAAATATTTGGAATATTTCTCTTATTCAACAAATCATCATGAAACTGTGGTTGTGCAGCAGAAAATGGGTTGTGAGTAAAAGTCCACTCTCCTTCTGCTTGTGGATTATTATCATCAGTTGTTTTTTCAAAAAATGGAAAATCTATAACCCAGCAAAAAGCTAAAAGATTTTTATCTTCTTTGTTTTGTCTTAAATCTGGCCTATCTGTACCATATTTTTCTATTGCTTCTTTATAAGAAATTCTTGGAAAAGGAATTTCTTGAATTTTTTTCTCTGGATACAGATTTTGTACAATTGAAATTAAAAGATTTTCGTTTAAATCCATCACGTCTTCTCTGTCAACAAAGCTTATTTCCATATCAAGTTGAGTAAATTCTGGCTGTCTATCTCCACGCAAATCTTCATCACGCATACATTTTGCAAATTGAAAATATTTTTCCATTCCAGAAGCCATTAAAAGTTGTTTAAGCTGTTGTGGTGCTTGCGGAAGTGCATAAAACTTTCCTTGATCTAATCGTGAAGGTACAATGAAATCTCTTGCACCCTCCGACGTAGACTTCGAAAGTATTGGTGTTTCAATTTCTGAAAAACCTTCTCTGTCTAAATAATCACGAACAAATTTTGCAACCTTATGTCTATTCCTAATATTTTTTTGCATTCTTGTTCTACGCAAATCTAAATACCTATATTCAAGTCTATGTTCTTCTCCTGTTTCGTAACCATCTGTAGTTAAATCTATTGGAGGAGTTTCTGCTTTATTCAATACTTCTATTCCCGTAACTTCCAATTCAACATCACCATTTAAAACTCCGGCTTTGATACTTCTTTCAGGTCTTTTATTTACTATTCCTGTAACTTTCAAAACCCATTCAGGGCGGATTTCTTTTGCTTTTTCTATAGCTTCAACGTGGCTTGGTAATGTAACACACTGAATTTTGCCTGTAACGTCTCGCATATCAAAAAAAATCATTTTACCTTGATCACGACGAACATCTAACCATCCAGCAATAAAAATTTCCTTTCCGATATTATCTTTTAAATCTTTGATATAAATTCTATTTTTCATATATTAAATATACCACAAAAAATCACTATCATACAAATGACTTTAAATTACAGAGGCAAGACCTCTGTAGTATTCTAGATATTTCTTTGTGAGCGTGGAAGGAATCGGACCTTCGACCTCTGTCTTATCAGGACAGCGTTCTACCACTGAACTACACGCTCAAACATTTATACTCATATATTTATAACAAAAAAAATAAGCTTACGCAAACTAAAACAAAAAGCCACCAAAAAAATGGTGGCCTTCTGTTTTATTAACGCTTTAGAAAATTAGTATTCTCGGCGACCACCACGGTTTCCACCGTTGTAACCACCATTTCCACCCCCGAAACCTCCAGTTCTTGCTGGGCGAGATTCCATTGGGCGAGCTTCATTTACTGTAAGCTTTCGTCCTTCAAATTCTTGTCCATTGAACATGGTGACAGCATTTTGTGCTTCTTCGTCACTAGACATTTCAACGAATCCGAAACCTTTTGAGCGACCGGACATTTTGTCCATAATAATCACAGCTGATGCAACGTTGCCAGCTTGTGCGAAGAGGTCCTTAAGGGCATCTTCTTGTGTGCTGTAAGGGAGACCCCCTACATATAGCTTTTTAGCCATTTTTGCTTCTCCCGTTTTTAAAAAATCGGGCAAAAACTATTTATAATGCGCAGGTCCTTTTATCGCTCACTTGGCTTCATTGTTGCCAAAAATTCAAAACTCACAATTAAACAAAAAGCTCTTTAAGAAACTACTTGTTAAGTATAGCACATTGTAAGTAAAAAAGCAATACAAAAATTGATTTTTATTCTTCGTCCGCATCTCCAGTTTCACCAGATAAAAGAGCTTCAAAAATTTCTTCTATATCCCCTTCTAATATTTTTGGTAAATTATGCCAAGTTTTTTTTATTCTATGATCAGTAACTCTATCTTGTGAAAAATTATATGTACGAATTTTTTCAGAACGATCGCCTGTGCCGATTTGAGCTTTTCTTTCGCCAGAATATTTTTTTGCTTCTTCTTCTTCTTTTAATTGTTGTAATTTTGCTGTCAAAATCATTAATGCTTTTTCACGATTTGCAACCTGACTTCTTTCATTTGTGCAACGAACATCAAGTCCCGTAGGTTTATGTATAAGTCTAACAGCAGTTTCAACTTTATTTACATTTTGTCCTCCTTTTCCACCAGAACGAGAATATTCCATATCTAAATCAGCAGGATTTATTACAAAATTAATTTTTTTACGAATTGGCAAAATTGCGACAGATGCAGTAGAAGTATGCACACGTCCATTTTTTTCTGTTGCTGGAATTCTTTGTACTCTATGCACGCCAGTTTCATAACGCATTTTTTTATAAACATCTTTTCCTTTTATTTCAAATGATGCTTCTTTATATCCACCTAAATCATTTTTAGATTCATAGTTTGTTTTCCATTGCCATTTTTTCATTTCAGCATACCTTTCATACATACGTGCAAGTTCCCAAGCAAAAAGTGATGCTTCATCTCCACCAGCGCCAGCTCTTACTTCAAGAACGATTTCATTTGGAAATTCATTTTCTTCTTTTTCTTTATTTAAAATATCTTGTACTTGTTTTTCTATATTTGCTCTTTTTTCTTCAAGGGTTTTTATTTCGCTATCTACCATTTCTTTCAAAGAAGGGTCATTTGCAAGCATTAGCCTTACTTCTTTTTCTTCAATTTCCAGATGCTCTAAAAGACCTGCTAAATAGCTTGTGTCGTGATTTTTTTTAAGTTCTTCTATATTTAGAGTCATAAATAAAACAAAGAATAGAAATTTTTAAAAACAAAAATATCCATTCTCTAAAGAGCAACCCTGTATTGGTGTTATTTCTTTGCTTTTGCAGCAGCACGTCGCTTGTTAAAGCGTTCTACTCTTCCGGCAGTATCCATTATTTTTTCATTACCGGTATAAAAAGGATGACATTGACTACAAATTTCCATTTTTATTTCAGGCATTGTTGAACCAACTTCAAATACAGCTCCGCAAGCGCAGTTTGCCTTTGTTTTTAAATTAAATTTTGGATGTATATCTTTTTTCATTATTTGGAAAGATTATCATAATTTTAATCAGAAAGCAAATCTATATTTGCCTGAATATTTAGCTTAATTTTCATAACGCTATTGCTATAAGTACATGTTGAGCCACCAGAGCCATAATATTTACATGCAGCCTTGCTTTGAGAGCTTGCCGAATTTCCAACTGCTCCAAGGTCTGTTAAATACATTGCAGAAGCCATAAATGCATCTCTTGGTGTCCATGGATTTGCATCATGTCCCAATAAATTCTTCAAACGAGTTTCAAATATTTTCCAAGTTGAAGGAATAAATTGTGCCGGCCCCATAGCTCCACCCCAACCATACGGACTACCATCTTTATTATATGCAGCTATCCAACAAGAAACTCTTGTTTTTGTATAATCAAGTCCTAATTTATTAACAATACTTAAGAAAACTGGTATATCACGAGTAGGATGCATAACTCTAATTTGTGCACTTCCTGTATTTGCTCCTTTTCCAGCTCCTGTTGTTGTATTTGTTACATAACATGAACCGACATTTGCACCCAAGTTACTTTCTTGTGTCAAAATAGCCATCAAGAAAGCTGGATCAATACCGAGTTTTGTTTTTGCTTCAGTTGCATATGTAAGTGCTGTTCCGAAATCAATTTTTTGTGAAGTACCAGCCAAGTTAAACAAAGCACTACGAATTTTTGCAGCTCTGGCTTTTTTATCTGCTGCAAGAACTTTAAATGCTTCTTCTTTTGTTTTTGAACTTGAAAGAAGTTTTTTATTTTCAGCTTCTAATTGAGCAGCTTTTTTCTGGGCGCTTTCCAATTCATATTTAGCATCTGTCTCTGCATCTTTTTTTGTTTCTAACTCTTTTTTCTGAACTTCTGTTTGAGCTTTTACTCCTGTAATTTCTTCAACAGAATTTTTTATAGATAATTTTATAGAATTATAAGATTCTAAATCGGAATAAAAATCTGAAATACTTTCGTCAGATAAAATAAGATAAATAAAATTTTCATTATCAAATTCATTAGTATTTCTGAGTAACTGTGCTAATGATTCGTGTTCCCTTTCTATTTTGTCAGAAAGAGAATTTATTTTGGAAACTTTATTATTAATATCATTTTTTAATTGAGCAATAGCTAAATTACGCGCTTTAATTTTTGTTTTAAGAGCGTTAATTTGTGTCGTTAATTTTTTTAATTCTGAAGCATAATTAGTACTTTGCTTATTTAGTTTTTCAACTTGTTGTAATAAGCTTGCATACTCAGCTTCAACGTTTTTTAATTCATTACGACAATAAGCTTCATGGGCTTTTGCATATACGGAATCTGAACAATCTGCTGAAAATACTATTTTCGATCCATAAAGCGATGCAAAAGAAAACACAAATGCAAATATAAAAATAAAAACTATGACCTTTCGTGTCATAGTTTTTATTTTAGCATATTTTTTATTAATTTTCTATTTTTTTATATAGTTGCTGTATTTTCTACTGCTTCTGCACCCTCTTCTTCTTTCTTACCTTTCTTTTCAACCTCTATTGCTGATAAGTCTACAGGAGCAACTTCTTCTTTTTCTTCTTTTTGTTCTGTTACAGCAGCTATAACTTCTGTTTCTTTTGTTATCATTGTAACTCCCTTTGGAAGAACAATATCGGAAACAAGAATTTGACTATTTAATTCAACAAGCTTGGAAATATCTATATTAAATACATGTGGTAAATCTTTTGGCAATGCTTCAACTTCAACTTCATAAAGCACTTTTACCAAAGTACCAAGTCCACTCTTTACTACGGAAGATTCTCCAATAAATTCCAAAGGAACTTCAACTTTAATCTTCTTATTCATATCAATTACTAAAAAGTCTACGTGTATAGGCTCATCTGAAACAGGATCTTGCTGTACTTCATGGATCAATGTATCAACAACAGTTTTTCCTGCTGTAATTTTTACAGTTGAAGATTCTCCAGCCTTATGCCAAACCTTTTTAAACTCAACAAGCGAAACTGTTATAGGAGTAGATTCTGTGCCCGCACCATATAAAACAGCTGGCAATTCGCCTGCCTTTCTTAACATATCTAATTTTTCTTTAATATCTCTTATTTTTGCAGTTAAAGATAACATGAAAGATAGTATATCTTAAAATTAAAAAAATGCAACTTTTATGCTTATTTTATTCCATTAAAAAGTTTTAGCCTTGCTTCAACTACTTGTTCAATTGCATTTACAGCTGGTTTTAAAATTTTATATGGAGCAACTTCATCTGGGTTTTCAATTAAAAACTTTTTTAAAGCATCTTTATACGCAATACGAATTTCTGTATTTATGTGAATAATATCAATACCATTTTTTATACAAGAAATAAAATCTTCATCCATTGATCCTGAACCGCCATGTAAAACTAAAGGAATGCCAGTAGCTTCTCGTATTTCTTTTACACGTTCTGGATGAAGTCTAGGATTTCCAGTACGTATCATGCCATGAATATTACCAACAGAAGGTGCAAGTAAATCGATGCCTGTTTCTTCAACGAAATGTTTAGCATCTTCTGGTGTAGTCATAGTAGAATCTGAAACTCCTTCTGGTATGTTGTCTAAAATTTTTGAAGATGTTCCTATAAAACCAATTTCTGCTTCGATTAATATATCTCTATTCTCTTTCTTACTTAATTCTCTAGCATACTCTACACATTTTTTAGTAAGAGCAATATTTTCTTCTAGTGGTAATTTTACTGCATCAATAATAGCTGAATCAAATCCATCATCAAGAGCTTTTTTAACTGATTCAAAAGTGTAATGATGATCTGCGTTTAAAAAAATTGGATAATTATCTTTTTCTCTTATTTCTTTTACTAAAGCAACTGCTTCTTTTCTTCCAACAAATTCTTCTTCTCCCTCTGATAAACCTATTATCACAGGCAAGTTCAACTTTTTTGCTGCATTATAAATTCCATGCAATGCTTCCAAATTTGAAATATTAAAATGTCCTATAGCAATTCCTTTTTCATCAGCTTCTTTTATATATTCACGTAAAGTTTTCATATATTAAGTATAGCAATAAGATGGTTTCAAGGCAAAAAAAATGCCGGTCCAAAAATTGGACCGGCTGAGTGAGAGGCATTTAAGAATATTCTGCCTCTCCTCGTTGAGAATAGCAGATTCTTGGGTACTGTCTTGGTTCTTCTTCTTTCCTTTTTTTTTGGAAACGAAAACGATAAGGAAGTTTTTTCTTTTCTCTTTTCTCTTTTGGAGGAAAAACTGAAAGAAGGTCTTTTCTTTCCAGAACTTCATCCAGATCTCTAGGAGCCTGTTTTACAGATGTTTTTGTCATAAGTTTTTTTATTAAAAAAGTTAAAGAAAAAAACTGGTGAACTACAATATTTATTTCAAATACTTTATCTATCACTATTATATCATATTCATTAGAAAAAATCAAGTTATACCTTACTTTAGAAGTTCCGTCAATACCTGTTTTGCTATAGTCGGATTTGCAGAACCTTTTGTTTCTTTCATTATTTGCCCCACTAAAGACATAAGAGCGTTTTCCTTACCGCTTTTGTAGTCTGCCACAACTTTTTGATTAGCTTCTATTATTTTTTGCGCAATTTCCTTCAAAGCACCTTCATCATTTTTTTGTAACAAATTTTTCTCTGTTGCTATTTTTAATGGAGATTCATCTAAAACAGAAATCATTAATAAAATATCTTTTGCTGCCCTAGACGAAATTTTGTTTTCTGAAATTAAATTTATAAGTTCTGCAAAGTTTTCAGCACTAGGCATTTTAACTTCAGTATTATTTTTCTTAAGACCAAGATAGTCAGATGTAATATAGTTTGAAGCTATTTTTATTTTTCCGGAATCCTTTAAAATTTTTGCAATATCTTCAAAACTTTTACCTAAAACAGGATCATTTATAAAACTCTCTACATCTTCATCTTTTATTCCAAAGTCTTTTTTGTATCGCACGCGTTTTGATATAGGTAGTTCAGGCAATTCTTCTCTCATTTTTGTTAAATCAAAAACTTCGTGCAATTTCATTTTTGGTAAATCAGGATCTGGAAAATATCTATAATCATGACTTGATTCTTTTTTTCTTTGAGAAAATGTTTTTTGTTTATTTTCATCCCAACCTCTAGTCTCTTGCACTATTTCATATTCTTTATCATTTTTAAAAAGTTCAATCATTCTATCTAATTCATATTTAATTGCTCTTTCTACGCTTCTAAAAGAATTAAGATTTTTCACTTCAACTTTTGTTCCAAGTTTTTTAGGATCTTTAGAAATAGATATATTGGCTTCAACTCTCATTTCCCCTTTTTCCATATTTGCATCAGATACACCTAAATACCAAAGAATTAGTTGTAATTCTTTTGCAAAATTTGATGCACTTTTCCCTACTAATTCATTTACATCATTAAAAGTTTTTGGTTCTGTTACAAGTTCCATTAAAGGAACCCCAGCACGATTAAAATCAATCAAAGAAAAACCTGAATTTAAAGAAGAAGCGTCTCCATCTATGTGTTTATTATTTGCTGTGTCTTCCTCTAAATGCACACGTGTTATATCAAAATCTGCCAAATGACCACCTGAAACTATTGGGTATTTATATTGTGTAATCTGATAACCTTTAGGGATATCAGGATAAAAATAATTTTTACGATCAAATTCTGTAAAATCAGCAATTTCGGCACCTAATGCGAGCCCAACTTTTATTACATTTTCAATGGCTTTTTTATTTGGAACTGGCAATGCACCAGGATGTGCCATACAAACAGGACAAACATTTAGATTTGGTTTTTCTTCATCAGGATTATTCAAACAAGAACAAAACATTTTTGTTTTTGTTTTTAACTCTGCATGTATTTCAAGTCCTATTGTAGGATAATACTTTTCTATCATAAATTTATTATACAATTTTTTTATTCTTTAATAGTAGCTTCTACGTGTATAGTTTCATTTTTACTATTTTCTGTTTTATTTATATTCGTAATTTTTTTTGCTTTTAATAGCATAAAAATAAGAACTATAATCGTTATAAAAAATGGTAATAATGCAATCCAAAAAAATATTTTAAATAAAATATAAGGTCCACCCAAAAAGTGAGTAAAACCCAAAGCCCAAACTATAACCATTGCTATAAAAGATCCTGAAATTCTCATATTATTTATTTAAAATTTTAATTAACTTATCTCTAAAAGTTTTTATCGATTTATCATCGTATAAAGATAAAACAAAAACTTTCTTATTTAATTTTTCAAATTCTTTTTTCTTTTTATCTATAAAATCATTTGCCTTAAGAGAGGTTGAAAATTTGTCCGTAACTACATCCGTTTTGGTTAGAATTATAATTTCTTCTTTTTTTGAAAGTCCTTCTTCTCCTAAATTATTTTTTTTATCATAAGTCTCTAGTTCTTTGCGAATTTCTTTATAAACTTTCATCATTTTTGATGAACTATTAGTGCCTAAAACATTTTCAAAAGAAACTAAATGTGCAAGCATTTTTGTTCTTTTTATATGTTTTAAAAATTTAACACCTAAACCTTTTCCATCCGATGCTCCTTCTATTATCCCTGGTATATCAGCAATAATATAACCATAAAAATTCCCTAAATTTGGATCAAGCGTTGTAAAAGCATAATCTGCTACTTTAGCATCAGCATTTGTAATCATGTTTAATAAAGAAGATTTACCAGCATTAGGCAAACCAATAAAACCTATATCAGCAAAAAGCTCCAACTCTATTTGGAAATTTCCAGTTTCTCCATCCTTACCCTCTCTCGACTCAAATGGAGTCGTATTTATAGAACTTTTAAAATGTTCATTTCCGAAACCGCCATATCCTCCATGAAGCAATAAAATCTTTTGTCCTTCTTCTGTCAATTGCCATTTTTCTTCAGTATCAATATTGGTAATAACAGAACCTATAGGCAATTCTAAAATAAAATCTTGTCCTGATGCACCATGTAAACTTTTTTTACCACCATCTTCTCCTCGGCCAGCAATAAAACTTTTTTTTGATTTATATTTTGAAAGAAGATGAATGTCTCGAACAGCTTGCACATAAAAATCACCACCACGCCCACCATCTCCACCGGCAGGACCACCCTTTGGTATAAATTTTTCTTTACGCCAACGAACAACGCCATTTCCACCATGACCTGCTTCTGCGTATATTTTTATTTCATCTATGAATGCCATATTTTTTATTCATTTAAAGCTTTTTCTACTAATTTAATTATACCCTCTTTTGACTTTGCTACCACCATAAAAATTCCACGGTGGCAGAAAACTGAATCTGAAACCCCAGAAACTTTTGCCAATTCACCATCACTAAGTCCAGCCCAAGCTTGTGGAAAATATTTTCTTCTTTTAAAGGAAGACATATTTATTAAAACACCTTCTGCGCCCCAATTTCCACCATGTCTTGGGAAAATAACAAATAATGGTTCAGCAAATTTACTCATTTCTTCTTCCCATGGATATTTTTTATCTAAAACAATAAATCTTTTATCTTTAGATTCATCATAACATCGTAAAATTTCTTTCCTACTCTCAACTAAATCTTTCGTGAAAGAAATTTCACGCAACAATAATTCTTTTGCAACTTTTACAGCTTTTAAAAATCCATCTAATAATGTTTTTTCATTTCTACACTTCCAACTTGGTATGAAAGACATAAAAAAATTCTGAACTAAATAGTAGTTTACTTCGTGTTTTGATTCCACTAAATCCATACCATTATCAAAAGCATCAACAGGCATAACTAATTTTTTATTGATAAAATCTGCAACTTCTTTTGAACCACAAATTTTTTCTCCATATTTTTTCCATACCAAACCAAAAGAAGAACACTCTATGCCATTATCACGTTTTTTTGCTCCACCTATTTGATGATGATCAAAACGATTTATATCAGGATTGTAAATTCCACCTACATCAAAAACTATGTCACCACTTTTTATAATTTTCGGATCTCTTGTTCTTATTATCTCAAAAGACTTACCTTCTTTCTCCAAAGCGATACAAATAGTGGCGCAAGCAAAAATATCATCAGAATGAAATGAACCACTATGAGTTACTAACTTTTTTGTTTTTTTTCTAAAAAGACTATTGAAAAATTTCATATATTAAAACAAAGCATCCACTGCTTCCTTAACTGTCGATCCATCAGCCTTACCTTTTAGCTCCTTCATTAAAGCTTGCATCAATTTCCCTTTTTCTTTTGCATCAGAAATACCAAGCTCTTCTTTTTTATCTTTTGCAATTTTTTCTACTTCGCCTTTCTCCATCATTTTTGGCAAATATGTTTCCAGTATTTTAAGTTCTGACTCTTCTTTTTGTACTAAATCATCCCTATTCCCCTTTTTAAATTGCTCTATTGAATCTTTTCTTTGTTTAGAAAGTCTAGTTATAACGACTAATGCTTCTTCGTCAGAAAGCATTTCATTGGGTTTTTTACCCTTTGAAACAAGCTCATTTGTAAAAGCAGAAACCATTCCGCGATATGTCTCAAGGCTTATAGAATCTTTTGCCATCATTGCTTCTTTTATTTTATTTTTTATTTGTTCATGTAACATACTTTTATTATAGCAAAATATGGTAAAATAGAAAGATGAAAAAAATTATATTTTTTGACACAGAAACAACTGGCAATACAGAAAAAGACTACTTATGCCAGATTGCTTATAAAACTGGCGATGAAAGTTTTGTTGGTTTTTATAAACCTCCTATAAAAATTCCACCAGAAGCATCAGCAGTGCATCATATAACAAATAAAATGGTTGAGAAAGAATTTTCTTTTAAAGAAAGCGGAGACGAAGAAAAAATTAAAAAACTTTTTGAGGATGAAAATTCAATAGTAGTTGCTCACAATGTGCAATTCGATTTAATGATTATTAAAAAAGAAGGAATAAAGCCTAAAAATTTTATTTGCACATTAAGACTTGCACGATATTTAGATCCTGAAGGAAAAATTGATAGATATAATTTGCAATATTTGCGATATTTACTTGAACTTGATGTTGAAGCTACTGCTCATGATGCATTAGGAGATGTTTTAGTTTTGGAAAAATTATATGAAAGACTCAGAAAAAAAATGATGGAAGAATATAATCTTAATGAAGAAGAAGTTGTAGAAAAAATGATAGAAGTTTCATTACACCCTTCCCTTTTAAAATATATTAATTTTGGAAAACATAATGGAAAAGAAATAGAAGAAATTGCACGCATAGACAGAAGTTATTTGGAATGGTTACTAAATCAAAAACTTGAAAGTGATCAGGTTGACGAAGACTGGATTTATACCTTGAAACATCATTTGGGAAAATAAAAAGTCCCATCATTTTTTAGATGAGACTTTGGGGTACTTTCTACTTCTGTAGGAAAATACATAGTTTAAAATGCCGATTATAACCATTAATGCAATTAGCATAGATAGTATTACACCAATCTTTAAAAGTTCATGTTGTTCTTTTGTCATAACTTTTACTTTTACTCGGCCATTTAGACCTACTTTTTATAAAAAAACTGTTTCTTTTATAGAATACTTCAATAGACAAATTTTGCAAATTTCGATACTACTAAAAAAATATATTTATATGGTAAAATAGAAAGATGGAAACTATTTTATGGATCATAATAGGAGTTTTAATTGGAGGAGTTGTAGTTTATTTTTTATTCGGAAAAAAGAAAAACAAAGACGCAACAAGTGATACTGGTTTACAGCTTATTTTGCAACAAATTAATGAGCTTTCCAGAACAGTAGATAGTAAAATTGGCGAGTCACATAAGCAAATGACAGAAAGTTTACGTTTTCATTCTACAGAGTCAAATAAAATAATACAGGATGTTACAGAGAAATTAACAAGACTTGACGAAACAAATAAGCAAGTTATCTCTTTCGCAGATCAATTACAAAATTTGCAAGATATTTTAAAAAATCCAAAACAGCGTGGAATTTTAGGAGAATATTATCTAGAAACAGTTTTAAAAAATGTTCTTCCTCCAGGCTCTTACCAGATGCAATATGCTTTTCCTGATGGAAATATAGTTGATGCAATAGTAAAAGTTAAAGATAAAATTATTCCAATAGACTCTAAATTCTCTCTTGAAAACTATAATAGAGTTTCAGAAGAACGCAATCCATCTGAAAAGAAAAAATTGGAAACAATTTTTATAAATGATTTAAAAAATAGAATTATAGAAACTTCAAAATATATACAACCAAAAGAAGGCACAACTGATTTTGCATTTATGTTCATTCCACACGAAGCTATATATTATGATTTATTAGTAAATAAAATTGGTTCTTCAGATGAAAATTCAGAAAATTTAATTCAAAGAGCAGCTGGTAAACATAAAGTTATAATAGTTTCCCCTACTTCATTTCTTGCATATTTGCAAACTGTCTTGCAAGGATTAAAAGCCATGCAAATAGAAGAATCAGCAAAAGAAATAATTAAAAAAGTTGGAGACTTAGGTAAACATTTAAAATCATATGATGAATATCATACAAAACTTGGAAATTCTCTAAGCACAGTTGTAAACCATTACAACTTGTCAAATAAAGAATTACATAAAATAGATAAAGATGTACTTCGTATTTCTGGCACAAGTCCAGAACTGTCTTCTCTCGAACTAGAAAAACCAAAAAACGAAGATTGACATTAATTAAATTAAGGTGTATAAATAAATTAAACGTAGATCCTTGACAGGACAAGCGTAAACTTTCTGAGTGTTAAAAACTTTCTAAAAAAAAGACAAAAAATGGCAAAAAAAATTACCGTAAACGGAAAGGCTCATGCCTTAGCTACTGGAAAGGTTCCTCAAGGAGGAGTCGAAGTCAAAGCTAATAAAAGAATTATTTCCAAAACTCCAACCAATGGCCACCATATTGTTGGAGTAAAATCATTAATCGGTGTCACACCTGTTGCCCAAGAGAAGACTAGATACACTGACGAGGAGCTTGAAGAGTTTCGTGTAATCATCAATGCTAAACTTAATAAGGCACGAAATGATTTAAGTCTTTTCAAGGAAGCATCAACAGAGCCGGATGGTAATAATGGGACATATGACACTTCTCCCACCTTCAAGGTCTTGGAAGAAGGCTATCAGGTCTTTTCCAAGGAAGAAAACAGCAAATTCGCGGCCAGACAGGAAAAGTTTATAAAACATCTGGAAAATGCGTTAGTCCGAATCAGTAATAAAACCTACGGAATATGCCGAGTTACTGGCAAGTTGATTCCAAAAGAACGTCTATGGAGTGTTCCGCACGCTACTACAAGCGTAGAAGGAAAAACAATTTCAGTCCAAGAAGATCTGAAAAAAACAAAAGCCGTAGGAGTTTACGAAAGGCATTAGTTGGTAGTTGGTAATTGGGAGTATGAAGCATGTGTTGATGATTATTATCACACATGCTTTTTTTGATTTTATAACAAAAAATGGTATATTTTTTATATCGGAAAATAAATATTGGCCCTATCGCCCATTCATTTTTAAGGACGATAGATGCCAAAAGTTTTTCATGGCCCTATCGCCCATTCATTTTTCAGGACGATAGATGCTAAAAGTTTTTTATGGCCCTATCGTCTAACGGCTAGGACGTATCCTTCTCAAGGATAAAATCAGAGTCCGATTCTCTGTGGGGTCACGGCGATAAAAAAACTCCAACTGCTTGGAGTTTTTTTCTTTCGCCGTGAAGACGGAAGCATGTTTTTCTAGTAAGAAAAACAGCTGAGTCCGGGGCTGGAAAATTTGCGAGCGACGGCGAGCAAATTATTGTGGCTCACATAATCTTTGCATGCATAGCATTCCATATTTTTCTGTTTACATAGGTCTCTACAGAGGTCTTGCCTATCTAAAGAAATTTTATTATATTTGATATAATTAAATAATGGAAAAATATAGTTTAAATAAAACTGAGAAAATAAATCCTATAAAATATGAATATCTTAGGGATGGAGTAAAACCTATTACTTCTTGTTTGTGCAATAAAGATGAACTAGATGCAGAAACTAAAGAAATGATTGAAAATTATAAGAAGAACGCTGATGGAGTTTCAAAAATATCTGAGTGTAATGATCATAACAAATGGTCTGAGGAATCGTTTTTATATTGTACGGGAACAATAATATCAGGTATTGAGAAAAACACTAACAAAAATATTTCAATTATGATTCATCGAAATCCTAGTAAATTTCTTGAATATCATACAAATAATACCGATGTTATTAGAGAAAATTTTCTTAAAAAAATATCTGAAAGTATTAAGGACATAAAAGAAAGATGTGAACCAAAAACCATTGATTGTGTGATATTCGGTGGAAATGATGGTGATGATTTATATAAAAAATCTATAACAATTCTAGGTGAGATTTGTTCTAAAGAGCTTGGTTTTGAGCCGGTTGTATTAACTGGACCAAAAATAAGTAGCGAAATAATAAACAAAGAACGTTTAAATTTTACAGATATATATTTTGATAACGACAACAGACGTATATTTGTAGTTAGGACACAGCAAAAAAGTACTGCAAATGAAAGTTATCTACCATCTGAAATAAAAAAACAATCAAAAAAATGGTAATTTTAAAAAAGTTACAGAGGTCTTATACATAGGTCTTGCCTATGTAGTTTCATAAAATTATATGTTTAAAAAAGTTATTATAATTTGCAAAACCATAGCAAAAGAAACCCAAATTAAATAAGGAATATTTACATAAGTAACCCATTTAATTCTTGGATAAATTGCAATCATTGCCCAAATTAAAGTGATAAAAACTAAGATTATATCTATTGCTCCCAAAATATTATTTTGTAAGACAAATTGAATTGGACTAAAAATTAAATTGAATATCAGATTAAAAACGAATGGCAAAACTATTTTACGAGGTATTTTTCTTTCAAAAAATTTTAAAAAAACTGCACCAAAAGATATTAAAATTATTATGTAAAGTATTATCCAAACGGGTCCAAACAACCAAGGTGGTGGTGCCCAAGTTGGTTTAATTAATTGTGAATACCAAATAGTTGAATTGCTCATATATTTATTTTTTAAAAATTAAACTTTTAATTTATTAAATACTTAAAAGTATAAATCAAAAACATATTATATTCTGCATATTTCTACTTTTGAATTGTAACATATCTTACATAGGTCTACATAGTCTTGCCTCTCACGACAGAGGTCTTGCCTCTGTAGTTAAATATTAATATATAGAACTATTTTAAATAGGTTTTTTATTATATAATTAAAATATGAAAAAAGTATTTATAATACATGGTTTTGAAGGAAGTCCAAATGGAGGTTGGAGATCTTGGCTTATGGAAGAACTTTCAAAACATAATATTTATGCCTGCGCTTTGTCTATGCCTAAACCAGATGAACCGATACTATCAGAATGGCTTGAAGAAATTGATCGCCACGTAAAGATAAATCTTAATGACGATATTTATCTTATTGGGCATAGTCTAGGTAGCACAACTATTTTAAGATACATAGAAAAAAATAATTGCGAAAATATAAAAGGTATAATACTTGTATCAGGGCCATGCAATATAAATGATAATAAAAAGATCGATGAGTTTTTAAAAGAAAAGTTTAATTGGTCTCTTATAAAAAATAAAATTTCTCAAGTCATCGTTATTCATGGTGATAATAATCCGTTTGTCCCTGTATCTGACGCACAAGAAATTGCAAAGAAATTAAATGGAGAATTAATGCTTATCTCAAATGGGCAACATTTGAATGGTTCTGCAGGTTTTACCGAATTACCTCAACTTTTATCAGCTCTTTTAAAAATAATTTAATTTTACCCCAGAGGTCTTTTACCCCAGAGGTCTTGCCTCTGTAATAATAAATAGTATGAAAAAGAAAAAAAATATAGTTATTTGTTCAAGTGCTTCGTTTTATGAAAATGTAATAAAAATAAATAATGATTTAAAAGATCTAGGTTTTAAAGTGATTGTTCCTTTGACAGTAAATAAAATGAAAAAGACTGGTGATTTCAAAGTTGAGACATATAAGACTTGGATGGAAAGACCTGAAGATTATAAGAGAAAGGCATATTTAACAAAGAAGCATTTTAAGGAAGTAGAAAAAGGAGATATCATTTTAGTTTTAAATTATAAGAAAAATGGTAAAGATGGATATATTGGAGGTGCTGTATTAATGGAGATGGCTATTGCTTTTTATCTAAAGAAACCAATTTATGTATTAAATCCAATAGACGATAGTTCAAAATATAAAGAGGAATTATATGGAATGTTCCCTAAAATAATTAACGGAAATTTATCAAAAATAAAATAATATGAAAAAAGAACTTATTATAGAAGTTGATGAAAAAAATAATGTTATAGGGTTAAGACCTCGTGAGGATTTTCATAGAGAAAAACACATTCATCGTTCTTGCCATTTAATGTTGTTTAATTCAAAGAACGAAGTAGCCATAATGAAACGCTCACCCAATAAGCGTTGGTATCCAAATCTTTATACTTTTTCTGTGTCTGGTACAGTTGATAATGAAACAACTGCAATGTGTATTGAAAGAGAAACAAAAGAAGAGGTAGGGTTAGATATTAAACCAAAAGAATTATTTACTTTTTACCATTCAGATACTCAAGATAGTGCTTTTGCAACATTATATTTAGCAATTAGCGATAATAAAATTACCCCAGAAGAAAAAGAGATATCACTTGTTAAATGGGTAAAGCTAGATTGGTTAAAAAAAGATACAAAAAATAACCCTGAAAAATATTCATATCCATTATTGGAAGGATTGAAGGTTTATTGGGAAAGATATGGTACTAAATTAGAGAATGTATTTACAGAGGTCTTGCCTATGTAGTACCCAAAAATATATTAAAAAGACCAAAACTGTTTTACCAGTTTTGGTCTTTCACAAACAAGGTGTCTCACCTTACCGCCAGAGTTTCAGCTTTATACTCTAAACCCTTTGGTTTGATGACTACTCTTTTTACGGAAGATTCTTCAACGTAGCCGGCAACAAAAACACGAAATTTTTCGTTACACTGAAGAAGAATGTCATCCACACTTGAACCAGGAACAAAAATAGCAAAGCCTGCTCCCATGTTCAAGTTACTGTAAGCTTCTTTGTCAGAGACTGGCCCATGTTCTTGAATAAAATCAAAAATAGGCAATTGAGTTGGAAGCTTTTCAATAACATAGGAAAATGGCTGAGGAGCTCTCATGAATTTTCTCCATCCATGACCAGTTATATTTACCGCATAGTGAATATCAGTTCCTCCTGTAACACATAGCTCCAAAAAATTGCAATAAATGTGAGTGGGGTCAAGCAACGCTTCACCATACATACGGCCATCAGACAGTAGCGTTTCGTAACCATTTGGAAGCTTGTCAGCAAGTTCTCTTGAGAGAGTTAAACAATTCGCATGAATACCAGAAGATTCAAAAATAATAATCGAATCACCTTCTTTAATATTCGACGGATTAAAATTCCCCATGGGTAAATTAATACCCACCGCAGAACCAGAAAGTAATGACGCTTCAGGATAGATAATATCTCTTAGTGTTGGAGTTTCTCCTCCAGCCCAAACACATCCTGCTTGATCACATGCATCACCCCATCCACTGACAAGGTCATTTACTCTTTGTTGATTTTTGAACCAGTCAGAATGCCAAACGGCCAAATGCATAGCTAGAGATATTGGAAAACTACCAAGAGTAATCATATCGTTTACAATCATTGCTACTGTATCTTGAGCAATTTGATCATAATATGATTTACCGGTAATTTTCATCATTGCATCGGCAACAAGGTTTTTTGTGCCAAGACCTTCCTCAACATGAGAAATTTTAGGGAAAGTCACATGCTTAAAATCAAGGATGAAGGCACTTTCACCTCGTGTCCACTCTAAAGAGTTAATGCCAAATCTTTTAGCATTATTGGAAGTCAACATGGCTCGTTTTTGACAAGCGATTTTAAAAGGATCCATGTCTGCATAATTGACACCAGTTCCTGCATAAGTCATTTCTTGTTTCATTTTAAATTCCTCCTGTAAATTTATGTTAATTAATTTAAATGTTCAATTTCTTAACTCATATTACTTAAAACTAACAAAAAAGCAATAAAATAAACCCCTCTTCTTACAGATCTCTTTAACCCAGAGGAACTACAGAGGTCTTGCCTCTGTAGTTTGGTCTTTACTACAGAGGTCTTGCCTATGTATATATGCAAATTGTAGGTTGACTTTTGGGTATATTTATGATATGTTTTTTGTAGAAAAAGTATAAAGTTTCATTGTAAAAATAAAAAACAATCAAAATATGGAGAAGTACTACACGAATTCCAGCGGTCAAAGGCTATCTTTAGATGAAATAATTGAAAACAAAAAAATTATTTCAGTAACGATTGTTTACTCCCTAAAAAGGGAAAGAAAACTATTTAATATCATAAAAAAAATTCTTTTAACAGGAGAAGAAAAAGAACAACAAAAGAAAAGATTGACCGTAAATGATACTTTACACGGTATAAACTTGTTCCTCACAGAAGAAAAAAAAGAATCTGCCAGTATTAGATTCTGCAACAAACAAGAATTTGAAAAAGTTGATGACAATTATGACAGAAAAACTTTATCAAAAATAATTTTGATGAGAAATTCAAGTCCGTTTCAAATTAACTTTGTTGTCAATAATTTAACTTCTGTTGACTGGCAATGAAAGACACATTGGGCTTACCTCTTTTTAGGTGGGCCCATTTTTTATGCATATAGAAACTTTTATATAAAATAAAAACTCTGTGTAATTGTACAATTACACAGAGCGTTTTTTAAATAATTTATTATCTTATGATCCCCTTTTTCTTTTGTTTTTTGTCCTTATTTTTTTAAGGTCAAAAACCTCTTGACTAGAAATATCATAAGATTTCATAACTTTCTGAAAACATGCTTCAATTTCCCAAAGATTATTTATCTTTTTTATATCTATTTTTTCTAACAAATCGCGGACAATTTGTTTAACAAAAAATAAATTTTCTTTTTCTTCTTGGGAAATTTTCATAGATTTAACTTCTAGCAAAGCTATTTGCAACTTGTAACTTGGTTTAAGGTCGTATTTTTTTACAATTATGTTTTTAATTTCCTTACACAAGTTTTTATTACCATTCGAAGCTGCATCTTCATGCTTTTTTAAAAGTTCTGAAAGATTTTTCTTTTGAAGATTTCTGTCCATATTTTTTCTTTTAAAAATTACGTTTTATTTAAGTTACAATTAAACACATATTTTGTCAAGACTTTAAAATTAAATTGTTAAATAACTTGAATTGACTTTTGATATTAAATTGGTATAATTTTTAGTGTAAATTTGATCTTATATATTATATATAAATGAACTTAAAAAAATCCGCTGAGTAAAGTAGGCGGTAAAAAGCGATGAAAAATATTGAGAAAATTTCATTTATATGTGTTTTTAATTTGTGCAAACACATAGCTTTATTGGTTTATCTTGTGTTAGAAAAGTATTGTTATATAAAAGACAGTATTGAAAAATCGCAAAAAAAAATTCCCTTATTGGGAGAAAAAGGGGTGATGAATTAAGTAATCACCCTTTTTTATTTGACACTTCCCTTTTTTAATATGTTATAATTTTATTGTTTTACGTTTATATATTAAAAATATAAAAATATATGTTAAAAGAATTTAAACAATTTTTACTTAGAGGAAATGTAGTCGACCTAGCTGTTGGTGTTGTTGTCGGTGGAGCTTTTGGAACAATAGTTTCTGCATTGGTAAAAGATTTTTTAACTCCACTTATAGCAGCAATAGCAAAAGTTCGAGATTTTTCTAATTTGTATTTTACAATTAATGGCAGTGTCTTTCTATATGGAGATCTTATAAATGCTTTAATATCTTTTCTACTTGTGTCTGCGACCGTTTTCTTTTTTGTTGTTAAACCTATAAATCTTCTTGTTGCAAAATCTAAAAAAGGAAAACCAATAGATCCTAGTACAAAAAAATGCCCTGAATGTCTTAGTGAAATACCCATTGAGGCAAAACGTTGCTCTCATTGCACACAGATAGTAAATTAATTTAAAACAAATTTAGCTTAATTTTATTTCTTCGCAACCCATTCAGCGTCCTGACGAACCAGTAATTTAGATTTATTTTCTTTATCAAAAAGAATTGCTTCTACTGTGCGTTCCATACGCATACCTTGTGACCCTTTAATAAAAATTAAATCATTTTTACGTACAAAAGTTTTCAAAAATTCTCCTGCATCTGTTGAATTTAAAAATTCAAAAATATTATCTTTATTCATACCAGCATCAATAGCACCATTTTTAATTCCATCAGCTCTTTGCCCAACTACAACAACAATATCTACATTTTCACTAGCTATTTTACCAATATTTTCATGAGCAGTTTTTGTATGTTTTCCTAATTCAAGCATATCACCCAAAACGGCAATTTTTCTTTTCATATTTTTTACTTCACCAACTGTTCGTAAACCAGATTCACAAGCAAAAGGCGAAGAATTATATGTATCATCAATAATCAAAGAATCATTTATGCCAGACAATAATCGCATCCTGCCAGGTGGAACTTCATAAGTTTTTAATCTATTTATTGCATCGAGCATATTGAATTTTAAACCAGAAGAAAGTGCTAATGCCCCAAGTGAAGCGTATATGTGGTTTTTACCAAATACACCTTCAATTGTTACGGGCAAGCTCTTCCCTTCTTCATCTATTCTATAAACAATTCCTTTTGGATATCCATTTTCACCATAAAAAATATTTTCTTCTGAACCACAAATATCAGCTTCTTGTTTGAATCCATAAGTAATAACTTTGTTCTTCGTTTTATTTTTCATATCAATAACAGCCTCATCGTCTGCATTCAAAACTAAAATTCCATCCTTTCTCAAAGTTTTTATTAAACCTGCTTTTTCTTCTATTAAATGTTTTCGAGAATTAAAGAATTCAATATGAACTGGAGTTTCACCTATTGTAGTTATAATTACAGCATCACTTCGAAGCCATGAAGCTGTTCTTTTCATATCTCCTGGTTTACCTATTCCAACCTCCAATACAAGCCATTCGGGATAATTATTATGTAAAATTAGAAGTTTTAAACCTTTAAAAATATTTTTTAACCAAGTTACTGGATTATTCCATCCATTTGGACAACCTAAAATTGTAAGTGGTAAACCAATTTCACTGTTAAAACTTTTTTCACTTTTCCTTACATAAGAGACACCAGATATAACAGCATAGACAGCATCTTTTGTAGATGTTTTTCCAACAGAACCAGTGATAGAAACAACTTTTGGTTTGTATTTCAAAAGAACAAGTTTTGATTCAACTTGCAGTATATAAATAATAATTTTTTTAAAAATATCTTTCATAATATTATTTTCGAATAATTAATTTTTATCTATCCGGTGGAACTTGATAATAATTTATTAAAAATTTTGTAATATCTAAAAATGGATCTGACCAAGTTCCTGAAGCATATTGTACCCCTTTTGGATTAACAGCATAAAGAAAAACTATAAATTTTGGATCATAAGCAGGAAAATATCCAAAAAAAGAATGAGTATGCTTATCTAAATAATATCCTCCTCCATTAAGATTAGCAACTTGCGCAGTTCCTGTTTTTACTGCAACGCTATAATGTTCAAACTTTGCAAGACCACCTTTTAGAGATTTATCCATGACTGTTACTAACATTCTTGTAATTTCTTCAGAAGTTTTTTCAGAAATTTTTGTACGTGTTACAGGATATGTCATTTCTTTTCTTGTACCATCATCATACTTTATATATTTCACAACATGAGGAACAACTAAGTTTCCACCATTCGAAAGTGACGCTAGAGCGCGAGTTATTTCAACTGGAGTAAGAGCAATACCTTGTCCGAAAGAAGCATTAGCATACTCTATATTACGAGGACTATTTAAATTTCCAGTCAAACTTCCAGTTTCATTTGGTAAATCAATTCCTGTTTTGTCTTTTATTCCATAAGAAAAAAAGTAGTCTCGCATTTTTTCTTTTCCTAAATGTTGATACACAAAAACCATACCAGTATTTAATGATTGATTTAAAACATCTTGCATACTTGTATTTGGTCCACGTCCTTTTTTATCAAAATTAAATATTTCTTTTTTTTCTACAACAACTGAACCCGTATCATTGTACCTTGTATCTGCTGTTACAACTCCTGCATCCAATGCAGCAGCCATTACAAGTGGCTTTACTACAGAACCAAATTCCAAAATATTTTCAACTAATGGATTTGTAAAAATAGAGTTATTCGTATTTTCAGAAAAATTATTTGGATTAAAATCAGGCTTTGATGACATTGCATAAATTGATCCATCTTGAGGATTCATAATTATTCCACCAACAGAGTCTGCATTATATTTATTTTTTACTTCATTCAACTTCTTCTCTAAAAAACCTTGAGTACTTGGCTCAATAGTCATAACTATGTCTCCATTTTGTTCTTCTTCGCTAAAAAATTTATCATTTATATTTGAGAAAACTTCTGCAAAAAAATTTACATATGGATTATCTTTATTTTGTGAAAGAGTATTATCATATTGTTTTTCTAGACCATAACGCCCAGATAATTCATTACCTTTGAAACCCACAAAACCTAAAACGTGAGAAGCTAAATCTTCTCCTGGATAAAATCTCCATTTCTCTTTATAAATAGATACTCCCGATAGATTTAATGCTGAAACCTCATCTGCTTTTTCTTTCGAAAGTTGATTTGCTATTTCTTCATAAGGATCATCCTTCTTTTCAGCTTTTAGTTTAAATTTTTCATAATCAATGTCTATTATTCCTTTTAACTTATTAAAAGTATTATCAATATCTGTAATTTTGGCTGGATTAATAGCAATTTTAAAACCAGTTGTTTGTATTGCAGCAGAAACTAATTCTCCAGTTTTTGTTTCAAAAAAAATCGATCCTCTTTCAAAAATATCAGAAGAAGGAGTTGCATATTGCCTGTCAGCTTTTTCTTTATATAAATCACTATTTACTATTTGTATAAAAAAAAGCCTTACAATTAATATGAAGGCAAAAGCAAGTATACAAAAAGAAAAAATTTTTATTCTCGTTGATGAAAAAAAACTATAGCTCATTTGTAGTATTATATCTTAAAGCTGTAAAAGATTCTCTTACAGCAAATTTAGTATCTGTTTCTCTAAAGCCCATTTCCTTTGAAAGAGCTAAATCTATTTTATTTGACATAGACAAATACTCTAGTTCCAATCCTCCAACTTCATTTGATAAAGTTTTTGCTTCAGATGCTAAACTTTGTCTTTCAACTATATTAAAAACCATACTAATAAGTATAATTCCATAACAAACAGCCAAAGAACCCAAAAATGCTAGCAAAATATGAGACATTTTTCTTTTTAGATTATTGTTGTCTACAATATTTACATTTGATGCATAACTCTTAACTTTTTTGGCTGTTTTTTTCATATTTTATATTTTTTCTAAAATTCTTAATTTTGCACTTCTCGATCTATTATTAATTTGTAATTCTTCTTTACTTGCTGTTATTGGTTTTTTATTTATTAATTTTGCAACACCATCTCTCTTTTTTTCTCTAAAACAATTTTTTACAATCCTATCTTCTAAACTATGAAATGAAATTACAGACATCCTTCCATTTTTTTTCAGAACATTAAAACCTTTCTCAAGTCCTACTTTTAATGTCTCTAATTCATCATTTACTGCTATACGCAAGGCTTGAAATGTTTTTGTTGCAAAATGTATCTTTCCTCTTTTGTATGCCTCAGGAACTGCATTTTCTATAATTTTTACTAATTCAAAAGTTCTTTCTATTTCTTTCTTAGCTCTAGCTTCTGATATTGCTCTTGCTATTCTTTTTGCATATCTTTCTTCTCCGTATCCATAAATAATGTCTGCTAAATTTTCTTCGCTCCAATTATTTACAACATCTTTTGCAGTTATATCTTCCAAAGAAGGATTTTCTTTCATTGTCATTAAAAGCTCTTCATCTTTCATAAAAGAAAACCCTCTCCCAGAATTTTCTAACTGATCACTACTCAAACCTAAATCTAAAATAATTCCATCAACTTCTTTTATATTTTTACTTTTTAAAATCTCATCAAGATTTTTAAAATTTCCTTGTGTAAAAGAAATTTCAGAATCAGTATTATCAGTAAACTTACTTTTTGCTCTTTCCCAAGCACTCTGGTCTTCATCAATTGCAATTATTTTTATATTTTTATATCTATTGCAAATTTCTTTACTATGTCCTCCTCCACCGAATGTGCCATCAATTACAATTGCCTTATCTTTTAGGTTTAACCCTTCTATTGTTTCATTTAAAAGAACTGTCTTGTGTATACTTTCCATATTACAAAGATTTTTCATTTCCAATTTTTTCTGCCAATTGACCGGCCTCTGTTTCTACTTTCTTGTTATATTCCAACCAAACTTTATCATTCCAAACTTCAAGTCTATCTTTAACTCCTATTATTGCTGCTTTATCAGAAAGTTTAATTCTATCTTTCAAAAAATCAGGTATTAAAATTCTTCCTATAGTGTCTAATTCAACTTCTACTGCTCTACCAAACATATATCTGTTAAAACTTCTTTTATCTGATTTTAAAAATGAAAGATCAGTACTTGAATCAGAAAGTTTATTTGAAACTTTCTCCCATTCTTTAGCAGTAAAAATAAATAAACATTGATCAAGTCCAGGAGTTATGATAATTTTTTTTCCCATCTCTTTGCGAAATTTTGCCGGTAAAGAAATCCGGTTTTTTTCATCTATTGTGTGTATGTATTCTCCGATAAGCATAAAAATTATTTATTTAAATTTCCCACTTTTTCCCACTTGATATATTATAGCCTTATAAAATATTGATGCAAGCAATTTTCTGTGGATAACTTCCCTATTTTTATACCCATAAATATTTGTATTTTTGGGAAAAGTGTTGTATTATAAATTACAGAAAAAAAATATATTCTTTCACAAAAAAGCATAAACCACATGGACAAAACAAGAAATGAACGTAGTCCCGATGGTAATGCGGGAAAACGTAATTTTGAACCTAAATTTAGGTTAAAATCACCTACCTTTAGTGAGGAAAACGATACAGGCAAACGTCCATTCAATGGACAAGAAGCCACAGAACTTCATCAGTTGGGGGTTAATGCAAAATTCTTTAACCCACCGAAAAAGCCATTGAATATGCAAAATTAAAAAATTTTACAAATGGAAAAAATTATTGAATTTTTTACGAAAAACCCAGACCCAAGGGAAGGGCTAATAATTTTTTTAGCCTTTAGTATTGTAATTTTTGCACTTTGTATTTTTGTACATAAAATGCTTTCACACACAAAAAAATCCCCGCCAACATAACGCGGGGTTTTCTTTTTTCAAATTTAATTTTTAGGTTTCATTATTGGAAAGAAAATTACATCACGAAGATTTTTTCGTTCTGTAAGAATTGCTGTTAGTCTGTCTATACCCATTCCAAATCCAGTCATTGGAGGCATACCATGCTCCATTGCAGAAAGAAATGACTCGTCAACTTCCATTGCTTCTTCATCTCCCTCTTCTTTTGCTTTAGCCTGAGCCATTAAAAGTTCTCTTTCAAGAATTGGATCAACTAACTCTGCATATTGATTTGTAATTTCTGATCCTGCAATCACAAGTTGAGCAACATTTGCTGTGCCATCTAAATTTTGTTGTGCAAGTGGTTTTAATTCTCCAGGAAAATTTGTTACAAAGGTTGGATTAATAATTTTATGTCTGGAAGATTTTTTATAAATAAAATCAAGCAAGTTTGCTTTACCAGTTTTTTCTGCTTCATCTTTAGGCATACCCCACTTGATTGCTTCAGTCTTAACCTCTTCTGAAGAAATTTTTGAAATATCAATTTTTGCATTTTCTTTTAGAAGGTCACCAAATTTAACTCGAGGCCATTCCGTATCAAAATTAACTTCTACATCATTGCCATCTTTATCCCAAACTTTATAAATCTTTTTGCCGATAATTTTAAAAGCAATATGTTTAATCATTTCTTCAGTCCAAGCAATATTATCTTTCAAACTTTTATATGCAGCATACCATTCAAGCATAGTAAATTCCTGAATATGAGTTGGATCAGAGCCTTCATTTCTAAAACATTTTCCTATTTCATAAACTCCTTGATATCCTCCAGCCATTATTTTTTTATGTTCAAGTTCAAGTGCAATTCGAAGAACCATATCCATAGCGTAATCATTGTGGTAAGTCTCAAAAACTTTTGCCATTGCTCCACCAGCCTGATTTTGTAAAATTGGAGTTTCAACTTCTAGAAGATTTTTATTATCTAAATATTCCCGAATTGCTTTTACTATTTTTGCACGAGTAATAAAAAGTTCATGAGCTTCACTGTCCATTACAAGATCCAAATAGCGAGATCGATAAATTTCTTCAATATCTTGAAGCCCATGCCATTTCTCTGGCAAAGGTAATAATGTTTTGGTAAGCATATTCCAATCTGTCGTTTCAATCGTCTTTTCTCCACGCTTTGTTACAAAAAAAGTACCATATACCTCAACAAAATCACCAATATCAACTGTTTGATTGAAAAGTTCAAATTTTTCATCACTTAAAACATCTTTTTTAAATAAAGCCTGAAAGTTAGCTGTACCATCAAAGAGAGTTATAAAAACAATTGCGCCTTGTCCGCGTATTGACATAATTCGCCCAGATATCCATTTTGACTCTTTTTTCTTTTCTAACTCGTCGAAATTATCAATAACTTCTTTTAAAGAAATCTCTCTTTTTGATTCTGCAGAATACGGATTAATACCTTTCTTTTTTAAGAGGTTTAATTTTTCGATTCTCACATTCCTAATTTCTTCAATTGAGGACATTTTTTAAGATACGTCTATTATTTTATAATTTACTCTTCCATTTGGAACTTGAAAAGAAATGCTCTCGCCTTTTTTCTTTCCAAAAAGTGCTTCACCAAAAGGTGACCTATTAGAAATTTTTCCTAAAGCCATATCAGCTTCTTCTGAGCCAACTATCTGATAAATTTTTTTATCTTCTGTTCCCTCTTTTTGAACAACAACTTTTGAACCGACTTCTACTATATCTCCACCTCCTCTTGATACAACTTTAGAAGACCTTAATATTTGTTCTATTTTTGTAATACGTTCTTCAAGTTTACCTTGATCCTCACGAGCTTGATGATATTCAGCATTTTCTGATAAATCACCAAGAGACTTTGCATATTCTAATGTAGCAATAATCTCCTTTCTTTTTGGACCACGCAACTCTTCTAGCTCTTCTTCAAGAGACTTTTTCTTTTCTTCTGTTATATAATTTTCTGATGTCATTATAATTAATGATATCTTTTTTTATCCAAAAGTCAAAAGATTTTTAAAAACTTGCGATAAATTTATTTTATGTTAATCTATTAGACATATGGCAAAAACAGTAATTGAGGTTAGAAAAAATCCAAACGAAAACAACGCAAGTGTTTTGCGTCGTTTCTCTCGTAGGATCCAAGAGTCAAATATAATTCAGAAAGTTAAAAATTCCAGATACAACGAAAGACAAGAGTCAAAATTAAAAGCAAAAAAGAGTGCTTTGAAGCGCATGGCAAAAAGAAAGGAAAATGAAAAGTTACGAAAATTAGGAAAAATAAAGTAAGCCATGTCAGATGATTTTTCTATTTTAAATAAGACAAAAGGCAGGCTCCCAAGCTTGCCTTTTGTTCTAATGAAAGAAGACATACTGGGAAAAGATTTTTCTCTTTCTCTTGCTTTTATAAATTCGAAAGAAATGCGAATGTTAAATAAAAAGCATAGAAATATAGATAAAGCTACAAATATTTTATCCTTTCCATTATCAAAAAAAAGTGGAGAAATAATAATATGCCCTTCTGTAGTAAAAAAAGAAACAGCAAATTTTAACAAAACTTTTCGCCAATTATTGGGATTTTTAGTTATCCACGGAATGCTACATTTGAAAGGAATGGAACATAGTAGTAAAATGGAGAGAGCAGAAGAAAAATATGATAAGAAATATTTCAGTAGGAATTGATATTGGTACTTCCAACATTCGTGTTGTTGTTGGAGAGTTTTTAAAGGGAGAAAAATATCCTAAGATTGTTGGTATTGGTGAAAGCGAATCGAAAGGAGTAAGACATGGATATATAGTCAACACAGAAGAAACTACAGCTTGCTTAAAAAAAGCATTGAGCATGGCAGAAAAAATTTCTGGTATAAAAATAAAACGTGCTTTTATTTCTATGAGCAGTGTTACACTTCATTCTGAAATAATCAGTGGAAGTGTCGTTGTGTCAAAAGCTGATGGTGAAATAACAAATTTGGATATTGAAAAAGTTTTAGAGGATAGCGAAAGAAATTTAAACCTAATAAATAAAAAAGTAATACATTCTTTTCCCCTTTCATATAAACTAGATGGAAAAGAAATAACAGGCCGACCAGAAGGAATGCATGGAAATAAGCTTGAAACACGAACTCTTTTTGTAACTTGTTCAGCTCAGCATTTAGAAGATTTATTAGAAACCGTTACAGACGCTGGAGTAGAACCAATAAACGTAACAGCTTCCCCTATCGCAGGTGCAAATATAGCTCTTTCAGAAAAACAAAAAATAGTAGGATCGGCACTAATAGATATAGGATCTGAAACAGTTTCTTTAGCAGTGTTTGAAAATGGGACAATTATTTCTCTCCAAACATTTTCCATAGGTTCAGACGACATAACAAAAGATATTGCTCTTGGTTTAAGAATTCCACTTGAAAAAGCTGAGATTATAAAATTGGAAAATTCTTCCGCAGAATATTCAAAGAAAAAATTAAATGAAATTGTTGATGCTCGTTTGTCTGATATTTTTGAATTAATAGAAAATTATTTAAAAAAATTAAAAAGAAATGAACTTCTTCCTGCTGGAGTTGTTTTTATAGGTGGAGGTGCAAATACTTTTAATTTAGAGAATCTTGCAAAGTCAACACTCAAGCTTCCGTCAAAAATAGGTTCAACAGAAATTTTTGGCACTACAAAAACAAAACTTCGCGACCCATCTTGGTTTGTTGTTTTAGGACTTTTAATATATTCAAAAAACAGTGAAAATTATATTGAAGGGTCATTTTCAAATTTTATAAAAGATATAAAAAGTGCTTTAAAATCAAGTATAAAACAGTTAATGCCATAGAAGAAAAATATTCTTCTAAAACAAAGGTTTCTAACAAAAATAGAAACTTTGCTTTTTTTGTTTTTTGTACTATATTATCTATATAAGAAAAAGCTTTATTATTAATAAAAATTAGAAAAAAATATGCCAAAGGTAAACCCAATAATAGAAAGTTTCGCTCGGATAAAAGTAATTGGAGTTGGAGGCTCAGGAAAAAATGCTCTCAACCACATGATCAACGGTAAAGTTAAAGGAGTCGAATTTATTTGTATGAATACCGACACTCAAGACTTGCATCATTCACTAGCTGATAAAAAAATTCATATTGGAAAAAACCTTACGAAAGGTTTAGGTGCTGGTATGGATCCAGAAGTTGGAAAAAAAGCAGCAGAAGAAACTAAATCTGAAATTCAAGATGTTGTAAAAGGTTCAGATATGATTTTTATAGCTTGTGGTATGGGAGGAGGTACTGGAACAGGTGCCGCACCTATTGTTGCAAAAGCTGCAAAAGAACAAGGCATATTGACTGTAGCTGTAGTTACAAAACCATTCTTCTTCGAAGGAAATCACAGAATGAAAATTGCCGAAAAAGGAATAGAAGAATTAGCAAAAGAAGTAGACGCAATAATCGTTATACCAAATGATAAATTATTGCAATTAGCTGATAAAAACACTAATTTTAAAGACGCTTTTGCTACTTGCGATGAAGTATTAAGGCAAGCAGTTGAAGGAATTTCTGACCTTATTACTACTCCAGGTATTATAAATGTTGATTTTGCTGATATTAGAGCAATTATGTCTGACGCAGGTTCTGCTCTTATGGGTATAGGTTCAGCATCAGGCGAAAAACGAGCAGAAAAAGCTGCATTGCAAGCAATAAATTCACCTTTGCTTGAAGTATCTGTTAATGGAGCAAAAGGAGTTCTTTTTGCAATTTCAGGAGGTGAAGATATCACTATTCATGAAATAGAAGAAGCAGCAAAATTAATTACAGAATCAATTGATAAAGATGCGAAAGTTATATTTGGAACAATTCATGATGAAAAATTAAAAAAAGGAGAATTAAAAGTTACAGTTATAGCAACATCATTCCCTGCTGACATGCCACGAAAAAGTCTCTTTAGTTTAGGAATGAATACAAATCAAACTACACCAAAAGAAGAAGTTTCCCAAAATGGAAAAAAAGAAATTCATAATGGTTTTATAGGTGTAAATAATAACAATAATGGAAATGGCAATATGGATGCAAAAAAGATAGAAAAAAAACCAATTCCAGTTGTTGAAGAAATAATAATAGACGATACGGACGATTGGAGCGCTGTTCCAGCATTCTTAAGAAGAAATAAAAAATAAAAATGATATACGATTTAATTATAATTGGCGGAGGACCTGCTGGCGCTTCTGGTGCCGTTTATGCAGCTCGTAAACGCTTAAATACCCTTTTTATTACAACAGAATTCGGAGGACAAAGTGCAGTCTCTGAGACTATTTACAATTGGATTGGATCAGTTTCCATAGGAGGAACTGAACTTGCAGAAAACTTAAAAAAACATGTAATATCTAATGTTGGAGACAAACTTACTGTAAAAGAAAATACAAAAGTTATTTCAGTATCAAAAAAAGAAAATACAAATCAGAATGAAACAAATATTTTCAAAGTAAAAACTGAGGAAGAAGAATTTGAAACAAAAACTATTTTGGTAGCTACAGGAAGCATAAGAAGAAAATTAGAAGCAAAAAATGCAGACGAATTAGAACATAAAGGTTTAACTTATTGTGCAAGTTGTGATGGACCACTTTTTGAAGGAGCTGATGTAGCTGTTATTGGTGGAGGAAATGCAGCATTTGAAAGTGCTGCCCAATTACTCGCCTACTGCAATTCAGTCACACTTATTAATCGTGGTGACGCTTTTAAAGCAGATGCAATAACAGTTGATAAAGTTCTTAAGAATCCAAAAATGAAAGCAATAAAAAATGTTGCAATTTTAGAAGTTAAAGGCGACAAATTTGTAGAAGGAATACTATATAAAGATAATGTAACAGGAGAAGAAAAAGAATTAAAAGTTTCAGGAATTTTTGTTGAAGTAGGACAAATTCCTAATACCGATTTTGTAAAAGATATTATTCCACTTGATAAGATTGGAAGAATAAAAATAGACCCATGGACATGCAAAACTGAAATTCCAGGTATATGGGCGGCTGGAGATTGTACAAATATTTTATATCATCAAAATAACATAGCAGCTGGCGACGCAGTTCGTGCATTAGAGGACATTTATCTCACACTTCAAACAAAATAATTTTAGTTAGATCTATTAGAACCATTTGCGGTTGTATCAGTACGTGGGTCGTAAAGTTTGTCTTGTTTTCTTTTCCAAACTTCTACATTCTCCCCCTCAACAAACCACTGTCCGTTTTTTTTAAAAAGTGTATCCTGAACTCCAGGGCCAACACCAAATTTTTCAATTATTGCTTTCCTTTCTTCTTTTGGACTCATTCTTTCACCAGCTGATTCAAAATTAATTTTTAGTTGTTCCATATTTATATTATAAGTGAAAAATTAATTTGTGTAAACAAAATAATTCATTTCACTGCGGAGGGTACAGGATTTGAACCTGTGATCCCCTTTCAGGGATTCCGGTTTTCGAAACCGGCGCCTTCAACCACTCAGCCAACCCTCCTTTTTACTTTTATAATTTAACATTTTTTACAACTTTAAAAAAGATACAAGGTCTACCCCATAGGTCTTGCCTCTGGGGTTGATGCACCACAGTACCACAGAGGTCTTGCCTCTGGGGGGTTGCCTCTACATGTCTGATACTTTTGCAATTTAATAAAAAAATGTTATTATAATTTAGTATTTTTATTGGCCCTATCGCCCATTCATTTTTCAGGACGATAGATGCCAAAAGTTTTTCATGGCCCTATCGTCTAACGGTTAGGACATCGGCTTTTCAAGCCGGTAATTCGGGTTCGATTCCCGATAGGGTCACATTACGATACCTAGTATCACAAAACTGAGATTCTATGTTGTAAATACAACAAGTTTTTGGGGTTTTAATACTTGGGTAGTGATAATACAGATTTTCAGGGAAAAATAGATTTCTTAAAACTCTGAGGTCTTTAGGATCTATGAGTTTCCATATTTCAGGAAATTGTTTTATAAATTCAATTCCTGTATTAACCACATTGTCTACATTCAAAACTGGTGAAGATAATTTATTCATCTCTTCTTCCTGTTCCTGTATTTTCTTTTTCAAGTCTTCATTTGCTTTTCCAAATTCTTCAGTAGAAATCTCTCCAGCAATTCTCAAATCTAATAATTTATTTTTCTTTTCCTTTAATCCTTCAATCTTTAAATTAAATTTCTGCTCTTCTTCAGCAACATAACTTAATTCACCCTTATGAGCTATCTTTATTCCTTCTGCTAAAACATCAAGATCTTTATGGTTTGGAGTAAGTTTAAGAAGAAATTTAGTAAAGTCTTTTTCTAAATCATCTTTCTTTATAGCTTCTCTCTTGTCACATTCAGCACAAAAACAGGCATAGTATTGATAATACTTTCCTGTTTTACTTCTAGACTTTCCACCAGAAATACTTTTACCACAACCACTACATTTTATACCCCTCAAGGGATAGTCTGGGCTATCCCTGTTGCGAGCCAACTTACTACTCTTTGAAGACCTCTTACCAGAGTTAGCTTCATCAAATAATTCTTTTGTAATTATTGGTTCATGGTTCCCTTGTATATCTACATTAAACTTAGCAACCGCAATTCTTCCATAATAGATAGGATTCTTTATTATTTTAGATACAAGTTGCTTGTTGAATTTAACACCATACCGACTTTTAGATCCTGTTTTATTTACCATCTTTGCTATCTCCTTGAAACTATATTTTCCACTAGCATATGATTGAAACATCATTTTTATTATAGGAGCTTTGTCTGGATGTGGAGCAATAATCTTTGTTCCAACATTATCTTTGGTATTGATATAACCCCAAGGAGCTACACCAGAGCAATAACCTTTCAAACATCTAGCTTTCATTCCTTCAATAGTTCTCTGCGACCTTACATCATTATCAAATTGAGCAAAGGCAGAAAGAATGGTCTCATTTAATTTTCCTGCTGGTGTATTATCAAATGATTCAGTAGCAGAAACTAACTTGATTCCTAATTTATTAAGACAAGCTCTCAATGCAAGATAATCTGCTGTATCACGAGAAAATCTATCCACCTTATAAACTACAACTCTATCAATCTGTCTTTTGTTTACTTCACAAAACCTTAACATTTTCTGAAGCTCTGTTCTATCAGCAGTCTTAGCACTTTCTCCCTCTTCTCTGAAAACTATTAAAACTTCATGTTCACTTCTTTGTGAGAAATCTCTACAAACTTTTTCCTGACTATCAAGACTGAAGCCAAGCACTTGCTCTTTGGAACTCACACGGACATAGATTATGTCATTGTGAGGCTTTTCAATTATTACTTTCTTCTTCATAATTTTTTTTAATCTAGCTTAATTAAAACTCTTATTCTGAAAATATCAAAATTTCAGTAAATAATTTTAATTAGCAATTATGTTTTATAATGTTGTCCTTTGTGGGGAAACTTTCTTAAATGAGAGCTTCCCCAGCTTAGGACTTTTTCATTGTTTTAAGACCCTATTTTATGTGTTTAGGAGCCTCTTTAGGATTCAATGTTAGTATTTTTATACCTAGAGACTTAAAAAAATCTTTTAGAGCTACAATTTCAGGTGCACATCTGGAGAGTCTAGTCATGTCAGTAATAATTATAAATTTTATTTTCATATAATTTCTATTTATATAATCCAACATTTTACTTATACCAATCCCAGTAAATGATTTTTGATTAGGTGCTATATCAAAAAATCTTTTTACAATCTGATAATTATTTTGAAGAGCATAATCTCTAATTACAGAGAATTGCTCTTCTGCTGAAAAGAAACTTTTTTTATCTTCATTTGAATGTCTGCAATATACTACTGCATTATTTGTATTTTTAATCATAATCTTTAATAAATTAATTAATAATAGTTTTATCAAATATTATGGTGAGTTTTCTTTAGGAAGAATACCAATAATTTTTCCATTTATATCTTTCTCTATATTATTTTTAATTTGAAGCTGAATAAGAAACAAAGAAATTTCCCAAATGTTAGTAGCTTTTTCTTCTAATTCCTTTTCTGAATAATTGGGATGGATTTCTCTTAGAAGTTCTATAATTTTTTTAATATCTGAGTTCACATAATAACTTTATGTAAAATTTAAGATATAAAATAGTTATAATTATGTTGGGGTAATATAAAAATGAACCCTGTTTTAAGGCTCATTTTTAGATAAAATAACAACAAGTTAAGGTTAACTAGATTATTTACATAAATTCAATATTATATTTGTCATTAATCTGATACCCAGTATTATCATCATTCACAATTATTTTTTCTGAAAGTCTAAGTTCTGTTTTTATCTTTTTATTTAAGTTATTTATTTCCTTACTTAAATTTTGTAATGTTCCACCTTTAGCCAAATCACTACCTCCAATTTTAGGATTATTATATATATTAATTATATATTCAAATCTTTTATTTTTACCATGAGTTTTACGAAATCTATGTATAAACTTGTTATTATCTTTTCTGAATATTTCTTTCTTTACTTCATCTATCATTAAAATAATATTTCCATTGTCTATCTTTTTTGTATCATTAGATGATAACTTTAATTTATTTATTTGCAAGAATGATAAAAGATTTTTCTTATATAATTTCCAATTTATTATTTCTAGTATTAAAAAGTATTTTTCATCATCTCTGTAAACATTATCTACGGGAGAAACATTTTCCTCAGACATAAAAAGAGCCTGAACATCAGTAAATTCAAGATTTCCATTTAAAATATTTACCCAGTAATCTATTGAGCCTATGTTTTTATTTACAAATTGAATTAAACTATTTGCTTCACCAAAACTTATATTGAGATTGTTTAATACATCATGTGGAACTTTTACAATTTGAGATCCACCCTTATCAGATAAATCTAGGTAATTATCTATGACAGAAAAAAGATTAATTATTTTTTCTTTATGATTTAATGTTAAGATTTTTTCTTCCATTACCTTATATTTTACACATTTAAACCAATAAATACAATAAATATATTGATTAAAAGCCATTTAAGAGGTATCATTAAAGCATAATTTAATAAGAGTAACCTAAACCTTATTTTTTAAGGCATGGTGAAGAAAACTCGTCAGAGATAAAGAACCTATCATATAGGGTTTACTCTGACGAGTCATATCTGGAAACGGATATGGAGAGCTACGGCTCTCACCTATGTGGTAGGCTTTTTGTTTTCCACATAGATTTATTAATAATTTATAAATTTATGAAGGAACAATTTAAAAAGCTAGGTTTTTATTTTAAGAAAAATAAAGTTAAATCAATTTTGATTCTGATAGTTTTATTAATCTGTTTTATATTCTCTTGGAAATCAGCATTAGTAATTTTAATTATATTAGCTGGTTCTTATTTTTATAAGACAAAGAATAATATAAAAACTACAACAGAAACAGCAAAGAAAATATGTCCTCATTGTAAAGAAGAAATTAACAAAGAAGCTAGTCGTTGCCCTCATTGTCATGGAAAGATTTATGTTTGGACAAAAGAGAAAAAGATAGTAGCAGGTATTTTAGCTGTAATAGTATTTATGATATTTTCTTCTGGTCTTTTCAGTGGTGATAAAACTACCACAACTACAACTCAACCCCCAGCTCCAACAATCTCTCCTGAAGAATTAGCCAAGTGGGAATTAACCCCAGCTGGAAAATTATGTGAGAAGCATACTACATGGAAAAAAGAAGATTGTGATAGATTGGCTGATGAAAGAATATGGATAGGTATGACCTATGAAATGCTTGTTTATTTAAATGGTAAACCAGATTCTGCAAACCCATCAAATTATGGCAATGGAATTAAATATCAATATTGCTGGCACGACAATACTCCTAGCTGTTATTATGACACCGATAATGATGGTGTAATAGATTCATATAACTAAAATAATTCACTAGAATTTTCTAGCTAAAACCTAGCATTCACTAGCTTGTATTTTCAAGTAAAACACTTTAATTTTAGGATTCCTAATTTAGCACTATTTAGTGGTAATCCACCACTATTCAATTACCAGTATTTACTGGTAAAACACCAGTATTCAGATACCAGAGATAGTAGGATTTTAACCAGTGTTTGAGACCATCATTTGATGGTCTTCCACCATTATTCAGATCCCTTTATTTACAGGTGAATTACCTTTATTCAGGTAGCTATTATTTAATAGTAAAACACTATTATTCCTGTCCGTTATTTAACCGATAAACACGGTTATTTCGAGACTGCATTTTCTGTTAAAATAACTGCATTCAATATGTTGCATTATCAGCATAAATGTGTTGCATTTATATTCTATTTTTAATAAAAGTTGATAACCATTTTATACATAGATAAAATCTATATTTTATGGTATAATATAGTAGTTATATTATTAAATTAAAAAATAAATTTATGATAAAAAACATTAAGGAACAAATAAAAGAAATTATAGAAATAGTGAATCTCTGCCCTGCTAATTTACAAGAAAAATGTTTTGATATTTTACTATCTGATATTATTAAATCAGATAAAACTAAAGATGAAGGTCACCCCAAAAAAGATGAAGTTCCTGATAAAAAAGAAAGTGAAGATAAAAATAAAAATATAAATCTGGTTTCTAATGGGGAGGAGTTTGAAATGAAAGATTTTCACACTAAAACAAAAAAGATAATACCAAAAGAATTAACTCTAGAGGAAATAAATAATTTATTTTATAAAGAAGGTGAAGAAATTAAGCCTTTATATGATGACCTTAAATCTTCAAAAGTTGCTGAATCACAAATGAGGGTAGCAATTATGGAAGCTTTAAAAAATGGTTTAAAAACAGGAGATTTTTCATTCAATACTCAAACAGTACGAGAACTTTGTGAAAGTTATAAATGTTATGATTCAGCTAATTTTTCTGCCCACTTTAAGAAGAATGGTGGACTATTCAATGAAGAATATAAAAATAATATAATAATGTCATTGAGTGCTGATGGTAAAAAAGAGATGGTTAAAATAGCAAAAGACCTATCACAATAAATTTATATTGTATGAGTGATTTTAAAGATAAATTAAGCACTTTTTTAACAGATTTAAAAAAATTTAAATCTGTTTTACAAAAAGAAAAAAATTCTCAGGTCAGAAAGAGAAGTTTATTAGAAGAAACACAGAGACTTAATAATGAGTGGATTAATAATATAAAACAAGATCTTAATTATTTTTGCCAACCTGAAATTATAGAAAAATATGATAAATTATTTGAAGGTCTTGTTCAGCTAAGTCTTTCTTCTGGAAATCTAAAAAAAACTTATATAAAGTATACAAGTGATATATTAAAATCATTTAATAATGAAATTATATTAAAAACTCATACTAAATCAAATAGTAAAGATATAAATCATGAAATTTTAGATTCTCTTTTATCAGATTTTGGGGAATCAGAAGAAGGTAAATATCTTAAAGAAGCTATAGATTGTGCCAAACATGATTTTATGAGAGCTGCTATAATTCTTGGATGGTGTGCCAGCATAGATTGTATCCATAATAAAATTGAAGAAATAGGATTTACTCAATTTAATGTTGTGGCAGCTCAAATGGCGAGTGCACAATCAGGTAGATTTAAAAGATTTTCAGGAATACAACCAGTGACATCAATAAGTGAATTAAGAGAAATCTTTGATAATCAAATATTATGGGTTTTAGAAGGAATGGGACTTATTGATATAAATCAACATACTAGATTACGTAGTTGTTTTGATATGAGAAATCAATCAGCTCATCCAGGTGATGCTCCAATAACTTCATATAATTTGATGTCATTTTTCTCTGATTTAAAAGAAATTATCTTTAATAATGATAAAATAAAAATCATTAAACATGATTGATATAAATTCACAAAAAAAAGAATCAATCATATCAGACAAGGCTTCGTTCATGATTGGGTTAGCAGCTGTTATATTAGCAATTTTTCCATTTAAAGATAAATTAGATTCTATAAAACTTAATATATTTGGATATGATTTAACTATTTTTTCTCTAGCACTTATTTTTTTAGGATTATTACTTTTTTCTTCATACTTATATGGGTTAAATAATATTAGATATAATTCTGAGATTTTTACAAATAAATGGTTTGGGTGGTCAAAATACATTGAAGTTTTAGCTCATATTGTATATACGCTTGCATTTATATTCCCAATATTAGTAATAATGTCATGGATTTTAACAGAAATAATACCTATATTTATTTTAGTAAGTAAGGTTGGTTCTGAAAGCATTAAATCCACCACAGAAATAATATCTGGCTCATTTTCAATAATTACAGCTTTGATATCTGTTGTTCTTTCATTTTCATTGTTTAGGAAGAAAGAAAAGAGTGAAATAGAAAATTTAAGTAATGACCAAAAAATTTACATTGGTAGTGCAAAAAGGAATTACAGTATTGGAGACTATAGATTAACAATTTTAAATTTATTCCAAGCAGTAATACTTTCTTTAAAATCAAATCTTATTCCTCACATAGGACTAAATATAAATAGAGTTCCACCGTCTGTCATATTAAATGTAGCAGAACAGAGAAAACTCATAACAGTAGAAGAAAAACAAATAATAAGAGACTTAATGGGTCTGAGAAATCAAGTAGCTCATAACTTAAATTCATTCCATACAACAAAGGAACAAGTTAAAAAATTAGAGGATAGAATAATATCAATAATTGCAAAACAAAGAAATATATATACAAATAGTAAAAATAAGTAAGATTTAAATACCATTAAGGAATTACTAAAAATAGAGATTTTTATATGATATAATAGAGATTATGGATATAATAAATGGTTTAACTTCAGCAGCTAAAGTTTTAAGAGAAGCTGATAAAATTGAACAATATCAAATGATTCTTGATGCCCAAGAAACAATTTTAGGTTATCAAAGGAAAATATCAGAATTAGAAGAAGAAAACAAAAAATTGAAAGATGTTAGTTCTTTTAAAGAAAAATCTGATTTTAAGAATAATTGTTATTGGTTAAAGAAAGAAGACAATACAACCGATGGACCCTTCTGTAGTAAATGTGTAGAAAGTGATGATCGTATTATACGCTTACATGTAAGGAGTGATGGATTTGCTACTTGTCCTAATTGTAAGAATCATGTATGGTCAAAAGGAGAGGTAAATCAATTTATAAACAGTGGTTCATCATTTTTTGATTCATCAATATAACCACTAGATTTAAATACCATTAAGGGATTACTAAAGCTGAAGATTTTTCAGGAGAATGTTCAAAATTAAAAGGAATTTCAAAATGTGATATGATTCTATCTAACTCAGTGAAGAAATCTATATAGAGTTTTAAGTCTAGTCCTTCAAAGGTCACAAAACACACAAAGCAAATGAACTGCTTCATTTGCGAGTGTTTTGTGAAAGCGTAGGCCTAATTTTTTAGTAAAAAAATTGCCGAGCTGGGGTCGCGAGTACTTACATATTTTGCGAATGTTTGGAGCAAAATATTTAGTAACTTGTGACCACATCATTCTTGTACACAAAGTGTTCAATTATAAAATATCATTTTACAATCCAATGGGATATTTTTGTATTTTGGAATCTGATATAATATCAAAATGGAAGATAAAAAGTATCCAAAATTTGTAGTTGGTTCCTTTATTATTAATTCAGATGGTAAGTTATTTTTAAGAACTACTCCTAGTCAAGGGGAAAAATATACTTGTATAAATGCAAAAGTTGAATGGGGAAAAACAATAGAGGAGACATTAATTAATTCAGTTAAAGAAAAAACCAATTTAGAAATTAAAAATTTTGAATTCATAGGATTAACTAATGGATTAAATATCCCTATTTCAAATTCAGAAACTACTAATATGATTTTTGCTGATTATAAAGTATTTATTGATGATATTAGTGAATTTAAACAAGACTCGGAAAGAGAGTATCAATGGCTAACTCCAGCAGAATGGCTAAAACTTGATAATAATAAATTTGGACCATATATTAAAGAAATCATTCAGAAGTTAGCATAAATCCTCTTTATTGCTTAACAGAGGTCTTGCCTCTGTATACACAAGCTTTTAATAATTGCTAAATCAAAATAGTATGGAAGAATTAATAAAGAAAATAGTTAAAGACGCTGAAGAATTAAAAGATAAATATACTGACCAAAAAAGTATTCCAGTTAATTATGCTTGTATTTTTTGCCAATCCGAAGAAGAACAAACCAATTTTTTAAAGGAAGCACATAAGTTAGGTACAATAATACAAGAAACTCCAAGCGGTCCATTATTTAAAATATCTTTAGATACTGTTGCTGGTAAATTACAATTATTAAAAATCAGGAAACCAGATTTAACCCGACAAGAACGTGGAGATGCTGATTTTACTGTTTCTGATTATCCTTCTTTTAAAGAAAAGTGTTTAAAAGAACAAGAGTTTTCACTTATACAAAAAGAAAATTTTGAGATGATTGAACTATACGAAAAAGACAACAACGTAAGAGTATATTTTTCATTCCCTCCTTTAGATAAACAGTTAAATTTAGTATAGTCATAAAATATGAAAATATTACCATTAGAAATTTTTTACATATATTTCTCACCATATACATCTCATGCAATTAAGCTGGATGGAGTTGTTTATCCAACAGTAGAACATGCATATCAATGTCAAAGATATACAGATCAAAAAATCATAGATGAAATAATCTCTGCTCGCAGTCCAGTAAAAGCATGGCAAGTATCATGTAAATATAAACACCTTCAAATACCTGAATTTAAAGATGATGAATATAAGTTGGAAATCATGAAAAAGTTAATGAGATTAAAGATGGAACAACACGAGGAGGTTCGTAATGCCTTAATTGATTCAGGAGATTTAAAAATTGTTAAACACATTGTTACTTATCCTCCTGGTGACGGATTCTGGGATAATGGTGAAGATGGAAAAGGATTAAACCATATTGGGAAAATGTGGATGGATATGAGAGAAGAGTTAAAAAAATAAAGCGGGACTTTGATGTCCCGCTTTTTTATTCTAACATTTTAAAATATTTATTCTTCCAAATAATTGTTCCAGAAAACTCAATCAAATCTCTAATTTTGTGACTACACAGGACTACCCTGTGTAATTCTACATAGGCAAGACCTTATGTAGTGACCTATGTAGTTTTATATTCTGATGATATAATTATCAACATGGAAACAGGAAAAATTGGAAAATTAATTTTAGCAAGACATGGAGAATCCGAGTGGAATAAACTTGGCAAATGGACTGGTTTAACTGACATACCTCTCAGCGAACATGGAAAAGAAGAATCTATAAAAATGGGCGAACTTGTAAAAGATATTCATTTTGATTATCTTTTTACTTCCAAATTAATTCGCGCAAAAGAAACATTGTCTCTAATGACTGCATATCGTGAAGATACAAAAAATATTCAAACAGAAGAAGCAAGTGAACTAAATGAACGTGATTATGGAGATTATACTGGTAAGAATAAATGGGAAATAGAAAAATTGATTGGTGAAAAAGAATTTATAAAACTTCGCAGAGGGTGGGACTTCCCTATTTGCAATGGAGAGAGTTTAAAAATGGTATATGAAAGAACTGTTCCATTTTTTTTAAAAAAAATATTACCTATTATCTTAGAAAGTAAAAATGTTTTAGTTGTAGCTCATGGAAATTCTATTCGCTCAATAATAAAATATATTGAAAATATACCAGATGAAAAAATCGACTCTGTTGAAATGAATTTTGGCAGTATTCTGATTTATGATTTAGACAAAGATGGACATATGGTTAAAAAAGAAGAAAGAAAATTAGAATAAATAGCCTAACTCAATAATAAAAAGCCAAATTAGTCAAGATGAAAATAATCTGTTTTTTGGTGTATAATAAAAAAATTATGAATGAAAATGGAAAAATAAAAATTGTAATTTTAGCTGGCGGAAAAGGAACCAGAATGAATCATGATTTACCAAAAGTTTTAGTACCATTGGGTGGCAAGCCTATGGTAAAACATGTAATAGATACGATAAAAGAGATAATAAATGAAAAGCCTATATTAATTGTCGGACACAAAGCAGAATTGATTCAAAAAGAATTTGGAGATACTTGTGATTATGCATTTCAAAAAGAACAACTAGGAACAGCTCATGCTCTTATGTGTGCAGAAAAAGCTTGTGGTGATGCAAAAGAAATAATAGTACTATCGGGAGATCAACCATTTGTAAAATCAAAAACAATTACAGATTCAATAGAAAAATTTAGAAAAACAAAAGCAACTATGGTTCTCACTACTACATTAGTGCCAAATTTTTCTGACTGGTGTAAAGCATACCTCCCTCTTGGAAGAGTATTAAGAAAAAATGGAAAGATTATTGCTATTCGTGAATACAAAGACGCAAGTGAAGAAGAAAAAGAAATAAAGGAGATAAATACTGCTTGTTGTTATGTTTTCAACGCTGATTGGCTATGGAAAAATTTAAAGAAAGTGAAAAATAACAATGCAAAAAAAGAGTATTATTTAACAGATCTATTCCAGATTGCTTCAGAAGAAAATGAAAAAATAGAAACAATAGAAATGGATCCACATGAATCCTTGGGAGCAAATTCAAAAGAAGACTTGGAAGTATTAGAGAAATTTGTTAAATAAAACCAAATGCGCGGTTAGCTCAGTTGGTAGAGCGACCCCTTGACGTGGGGTAGGTCAGGGGTTCGAATCCCTTATCGCGCACATGAAAATCTTAAGCATAGAAACAAGTTGTGACGAAACTGGAATAAGTATTTTAGAAACTAAAAAAACTGGTAAAAACGTGGTTTTTAAAGTTTTAGCTAATAGTCTTAATTCTCAGATAGATATACATAAAGAATATGGTGGTGTATTCCCTGCTCTAGCAAAAAGAGAGCATCAGAAAAATTTACCGATACTTTTTGAAAGAACTTTAAAAAAATCAAAAACAAAAATAGAAAATATAGATTTGATAGCAGTAACTTCTGGGCCAGGATTAGAGCCAGCACTTTGGACAGGAATTGTTTTTGCAAAAGAAATTTCTGCTAAATATAAGATTCCAATATTACCAGTAAACCATATGGAAGGGCATATTTTGTCAGTTTTTGCCGAAGATAAAAAAACTTTTTCTATACCAAAAATAAAATTTCCAGTACTTTCTTTGCTAGTTTCTGGCGGACATACTGAATTAGTTTTAATGAAAGATTGGATGAAATACCAAATTATAGGTGAAACTTTAGATGATGCGGCCGGTGAAGCTTTTGACAAGGTAGCTAGAATGATAGGACTTCCATATCCTGGTGGTCCAGAAATTTCTAAATTAGCTGAAAAACTTAGAAAGAGTAAAAGTTTACCGACTAATCAAATTCCAAAATTTATACTTCCCCGCCCAATGATTTATAGTAAAAATTTTGATTTTTCTTTTTCTGGATTAAAAACAGCAGTTCTTTATTTAGTAAGAGATTTAATGATAGAAAATCCAAAAATTTTACAAGACGAAAAAATAAAACAAGCTATTTGTTTAGAATTTGAAAATGCAGTAATAGAAACCTTAATTCATAAAACAAAAAAAGCTATAGAAAAATATAATATAAAAACAATTATAGTAGCAGGAGGAGTTTCTTCAAATAAATACCTAAGAAAAGAAATGCAAAAACTTACAAAAAACAAGCAAGACCTTTTCTTCCCTTCCAAAAATCTTTCTACCGATAATTCTATTATGATTGGAATTGCTGGATATTTTAAATTTTTAGAAAACAACAAAAAAACTATTAAGCTTTCAAAAATAAGGGCAGATGGTGGATTAAGGCTATAAAAAATGCTATTATATCCAATGTATGAATGATAAATTTCTTAAACCATACAACCCACAAGAAACTGAAGATAAGATATACAAGCTTTGGGAAGAAAGCGGTTTTTTTAATCCAGATGTTTGTATAGAAAAAAAAGTTACAGAATCAAATGCAGAATATTTTTCTTCTGTTTTACCTCCACCGAATGTAACTGGTAGTTTGCATACAGGACATGCTTTAATGTTAGCAATACAAGATATTATGGTACGTTATGCAAGAATGTCTGGTAAAAAAACACTATGGCTTCCAGGAACAGATCATGCAGCAATTGCAACTCAAACTAAAGTTGAAAAACTTTTAGATAAAGAAGGGATTAAAAAAAGAGATTTAGGCCGAGAAGAATTTTTAAAAAGAGTAGAAAAATTTGCACAAGATTCTCATGACACAATAATTAATCAATGCAAAAAAATGGGATCTTCTTTGGACTGGTCTCGTGAAGCTTTCACATTAGATGAAAAAAGAAGTCTAGCTGTTAGAACTGCATTTAAAAAAATGTATGATGATGGTTTGATTTATAGAGGAAATAGAATTGTAAACTGGGATCCAAAAGGACAAACTGTTATTTCAGATGACGAACTAGTTTACGAAGAACGCAAAGCAAAATTTTATACTTTTAAATACACTAAAGACTTCCCTATTTATATTTCAACAACCAGACCTGAAACAAAAGTTGGTGATACTGCGGTTGCTGTGCACCCAGACGATGTACGATATCAGAAATACATTGGAAAAACTTACATAATAGAAGATTTTTGTGGAGTAAAATTGGAAATAAAAATAATTGCAGACAAGTCTGTAGAGAAAGACTTTGGAACTGGTGCGCTAGGCGTCACTCCAGCTCATAGCCAAATTGATGCAGAAATTGCACAAAGACATAATTTGCCATCAAGACAAGTTATTAATGAATTTGCAAAAATGTCTGTTGGAGATGAAAGAATTATAAATAAAAAAACCACAGACGCTCGAGAAACAATAGTAAACTGGTTAAAAGAAAATGATTTATTAAAAAAAGAAGAAGAAATCACACAAAATATCTCAACAGCAGAAAGAACTGGAGGAATTATTGAACCATTACCAAAATTACAGTGGTTCATAGATGTTAATAAAAAAATAAAAGACAGAGATAATAAAAGTCTAAAAGAATTAATGCTCGAGCCAGTACGTGAAAATAAAATAAATATATTACCAAACCATTTTGAAAAAGTTTATTTTAATTGGATAGAAAATTTGAGAGATTGGTGTATTTCAAGACAAATTTGGTATGGGCATAGAATTCCTGTTTGGTATAAAGACAATAAGATTTATTGCGACATAGAAGCACCAAAAGAAGATGGCTGGGTACAAGATGAAGATACACTTGATACTTGGTTTTCTTCTGGGCTTTGGACCTTCTCTACCCTTGGTTGGCCAGATTTAAACTCCATTGATTTTAAAAACTACCATCCAACTACAATTCTTGAAACTGGGCATGATTTAATTTTTTTCTGGATAGCAAGAATGATTTTAATGTCTCAATATCTAATTGGAGAAGTTCCTTTTAAAAATGTTTACTTCCATGGGATGGTAAGGACAGCTGATGGCAAAAAAATGTCAAAATCTCTTGGCAGTAAAGCTACAGATCCTTTAGATTTAATTAAGAAACACAGTGCTGATGCACTACGTATGGCTATGGTTGTTGGTAATACTCCAGGTAATGATTTGAAATTAAATGAAAACGATGTAAAAGGTTATGGAAAATTCTGTAATAAAATATGGAATGCTTCACGATTTGTATTAGAAAAAACAGAAGACTTAGATTTTAAAAATCTACCAGAATTAGACGAAGAAGATAAAAAATATCAAAAGGTTCTAGAAGACTTATTACAAGAAACAAAAAAAGAAATGGATGAATTTCGTTTTTCCATTGTTGCTGAAAAATTATATCAATACTTCTGGCATACTTTCGCTGATATAATAATAGAACATGCTAAGAAAAAAATAACTGAAAATAATAATTCTAATTCTGCTAAAGCATTATTATACATACAACTTACTACACTATTAAAAGCATTACATCCATTTATTCCTTTTGTAACAGAAGAAATTTGGAGCTCACTACCAACAGAAAATAAAAAATTATTAATGGTAGAAAAATGGCCTTCTTAAAAAAATACAAATAATTAAACAATGAATAATTTATTACAAAACCCAAAAGCAGTAGCTATGGCAATACTAGAAGGGATAATTCCATCTTTGCTATGGTTATGGTTTTGGTTGAAGGAAGACAAAGAAGATCCAGAACCAAGCGGACTTATTACTTTTTGTTTTATTATTGGTATGACTTTAGTAATTTTTGCTATACCAATTCAAAAATTTGTTCAGAGTTTAGTAAGTTCAAATGAATTACAAATTATTTTTTGGGCAGCTATTGAGGAAATATTAAAATATCTTGCTGTTATATTAATTTTATACAAAACAAAATACCTTCATAAGCCAATTGATTGGCCTATATTTCTAATTACAGTAGCTCTTGGCTTTGCAGCGTTTGAAAATATTTTATTCTTAATAAAACCTTTATTACTTAATCAAGCAACAGTTAGTTTAATGACTGGGCAACTTAGATATTTGGGTTCTACCCTTCTCCATACTGTTTCAAGTGGAATAATAGGTATTTCAATAGGATTATCATTTTATAAATGTAATGCTAAAAAAAATCTTTATCTTTTCATTGGAATATTGTCTGCAATAGCCTTGCATAGTGGCTTTAATTTCTTTATAATGAACAATAATGGAAGTGATTTTCTAAAAGTATTCGCTTTCCTTTGGGTCGCAACTATTATAAACTTACTACTTTTTGAAAAATTAAGAAGAATAAGTAGCAAGAATTAAAAATTAATTATTTATATGCAAAATAAAAAAAGAGGTTTTTTTGAGAGATTAACTGGTAGTATAAAAGCAGAAGAAGAATTTGAAGAATCTAAGAGAATTCCAGTCAAAAGCGAAGGAAAAGAAAACAATAATTGGATGGAAGAAGAAAATGAAGAAGCTGAACTAACTGTTGATGTTTATCAGACTCCAACTGAAATTATAGTCCAAACAATGGTTGCGGGAGTAAAACCAGAAGATTTAGAGTTGACTATTACAAGAGACATGATAACGATAAGAGGAAAAAGAGAAGAAGCAAGAACAGTTAATGAAGAAAACTTCTTTACAAAGGAACTATATTGGGGTTCTTTTTCAAGAACAATTCTTTTACCAGCAGAAATTGATCCTGAAGAATCAGAAGCTACTGAAAAACACGGATTACTTACAATAAAACTTCCTAAGATAGACAAAGAAAAGAAGACTAATGTAAGAGTAAAATCAATATAAAACAAAAACCCCACCTCGGTGGGGTTTTTTCTTGTGCCGAGGCGCAGGATCGAACTGCGGACCTATCCCTCTTCAGGGGAGCGCTCTACCAACTGAGCTACCTCGGCATATTTTTTATAAAAACACTAAAACGATTTTAATTACATATTTTTTAGCATATTCTGAATAGAATAGCTATCTATATTTTGTTTTGCACCAGAAAAGGAATTAAATGTATTTGTTACCCTGCCAATATAAGGTTCTAAATAATAAAAAGCTCCAAATCCAATAGCTATTATTATTACAAGTTTTGCAATAGTCCAAAAAGCTCTCCATTTTTGAACACCCCTGACCTTACGAAGTAATTTATTATTTTCCTCAGCTATTTCTAAGGTTCTTTCTAATAATTTCCTATCGTCTGGTTCCATAAAAATATTTTAGCATAAAGACACACAAAATCCAATTTGAAAAAAGGTGTTTTTTGTGTTAAATTATAATAAGTTTATTATTAGTCTTCGTAGTTAAATGGATATAACAACTCCGTCCTAAGGAGTAATTGCAGGTTCGATTCCTGCCGAGGACACCTTTATTTAATCTTACAATGCCCTTTAAGCATACTTATATCTTCTTCAGATAAAGTATAATCACCACCAATATTTACTCTATACATTATCGCACTTGGATTTTCAGCATGTTCTAGAGAAAGAGCATGACCAAGTTCGTGAGTTAAAAGCCTAATAAGATTATTATCGTCTGAAAATTGATAAATATCTATTCCTCTATTTAAACCATCATCATAATAAATACCCTCTTCAAATTCATCTCCTAGCGTATCTCTAATATTATTATACTTTTCTGTGCTTATATTTAAATTTGAAGCAACTTCATTTAACTGATTTGCTAAACTATTTATTGAATTTATTTTCTCAACCAATACTGTTTGAGCATTATTTATTTTCTCAATTTCATTTTCAAGATATGTTTTTTCTTGATTTAAAGAATTATATTCATTCTCAGGTGCTCCGCCACGTCCATTCCAATAATTAACATTTGATTCATATTTCTTTTGTCTTTCTTGAAATATTTTTATTTTAATTTCTAAATCTTTCTTTTCTTGTAGATAATTAGAATATAAAATATTATACTCATCTTTTGAACTTTCATAAGATTGTGAATCAGTCCCTAATTGAGAATCCAAGGTATTTAACTTTTCTGTTGTTTCTTGACGAGTATCATACTTAAGATTTATCTTTAAATCCCCTTCTGTGCTATAAGAAAATAAATCCCTATCAACAGAATCTTCCCAAACTTTTTCTGCTAATTGAATTGAAGATAAAAATTCATCTTTAGAAATACCAAATCTTTCATCGAAATAACCAATAGAATATTTTATTGGAGAGCTACATGGAAATAATTTATATTTAAAACCAAAATAACTTTTTTCAATTGAATCTTTGAATACAAAAAATATAGTAGCAAGTAGAAGTAATACTACAATATTTCTTGTAAAATTTTTCATAATTTTGTTTAAATTAATCCAAGCATTTTAGCAGCTACTTTTTTATCAAAACCAACCATAAGTTCTTGATCAATAAAAATGACAGGAACACCCATTTGTCCACTTTTTTCTACCATCTCTTTTCTTTTTTCAAGATCAGTTGCAACATTGTATTCAGTATATTCTATATTATGTGCTTTAAAAAAATCTTTTGCAGTATGACAGATATGGCATGTCGGTGTTGAGTAAATTGTTATTTTTTTCATCATTTTTGTACGCTTAAACAGCGAAATTAATTTTAATATTTCTATTATAACATGCCTGTCAAGCAGTTAAAAATAATTTCAAATAAAACCTTATGCTGTGCGGGATACGAGAATCGAACTCGTGTCTCAACCTTGGGAAGGTCGCATTCTACCACTAAACCAATCCCGCAACTTCCCTATTCTAGCATTATTTTTCAGGTTTTTTAAGACAAAGAAAGTAAATAACGAAAATCTGGCCCATATTAGTATGGACCAGATTGAGACAAAATAAGGTAAAAACTATATCCGTATTTTTTTATTTTATTCCCCCGAGCATTAGAATTGTTTTAATGACTGTGTCAGGATTTAGAGACATACTTTCAATGCCTTCATCCATTAAGAATTTTGCAAAGTCTGGATAATCTGATGGAGCTTGACCACAAATACCAATATATTTATTTTTTTCTTTGCATTTATGAATTATTTCAGCAATAAGTTTTTTTACAGACGGATTTTTTTCATTTGCAATATGCGTAACAATACCAGAATCTCTATCAAGACCTAATGTTAATTGAGTAAGATCATTTGAACCAATAGACATACCATCAAAAATTTCTAGAAATTCATCAGCAAGTAAAATGTTTGAAGGAATTTCGCACATTACATAAACTTTCAAGTTTTTATCTACTGCACGATCCAAACCAAATTCTTTCATTGTCTTTAGAACTTCCTTTCCTTCTTCTGGTGTTCTGCAAAATGGAATCATAGGAATTACATTTGTTAGACCCATTTCTTCTCTAACTATTTTCATTGCTTTACACTCAAGACCAAATGCTTCTTTAAATTTCGGATCATAATACCTAGATGCACCACGCCATCCTAACATTGGATTTTCTTCTTGTGGTTCATACTTTTCTCCACCAATCAATGTTCGATATTCATTTGTCTTAAAGTCTGAAAAACGAATAATAACATCATTTGGATAAAATGTAGCTGCAATCTTTGCTATTCCAAGAGAAAGTTGATCAACATAATATTTTGTCTTATCTTTATAACCTTCTGTAAGTTCATCTATTTTTTGTAATATTTTTTTTGAATCAGGATTTTTTCTATCTTCACTAATTTTTTTATAATCAATAAGAGCATTCGGGTGAATTTTTATATGTGAAATAATTATAAATTCCAATCTACCTAAACCAACACCTTTTACTGGTAAAAAGTAATTCTTGAAAGCTTCATCAGGAGAACCGATATTTATCATTATCTTTGTTTTTACTTCTGGTATTTTATCTAATCTATGTTCAAGTATTTCAAAAGGTAAAATTCCTTCATAAACAGAACCAACTTCTCCTTCTGCGCATCCAACAGTTACATCATTCCCATTTTGTAATATTTTTGTTGCATTACCTGTACCTACTATACAAGGAATACCTAATTCACGAGAAACAATAGCAGCGTGAGAAGTACGTCCACCCTTATCTGTAACAATTGCACTAGCTATTTTCATAATTGGTTCCCAATCTGGATCAGTTATTTCTGTTACCAAAACTTCTCCTTGTTTAAATTGAGAAATATCTTTTGTACTATGTAATACACGAACTTTTCCTGCGCCAACCTTACCCCCAACGGCAATACCTGTTGTAAGTACATTAGATTTTTTATCAAGTTTATATTCTTTCAAAATATTTTTGTCTTTACCAGATTGAACAGTTTCTGGTCTTGCTTGAACTATAAATAACTTACCAGTGCGTCCATCCTTAGCCCATTCTATATCCATTGGTTGATAACGATTGTGTTTTTTTGAAAAATATTTTTCTATCTGAAGACACCAATTTGCAAGTTTCATAACCTCTTCTTCTGTTAAACAGAATTTTTCTACTTCATTTTTTGGCACAGTTACTTTTTTTGTTCCACCACCTTTTGCGTAAATAAGTTTAATGTTTTTCTTGCCAAGTTTTTTTGAAATAATAGGTTTATGTCCATTTTCTAAAGTTGGTTTAAAAATTACAAATTCGTCTGGAATAACAATTCCTTGCACAATAAATTCACCAAGGCCATATATTCCATTTATTTCAATCACTTTATCAAAACCTGATTCTGTATCAATTGTAAAAGCAACACCAGAAGCAGAAAGATCAGAACGTACCATTAGCTGTATACCAACAGAAAGCGCAGCATCGAAATGAGAAAATCCTTTATCTGCACGATATGATATAGCACGATCAGTAAATAATGATGCAATACATTTTCTTGTAGAAAGTAATACATTTTTTATTCCACGAACATCAAGATATGTTTCTTGTTGTCCAGCAAATGAAGCTCCAGGTAAATCTTCAGCAGTTGCAGATGATCTTACAGCAACATCTATATCATTACCATATTTTTTTTCCATTTCAGAATAAGATTTTACTATTGCATCATGAAGCAATGGAGGAAATTCTTCTTTTAAAATAGCTTCACGAACTTTTTTTCCACGAGATTGCAAATTTCTTATATTTTTAGTATTTAAATCAGAAAAAATATCTTGAATTTTTTTATCAAGACCAGTTTCTTTAAAGAAATATCTATAAGCATCAGCTGTAAGTGCAAAGCCATCTGGAATATTTACACCAAGAGGCACAAGGTTTGAATACATTTCACCTAATGCTGCATTTTTTCCACCAACTATTGGCACATCTTCAATTCCTACTTCATTAAACCATTTTATAAAATCTATAACTTTTTTTTCTTCCATAATTATTTTTTATAATTTACCCTAATAATACAAAAGCAAACCATTCGGTTGCTATACATACACTTATTTTATTAATTAAACTTTTTTTGATATCTCAATCAATCTATCATATTTTACCATTCTTTCTTCTTTAATAGGAGAACCAGACTTAAGACCAAAACAACCAAAAGCATATGCAAGATCTGCAATAAAACTATCATCTGTTTCTCCACTTCTATGGCTAATAATAAGTTCAATATTGTTTTCTCTTGCTAATCTCATAGTTTCCAATGTTTCTGATAGTGTGCCTATTTGATTCGGTTTTATTATCATTGCATTAATACTTCCCTTTTCTATGGCCTCTTGTAAAAGAATTTTATTTGTAACAGTTAAATCATCTCCAACAACAATTAATCCATCATTATCTTCTTTTAATTTTTCAAAACTTTCAAAGTCCTCTTCATCAAATGGATCTTCTATAGAAAGTAAATCAAATTCTTTTATCAATGAATTATAAATCTCAGCTAATTCTTCTTTTGTAATTTTCTTCCCATCTACATCATAAAAATTACCATCAAAAAAAGATGAGGAAGCCACATCAAGAGCCAACCTTAATTTATTTTCAAAATTATTTATTTTTATTGCTTCTCTTAAATATTCAAGTGGTTTTTTAATATTACTTATTTGTGGAGCATAACCACCTTCATCACCCAATATTAAAGAATTTTCACCTAAATCATTACCGATAATTTCTTTTAAAGAATTTTGTATTTTCAAACCCATATCAATTTCATCCTTTACGCTTTCTGTATTAGAAACAATATGATATTCCTGAAAAGCTAAATTATTTTTTGCATGCTTACCACCATTTATTAAATTCATATAAAGATGTGGTATTCGTCTAGATGGTCTTATCTCACTTAATGTTCTTAAGTGTTCGAATATTTCAATATCAGATGCTTTTGCTGCAACCTTTGCGCATGCAATAGAAACACCAATTATAGAATTTCCGCCTAAATTATCTTTGTTCGATGTTCCATCAAGCTCTATCATAATTCTGTCAATTTCTTTTTGATTTAGAACATCTTTACCTATTAAAGCAGGAGCAATTATTTTATTTACTATTTCAACAGCATTTTGAACACCACCATTTTCATCACGCAATTCATGCGCTTCATGCGCGCCAGTAGAAGCACCAGAAGGTACAGAAAAACTATCAAATACATCTTGTTCAGAATTATCCAAATCTACAAAAGTTCGAGCCCAAACTGTTACTTTTAGTGTTGGATTTCCACGTGAATCTTTAATCTCTTCAGCTAAAATTTTTGTTATTTGATTATCCATTTTATTGAACTAAATTTGTTGGTTTTTGGGAAATAAAATTATTTATATTATCTATAGTAGTTTTAATAATTTCATATTCAGCTTCTTGCGAATAGAAAGCAATATGTGGAGTAACTATTACATTAGGCATATCTATTAAAACTCTGTCTTCAAAAAGAGTTTGATAATCTTTTATTTTTTCTCTTTTATTGTCTGAAGAAAGTATTTCTATTTCCTCTTTTAATTCCCTTTCACCTTCCATAACATCAAGACCAGCTCCAGCGATAATTTTTTGTTGTAAGCCCCAAATCAAAGCATCTGTATCTATAAGTTCACCTCTTGCAGTGTTAATAATGTATACTCCCTTTTTCATTTTTGAAATATTTTCTTTATTTATAAAATGATGATTTTCTTTAGTATACGGTGCATGAAGAGTCAAAACATCACATTGTGAAATTAATTCATCTAAAGTTTTATACTCAAAGCTAAGTTCCTTAGCAAAAGCCATATCAGGATATAAATCATAAGCTAGAACATTCATGCCTAATCCTTTTGCTATTCTTATAGAATTTTTACCTATTTTACCTGTTCCTATTACACCTATTGTTTTTCCATTCAAATCAAAACCCTTGAGAGGAAATATTGAAAAATCACCTTCGTCTTTCAACTGACGAGTCGCATCAAATATTTTTCTTGATAGGGCAAGGAGTAATGCAAAAGCAAATTCTGCAACTGTTTTTGAACCATAAGCTGGAACGTTAGAAACAAGAATATTTTTTGTTTTGCAATAATCTTTATCTATATGGTCAAAACCAGTCGAACGAGTTGCAATAAATTTTAGATTAGGTAATGCATCAATTATATTTTTATCAATAACTGAATTTACAAACACTGAAACAACTTCTGCTTCTTTTGCTAAAGCAATACTATCTTCGTCTAATTTTTGTTCTAAAAAAGAAATTTCATTATTTGGAAATGAATCAGAAAACAATTGAGAATATTGATCTTGCTCAACTTTTGGTACTTCAAAAAATATGATTTTCATATTTATATTATACCAATAAGAAAGATCAAAAGGAAGCTTTTATCTACCAAATAGTTTGTTAAAAAAAATAGATATTCGACTTGGTTTTTTAACTTCTTCTATGCTTTTTTTATTTGTGTCTTCAACTATAACAATAACCTCTTCGCCTTCTTTAACCATGCCAAAATTTTCTCTTATGACTTTTTCTTTACCATCTTCTGTATTTAATTTTTCTATTTCATATAAAAGTTTTTGTTTTCTTTCTTCTAATTCACTTATTTTTTCACGCTCCATATCCCTATTTTTATATGTTTCTTGCATTTTTCCTATTAGACTGAAAATTTTCCATGCAAAAATAACAACAAAAACAAATAGCAAAAACAAAACTGGTTTTGATTGTAAAAAACTCTTAAAACCCTTTTTTTGTTGAAAATTTCGCATAATATGATAAAATCATTATATGCTTTTTAATAAAAAACATCAAAAGAAAATAAAAATCATTTGGTCAGTTTTATGCATACTGATCATTATAAGTATGATACTGTTGTATTCCCCGATATTCAGGATGAAATAAATTATTTTTCTCCCCCTCTCATCATTTTTAGAAATACGTCTTGGGTTATATTTACCCTAGCGTTTTCTTTTAGTCTTGCTTTTCCTCTTTTTTGTTTTTCTAAAAGTTTTTTCTTTCTACTTACGTCACCACCGCCAACAACTTTACTTCCATGCATAAGAACATCCTTACGAAATGCTGAAACTGATTCTGACGCAATAATTCTCCCTAATGCTTTTCCTTGTATCTTAAATGGGAATTGTTGTCTCGGAATAATTTTTTTTAAGCGCTCAACTTGGCTACGTGCCTCTTCTTCAATTCTACGACGTGATATAACTCTACAAAAAGCCACCATTGGTTCGTCTGCGATTAAAATATCTAACCTTACAACATCAGCTTCCTTATATTCTCCAATTTCATAGGATATAGAAGCATAACCAGAAGTTATACTTTTCAAATCATCAAAAAAGTTTCTCATTAATTCACGCAAAGGCATTTCTAAATTTATTGATGAACGATTATCACCAAAATTTTCTGTAGAATGGACAATTGCTTCATGGTCAAATAAAAATGGCATTAATATACTAGAGTATGTTCCTGGTGTAATTATTTTTACATTGATCCATGGTTCATAAATTTTTAAAATTTGACCATCTTCTGGGAAAAAATGTGGAGAATAAATTATTTCTTCTTTGCAATTTTTTAAAATAACTTTATAAGTTATAGATGGCATAGTTACAACTAAATTAAGTCCAAATTCTCTTTTTAAACGTTCTGTAATTATTTCTAAATGAAGCATACCTAAAAATCCACATCGAAAACCTTTTCCTAAAGTACCTGATGCTTCCTCTTCGTATGAAAAAGCCGAATCAGATAAGCGAAGCCTTCCTAAAGCAAGTTTCAACTCTGGAAAATCATCTGCATCTTCAGGATAAACAGATGCCCACACTACAGGTTTTGGATTCATATATCCTGGCAATGCTTCTGCTGGATTTTTATAAAAAGTAATAGTATCTCCAACTGATGCTATTCCAGGTTTTTTAATACCGGTTACAATATATCCGATTTCTCCAGATTCAATAGAATTTTTTGCTTTTTCTTCAGGAGAAAATATTCCAACTTCCAAAGAAATAAATTTTTCTCCAGAAACAGAAAAAATAAGAGAGTCTCCTCTTTTTATAGATCCATTAAATACACGAACATAAACTATTACTCCCCTATGACTATCATATTTAAAATCAAATACCAATGCTTGAGTACTATTTTTTTCATTTTTATCTTGTCTTGGTGATGGAATTTTATTTATAATTTCTGAAAGCAAATTTTCTACTCCTTCACCAGTTTTTCCAGATACTTCTAAAATACTATCTGGATCTATATTAAGCAAAAGAGCAACCTCCATTTTTATCTCATCAATTCTTGCTAAAGGAGAATCTATTTTTGACAATACAGGTATTATTACAAGACCACTTTCTTTAGCCATTTCAAGCGTTGTAAGTGTTTGTGCTTGTACACCTTGTGTGGCGTCAACAAGCAAAATAGAGCCCTCAACAGCCTTTAGGGCACGAGAAACTTCATAAGAGAAATCTATATGCCCAGGCGTATCAATAAGGTTTAAAACGTAATTTTGGCCCTTTAGGGCGTATTCCATACGGACAGGTTGCATTTTTATTGTTATCCCCCTTTCTCTTTCTAAGTCCATTGAATCAAGAACTTGATCTCTCATTTTTCGTGCTTCAATCGTATGGGTGACTTCAAGCATTCTATCTGCTAAGGTAGATTTTCCATGATCTATATGTGCAATTATTGAAAAATTTCTGATGTGTTTTAAATCCATATTGTAATTTCATACTAACAAAAAATACTTCAAAGTGAAAGAAGAAAATATTTTAGATTGTATTTTTAAATCCTCCAGCTTGTAGATTCCATAATTTTTTATACAATCCATCTTTTTTATTTAACAATTCACTATGTACTCCATCTTCAATAATTTTTCCTTTTTCAATGACAATAATTCTATCCATTTGTTTAATGGTAGAAAGTCTATGTGCAATAACAATAGCTGTTTTGTTTTTAATAAGTTTTTGTAATGCATCTTGAATTAAAGATTCAGAATGAGAATCAAGTGAAGATGTTGCTTCATCAAGAACAAGAATTGGTGAATTTTTAAGAATAGCACGAGCAATAGCAACTCTTTGACGTTCACCACCTGAAAGTTTTATTCCTCGTTCCCCTACATAAGTATCATATCCGTAAGGCAATAAATTTATAAATTCATCACAATGAGCAAGACGTGCAGCGTTTAGTACATCTTCATCACTTGCATTGCTTCTACCATAACGTATATTTTCTTTTAATGTACGATGAAAAAGTATAGGGTCTTGTGGCACAAAAGCAATTTGCTCACGAAGATTTTTTTGAGTTATATTATTTATATTTACTCCATCAATCAAAATTTTTCCAGAATGGATATTAAACAATCTCATTAAGAGACGAACGAATGTGGTTTTGCCTGCGCCTGAAGAACCAACAATAGCTATTTTTTGTCCAGCAGGTATTTTTAGTGAAAAATTATCGAGTACTTTAAATTCATTATTTTTATAAGTATATGTAACATTTTCAAAAATAATTTCTCCTTTTATATTTTGTATAGCACAAGTTGGCTCATCTATAATTTCATATGGAGTATTTAAAATAGAAACCATTTCATTTGCATCAGCAAAACTTTCATAATACGCTCGTACGATAGAACCAAAACTCCATAAATTGTCCATTAAACGTATCAAATAACTTTGCAAAAGTACCATAACAGGTAGTGTAATTAATCCTAATTTCCAATCTCCGATAGCTAAATAAAAAATAATAAATTCAACTGAGAAAGAATAGAAACTTTGTATAGAACCAAGACCTTCCCAAAGATACCAGTTAAATGCAGTTGCTTTCTTCTGTTTTTGTATTATCTCGTTAACACGATTCTTCTCATATTCATGACCAGTAAATAATTGTATAGAAGAATGATTACTAATTGAATCAGAAAATGCTCCAGTAGTTTTTGTATCACATTCTGATGCGATGACATCATATTTTAATTTATAACGAATATAAATAAATGAAGTTACTAAAAATACGATACAGAAAATTCCTAAAATATAAGAATATTTAGGAAATAATGTATAAATAGCGATGATGGTACCAACTCCACGAACAATAAGAGGCAAACCATCAAATACCATCCTGTCAGCTAGTTTTTCAAAAGCTCTAGCATATTTATTAATTTTATAACTTAATGATCCAGAAAAATTATTTGCAAAAAAAGAATGAGAGTGTCCAATCATATAAGAAAATCCTTGTTCACGAAGACCAGCCATCACCCTAGATTCAAAATATGACAGAGAGAATCCTGAAACTCTACGAATTCCCCAACGAATTAGATTCAAAACCAAAATTAAAATAATTATTGACTTAGCACTAGAAACAAGAGAAAAATTATTTGAACTTAAAATATTCCAAAGATTTAAATATTTAAGTGGTATATAAACATCAAGTGCAGAACCAACTACTGTAGAAATTATAACTATAAAAAAAGACAGCTTAAAGTGTTTAATTACTTGCCAAAAATATTTAAGCACCAATCTCTTGGGCAAATTTGGATGTTCTTTTTCCATATAAAATAAAATGGACGCAAAAGTCCATATTTTTATTATACCATAAAAACCTTAAAAGCCCTAATTTTAAAGCTCTTCTTGAGAAGGAACGATAACTCTAGCAAGCCAGAATTTTGTCCTCAATGCCTTTATCAAATCTTTCAATTCCTGATTCTTTAATAAATGAAGAACTAAAATACCGGATAATATACCCAAAATTCCAGAAAAGAACCCCTGTAAAAATACACCAAAAAAAGTAGTAGTTCCAAAAATTTCTGAAAAAACTTTTAGACTTAAATAAGATACAAAGCCTATAAAAAATGAAGAACCTAAGCTTTGGAAAAATGTTACTGCAATAAATTCTTCTTTTTTCATAAAATCTCTTTTTATAAAAATCCATTGTAATATAAAATTTAAAATTGTACCTACTGAATATGCTAGCGGTAACATAAGTACTATTGTGCCTGGTATGTCAGAAACTTTTAAAATAGACTCAACAAAATATCTAAAAAATGGAACGCTTTGAAATAAATGGATAAAAAGATAAGACAAAATAATTATAGTAGCTGAGGAAAACAAATTTATCATTAATGGTTTTTTTGTATTTCCAACAGCATAGTAAGCTCTTGATAAAAGTGCAGTCATTCCTTGTGCCAATATGGAAACAGAAAATATTGCAAGAGAAGCGGCTACAAGACGTGTATTTTCCCAAGAAAAAGAACCGGAACCTAAAATTACACGCACGATTTGTGCACGCAAAACAATAAAAAGAAAAGTTATAGGCAAAGACCAAAAAATTATTTGTCTTGCTGCGGATTTTAAATGAACTTTATATTCATCTAACCTCCCCGATGAAAATGATTTAGTTAAAGTTGGAAAAGCTGCAACAGCATAAGATACACCTATAATATTAAGTGGCACTGATTGAAGATTAAAAGAAAAATTAAAAACAGATATTGAACCACTTTTCAAAAAAGATGCCATAGCAACAATCGAAATAAGAGCAATACTGTTAAAAGCAAGACCTAATGTCCTTGGTAATGAAGTAAGTGCTGCATTTTTAATATCTTTAAAATTTATTTTAAAAGAAAATTTTGTAGAAAAACCACAATTTGAAGATGCAAAAAATTGAACTAGAAAATGCATTAATGCTCCTAATACAACACCAATTGCCATTCCATAAATTCCAAATATTGGGAAAAGAAAGACAACACCAAAAATAATACCAAGGTTATAAAATATTGGACTTAAAGAAAAAACAAAAAATCTTTTAAACAATTGCGTTATCGTTCCAAAAAGACCAGACAAACCCATAAAAATCGGAGATAGAAGCATAATACGAGAAAGTATTATAACTTTATCTTGCATTTCTGGAATAAACCCTGGAGCAATTAAGTGATGGATCAAGTAAGGCATTAAAAAAAATGCAATAACAGAAACACAAAGAATAACTCCTAAAAAAACAGTAAATACATCATTGAGAAATTTTTGAGCTTCTTTCGTAACTTTTTCTCCGTCCATTTTAGCAACAATAAATGGAATTAAAACTGTAATGGACGCAAGAGAAGCAATAGAAATGAAAATTAAATCTGGAACTCTAAAAGCAGCATAATAAGCATCAAGTGGCGCAGATGGACCAACAAAATGTGCTATTGCTCTATCACGAAAAAGAGCAAGTATTTGAGATAAGAGTGTAAAGAATCCCAAAAGAAGCGCCGCTTGGTTTATGCTACCAAACTCCTTATTAAATATACTTAAAAATTTTTTCATTCCGCCTTTTTAATGTATTATTTATTACGGAAGTTTTGTTTTTGTATTTTGTGTTTTAGAATCAGATGATTCTTCTTTTGTTTTATCCCCTTCCTCTGTACTTGGAGTAGATACTTGATTCCCTGATACTGAATCAATTGCTTTTTGTAACCCTTCATCGTTAGGAACAACTGTCTTTAATAAGTTATATTGAACTAATGCATCACTACCTCTTCCAACTTTCTGATAAGCTTGTCCGAGATAAAAACGTGCATTCAAATAATTTGTATTTAATATTACAGCCTGTTCAAAAGCACTAACTGCTCCAGTGTAATCAGCAGAATTGTAACGTAATAAACCAAGTCTAAAAAATATTGTAGAATCTGTTGGATCTAATTGACTTGCTAATTCAGCTTGTTCTATTGCACCACTACTATCCCCTTCATCTAATTTGATTTGTGCAAGCAAGAAAATAGCATCTATATAATTTTGTTTTATAGATATAGCTTCATTAATAAATCTTTTTGCCTCAGCATTATTTTTATTTGCCAATTCAAGTTGAGCACGTGACAATAATATTGTTGGATTATTTGGTGCAAGCTCACGAGCTTTATCATAAGCAGATACAGCACTTTCATAACTTTTTTCAACAGCTAAAGGAACAAAAGAAGCATAAATATTACCTAAATTCATGTAATTTAAATATTGCTTAGGATTCTGATCTACAGCCAGTACAGCAGAACTTTGAGCAAGATTTACTAATTGCTGAAGACTAGTTTTTAGAACATCTTTTGAAATTGTTTGATCTGTTGATAATACACTGATTTCATTAATGTACACTTGAGACAATGTGCGATAATAAATATCATTTTTATCTAAAGAAATTGCATTAAGAAGCAACTTCTCTGATTTTGATAATGATTCAATCGTAGTCTCAGCATTCAAACTCTTAGAGAAATAAATAACTGAAACAAATTTATTGATATAAAGGTAAACAACAAATACAGTACCAATCATAACTATCATCAAACCGAAAATAGAAAAGAAACTTTTTCGTGGATCATTTAAGAATGAAAATTCTTTAACTGGTATCATTTGTTTACATACTAAAATGCCAATTAATATTCCACTAGATAGGAATGCCAAAGTTAGCATTATAATACTAGGATTATAAACAATAATACTTACCCAAGAGTACACTGAGACTACAAGAGTTGTAAGAATATAATAATCTGACGATGAATTTTTTAAAGCAAACTTTAAAGACTGTATACCTCTTATGACAAAGATAATTATGAATAGCAACAGAGCAACAAAACCAAGTATTCCAGTTGTTGCTATAAATGTCATAAATAGACTATAACCACTTGAAAAATTTGTATTCCAGAAAGTTGTTTGAACAATTTGTTTTGGTTGCCAAAGAGCCCAATCATCTCCAAAAGTATTAGGGCCAGTTCCCAAAGCAGGATTATGTTGCAATGCTTTGTATGTAATTTGAGCAGTTGAAACTATAGATGGTCTTACATCAGTATTAGGAATATTTATATATTTAGAAACAAAACTTCCTATTGAATTACTTCCTAATAAAAAGAAGAAACAGAAAACAACAACTATCAAAGCTTCAAATGGAAATCTTTTTCTTTTTTCTCCACCTTGTACTACATTAATTCCTGCATGCTGTATAGAGATGCTATAAACAAACATAATCACAGAAAAAATTCCGACTAACATCCAAACAAGTGGCAAATTAACTAATATTAGAAAAAATATACCAGTTACAAGTAAGAAATATTGCGCAATTAAATATATTTTTTTTGTCTTTAAAAATTCAATAGAATAAATAGACAATAGAACGATAATACCAAATATTAATCCAAAATCACTCCAACTTCCTACTAAATTTCCATATGAAACTCCATTCAAAAATCCAGGCAATAAATTTCCAAAACCAACAAATATATTAAGCAATTCAAAAATTGCTAAAACAACAGCAGCTACTGAAAGAGAATTAAAGAAACTTTTTACCCTTTTCTCAGTTTGGAAATGAATTGATGCAAGGAAGAAAATAACAAACATTATCAGCATGGAACCAAAAGTTCCTATTTCAAAACCACTACCAAAAAGAGATGCGTAAAGCGATGAGGAGAAAAAAGATGAAATCAAAAAAATCAACGGTATGATACCAGCAAACAAAATCAATCTATCTTTAGGAATAATAAACTTCCCTTCTCCTAATCTAGCTATCAACCAGAACAAAAGAGAGAGTATTGTTCCTACGGAAATTAGAAAACCCTTACATGCGATAAGAGATACTGATATATATGGTATGAAGAAGAATAAGGAGATAAATACAGTTGATAAAAGGGTTATAAAAGATAACCTATTAAAAAATTCTACTTTTTTTGATTCCATTTTTTTAAATTAAATAATAATAATGTCACCTAATTATATAAAATATAAATAACTAATGCAATGATAACAACAATAGAAAAATACAATATAACCAACAAAAGCAACAAAGAATATCCACCGATACTAAAATAAGAATCAACAGCCTGTATTCCGCATTTATTTTCTTGTAAATCATTCACTTTTGTATCCAAAATTGGTTCCACAACTTCTGTATTTTCTACTTTTTCAATATCTTTTTCAATGGGTTTTGGAATTATTTTATAAGAAACTTTACCTAATGTTAACTTTATATTTGTTCCAAAACCATCATTTAGATTTGCACTTGTATAATCATTTATAATAATATTTGTTTCCCCTATTGCTAAGGATTTAAATGTAATAGTTCCTATTAAACCTTTTTCTGTAACTATTCCATTTGGAATAACACCAACTAAACTTGCAGTTCCTTTTATGTTGTCATAATTAGGTGGTTCAACCCAAATGCCAAATATAGATTTTCCAGTAAAAGGTTTAACAACAGCAATTTTTGATGGATCAAAACTAATTTTTAAACCTATTGCATTAACATCATATCCTTTTGTATTTATATAAATCGGTATGCTAAAAGTAGAACCTAGAATCGAAGTATCTTGTTCTGGAATCATAAAAATTTCAGATTTTGGCACAAGAGAAGGCCCATCTAAATTAACTACAGGAGGTATTGCATATGTAAAAAATGGAATACTAAAAGAAAATAAAACTAAAAATATTAGAAAACTTTTTTTGAAAAAAAACTTTATCATTTTATTAATGTTCTTTTTTCTTTTTAAAATAATCCAAAACTTTTTTTGCAATAAAATAAATAAATACTACTAAAACAAAGGCAATTGCAATTTTAACACCTGGGGCATTTTCGTAATTAATAGGTTCAATAGCAATAACAGTACTAACTCCAGAAAAATTAACTGCTCTTACAGATATTAAACTATGTCTAGTTTGATCTTTTAGTAAATAAGGACTCTTGATTTCTACCCAATTTCTATTACCCTCTTTAATCATTACACTTTTTATACCACTTTCTTTATCTTTTGCATTGAATATTAATACATATTTATTATCATAAAGATTAGGTTCACGAACGACAGAAGCTTCTAATTCAGGGTTTGTATCATTTTCGTGAAGATAAAAGAAAAGATTATTTATATCTTGAATTACAAGATTTATAGATTGTGGCTCTATATTTTCCAATGTACCCATTCCATCATTTTTTGCTAAAAGCATAGAAGATGTTTCTAACGTTATGTTTCCTGGCATTAAAGGTTCAAAAACAAAACGTATAATTGTACCAGGCAATTTATTTTCACTATCAAATGGATCTATTACTCCACTAAAACCATTTGTAATCAAACCAGAAAATTTAATCTTCCCCTTTTTTTCTTCTGGTTCTTTTATCCATAAATTAATTACAGACTTCCCTACTTCTGAACGAATAAAGGAAAGTTTATCAGTTGGAAAATTAATAGATCCTTCTATTCCATTGAAAGATACATTTTCAGGATAAAGAACTAAATCAACATAAAACTGTTCATGCATATTCAATTCTGTTTTTGAAGAATCTAATTCTATTCTTGCAGCTTCAACCTTATGCCCCAAAAAGCAACAAATTATAAATAAAAAAATTATTATTATTTTTTGAAATATTTTTTTCATATATTAACCATTCCAATAAAAAGCTAAAACCGAAAAGTCTATTAATGATATCACACCATCACCGTTCTGATCTATTTGTTTTGGTACATTTAATCTTTCATACCAAAAAGCCATAATAGAAAAATCTATTAAATTTACATATCCATCACAATTTAAGTCAGCTTTAATAGAAAGACAAAGTTGTTCTTCTTTATTTATATTTTGGTTTGTTACAAAAAAAGAAAGTGGACTATTGTATGGACTCGTTTGATTTTTATAAACTTCATTTGATTGTGTCTGATATTTCTGACTTTCCATTGAAGAAGTATTTAATACGTAAAAATACTCCCCTTTTATATTTGGAGTAGTTTTATAAAAATATTCTTGATTTCCAAAAACAGATATTTTTACTTCTGATTCAGGGGTTGCTTTGCCAGATATTGTTATGTTGTCACCTCTTTTAACTTTTACTTTATCTATTGAAATTGTTGGTGACAATAAAATATTGCTTACATTTATAGTACTACCAGAAACTATTCGCAATGGGAAAGAAAAGAAAGAAGATTTTCTATTATACCCATCATCAGCATAAATCGAAAAAGTATAAGTATTTGTACTTAAATTTACGACAGATAAAGAAAATTTTGAACCACTATTTGTAGAAACAGATGTTATTTTTTTCCCATCTTGCAAGAGATAAACTTTTGAAAAAGGATATGCTATACCAGAAAAATTAATACTTGTTGGTATACTACCAGAACTTCCACCACCGCCACCAGGAGGCGTTCCTCCTCCTTCGACTCTTGCTGATATAACAACAGTTGAAGAACTTGTCATATCATATGACAAAGCATTTCCACTCATCAAAACAGCAATAATAACTATTGCTGTTTTGAATAATTTAAGAGTGTTATTACTATATTTTTTATACATGATTAGCATCGTTTGGTGGAGTCATTCCAACACGTGCTTTCTGTATAATATATCTGTTGTATCGTTTAACCAGTTTAGATCCTACAAAAAGTACGATTGAAAGTATGACAGCTAAACATAGAAGCATCTGCCATGGAAATACAAAGAAATAAACCGTCTTGGTTGTGTTAAGGTTTTGAATTCCATATGTAAGATCAAGTTTTGCTGAATATAAACCTACTGCAAAATTTTTAAATTGATAAAGCGCAGTATCAAAAAATCTTGAAAGTACTTTTTCTGGAGCAATAAAATCTTTTGCTCGTGGACTTTTTATCCAATCAAACTCAAATTTACGAATACTGTTTGGCAATATATTACCTTTTGAAATGTTTGCATCAATTTTATCTGTAGGAATAAAAAAAGTATTTCTAATTATAGTTTTTCCAGTAGGTTTTATACGATCACCTCCATCATTTTTAAAACGGTACATAAAAGAAACTGGCAAAGTGTTGTACCAAAACTTATTACCAATTGTAGAAAATTGCAACAATCCTCCACCTTCTTCCACATCACCATTTACAGACAAAAGAATTAGCATACCAACTTTTGCTCCGATAGAAACAGCAGGATTCTCAGGATTATTAGGAAATGTTCCCCAGAATACAGCAGCAAAATGTCCTCCAGGTTCTGCATTTTGTGGAATAGCAATTTTTATTGTAGCTATAACACTTTTACCAGGTTCTATTGTTATTGAATTTTCTGTACTCATCCATTTATCTAAATCAGAACTTGATTCAACAAAAGCAGGATTACCTGTTTCACCTTCCGCTTCGAAGTTTAAAAAAGAAGAATAAAAAGTTTGAGAATTTTTAGTATCATTTATTAAAGTCATTTTTTCTTCTAAGACCTGACCAGGGTTTCCGCTTATTTCGACTCTTACAGGAGAAACAGTAAGAGCTTCAGCTGTAAACGGTTTCGCAACAACAATCACGCCAAAGAATATTACTACAAGAACAATTATATTTTTTATTTTTGGAAAATTCATAAAATTAAAATAAATAATAATTAAAATGTTGAAGTTGCGACATATGTATGGCTAGTTGTATAAATTCCTGCTTCTGTTGAAGTACCTATTGTTGCAAGATATCTGGCTGAATAAGTAGTTGTTGCAGAAACTCCTGGTGCTGAAGCAATTTGTGCTGTTGTTGTAGAAGTTGAAGAAAGCGCATATCCTGCAGCTGCATAAGGTGCAGTTACTGTTCCCGTACCACCAGATGAAGTAAATCTAACACCAAATTGCTCTTGCCCTACTGTAGGCACAGTATTTACAGCTGGTGCAGTAATAGTATTCCCTCCAGATGTTAGAGTGCCTCCTTTTATAGTTATCACATAACCAGATGTAGCATTTGTTCCTGCTGTCATATTAAATGCTTCTGTCTCTGTAGTTACAGGACATGTTGTGTTTAGAGGATCTGTGCCTTGAGCAAAACAGGTCAAAGATGAACTCAAGTTTCCAAAATAAATAGTGTTATCAGAAAGTGTAAATGAAATAATTGGTTGAACAACTGCATTAACTACAACAGTGTCATCTGCAATTATTGGAATAGCAATAGTTCCAGTATCTGTAAATGTTCCCGTGATAACTAGTTTAGTGGTTCCTGCTACACCATTTGTAATTTGTTGATCTCCAGCTACACCAAATGTTGCATTAGTACCAATTTCAATTGTTATTACACTTCCAGCAGCAACAGCTGTTGTTCCATTTGTAAAAGTTATGACTAAAGCAGAAGTACGCACAACTCCCCAAGTTGCACCAGATGCACTACCAGCAAGTGTTAAGTCTACTGCATCGTCTGTTAAGTCTATATCAGTATAATCTAAACCAGCAGGAATACTTGTACTGTTGTCAAAAGTTAAAATTATAGTCTGACTAGCAGCAACACCAGTTGGTGTTGTAAATGCAATTGTATGATTTGCAACGGTAGATGCTTTTTCTGAAGTAAGAGTATCTTTTAGAGAAGTAAGAGCGGAAGCAGTTGCAAATTGTATGTAAACAAAAGAGAATACTATTAAAACAAATATGCTCGTTATTTTAAATAAAACTGATTTAGAAACTTTTTGCATTGTTATAATTAATTATTTATTAAAATGTCGCAGTCGCTACATATGTATGACTAGCTGTATAAATTCCTGCTTCTGTTGAAGTAGAGATGTTTGCAAGGTATCTAGCTGAATAAGTAGTTGTGTCAGAAACTGCTGAAGAAGAAGCAATTTGAACTGCAGATGAAGTTGTTGCTGTAAAAGCATATCCAGATGCTGCGTAAGGTGCAGTCACTGTTCCTGAACCACCAGAAGCATTAAATCTAATACCAAATTGTTCTGTAGTAGGTGCAGATGGAGTGTTTGAAGCAAGTGGAGTAATAGTATTTAATCCAGATGTAAGTGTTCCACCTTGTACAGTTATCACATAACCAGATGTAGCATTTGTTCCTGCTGTAATCTTAAATGCTTCTGCCTCTGAAGTTATAGGGCATGTAACGTTTCCAGGATCTGTACCTTGAGCAAAACAATTCACAGATGAACTCAAGTTTCCAAAATAAATAGTATTATCAGAAAGTGTAAATGAAATAATTGGTTGAACAACTGCATTAACTACAACAGTGTCATCTGCAATTATTGGAATAGCAATAGTTCCAGTATCTGTAAATGTTCCCGTGATAACTAGTTTAGTGGTTCCTGATGCACCGTTTATTATTTGCTTATCACCAGTACCTCCACTCGATGCATTAGTACCAATTTTAATTGTTATTACACTTCCAGCAGCAACAACAGTACTACCATTTGTAAAAGTTATAACTGGACTAGCTGCAGAAACTCCCCAAGTTGTACCAGTTGCTGTAGCAGCAAGAGTCACTTCTGTTCCATCGTCTGCCAAATCTATATCAGTAAAATCTAAACCAGAAGTGAAAGTTGTACCATTATCAAAAGTTAAAATTATAGTCTGACTAGCAGCAACACCAGTTGGTGTTGTAAATACAATTGTATGATTTGCAACGGTAGATGCTTTTTCTGAAGTAAGAGTATCTTTTAGAGAAGTAAGAGCGGAAGCAGTTGCAAATTGTATGTAAACAAAAGAGAATACTACCAAAACAAAAACTCCTATTACTTTAAACAAATTAGACTTATTAAATTTCAACATAAAAAATATTTTAATAATAAACTATTAACTTTTATACAATATAAATTGTAACATATCTTTTTTAAAAAGAAATCGCTAAGTGGATTACATGTTGATAACTTTTCGTTAAAATATAATTTTAATATTAAAAACCTGCAACAATAACATAAGTAAGATTTGTAGTATAGTTTCCTGGATCAAGTAATGAATCTATTGTTGCTACAGTACGTATTGAATAAGTTGTTGTAATGTCATCTCCTGTTGTTTCTTCTGCAACTACAGTTGAACTTGTACTAGATGCATCATAAGCAAAACCTGATCCATCATATGGGGACACAACTGTTCCTGTTCCACCTGATGCAACTGCTCTCATTCCGAAACCTTCTGATCCTGAAGCTGGTGGAATATTTGTTCCACCCATCGGATCAATTGTACTTATACCATTTGAAAGTGAATCACCTTGCAAATAAATTAAATATCCATATGGAGCATTTGTACTTGCACTGACATTGTAAGATTCTGTTTCTGAATCGCTACCAATTCCATCACCTGTTGCATAACGAATTCCTGTTGGAGTAAGAGAGCCAAAACCGATTGAAGAATCAGAAACATTAAATGTTATTGATTGAGAAAAAATATCAGCACAAATTTTATTATTGTAAGCACTTGTATTCCCTATTTGAGAATTTGTTGGAGATCTTTCCATAGAAGCAATTGTTGTATCATAACCATTACAATTACTTGCTTGATATCCTACAGTAATAGTGTCTCCAAAAATACTTGATATACAAGCATTCTGCGTATAATTTACATTTGTTTGTGTATTTTCTTCAACGTGAGCATTTGTAACTCCAGACATTCTCATTAAAACTTTATAATTTCCAGAACAAGAATTTCCCAAACCTGTAACACCGCTACAGCAAACAACATTATTGTCATAAACAGAAGTTGTTTGACCTGGAAGTTCTGCATGTGCATTTGATGATCCAGACATTCTAAACATAACGATATCAGAACAAGCCCCAGCAGTTTTAACACTGCATGTTAATGTAGCGTAAACAGATTTTGCAAAAAATAAAACAAAAATTACAACTAATACAATATAAAAATAATTTTTTATTTTTTTTATTTTCATTTAATTCTGTTTTACAAAGTTACATTTACGATTCTTTCTACAGGAGTAGCTGAATTTCCATTTGTATCAAAAGCTTTATAAGAAATAATATAAGTTCCAACTGTATTTGTATCAACTGAACCTTCAATGATTACTGCAACTGTTCCATCTATATCAGATGTTGCAAGTGCACCAAGTTCTTCATAAGTAGAACCAACTGTTAATGTTATAGAGCTATCTCCGTTTAATGTTATTTGTGGTGGATCTGCTTCAGCAAGTAATGTATCTATTGTTTGTGTTGTTATGTTTGTTGATTCTGTACCTATTGTTGATTCTTCTGTTGTAGTTGTTTCTGTTGCTCCATCTATTGTTGCTACAATAGTATCAGTTGTTGTATCAGTTGAATCTGAACTTTCTGTCGGTAAATCTGAACCTTGAGAAGTAGCAATAACATCTTCAGGAGTTATAGTTCCGCATTCACCTTCAGTAGTTTTACTTTTACCATCTGCAACAGAAATACAATATGGATCTCCAGTAACTTCATCATACAAAGTTATACCAGTTCTTTTTTCTGAACTACCTATTTTTAATGTATCTGTTGCTATTCCTTTCATATATGCAACACCGTCTTCAACTTTTATAATTACATCATTAAATAATGCAACAAAATTATTTCCAAAAGTATCAGGATCTTCTATTAAATCTGTTGGCAATATAGTTTCCAAATTTTTTAATTTCAAATTCATATCATCAACAGTTGAACCAAGTGCCACTATTTTTTCATTAAGAGCTTTTGTGGACAAGATCATATAACCTAAAGTATTTACTGGGTTAACAATGGTTCCATTATAATGCATTGCCCAAGGAGCTTCATCAGCCATCACACCAACATACATAGTATCGCTATCACCAGTTCCTAAACCAGGTTTATATTTGAAATGATAAACTGCTGTTGTAAGTACTTGTTCTAATCCTTCTTCTGGAGTAACTTCGTCAAAAACATTTTTAATACTTCTTAAAGAACCAGCAGCTTGCCAAGAAGTTACACCAGAACCATTTGTTGTAAGTTGCTGTCCAGTAGTTCCTGTACTTGCAGGTAATGTCATTGTCCAAGCTCCAGCATCTGCAGCAGCTGCAATATCAACATAATTTCTTGAGCTTCCTTCTAATCTTATTACTCCTCCAGTAGTTCCTGAATAACCAATATCAAGTAAAGCTCCTGGAGCATCGTTGCCAATTCCTACGTTTCCAGCTTTAAGAACTAAAGTATCATCAACTGCACCAGAACCAACAGAAGTAAATGGAGTTACTAAATTTTGATAAATTGTAAAATCATCAGTAGGCGCAATTTGTAACGAACTTAGTGTTTTAAGAGAAGTAGAGCTTGTTCCCTCTTTTCTGATTCTAAGAACTTCTGCTGCACTAGTTCCACCTATCATATTTTTGAAAACAATCGCACTATCTTCAGACGCATCTGTTGCAGTTTCCCAAACAGATTCAATTGTACTTGCTATTTTATTTGTACCAGAAGCATTTTCTAATTCAAATTCTAATCCTGTTCCAAAACTTGTTGCAGATGTTCCAGAAGTTATATGAGACAAACGTCCTGCATAAGTTACTGCATTGGTTACAGCATCAGAAACTTCAGCATGCAATAATCTATCTGGACTTGTTGTTCCGATTCCTATATTACCTCTTAATGCTGTTGTAATGATACTACTATTTCCTAAAGTTACAGTATTACTTCCAAGACCTATTGAATTATATCCGATAACAATTTGGTTTGTTTGAGAATCAGCTAAAGCTTTTGTATTTTGTCCTAAAAATATAGAATATGTTCCTGCTGTATTAGATGTAGTACCATCAGAAATATAATAACCAGAACTGCCCCCTATCCCTATATTATTTGTACCTGAAACATTTCCACCTAAAGAATAGTATCCAACACCAACATTGTTAGCACCTGTGGTATTAGAATAAAGAGACTGTGCACCTAATGCAGTATTTGTATCACCACTATTATTGGCATAGAGAGCAGAGTAACCAACAGCTGTATTTTGGTAACCTGTATTGTTGTAAGTTAAAGAGCTAGAACCAACTGCCGTATTTCTTCTACCAGTTGTATTTGCATATAATGCGCTAGTTCCAATTCCAGTATTATAGGAAGATTGATAAGAATATGCAGCTGTTGAACCCATTGTTAAATTACCAGCACTAACACCTAAGAAAGTATTATAGCCTGATGGTGTTATACCATTCCCATTTAATCCGTAGGTAAAATCATGAATAAATGTTGATGTACCTTTGTAGATTACTCCATAAGGACTTCCGCTATTATAAGTAGTAGAAGGGAGTCTAAAGTTTTTAGTAATTTCTAATTGTTGATTTGGAGAAGTTGTTCCGATTCCAACTCTCCCATTAGTCGTATCAATATTTAAAATATTTGTTGTTCCATCTGCTTTGTTAAATTGTATTGCTGTTGTTGAATCACTTGCAGGATAAAGTTTTGGAGAAATTAAACCTGAAGTTGTTGAAAGAGTATTTGCTCCGAGAACTACATTTGTGGTTGCACCAGTATAAGGAACATAACCAGATGAAATATCTTCTGCAAAAGCAATTGTCTTCCTTGTAGTAGATGGAGTGAAGTATAGACTTGTTCCAACAAATTCTATTGCTCCTGCTTCTGGAGTTGATAGCAATGTTCCATCTGTAATTTTTAATGATGCACTTCCTGCTGTCCCATCAGATGCTTTTAAATGAAGTTTTGCTGTAGGATTTGTAACTCCTACTCCAACATTTCCACTAGGAAGAAGAGACAAAATTTCTTTTGTTGGGAAACCAGTAGAATATCTATCTGCGTAAGTATAAGTTCCAATAGCCATCCTTGAAGCAGTATCAGTAAATCCTAATATTGCTGCTCCACTTCCCGTCCAAAGGTTAACAAATTTACTTGCATCACTTCGTTCAAAAATCATACCTGGATTAGTATTCGTTCCAGACACAACTCTAACAGGAAAAGATGGTGTGCCAGAAGGAGAGCCACCTGCTCCTGTAATATCAAGAGTCGTTGCTGGAGAAGCATTACCTATTCCAACATAACCAGAATTATCAATTCTCATTCTTTCTGAAGGAGATGTAACACCAGTGATAAATGTCATAGCACCTGAGCTATCAGAAGAAATTGCATTATAATTCGTAGCACTATAATAATATGGATAAATTTTTTGCCCTGTTGAATTGTATCCTAACATTACGTCTCCAATTACATTTAATGCAGCTTGTGGGGTCGTCGTTCCGATTCCAACATTGCCGGCAAAATAGTTATTAGCTGTACCTGCAACATACATATTCCATTTATTAGTTCCACTAGCAATATTTGATGATATACCATATACATTTGTAGCAACTGAATCAGATGGAATATAAATACCATATTGATTTGTAATTGTACCAGTTCCTACATTAGTAAAACTTGTTTTAATACCATAAACATTTGTAAAATTAGCAGCCGAAGAATCAGCAGCTGCAAAAGCAGAGTATATTCCAGCAGAATCAGTAATAGTTCCAGCAGCACTCCAATATCCACCATAATTTAAGTTCAATCCATTTAATGTATTTACTGTGTTGTTTCCTAATCTCTTCCACATGGAGAAAGTAGAACCAGTATAATTTTGATAATCAGTAGTTGTATCAACTATTTTTGTAGAAATCAAACCTCCTTGACCAATTTCAACTCCTCCAGCACCATTCAAATATAGAGTTTGACTAGTTAAGGCATAAGACATCGTTGAATAATTCCAACTTGATGGGTCATCATATGTTCCAACAACTGGAAACATATTAAAAGTATTTGCTGAAGAATCATAATACATCCTGGAATTTGAATTGTTGAAAACAATAGCTGAACGACCAGAAGAGGTTTCCAAACCAACGAAATCTGCTGGAGTCGAAGAGTTAACATTAAATATTCCTCCAGCACCTAAATTACCAGATACTTCTAATTTTTTAGTAGGACTTGTTGTCCCAATTCCCACTCTCCCATTTGTCGTATCAATATTTAAAATATTTGTTGTCCCATCTGCTTTGTTAAATTGTATTGCTGTTGTTGAATCACTTGCAGGATAAAGTTTTGGAGAAATTAAACCTGAAGTTGTTGAAAGAGTATTTGCTCCGAGAACTACATTTGTGGTTGCACCTGTATATGGAACATAAGTTGAAGATGCAGAAGAAGTTGTTAAGTATGTATTTGAATCTAAACTTCCATCCCCTTTTACAAACTGTGAAGATGTTCCTGATATAGATGTACCCCAAGCAGAACCTGTTGAAATTGGAATACCTGCTCCTGGATAAACCATACCTCCACCTGGAGCTTGTTGATCTAATTGGTATCTAGTAGAACCAACTGTTACATAATAGTGAGTTCCATCAAATTCCATTGCTCCTGCCTCAGCTGTTGTTAGTAATGTTCCTGATGTAAATTTTAATGGAGCAGTTCCTGCTGTAGCTGATCCTGCTCCTAAATGTAATCTAGCTGTTGGAGCAGAAGTACCTACACCTACAGATCCACCAGATTTCATTAACAATAAATTTCCATAACCACTACTAACGTTTGCAGTCTGTACGGCGGAAAGCCATTGTGTTTGATTGTAATAAGCAACCATAACTCCATTTCCAACTCCACCAGTTCCATCTCCCAAAAATGTAAAGTTAGAACTTGTAGACATTGCAGTTCCTGCTGGAATTTCACCAGTAGCTCCCTGGTTTGGAACGAAGAAAATACTATTCACATCAGTAACTGTTAATTTTGATGATGGATTTGTATTTCCAATACCTACTTTACCATTAGCAAGAATAGTCATTTTTTCGGTTGGAGTATTGTCAGCTGTTCCACTACTTCCTGCTGTTGCAGTAAGAAAATGCATAGATGATGATCCAGTACCAGTAGAAATACCAGATTTTAAATATAAATCTCCACCATTCAAATTAGTTCCACCAGAATATGCACCACCAGAGAACAAAGTTAGTGCCTGTCCTGCAGTTCCTGCTGTTGTGTTACGTTCCATCCAAATTGTTCTAGCTGTTGTTCCACCTAGAGAAAGTATATTGCTTGGTGAAGTTGTTCCGATACCTAGATTGTCTGCAAATGAAAATCGAGATGAAGCGCCACCAGTAGAATCAAATATAACTGTCCCTGTAGAATCAATTGTAGTTGAATAATAAACACTAGAACTATATCCAATACGTAATTGTTCTGATGTATTTATTATATTTAATTTTCCAGTTGGAGTTGATGTTCCCATTCCAACAAGTCCGCCTTGTGTAATCACTAATTCATTTGCATCTGAATAATCATTATTTGTAAAAAATCTAATATCATTTCCAGAAGTTGTTCCAGTATGCCCAATAATAAAATCATTAGTTGAACTTCCACTAGCAAAAAATCCAATTGAATTTGCTAATGCACCGATTGCTCCAGTTCCGTATGCGTTAATAAAAAAATCAGAATTAGTATTTTTCAAACGTACCCTAATTGCATTTGCATCATTTCCTGCTTGTAAATATAATCCATCAGCAAATGTTCCGCTAGCAGTAGTATCATAAATATGAAGCATTGATGATGGACTCGTCGTACCCATTCCCACTCTTCCATTTGTCGTATCAATATTTAAAATATTTGTTGTTCCATCTGCTTTGTTAAATTGTATTGCTGTTGTTGAATCACTTGCAGGATAAAGTTTTGGAGAAATTAAACCTGAAGTTGTTGAAAGAGTATTTGCTCCGAGAACTACATTTGTGGTTGCACCAGTGTAAGGAACATAACCAGACAAAGATGCAGAGGTTAAGTATGTATTTGAATCCAAACTTCCATCCCCTTTTACAAATTGTGAAGATGTTCCACTGATTGAAGTTCCCCAAGCACTTCCTGTTGAGATTGCAATTCCTGATCCTGGGTAAACCATACCTCCTTGTTGATCTAATTGATATCTTGTTCCGCTATCAGCTATAGTAAAGTACAAATGTGAACCATCAAATTCCATTGCTCCACCTTCTGTTGTTCCTAGTAATGTTCCTGATGTAAATTTTAGTGGTGCAGTTCCTGCTGTTGCTGTACCGGCAGATAACGTTACGCCATTAGTGTAGAGTCTTGCGCCAGCAGTAGAGCTTCCGAGATATACCGAAGTTACAGAACTGTTTCCGATTACGGCAGTGTTTGAACCGGCACCGGTGGCGTTGTAACCGATTACAATTTCGTTTTGATCATCGTCGGCAAGAGCTTTTGTCATAGCACCAAGATATACACTGTAGTCACTAGTGGTATTACCAGTGCTTCCGTTTGCAATATAGCGACCAGTATTATATCCTAATGCAGAATTATGGCTTCCTGTGGTGTTTGAATTAAGAGCGTAACTTCCCATTGAGATATTTCTATATCCTGTAGTATTAGATTTAAGAGCAGAATCTCCTAATGCAGAGTTAAAGAATCCTTCAGTATTAGAGAACAGAGCACTTTTTCCTATTGCAGAGTTACCGTATCCTGTGGTGTTGTAATAAAGAGCATAACTTCCTACCGCAAAGTTACCGTATCCAGTTGTATTGAAACTTAATGTAGAATAACCGACTCCAATATTGTTTGAAGAATAACTATAGTAAGTTGCATCCGATCCCATCGTAAAATTACCGGCACCTTCACCAATAAATAAATTGCGACCTTCTGGGGTTACATTATTTCCATTTAATCCGTAGGAAAAATTATGAATGAATCTGGTTCCATTTTTGGTAATCAATCCATATTGATTTGCATAAGTAGTGTTATCTAAATCTAAATTACCTGTAGCGATATCTATTGAACCTGAAGCAAGAGTATGTGTTCCAAGATTTACATCTGTGGTTGCTCCAGTGTAAGGAACATAAGTTGAAGAAGCAGAAGAAGTTGTTAAGTATGTATTTGAATCTAAACTTCCATCCCCTTTTACAAACTGTGAGGATGTTCCTGATATTGATGTTCCCCAAGCACTTCCTGTTGAAATTGCAATACCTGCTCCTGGATAAACCATACCTCCTTGTTGATCTAATTGATATCTTGTTCCGCTATCAGCTATTGTGAAGTACAAATGTGAACCATCAAATTCCATTGCTCCACCTTCTGTAGTTCCTAACAATGTTCCTGATGTAAATTTTAATGGAGCAGTTCCTGCAGTTGCTGTACCTCCTGCTAAATTTACTCCTCTTAAATATGTTCTTAATATAGAACTGTTTCCAATTGTTGCTGTGTTGCTTCCATTACCTGTTGTGTCATAACCAATTACAATTTCATTTTGATCATTATCTGCAAGAGCTTTGGTATATGCACCTAAATACAAACTATAATCTGATGTAGTGTTTGGCGTTGAGTTGTCAGCTATAAAGTATCCGGCTACATATCCTAGTGCAGAATTAATATTACCTGTTGTGTTATTTGATAAAGAAGAATATCCTGTAGCAGAGTTATAATTTCCAGTAGTATTATAATACATAGAACCACCTCCTATTGCGATGTTATAGTAACCTGTAGTGTTAGAGTACATAGAAGAACTACCGATAGCAGAGTTATCGTAACCTGTAATATTACTTGATAAAGAATCAACACCTAATGCAACATTAAGATAACCTTCAGTATTAGAAGAAAGTGAACTATCTCCTACTGCAGTATTAGACCATCCTGAAGTATTATAGTACAGAGACTTATTTCCTAGTGCAGAGTTATTACTACCAACTGTAATGGAATACAAAGATTGATATCCTATTCCAGTATTAGAATAATTATAACTTGTACTTGCGCTTCCCTTTCCTGCTTCATAACCAAAGAAAGAGTTCCATTGTGCTCCGCTTGGAATATTAAGACCAGTATTGTAACCAACAAAAGAATTAAAATCAGTATTGTTTCCTAACAAAGAAAGTCCATTGTATGTTTTGTTAGTAAGATCTTGTGTATCAGTTGTTCCAACGATGTCTCCCGTAGGTGCCGTTTTAGATGTATCCCAAGCTGAACCTGTCGAAACTGGAATGCCCGCTCCTGGATAAACCATACCCCCACCTGGAGCTTGTTGATCTAATTGATAACGAGTTGAACCTATTGTTATGTAATAGTGAGAACCATCAAATTCCATCGCTCCTGTCTCAGGTGTTCCTAATAATGTTCCTGATGTAAATTTTAGTGGAGCAGTTCCAGCTGATGCAGTACCGGCTGCTAGATTTACTCCTCTTAGATATGTTCTTAATATAGAACTGTTTCCAATTGTTGCTGTATTGCTTCCGTTACCGATAGCATTATAACCAATTACAATTTGATTTGTTTGATTATTAGCAAGAGCTCTTGAATAACTGCCCAAAAATAAACTATTTGAACCAAAAGTATTCGATGTTGAACCATCAGCAATAAAACTACCAGCGTTATATCCTAAAGCAGAGTTATAATTACCAGTAGTATTACCAGAAAGAGCATTTTGACCAAAAGCGACATTTAAGATACCAGTAGTATTACCAGAAAGAGAATAAGATCCAAAAGCAGAATTGTTACTACCAGTAGTATTACCAGAAAGAGAATAAGGTCCAAAAGCAGAGTTAACGCTACCAGTAGTATTACTAGACAGAGATTTATAACCAATAGCAGAGTTTTGAGTACCTGTTGTATTTGATTCCAAAGAATAATTGCTGATAGCTGTATTGCCATAACCAGTAGTATTTACAGAAAGAGAATTATACCCTATTCCAATATTGTTTGATGATTGACTTAATAATGTTGCCGTTGATCCCATTGTAAAGTTACCTGCACTTTCACCAATAAATAAATTATGTCCTTCTGTCGTTACAGTACCGTTGTTTCCATAATTGAAATCATGAATGAATGGATTTGTTCCTTTGTAAATTATCCCATAAGGATTTCCACTATTATAAGTTGTAGAAGGAAGTCTAAAGTTTTGAGTAATTTCTAATTGTTGATTTGGTGAAGTTGTTCCAATTCCGACATTACCATTCGGAACCAAAACGTTACCTGTCGTTGCGCCGGTTGCTCTAACAACTAAGTGTTGATTTAAATAAGGATCTCCTCCTTGCCAAGCAGCAGAAACAATAACATCTCCGACTTCACTTCCATCTGTTACGCTTGAAAGTGCTGAACCAAAAATACCTGAAAAAGTAGAATTTCCTGCTGAGTCTGGATTCTTAAAATAAAAACCTATACCAGTACCATTGACTGATGTTCCGCCAGTCATAATTCTCTCTAATTTAGCACCACCATAAACTCCACCAGCAGTAGTCGTTGTATCTCTAACTATATCAAGAACTGGAAAAGTTGTACTTATGAATTTACCTTGTCCCGCTACTTCTAATTTAACACTTGGACTTGTTGTCCCAATTCCAACTCTAGAATTCGTCGTATCAATATTTAAAATATTTGTTGTTCCATCTGCTTTGTTAAATTGTATTGCTGTTGTTGAATCACTTGCAGGATAAAGTTTTGGAGAAATTAAACCTGAAGTTGTTGAAAGAGTATTTGCTCCGAGAACTACATTTGTGGTTGCACCAGTATAAGGAACATAACCAGACAAAGAAGCAGAAGTTAAATATGTATTTGAATCTAAGCTTCCATCCCCTTTTACAAATTGTGAAGATGTTCCACTGATTGAAGTTCCCCAAGCACTGCCTGTTGAAATTGGAATTCCTGCTCCTGGGTAAACCATACCTCCACCTGGAGCTTGTTGATCTAATTGATATCTTGTTCCGCTATTTGCTACTGTAAAGTATAAATGTGTTCCATTAAATTCCATTGTTCCTGCTTCCGTTGTTCCTAACAATGTTCCTGATGTAAATTTTAGTGGAGCAGTTCCTGCTGTTGCTGTACCAGCTGGTAAATGTAATCTAGCTGTTGGTGAAGCTATGCCGATACCAATGTTTCCATTACCTATTATTCTCATTCGTTCCGCATTTCCAGCGCTACTTCCTGCTGTTGGAGTTGTAGCAAATGAAATATATGTTGGAGATGAATTTAATGCTCCTGCTCTACCTCCAAATTCTATTCCATCACCACCCGTATCACTATCAGCAGAAAACAATGAATAATAATATGTATTACTATAAGAAGGAGCTGTTACTCTTCCCAATTTTCTTACATTTGATGAAAGTGTAGTAGCCAAAACATCAGCACCAATCCGTAGAGCACCATCAGCATCACCAGATTGCAACGCAGTTACACCAAGTACATTTAGTTTTACACTCGGTGTTGTTGTTCCAATACCAACAAAATGATTTGTTGAATCTACAAACAATGTATTTGTATCAACAGTAAGATTATGAACACCTAAATCTACTGCACTTGTTGCTCCAGTATATGGAACATAAGTTGAAGATGCAGAAGAAGTTGTTAAGTATGTATTTGAATCCAAACTTCCATCCCCTTTTACAAATTGTGAAGATGTTCCACTGATTGAAGTTCCCCAAGCAGAACCTGTTGAAATTGGAATACCTGCTCCTGGGTAAACCATACCTCCACCTGGAGCTTGTTGATCTAATTGATATCTTGTTCCGCTATTTGCTACTGTAAAGTATAAATGTGTTCCATTAAATTCCATTGTTCCTGCTTCCGTTGTTCCTAACAATGTTCCTGATGTGAACTTCAATGGAGCAGTTCCAGCAGTTGCTGTACCTGCAGATAACGTTATACCTTTAGTGTATAGTCTAGCGCTAGGTGTAGAACTTCCGAGGTATACAGAAGTTAAAGAACTGCTACCTATTACTGCAGTGTTTGAACCGGCACCCGTAGCATCGTAACCTATTACAATTTCATTTTGATCATCATCAGCAAGAGCTTTGGTATTAGCACCAAGGTATATACTATAATCACTGGTTGTGTTAGCTACATTTCCTGTAACATAGCGGCCGGCTTCATATCCCATCGCAGAGTTAGAGTATCCTGTTGTATTATTAAAGAGAGCTGTACTTCCAATTACAGAGTTCTTGTACCCTGAAGTATTATTATAAAGAGCATCATTTCCTACTGTAGAGTTAGCGTACCCTGTGGTATTAAGCATAAGAGCATGTGTTCCTATTGCAGAGTTAGAGTATCCTGTGGTGTTAGAATAAAGAGCATAAATTCCTACAGCAGAGTTATAGTATCCAGTTGTATTCGAACTTAACGTAGAATAACCGATTCCAACATTGCTTGAAGAATAATTAGCATAATTTGCCGTTGATCCCATCGTAAAGTTACCGGCATTTTCTCCAATAAATAAATTATGTCCTTCTGTCGTTACAGTACCGTTGTTTCCATAATTAAAATTGTGAATGAATCTGATCCCATTTTTTGTGATCACTCCATATTGATTTGCATTTGTTGTATTGTCTAAATCTAAATTTCCAGTTGATATGTTTACCGCTCCAGTGATGTCTAATGGAACTGTTGGACTCGTTGTACCAATTCCGACATTACCTGTTTTTGCTATAGTCATTCTTTCAAGATCGTTCGTATAGAATCCAATATTATTTCCAGTTGAAGGCATATAAAAGAAAGCATTACCAGAATCATATAAGCCTGTCTGAAATGCTACATTGTTTTTATTTACATAATCTAATGATGCATATGTCCCAGTTGTTCCATCAGATTTAATAACAATGCCAGAATTAACTCCGCCTCCACTACTAACATATAACTTAGATGTAGGACTTGTTGTTCCGATTCCAACTCTATGATTTGTTGAATCTACAAACAATGTATTTGTATCAACAGTAAGATTATGAACACCTAAATCTACTGCACTTGTTGCTCCAGTGTAAGGAACATAAGTTGAAGAAGCAGAAGAAGTTGTTAAGTATGTATTTGAATCCAAACTTCCATCACCTTTTACAAATTGTGAAGATGTTCCACTGATTGAAGTTCCCCAAGCAGAACCTGTTGAGACTGCAATTCCTGATCCTGGGTACACCATACCTCCACCTGGAGCTTGTTGATCTAATTGGTATCTAGTAGAACCAACTGTTACATAATAGTGAGTTCCATCAAATTCTACTGATCCATCCTCTGGTGTAGTTAATAATGTTCCTGATGTAAATTTGAGTGGAGCAGTTCCTGCTGATGCAGTACCGGCTGCTAGATTTAGTAATGCTGTTGGTAAAGTTGTACCGATACCCATTCTTCCATTTGTTGTATCAATATTTATAATATTTGTTAAACCATCTGCTTTATTAATTTGAATTGCAGTTGTAGAGTCAGCACCTGGATACCACTTAGCAGATTTCAAAGCTGTACCACTTAATAGTCCACTAAATATTCCATTGCCTTTGTATGTTGTGTAAAGAATATTTCCATTTACTACAGAACCTTGACCAGCAGGTGGAGTTGGTAAGGTTGTTATCACAGCAGTACTAGAAGAAGTTGTCCAAGAAACGTAAGAAGTACTTATACCTAATGTACTGTTATAGCTAACTCCACGATAGTTAATAGGTACAATCATGTAATGAGAATTAGCAGCTGGCAATTTTACATAATATCTAATTACCTTAGTTGAAGTACTTGTCGAATAAACAACAGCTGCAAAATCACTAGAAGTTAATTGCGTAGCACCAGAAACATCAATAGAGAAAGTTGGTACAGCGGAATTGAAAGTAGCAGTACTAGTTGCTTCTGCTAAATTTCCTTTAAGTTTTAAAGTAATATCCTCATAATCAACTTGTGAAATTGCTGAATCATCATTATTAATTTCTTTCAGGTTGACTTCATAATCCCAAGAATGTCCATAATCATAAGTAGAGTTATATGTTAAAGTTACATATCCTAATAATTCCCACTTTCCAGCATTGCCAGTAGTATTTGATAATGTTACTCCACCATAAATTCCACTATTTGAATAAGTAGCATAGCCAGCTGAACTTGCACTTCCAGAAAGAGTACCGTAAATTGTTGTGTTGTTGAAAAATGCACCAAATGTAGGAGTAGAAGAATTTGAACTTGTTGTAGCACGATATGAATTTATCGTTTCACCTTGATTCATTCTTGCACCCCATAAAGAAATTGCTGTTGTTCCAGAAGTTATTTTAAAAGTTTTTGTTGTATTAGAAGAAGGACTAAAATTTTGAGCAACACCAAAGAAGCGCCATTTTGTATCCACTGTAACTGTTTTAGGAGTTCCAATTTCTGCTGATCCATTATCAATTTGCAAATCTATAGTAGCTGTTCCACTTTGAGTTCTTGCCCAAACACCAGCAGACCAGTATCCTGTAGTACTGTTTGTAATTGTTTGAGCTATATTAGCAGTTGAAGCAGAACCAGCTGGAATATTTTCTGCAGTAGTTGATCCATTAGGAGCATTAACACCATTTGCACTAACTGAACCTATACTTGTTTTTACCCAAGCGGCATTTGAAAAATCTTCAGAATATAGTAAAAAGTTTGAAGCAACACCTAAAGACATATGTGGTGTTTCCATAAAACTATTTACTCGAAATCTTTCATTGTAATAATAACTTGAAGATGGATCATAACCATTTCCATATTCAAAACCACTAGTGTTGTTGTCTGGGTCAGTGTTAACAGCAACGCTTCCAGTAAAATTAGCGATACCACTTACATTAAGATCTGTAGTTGTTAAATCAAAAGCTCCAAGATTAACGTCAGCAGTTGCACCTGTGTATGGAACGTAGCCAGATGCAATGTCTTCTGTAAAAGCAATTGTCTTTCGTAAATCAACTGGTGTGAAATATAAATTAGTTCCATCAAATTCCATTGCTCCTGTTTCTGGAGTTGTTAGTAATACTCCTGATGCAAATTTTAATGGTGCAGTTCCTGCTGTTGCAGTACCAGCTTTCAAATGTAAAACTGCTGTCGGTGAAGTTACACCGATACCAATGTTACCACCAGAAAGTATTGTCATTCTTTCTGAATTATTAGTTAGAAAACCAATTGCATATCCATCAGTAGACCCAAGAGTTTTTTTTGTGCCGAGAGCTTGTCCATTTAATTTCCATCCTGTCGAAGAAGAAAGAAAATCAGAACCATCTGTTGCTGCACTGATTGCAGTTCCATTTCCTTTCAACATTCCAGAGATAGTAGTAGATAAAGTTAAGATTGGATTTGAACCACCAGAAGATGAACCAGCAAAACCATTTGAAGTTGCGACAGAGATAGAATTAACATTTCCTGTTCCAGGAGTAAAACCTTCATAAGCTGTTCCACCTGAATTCATTCGAATTGATTGTCCTGCAGTAAGTGCTACAGATGTAAAAGCAGAAGTTCCATTTCCAATTAAAATTCCTGTTAAAGTATTTGCACCAGTTCCACCTTGTGCAACAGTAACAAGTGCGTTAGTAGTAAGTACAGTTGCATTTGCATCTGGAAAAGTGTAAGTGCGAATTGCTGTTTGATTATTTGTTACTGCAAAAACACCATCTCCAACTTCAGACCATGAGTGACCAGGGTTTGGAGTTGTAGCACCAACTAAATTTACTAAAGAAAAAACAACCAAAGCTACTAAAGTAGTGTATGCAATATAGTGAAAAGACAACTTTGGTTTAAGTATTTGTAAAATATTTCTTATTAGTTGTAAAACTCTTTTATTCTTATGTTTTTCTGACATAACTCACACCATAATTATATCATAAAAAGCATGACTAAAATTTAAAAAAACACCCACTTATTGTGGATATCTTTTTATTTTTTTAAAGTAATTAAATTACTAAGTTTACAAGTTTGTTTTTTACGTAAATTATCCTCTTGATTTCCCTATTTTCGATAAATTTTTGTACTGAAGGATGCATTGTTGCATTTTTTTTGATATTTTCTTCATTTTCGTCTGCAGAAATCATAATTTCTGCTCTAACTTTTCCATTTACTTGAATTATAATTTTTATTTCTTCATCTTTTATTAAATTTTCATCCCAAGATGGCCATTTTGAATAATTAATACTCTTTTTTTCTCCAAATGAATTCCAAATTTCTTCTGCAATGTGTGGTGCAAAAGGAGAAAGTATTTGTAAAAACTTTTTATAGTCATCTTTTGAAACTGATTCTGCTTTTTCCATCTCTGTTGTCAAAATCATCATAGATGAAATTGCTGTATTGAAACGCATTGCTTCAATATCTTCAGAAACTTTTTTAATCGTCTTGTGTAGAAGTTTAACAATAGAATTAGAAGAATTCTTTTTTCTCTCAGTAGTGTGAGAGCTAGAAGATTTTATTTTTTCTCCAATCCTCCAAACTTTTTCTATAAATCTTCTTGAACCAATAATACTTTCTGTATTCCAAACAGCAGCATCTTCAAATGGACCCATAAACATTTCATAAACTCTTAACGTATCTGCACCATAAGTTTTTACAATCTGATCTGGGTTCACAACATTACCAAGAGACTTTGACATCTTCACACCACCAGCACCTAAAATCATTCCATGGCTGGTTCTCTTTGCATACGGTTCTGCAGTTGGAACTAATTTTAAATCATACAAAAATTTATGCCAAAAACGAGAATACAAAAGATGCAATGTTGTATGCTCCATTCCTCCGTTATACCAATCTACTCCTCCATGCTTAGGATTTTTGCCAAGCCAATATTTTAATTTTTTCATATCGGCAAATTTATTTTTATTTTTTGGATCAGTGTAACGCAAATAATACCATGAACTTCCAGCCCAGTTTGGCATTGTGTCAGTTTCTCTTTTTGCTTTTCCTTTACACTTAGGACATTTTGTATTTACCCATTTTGAAATTCCAGCAAGTGGAGATTCTCCAGTATTTGTTGGTTTATAACTTTTTACATCAGGTAATTTTAATGGCAAATCTTTTTCTTTCAAAGGAACTAAACCACATTTTGGGCAATTCACAATTGGTATAGGTTCACCCCAATATCGTTGACGTGAAAAAACCCAATCACGCAATTTAAATTTAGTAACAATTTTTCCTCCAACAAATTCTGTAATTTTTGCTCTAACTTCTTCAGAATCCATACCATTAAATTTTCCCGAATTCATTAAAATTCCATCATCAACCAAAGCTGTTTCATTAAATAATTGTTCCCAAATAAATTTCTGATGATTTGGCGTTAATTTATTTAAAACTTCTTTTTTATCTACCCAAATTAATGTATGTGTATTTTTTTCATATTCCTCTATCTCGCCTTGATTTTTTATGTTATCAATTTCTGCTAAATAAACATGCGAAATAGCGCAACGATTTTGATTTTTATGAGAAGCACAATATTTCGCAGCTGTAATCCATCTAAGTTTTTTTGTTATTTTTATTCCAGTTAAAGATGCTTCTTCTTGGATTTCTGTCAAAACTGCTTGCTCAGGAGTTTGTCCAATTTCTATTCCTCCCATTATAGCCGTTGTTATTCCTTCAAGACTATTATGCCAATTAAGTAAGGCATACTTCTCAGTTTCTTTATTTTTTAAAAAAACAATTATAGTGTCTCTTTTCACTTCTTCAAATCCATCACGAGGAGGATTTTTAGTATCATTTTCGCAACTCATTATTACTTGTTTTATTTCCAAACCATATTTTTTTGCAAATTCAAAATCTCTTTCGTCGTGTGCTGGTACTGCCATAACCGCACCGGTTCCATATTGAGACAAAACATAATCAGCAACCCAAACTGAAATCTCTTCACCATTGGCAGGATTAATAGCTTTTATACCTTTTAATTCTACTCCGCTTTTTTCTTTATTTTCTGTTCTTTCTAAATCTGATTTATTTTTTACTTTTTTAATATACTCTTCAACCTCTTTCTTATTTCCTAATCTGTCAAAGACGGTCTTTGACAAGAGGGGATGTTCTGGTGCAAGGACAACATAAGTTACACCAAACAATGTATCTGCGCGAGTCGTGAATACTTTTATTTTTTCAGTTGAGTTTTTAATTGAAAATTCTATTTCACTTCCCTCTGATTTCCCTATCCAGTTTTTTTGTGATAATTTTACACGTTCAGGATAATCAACTAAATCTAAATCTTTATCTAACCTGTCTGCATATTTTGTTATAGCAAGCATCCATTGTTCTTTTTCTTTTTTCTCAGTCAACGTTCCACAACGTTCACATCTTCCATCTACAACTTCTTCATTTGCTAAACCAATTTTATCTTTTGGACACCAATTAATTTCACTTTTATTTTTATATGCAAGTCCTTTTTTAAAAAATTGTAAAAACAACCATTGAGTCCATTTATAATAAGAAGGATCTGTAGTATTTATTTCTCGTGACCAATCAAAAGAAATTCCCAACATTTTTATTTGTCTTCGAAAATTATCAGTATTTTTTTTAGTAACTATTTTTGGATGAATACCAGTTTTAATAGCATAATTTTCTGTTGGCAAACCGAATGCATCCCAGCCAATCGGAAAAAGAACATTATATCCTTCCATTCTTTTTTTTCTTGAAATTACATCCATACCAATATAAGGTCTAGGATGTCCTACATGAAGTCCATCACCAGATGGGTATGGAAACTCAATCAAGCCATAAAATTTTTTGCTTTTTTTTTCTTTAGCTTGAAAACTTTTTTTCTTTTCCCATTCTTTTTGAACTTTTAATTCAATTTTTTTGTGGTTATATTCTTTCATTTTTCTAATTATTAAGATTTCTGTATTCTAGCAAAAAATCATTATTTTTCAAATGATTTCCAAACTGCAGTATTTGCTAAAGAAATAAAACGATTGTTTGATTTTTCTAATACGCAAAGCTCACCTCTTTCTAAACTACCAGAATAATTTTTCATAATTTCTTGCAATGCATAACCTAATGATACAGAAGAAGAATCTACAGCATAGGAAGTTAAAATTACAAAAAGTGGTTTATCGCTTAAAACTTTTTTTACACTATTTAAAAGTTTTGGCAACATTTCCTCAAGTTTCCAAACTTCACCTTTTGGTCCTCTACCAAATTTAGGAGGATCCATTATTACACAATCATATTTATTTCCTCTTTTTGCTTCCCTCTCCAAAAATTTTAGTACATCATCACAAATTATTCTCATTGGCATTTTTTCCAAACCAGAAATTGTCTGGTTTTCTTTTGCCCAAGCAATACTTTGTTTTGAAGCATCAACATGCGTCACTTCAGCCCCAGATCGAAGTGCAAATAAACTCGCTACGCCTGTATAACCAAAAAGATTTAAAAATCTTATTGGTTGTTTTGCATGAGATATTTTTTCTTCTATAAAATCCCAATGAGATGCTTGCTCTGGGAAAAAACCAAAATGCCTAAATGGAGTTGGCATAACAGAAAATTGAATTCCATTGTAAGATACAATCCATTTTTTTTCTATATTATTTTTTATTTTCCAACCAGCTTTTTCTCCCTTTTTTGAAGAAATAAATTCTCCATCAATTTCACGCCATTTTTTATCTTGAGATTTTTTCCAAATAGCATCTTCAAATGGTCTAGCAAAAATATATTTACCAACTTTTTCTAGTTTTTGACCTTCCCCAGTATCTAAAAGTTCATAATCAAATTTTTCTTTTGAATAAAATATTTTTATATTGTCTTCCATAATTATAGTTTACCACGAAGAACCTTAATTTCACCCATTTTATTAATTTTTATTAAAGTTGATGGTTCTGATTTTAAATTTCCTCCAGCAAAATAAAAGTCCACTTCATCACTAAAATATTTTTTCGCTTCTTTAATATTTTTAGCTGGCTTCATTCCTTCTTTATTGGCAGATGGGGCAACTAATGGTCCAGTCTTTTTTAAAATTTCTATCAAGTTTTTATTTTTTGGTAATCTAAAAGCAATATTATTTAACACAACACTTACTTTACCAGGCCAAAACTTTTTCAAAACTTCTTCTTGTTTTTTATTTATATTTATTTTAAATTTTGCTAAATCTTTCAAACTAGAAATCAAAACTATTAACTTCTTATTTTTATCTCTATTTTTAACAGCATAAATTCTCTTTATAGCTTTCTTCGAAAAAGCACTTCCAACCAAACCATATAAAGTGTCAGTCGGCAGAATCCCAATTCCGTCTGATTTTAAGATTTTTATAATATTATTGTTCTGCATATTGCTCTTCATAATAAAATTCAAATTTTTTGTAGAATTTTTATATTTTAAATTCTATTACGTCTCCGTCCTGAACTATATATTCTTTTCCTTCTGTCCTAACCAAACCTTTTGCACGAGCATTTGCATAACTTCCAGAATCTAATAAATCTTTCCAATTAATCACATCGGCACGAATAAATTTATCTTTAAAATCAGTATGAATAGCCATTCCAGCAACTGGTGCAGTAGAATTCTTTTTTATAGTCCAAGCACGAGTTTCATCTTCTCCAGTTGTTAAAAAAGTTTCCAAGCCTAACAATTCATAACTTTTTTTAATTAAATCTTCAAAACCTTTTTCAAAAACAGGGTCAACTTTTACAGAAATACCAGGTAATTTTATTTCAACATTTTCACTTGCTTCAGAAGTATTAAGAACATAAAGCATAGGTTTCAAAGTAAGTAAATTTAAAGATTTTATTTTAAATTTTTCTTCGTCATTTAATTTTGTTTCAATTGCCATTTTTCCTTCCTCTAAAACTTTCTCAAGTTTTTTCAAAATAATTTCTTCTGCAATAGCTTCCTTATCACCCTTTTTTAAATCTTTTCCCAAGCTAGCAATTCTTTTTGAAACAACTTCCATGTCAGACAAAATAAGTTCTAAATTTATAACTTCAACATCTTTTAACGGATCAATTTTATTCGCAACATGAATTACAGAATTATCTTGAAAGGTTCTAACAATGTGTGCTATTGCATCAACTTCACGAATATTAGATAAAAATTTATTTCCTAAACCTTCACCTTTTGACGCACCAGCAACAAGTCCAGCGATATCAACAAATTCAATAACTGCTGGTATAGTTTTTTCAGATTTTGAAAACTCTGACAATTTCCAAATTCTTTCATCAGGAACAGGAACAATACCAACTGATGGATCAATTGTACAAAATGGATAATTTTCCGCAGGCACTCCTTTTCTAGTAAGTGCGTTAAATAGCGTAGATTTTCCAACATTTGGCAAGCCAACTATTCCTATGCTTAACATAAATAAAATATAGCAGAATTAAAGATTTTCTCAAACAATTTATTGTTGTTCGCTTGAGAAATTAAAAGTGTCCAAAATAACCATTCTATTTTTACTAAGAAAATTATTTGCAACAAAGAAAGCACCAATAATGACAAGAATCAATAAACCATTTGTTACTAAATCAGGATGATGATGTTTTATCTTTATAAAAATATTTAACAATAAAGAAAGAAGCACTATTCCAAAAACAACAATTAAAATTATATTTGTCGTATTGTGTGGTGAAGTAAGTAGCTTTTGCATAAATGTTGGCTCTTCTTCTGTAACGACAGATTTTACTGTTTCTTCTTTTACTTCTGTTGCTAATTTAGTATTTTCTTCTTCTGTAGTTTCAGTTCCTAAAACTTTCGGAAATGTTTTTGTTTCTGTAACAACTGGCTTTTCTTTTTTTACAATAGTATTTTGTTCTTCATTTTTTACAATGGGTTTTTCTTCAATTTGACTGCCGTATAGTTGAGCTACAAATATAGTTTGTCTACCTTCAAAAATACCGGTTGCAATTCCAGTTCCTATTTCTGTATATTTTCCCTTCATAATATTTTCGCGATGTGTAGGACTAGCCATCCAAGCATTCGTAACATCTTTTGAGTCGGTAAAATTTATTGCTAAATTTTCTCCAGCATATTTATAATTATATTCAACTTGATGAAACCAATACCATGGACTTTTTCCATCTGGACTAGTGTGCGCAAAATATCCATTTGTAGCCATGTCTTGTGCTTTCATTTCTGCTGCTTTTGTTAACAAATCATTTGTTGCCAAAGTTGGAAGTTTTTCTGCTTGTCTTTCTTCATTTGTTAAAGACGAAAGAACTCCAGGTAAAACAGCTGCCATATTTTCGGAAGCAAAACGACTAACGTAGTTTAATGTTGGTATAAGAAAAGAAAATATTTCTAGAAAAAGAATTATCACAAGAATCATGCGAATATTATAATTTCGCAAAAAATGTGGACGATGACTATTCTCTTCATGCGGAATAAAATATTTTCTTAACCAAGAAATCATATTTATATTATACACAAAAAAACTACATCTGTAAAGACATAGTTTTTTGTAAGTTTTTAGGCTTAAATTAAGGGTTTAATCAAGAACTGGCATTGGTATTTCTAGTTCTGGACATTTGAGTAAGTTGATCCATCTCTTTGTTGTTTTATAGACATAACCAGTTCCTACTGAAATATCTTTTAATTGTGGAACCCATGGAGCTAAGACTTCATTTGCATATTTAACTTGAAAATCTTTAACAGCATTAAAAGTAGTCAATCCATAAATACCATCAACAACAAGATTAATTCCTAAATATTCATTAAGAAATTCTTGTAGCTTTTTTACTTCAGATACATCATTTTTTTGACCAAGCTTAATAAAACTATTCAAGTAAATTCCACATGAACTTTCTGTACTTTCACCAAGAACTCGTCCTTGTGAAAAATTCACAATACTACCACTAGTGTTATGTCTAGTTGGTTGTGAACAAGCTTCGTTCGTATATTCTTTTGACGAATTACCACCATCAAGACCACTACAATCTGCTCCACCATTAGCTGGGGTAGGATTTGTACAAGTACGAGTTTGAATTCCTGAAACTCCACAAGCAGTATCTTTTTCACTCCATTCACTCCATCCTCCATTAATTGGTGTTGAGCTATTAGTTAATTGATTTACTATTGTGAAATTTTCTGTTGGTTCATCAACAACAACTTCGCCACGACCAGAAACATAAGTCCATGCATCTTTTATAATTTCATCAGCTGTATATGTACCGTAGGGAACATTTGTAAATGTTATACAACCATCCGTTCCTGTCATTCCAGTAAAACCATGATTTACATCAACATCTATATGACCAGAATTATCACCATATACGTCATCTAAAATTTTAAATGACATATTGCTTACATCGCTTGTATTTGTGCCAAGTGCATATATATGTGATGAATTAAATATCGAACCCCAATCTGTAAATAAATCATTCATTGTAATTCCAAGCCAACCAACATGAGGAGTAAAATTATTTTCTCTTACCCATGGCAAATATATTGATTGAGATAAATTAGACTGAGCTGCTATATATGAAGGATCAGTAGGAGCACGTTTGGAATATGCAGAATCTGAATATTCTGCTCCTGCTGTTCCAGGACGATATGTATATTGACCAGTAGCTTTTACTACATAACTTCCAGCAGGAACATTAGAAATTAAATAATTAGTTCCATCTGGTTTAACTTCAACAGAACCTACATTTTCACCAGCAAGAATTAATTGCCAATTAGAAAGTGGAGCTCCTGCTACATCTTTTTTACACATCGTAACATTTGAAACTTGTGGTATTTCTCTTTTTACACAATTGCCTGCATCATCTTTATAGAGTCCTTCAGGAATAGTAAATTGATAACCATCTATATTTGGACAAACGTCTACAGGTTTAACATCAGAACAATCATCACCACCTACTATATGAAGTTTATATAATGCACCAGCTGGATTGCTTTCAGCAGTTCCTCCACCTAAAGCAAAGTTTTTAACAGTCATTTTAATTGTATTTGTTCCAGATTCTAAATTCGTAACAGGATAAGAAACTACTGATCCATAATTATTTTCAATCGTTAAATTATCAACAATAGTATCTCCATTAATTTCCAATTTAAATCCATTATCAGCTGCCACTTCAATAGTTGCAGAAATTGGATCTGAATTTAAATTAAATTGCTTTACAAAAACTTTTGTTTCATCAAGAGTTGGATTTTCTACTTTAAAAGTGCTCCAAATCCATTTAGCTAAACCACCAAGAAGAGTGTCATCATACCAAGTTGGATGAGAATAATTTAAAGTCTCTACTGCGTTTGTTCCATCTTCAACAATATTTGTTGTATCACTTACAACATCGCATTGTTTTGGAACATTAAATCCTACACAATAATAAGTTGTTCCAGCAACAGGACTAGTTATATAATCATAGTTATCATAATTTAAAACATCTGTTGAACAATAAAATTCAGCACTAACATCATTTGAATTGTCTGTTGCATCTTCATAAGTAAATGGTATATAACCATCTTTCAAAACTTCACGCAAATCAAAACGAGTCATTCCATCTTCTATAGTTGCTTCTACATTTGCAACACCATATGAGTCTGTAGGACCAAATGTTTCCCAGCCATCTGATGCTTCACCTATAAAACTATCACCAGGATTATTTACATTTTGATCTCCATACTGGAAGGACCAACCACTCTGTAGTTTGCAAGATTGATGATCTTTTAACCAATTCGTTGCAGTATTTACTGTTATATCAGGTCCACCCTTTCCCCAATTTGGTAAATCTGATTCATTACCACAAACAATTTTTGTGGCTGATATCGTTACCGTTGTTGGAGTTGGAGGATTTTTTCGAATATATTCATCATTGCACCAATTGTCAGCATTTACTTTGTCACTTATATCAAAACTTCCACCATAAAGAAAATCACCATGTTCTACATGAATGCCCTTGTCGACTGCACCAATGCTTATAGCTTCCCAAGGATTCGTTGGCGATCCTGTCCTATGACATAAATTTACTTTACCTTCTGCGCTATTTTCTACTTGAGCAAAAGAAGTATTTGATAATACAAACACTAAACTAAATAAAAACAAAATAGAAACCAAGCTAATCAAAAAATATTTTTTCATAATATTAATTTAGATTAATAATTACTACACAAGATAGACAGTAAGGAATAGACGAAAAACCTTACTAGTCTTTTAAATTTTCTGGTCCACTATATTTCGGTTTTATTCTATGCCTATATTTTGACAAATCAATGAAAAAAGTTCATAACATGTGGATAAAAAGAGCCTTATTTTGTAAGGTAAAATGTAATTTTATCAATATTTTTAGAAAAATACTAAGATAATTTTCTTAGTTCATCTTCATATTTTTTCATAACTTCTATAGAAGCTGTTTGCTGATCCATACCACTTTTTATTTTTGATTGAATTTCATCTGCAATCTTCTTAAAAAGATCTGGATTTTTTTCCACCATATTTATAACCATATCAATTTGAGCATCTGGCACACCTTGCTTCCTAAGCATTTTCTTAAGTAAAAAGTTTTTGAACATAAATTAAAAAATTATTTATAATTATTCGTCTAGTATAGCAAAATCGTCTCCAGTTTTCAATTTTTCTTTTTTGTGACGAATAAAATATACAATTAATCCTGAAATAAATAAAAATAAAACAAATGCCCATAAAAATATAGAATTGTTTTTCTCACTTTCTACATTTCCACTAGATAATGAATTTGCTAATAAATTTTCTGCCATGACTGGTTCTTCGAAACTACTTAGAGATATTGTTGTATTATCTATTTCCTGATCGGAATTTTTAATAGAATTGTTTGTTTTATATGATGACCTAACTGGAACAAGAAAACTATTATAGTCATACACTAATTTACCATCGGGCATATATAATTTTAAATCTGCTTCATCCCCTAGCATAAAACCAGTTATTTTACTTGATATTGTCATTTGTCTTTTAGACAAAATAATACTATTTCTCGGTAGGAAAAATATATTTTTACTTGTGCGAATATACCACCCAGAAACATCTATGTCATAACTTGAATTATTTGTAAGCTCTATAAAAAAATCTTTGTAGTCACCAACTTTTGAAATGGAAACCGTCATTGGTATAACTTTTATTATTGTTTTATTTACTACATCAGGTTCGTCAGTATGATTTTTATTTAAAAAATATTCCGCAGTTAAAGCATATTCACCTGGATAAAAATAAGTATGAGAAAATTTATCAAAACCGTTTACTTGTTCAAACGAGCTACCATCACCAAAGTTCCAAAATAGTTTTCCTAAAACTAATTTTTCATTTGAATATCCAATAAGGTTTGCTTTCAAAGCTAACGGCTGTTCTACAAAAGCCAATGTATTTGATAAAATTTTTAATTGAATTGTAGGATTTTTTATTATTTTTTCTTCTGTGCTTGAAGAAGATCTACTAGATGAACTACCACCAGAAGAATTACTACTAGAACTAGAGGAAGAATTAGATTCAGATGACGAGCTTGAAGATGAACTAGAAGAGCTATCAGAATTTTCCCCACCTGGAGTAGGTACAGCAGATACCCAAGAATTATTTACTAATTGCGAAGAATTTCCTTCAATAGCAGTTCCATCTATTGTTACAGAATCAGTTTCTCCAGAATTACTTTTTAGAGTAACAACATCTCCTGATACCTTTATCCCCAAAGAACTCTTGAATACAGGAAATGAAACTCCAGTAAAATCATCAGGAACTTTGGCAATTATTCCAAAACTATTCGCTGAAATTATGTTTGTACCACCCTCAATAGCAACAACAGAATGACCATTGGTTGATGCACTCGAATCCAATATTTTATAAGTAGTGATATCGATATCAGAATCGGTATTATTATAAATTTCAACCCACTGCTTTGTTGTAGGAGAATATTTTACTTCATTTATAATTACATCCGCAAACGCTATACGAAACGATAGTAATAAAAGAGATACTAATGAAAACAAAAGTAATCTTTTCATGTTATAATAATAACATGAAAAAAGTGGATTTATTGACAGTTGGGGATATCGTGGTAGACGCTTTTATTAAATTACAAGATGCTCACATACACTGCAACATTGATAAAGAAGGATGCGAGCTTTGTATGAACTTTGGCGGTAAGATTCCTTATGAATCTTTACATATAATAAATGCTGCTGGAAATAGTTCTAATGTAGCAATTTCTACTTCACGTCTTGGAATAAATACTGCTCTTGTTGCAAATATAGGTGATGATAATTATGGAAAAGATTGTCTTTTATGTTTAAAGAAAGAAGGAGTAAAAACAAAATACATTACTAAAGAAAAAAATAAACTTACAAATTATCATTATGTTCTCTGGTATGATATTGATCGTACTATTTTAGTAAAACATACAGAATTTAATTATAAGTTCCCAAAAATAAAAAATGTTTCTTGGATTTATTTAAGTTCATTAGCAGACAATTCCCTTCCTTATCAATTGGAAATAATAGAATATATTAAGAAACATCCAAATACTAAATTAGCATTTCAGCCTGGAACTTTTCAAATTAAATTAGGAACTGAAAAATTAAAAGATGTTTATACAAATACAGAAGTGTTCTTTTCAAATCTTGAGGAAGCAGAAAGAATTTTAGGAATTGAAGAAAAAGATATTTTAAAATTAGCACAAGGAATAAATGCACTTGGACCAAAAATTGTAGTACTAACTGATGCACACAATGGTGCTTATTTATATTTTAATAATGAATTATGGCATTACAATATATACAAAACTTCTAATCCCCCATTTGAGTGCACAGGAGCAGGAGATGCATTGTCTTCAGCTTTTATGGTTGCTCTTATTTTAGGAAAAACTCCACTTGAATCACTATCTTGGGGAATGGTTAATTCAATGTCCGTAATTCAAAAAATCGGATCTCAAGATGGTTTGCTTTCTCGCGAGAAATTGGAAGAATATTTAAAAAATGCTCCAGTAGATTTTAAAGCTACAAAAATAAATTAGTTTTTTCTATTCAAAATTTTTCTTACTATTTGTTTTATAGAATCTTTGTCCATGCCATAATGTTCAATCAATTCTTTTGATGTACCAGACTGTCCGAATTTATCTTGCACACCAATAAATTCTATTGGTACAGGATAATGTTGCGATAATATTTCCGATACGGCGCTACCCATTCCACCAGCAACTTGATGTTCTTCTACTGTTACAATTCTTTTTGTTTCTTTTGCAAGAGCAATTATTGCATCCTTGTCTATTGGTTTTATTGAAGATAAATTCATTACTTTTGTTTTTATACCTTCAGCCTCTAGTTCTTTTGCAGATATTATTGCTTGATACAATAAACTACCTGTTGCTATTATGCCCACATCCGCAAGACCAACATCTGGAATCCAATAAATTTCTGACTTGCCTATTTCAAATGGTGTTTCTTCTGTTGTAATAACTGGAGTTTTTTCTCTAGATAAACGTAAATATGCAGGCTCTTTTGTTTTAGAAAGTGCAATTGTTGCTTTTTTTGCTTCAATAAAATCACATGGAGAAATAACATCCATATTTGGTATTACTCTCATAAGTGCAATATCTTCAAGAGCTTGATGAGAACCACCGTCTGCTCCAACTGAAACTCCAGCATGGCTACCTACAATTACAACTTTTCTATCATTATAAGCAATCGTAGTTCTTATTTGTTCCCAATTTCTACCAGGAGAAAACATTGCATATGAAGCACAAAATGGAATTTTACCCATTGCAGACATACCACTTGCAACTGTTACCAAGTTTTGTTCTGCTACGCCAACCTCAATAAATCTTTCTGGAAATCTTTCTGCAAAAAGATTCATCTGTGTACTTTCTGTTAGATCGGCACAAAGACCAACAACATTTTTATTTATTTCTCCAACTTTTATTAAACCACTTCCAAAACCTTTGCGAGTTGATATATTTTCAACATCTGCATTAAAAATTTTTGTATTTAACTTTAATTTTGGATTTAACATTTTATACTATTTATTCATTTCTAATTCTTTCAACGCTTCTTCTGCTTCTTGCTTTGTTGGAGCTTTGCCATGCCAATGAAAATCTCCTTCCCATTTTTTTATTCCCTTACAAGGAATCGTGTGCGCAATTATAACTGTTGGTTTTTCTTTTTCTTCTTGTGCTTCTTCTATAACTTCATTTATTTTTTTAAAATTATGTCCGTCAACTTCAAATACATTCCAATTAAATGCTTTATATTTATTTACAAGTGAATCGAGTGGCATAATTTTTTCCGTATTGCCATCTATTTGAATATTATTTCTATCAACAATTGCAATTAAATTATTTAATTTATTTTTTCCTGCAAGCATAATTCCCTCCCAAGTATTTCCTTCATCATGTTCACCATCAGACATAAAACAATAAATAAATCTTTCTTTATTCTTTCCATCAATTTTATCAGCTAATGCCATACCAACAGCTTCTGAAAGTCCAGAACCTAATGGACCAGAAGATGTTTCCATTTGTGGTAAATATTCTCTATGCGGATGTCCTTGTAATCTACTATCAAATTTTCTTAAAGTTTTTAATTCTTCAACAGGAAAATATCCAGCATGCGCCATTGTTGCATAAAGAACTGGACAAATATGTCCATTTGATAAAACCACTCTATCACGTTCTTCCCAAAATGGATTTTTCGGATCGTGTTTTAAAATATGAAAATAAAAAATTGTAAAAATATCTGCCATACCAAGCGATCCTGCAGTATGTCCACTACCAGCTTCTGCAAGCATTTCTATAATGCTTTTTCTTATACAATTAGATTTTTTTTCTAATTCTTTTATTTTTTTGTCAGATAAATACATATTTAGAAATTAAATAATGTTTTCTAATTCATTTATAGTTTGTCTTATATCTTCTGATTTAAAAATTGTTGACCCAATAACAAGACGGCTTGCGCCAGCTTCTACAATATCTGTTATGTTATCAAAACTAACTCCACCGTCTACTGAAATAATTAAGTCAGAATATTTTTCTTTTAAGAGTTTAATTTGAGTTAAAACACTTTCATCAAAATCTTGTTCTTGAAAACCTATTTTCTTTATACCCATAAACTGTACAAAATCAACATAATTTACCAATGGAAAAATTTGTTCTATCGGAGTTTCTATATTTATTGCAATACCTATTTCAATTGAATCTCTAATATACACATCCATTCCTTCAAGAAAATTTTTAAATTCTTCTAAATTACCGACAGCCTCAACGTGAAAAATAATTTTCTTTGGACCAAATTTTGTATAAACATCAAAATTCTCTACTGCATCAGCAACCATTAAATCTAGCTCAAAATCAATGTCTTCCCAAAATGGCATACCTTCTTCTTCATTTAAAATTTTCAAAAAATTATAATCCTGAAAACCACCAGAAGAAAAAGGCCAAGTTTTATTTTTTACAAAAATACCATCACAAAGATCAATCTGAACTAAAGGAACAATACCTCGCACAAGCGAGATTTTGTTTTTCATGTCTTCATAATTTTTTGGCAAAATTGCCGGAATTATATCAGCCATAATTAATCAATTTTATTTATTCTTCTAATATGTCTTTCTTCACCAGAAAATTTTGTGTTTAAAAAAAGTTCAATTGCGAATTTTGCCTCATCTTCTGTAATAAAACGCAAACCTAATGACAAAATATTTGCATTATTATGTTCTCTTGATAATTTTATTATTTCAAAAGTATCAACACTTTTCTTACCATTTATATCAACAGGATTAATGGGTTCTTTAGGTCCATAAAAAACAACTGCACGTATACCTTTTATTTTATTTGCACAAATTGCTTCACCTTGTCCTGAACCGCCTATAATTATTCCCTTACTTTCAACATCTCCAGAAACTGCCTCTGCAACTTTTTTAATAAAATCTGGATAATCATCATCTTGTTCGTATTTAGAATTTCCTTTGTCTTCAACTTCATAACCAAGCTCACCTAAATACACTTTTAGTTTTTCTTTTAATTCAAAACCTGCATGATCTGCACCTAAATATATTTTCATATTATTTAATACTTTCTCCTGTCTTAATCACATGATCTACTAATGTATAAGTGTACCCCATTTCGTTGTCATACCAACCAAGAACTTTTACTAAATTTCCGCCAACAACTCTTGTCATTTTCAAATCTGCAATTGATGCATGAGATTCTCCTAAAATATCTGATGAAACTAAATCTTCTTCTGTTACAGCAAAAATCTTTTCCCAACGTGGATCTTGTGCAGCTTTTTTAAGAATATTATTTACTTCTTCAACTGTAGTTTGCTTTTTAGAAATGAAAGTTATATCTGCAATGGAACCAGCTGGAACAGGAACTCTGATTGAAATTCCATCAAAAAGTCCAGTCAATTCTGGAAATGCTTTTGTCACAGCGATTGCTGCACCAGTTGAAGATGGAACAATATTTTGAGCTGCTGCTCTACCTTCTCGAAAATCTTTTTTATTTGCTCCATCTACTATTCCTTGAGATGCTGTATATCCATGAACTGTATTTAAAATTGCTTTTTCAATTCCTAAGGTTTCATGCAAGATTGCTATTAGAGGAGAAGCAGCATTTGTTGTACAAGAAGCGTTTGAAGTCACATCACAAGTTCCAAATTTTTCTTCATTTACGCCAAGTAAAATTGTCTCACCATGCACCGTCTCTTGCCCTGAGCTTGTCGAAGGGCCACCTTTTGCTGGTGCAGAAATTACAACTTTCTTTGCTCCAGCTTTTATATGTGCCTCTGCTTTATCATAGGAAGTAAATAATCCAGTTGATTCTACAACTACATCCACACCTAAATCTTTCCATGGCAAATTTGCCGGATCTTTTTCCGCTAAAACTTTTACACTTTTTCCATCAATAATTATTTCTTGATTTTGTGCTTTTATTTCATGATTCCAATTTCTATATACAGTGTCATGCTTTAATAAATAAGCCATATTTGCAACATCGCCTAAATCATTTACAGCCACAATTTCAATCTCTGGTCTATCCCAAGCAATTTTTAAAAATGCTCTTCCTATACGACCAAAACCATTTATTCCTACTTTTATTTTGTTCATAATATTGAATTAAGTTTTAATATATTCATTATATCATTCCATACAAAAATTAAAAATGCTAATATTAAAAGATGAAAATACACAGATTCATAGATAATTTTGACCTAACAAAACCAGAATTAGAAATTTTTGGTGATATAGCATCACAGATAATAAAAGTTTTAAAATTAGAAGCTGGAGAAAAAATTGAACTTTCAAATGGTAAAGGAGTCTCAGTAATGGCTGAAATTAATAGAGTCGGCAAAAATTCGGTTTTAGTAAAAATTTTAGATAAAAAAATACTTCAAACATTAGAAATCGAAGCAACTCTTTTTTGTGCTATTTTAAAAAAAGAAAATTTTGAATTGGTAGTTCAAAAAGCAACAGAATGTGGAGTTTCAAAAATAGTACCAATTATTACTGACAGAACAATTAAAACTGGATTAAGATTAGACAGATTAGAAAAAATTGCAAAAGAAGCATCTGAACAATCTGGAAGAAATATTATTCCAGAAATTTTAGAACCGATTAATTTTGATCAAGCATTAGAAATGACAAAAAATGATTTTAATATTTTATTTAATGCAGATGGAGAAAAATATTCATGTATTTTAGAAAACAAATCCAAACGCAATATTTGGATAGGACCCGAAGGTGGTTGGACGCCGGAAGAAATAAAACTAGCCAAATCTTTTAATTTTAAAATTGCTTCCTTGGGCACCTTGACTCTTCGTGGTGAAACTGCAGCCATAATTGCAACTTATCTGTTTTCAAGAAAATAAATGAATATTTAATAAATATGCTATTATAGGGAAAATGGAAAAAGAAACAGCAAAATTCGTGCATCTCCATACTCACTCGCATTATTCCCTACTTGATGGACTTTCTAAGGTTGATGATTTAGTTGCTCTTGCTAAAAAATATAAAATGCCAGCTCTTGCTATTACAGACCATGGCAATATGTATGCAACGATTGAATTTTATAAATCTGCAAAAAAAGCAGGAATAAAACCTATTATTGGTGTCGAAGCTTACATAGCAGAAAGAACACGTCTCGATAAAGAACCAGGCATTGATAATAAACGCTATCACTTAACATTGATTGCAAAAAATCTAGAAGGATACAGAAACTTAGTTCAGTTAGTAACATTATCTAACTTAGAAGGATATTACTATAAACCAAGAATGGATAAAGAAATTCTTAGGAAATATTCGAAAGGAATAATTTGTCTATCTGGATGTTTAGGCGGAGAACTTTCTCGCGCAGTTGCACAAAAAGACAAAGAAAAAATTGAAAAAATAATTAAAGAACATCAAGAAATTTTTGGTAAGGAAAATTATTTTTTAGAAATAATGAATCACCCTTCTGTTCCAAAAGATAAAGAAGTACGCGAAGATATAATAAAATTAAGTAGAAAATTAGATATTCCCCTTGTTGCGACTTTTGACTCACATTATTTACACACGGAAGACAATAAAGCACATGAGACATTGCTTGCTATACAAACAAATACAGATGTAAATGATGAAAATAAATTTTCTTTTGGTGGAGATGATTATTCTTTTGTGTCGCCTGAAAGGGCTTACGAAATTTTTAAAGATGTTCCAGAAGCTGTTGAGAATACAGTCAAAATTGCCGACATGTGCGACGTTGATTTAGGACTAGGCAAATGGGTATTTCCTGATTATAAAGTTGAAGATGGAAAAAGTTACGAAGAAAAGATTCGAGAATTAATACAAGCTGGTTATAAAAGATTAGGAATTCAAGAAACGCCAGCGACAAAAGAGCGTGTTGAATATGAACTAGCAATCATTATAAATAAAGGATACACTCCATACTTTTTAGTTGTCGGTGATCTACTTCATTTTGCAAGAGAAAATAATATTTTAACTACTGTTAGAGGTTCCGTTGCTGGATCTATGGTTACTTATCTTCTTGGAATTACAAATGTAAATCCAATAGAATATAAATTGCCCTTCGAAAGATTTTTAAATCCATATCGCCCATCGGCACCAGATATAGACATGGACTATGCTGATAATAGACGCGATGAAATGATTGAATATGCAAAAAGAAAATACGGAAAAGATAAAGTTGCACAAATAGGAACATTCGGAACAATGATGGCTAGAGGAGCAGTAAAAGATGTTGCAAGAGCATTAGGTCATCCTTATGCAATAGGAGATAGAATTTCAAAAATGATTCCAATGGGTTCTCAAGGTATGCCGATGACTATAGATCATGCAATGGAATTAGTTCCTGAATTAAAAAGTGCATATAAAAAAGAAAAAGACACAAAAGAAATTATTGACTTAGCAAAAAAAATGGAAGGTTGCGCAAGACATATTTCTGTTCACGCAGCTGGAGTGGTAATTTCCCCAAAACCACTTTATGAATATACACCAACGCAGTTTGATCCTAAAGGCGGAAAAGTTATTACTCAATATGATATGTATAGTATAGAAGATGCTGGACTATTAAAATTTGATTTTCTTGGAATAAGAAACTTGGCTATACTTGGAGATGCAATAAGTCTAGTAAAAAGATTTTACAATGTAGATATTAACATTGAAAAAATTCCGCTTGATGATAAAAAAACATTTGAACTTTTGGCAAATGGACAAACAGAAGGATTGTTTCAATTAAATGGTGCAGGAATGACTAGATACTTAAAAGAGTTAAAACCAACAACTATTCATGATATCAATGCAATGGTTGCTCTTTATCGTCCTGGTCCTATGGAATCAATACCAGAATATATAAAACGTAAACACAATCCTCAATTTATAAAATACCCAGACCCAAGAATGAAAAGATTTCTAAGTGAATCTTATGGATTAATCGTTTATCAAGATGACTTGCTTTTCTGTGCATTAGAAATGGCTGGTTATAACTGGGAAGAGGCAGACAAATTTCGTAAGGCCGTTGGTAAAAAAATTCCAGCAGAAATGGCAGCTCAGCGTGAAAAATTTACAAAAGGTATAGTTGAACATGGACAAACTCCAGCATTCGCTGAAAAACTTTGGAAACTTTTTGAACCATTTCAAGCGTATGGATTTAACAAAGCTCATGCTGCAAGTTATGGAAGAGTTGCTTATCAAACTGCTTATATGAAAGCACATTATCCAGTAGAATATATGACAGCAATATTAACTGCAGAGTCTGGTGATGTTGAAAAAATTGCTCAAATAATAAATGAGTGTAAGAAAATGGGAATACCAGTTCTTCCGCCTAATATAAACGAAAGCTATGGTGGATTTACAGTTTTAAGAAATAATGAAAAAAGTGAAAAAATTCGTTTTGGACTTTATACTATAAAAAATCTTGGTACTGATATTGCAGATGCAATTATCGACGAAAGAAAACAAAATGGAAAATACAAAACAATTACAGATTTTCTAGAAAGAATTAAACATAAAAATTTAAATAAAAAATCTCTTGAAGCTTTAATCAAATCTGGATCAATGGATGAATTTGGAGAACGTGGAGCTCTTTTAGCTAATGCAGAAGATATGCTTTTATACAATCGTGAAGTTACAAAACAATCACAAAATCAAAATTCTCTTTTTGGTGGAAATATGAATATAAAAGCACCAGAATTCCAATTAAAAAAAGTTTCAGAATCAAATCAACAAGAAAAATTAATGTGGGAAAAAGAACTTTTAGGACTTTATATTTCTGGGCACCCATTAGATCGATTAAGAAAAAAACTTGAGAGTCGTGATGTAAATATAAAAAAAATAAAAGAAGAACTTGGTAATGGAATGCCAATAACTATTGCTTGTATTATAGAAACAGCAAGACCTGTTATAACAAAAAATAATGACAGAATGGTATTTCTAAAAATTGCAGACTTAACTGATTCTATAGAAGCAGTAGTTTTTCCAACTTTATATAAAAATCTAATGGAACTTTTTGTTCCAGAAAAATGTATAGCACTTTCTGGCAAAGTGTCTTTTCGAAACGGAGAAAAAAGCATCATTATCGAAAACGCAAAAGAAGTATAAAAAGAATTTTAACTTTTTTTATATTTTAATTATAGAGGCTCATGGCCTTTTCTTTACCTTCAGAGACAATTACTTGAATAGCTTCCGCAACTTTCTTAGAAAGTTTTTTCAATTCCGCCAACTCCCCTTCTTTATATTTACCAAGTAAAAATTTAAGCATCGCTTCTTCGCCTTTTGGTTTTCTTATTTTTCCAGAAGGTGTAGCTGGAGAAATTCCAACACGAATACGAACAAATTCTTTTGATTTTATTTTTTTGATTATTGATTCAAGACCTTTATGTCCACCAGAAGATCTGTCAAAGGATATTTTCATCTTACCAATCGGTAAATCAATATCATCATAAATAACCACGATATCATTTAATTTCAATTTGTGTTTTTCTTTTTCAAAAGCAACAGCAAATCCTGAATTATTCATAAAAGTTGTCGGTTTAATATACTCTATTGGTTTGTTTGCAATTGAGTCTTTATAAAAAAGCAATTTTGTATACTTACTTCCCTGCCATTCTATTTTTTTACCTAATATAAAATCAAGCATAATAAATCCAGTATTATGCCTTGTATTCTCATATTCTTCACCAGGATTTCCCAAACCAACAACCAATTTCATTCTTATATGATACCAAAAATTTGATTTTTTAATTTATTATTTTTTACTATGATACAAAACAAGCTGTTGTGTCAAGAACAATTTGTGATAAAATGAAAAATAGGTTATGTCCATAGCACATAGCTAATGTTACTAATTAAAAAATTATATAAATATATATGGAAATCCATAATGAAAGTGCTGTAGAAAATTTAGTAGAAGACAAAAAACCAAAAACAAAAAAAGAGTCTTTCTGGGAATTAGTTCGTTTTGCTGTCGTTGCAATTGCCATTGTTATTCCAATTCGTGTTTTTATTGCACAGCCATTCGTAGTTTCAGGATCTTCTATGGTCCCTACATTTCTTGATGGACAATATTTAATAATAGATGAGATAACTTATAGATTTAGTGAACCAAAAAGAGACGATGTAATTGTTTTTAGAAATCCTAATGATACAAAAGTATTTTTTATAAAAAGAATTATAGGCCTTCCTAATGAAACAGTTGATCTAGTTGGAGAAGACGTAATTATAACAAATAAAGAAAACCCAGAGGGATTTAAATTAGATCAATCATTCCTAAAAAATAATACAAATAGTGAATTACATTTTGAGTTGAAAGACGACGAGTATTTTGTAATGGGTGACAATAGACCATCAAGTTCTGATTCAAGATATTGGGGCGCAGTACCAAGAAACCTTATTACAGGAAGAGCATTTTTGCGATTACTACCTTTCAGTAAAATAGATATTATGCCTGGTGATTACAATTCAGAAAAATAAATTTATATTTTAAAAAGATTATTAATTAAAATTTCATAGAATGAAAAAAGTAAAAATAAAACAAAGTAAAAACACTTCAAAAGAAATACTTTCTCCAAAAGGAATGCGAGATCTTATAAATGAAGAGTATTATAACTTCCAAGGTTTTTTTGAAAAAGCTCAGGAAGTAGCAGTTTATTATGGATTTAAACCTATAGAAACACCGATATTAGAATATGAAAGAGTTTTTACTTCTGGAATAGGAAGTGGAACTGACATAATTGATAAAGAAATGTATACATTAAAAACTAAAGGCGAAGACTCTTTAGCTTTAAGACCAGAACACACAGCATCACTTATGCGTGCATATATTGAACACGGTATGCAAGCATTGCCTCAGCCTGTAATGCATTATCAATATGGTCCAACTTTCAGACATGATAACCCTCAAAGAGGACGCTATCGACAATTTTATCAATTTGATTTGGATTGTCTTGGAAGTGGTAAAAGCATAATGGATGCAATGGTTATAAAAGTTGGTATGAATATTTTAGAAGAGGCTGGAGCTCATGATCTTTCTGTTGATATAAATTCAATTGGTGATAAAGAGTGTCGTAATGGATATATTAAAGAACTTGTTGGATATTACAAAAAACATATAAATGAACTACCACCTATTGATCGCGAAAGATTAAAAACAAATCCACTTCGTATTCTTGATTCAAAAGAAATAAAAACAAAAGAAATAAATGAAGGTGCGCCAGATTCAGTAAGTTTTTTGTGCCCTTCCTGTAAAAAACATTTTAAGGAAGTTTTGGAATATTTAGAAGAAATGAATATACCATATAATATAAACAAAAATTTAGTAAGAGGACTTTCTTATTACACACGCACAGTTTTTGAAATAATAGAAGAAAATGGCGGAGAAGAAAATACACCACTTACTATTGCAGGAGGTGGACGTTATGATTATTTAGCTAGACAAATAGGAAGTAAAAAAGACGTTCCAGCAGTTGGTTTTTCAATAGGAGTAGACAGAATAGTTGCTTCTCCTTGGTATAAAAAACTTGCACCAAAAATAATGAAGAAACCAAAAATTTATTTTGTTCAACTTGGACCTGAAGCAAAATTAAAAAGTTTAAATGTAATTGAAATTTTGCGTAAAGCACATATACCAATAGCTCAATCATTATCTAAGGATAGCCTTGGTTCACAATTAGCTAATGCTGAAAAACTTGGTATTCCCTATGTTCTTATATTTGGATTAAAAGAGGCACTAAGTAATTCAGTAATCGTACGTGATATGTCAAACAGATCACAAGAAACTATAAAATTATCTAATCTATTAGAGTATTTAAAAGAAATTAAATAAAATGAAAAAGATTTTGCAAAAAGCAGAAAATAGCCAAAATGTTTTGAGAGAAGAAGCTAAGGCTGTACCAATACGTGATATAACAACTCCCAAAATACAAAAAATAATAAAAGAAATGTCACAAGCCCTTCTAAGTCAAAACGATGGTGTGGCAATAGCAGCTCCACAAATTGGATATTCTTTGCAAATTTTTGTTGTTTCTGGAAAAATCTTTCATGAGAATTTTATAAGAGGAGAAGCAACAGACAATCTACCAAAGGAAGAAATACCAGAAGATTTAGTTTTTATAAATCCTGTAATCTCTAGATTATCAAGAGAAAAAATATGGGTACCAGAAGGATGTTTATCGGTACGTTGGCTTTATGGTAAAACGCATAGATCAAAAAAAGTAACAGTTACAGCATATGATAAAAATGGTAAAAAATTTACTAGAGGTGCAAGTAATCTTTTAGCACAAATATTTCAACACGAAACTGATCATTTAAAAGGAATTCTTTTTACTGATCATGCTAAAGACGTAAAAGAAGAAAACCCTTTTCAATAAAATGAAAGAAAATAAATTAAATTTTGTATTTTTTGGTACGCCAGATGTTGCTAGCGGAACTCTTGAGGTTTTAAAAGAAAATGGTTATATGCCATCGCTTATTATTACTGCCCCAGACAAACCTCAAGGCAGAAAAATGATTATTACTCCCCCGCCAGTCAAAGTTTGGGCAATAGAAAATAATATTCCCTATCTTCAACCCGAAACACTAGGAGGGCTGGAAGTTGTTTTTAAAAGCATTGCGCAGGCTGACGAGCCGAGCATAGCAATCCGCCAGCAGGCAGATATGTGCGGTTTTAAAAATAACTTCAAGCCTGACCTTTTCATCGTAGTAGCTTATGGAAAAATAATGCCAGAAGAATTATTAAATTTGCCCAAATTTGGCTCAATAAATATTCATTATTCTTTACTTCCAAAATATCGTGGAGCTTCCCCCGTTGAATCTGCAATTCTAAATGGTGATACTGAAACAGGAATTTCAATTCAAAAAATGGAATATAAAATGGATTCTGGTCCAATTATTGCTCAAGAAAAAGTTAATATTTCATTAGACGAAAAAGCATATGAATTAAGGACACGTTTGATTAGTATTGGTGGAAATTTATTAGTAAAAACTCTACCTGATTTTATAGCAGGAAAAAAAGAACTTGTTTCTCAAAATGAAAATGACGCTAGTTATTGCCACAAAATAAAAAAAGAGGATGGATTAATTGATTTAAGTGAAGACGCAATAAAAAACTACAATAAATTTCGTGCTTATTCTACATGGCCAAGAATTTTCTTTTTTGAAAACGGAAAAAGAATAATCATAACCAAAGCTAGGTTAGAAAATAATAAATTCATTATAGAAAAAGTAATTAAAGAAGGAGGAAAGGAAATAGATTGGAAATAATTAATTTATTTTTTCCAATTTCTAAAACCACGTACCATATCTTTTATTTTACGAGCACCAGTATTAAACCTGGAGAGTTTTCTTTCTTTTCTTCTGCTTATTTTACTATAAAGATTTTCTTTTACAGCATCAACTGCTTCATATAGGTCTGGTTTATCTGCACTTGCATAATAATTTTCTCCTTTAATTGAAACTGAACAATCTGAGTGAAAAAAATCTCCACTTTTATGATGCTTAGTACTTTTTCCTACTTCAAAAAAAACTTTTACATCTCCACCTTCCTCTTCTATTCTTGTAAGAATTTTACCCAAATTTGTAAGTCTTTTTACTACATAGTCGTGAATAGCAGGTGTTATTTCAATATTTTTTCCCAATAAATTTATTTGCATATTTTTTTTGAATTAAACCCTCAAACTATGCCGAGGGCAGGCCTAATAATTAATACTTCATACCATGCAAAAGCGCTTTCAATATAATATCAAGTTCCATTGTAGCAACACCAATTACAGTATCAGCTCCACCATAATATACGTACAGCATTTTATCTTTTACAATCATACCACAAGGAAAAACAACATTGTTTATGATACCATTTTTTTCGTATTCTTCTATCGGTTCTAGTATAGGATCAGAAGAACGAGAAAGAACTATTGCGGGATCTTTTAAATCAAGAAGAACAGCTCCAATTCTATATGTAGAATGACTTTGCGAAACACCATGATAAAGAAGTAACCAGCCATATTTTGTTTTTATAGGTGGAGCTGTAATACCAACCTTTGCACTATCCCAACGATTTATTCTAGGCCCAATAATACGAATACATTTTTTAATTGTTTCATTTTTAAAATCAAGTGTCTTAAAATAATCTCCACTTATTTCATTCCCAACACGATGTAAAACAAAATATCCTTCTTTTAATTTTTCTGGGAAAAGACATGTATCCTTATCATCAAAACCAGCGGGTGTAATAAGATACGGTTTATCCCATTTCCAATTATGAGACAAAAAATCTTTTTGACTAATTGATGAAATTGCAACTCTTGGAGGTCCTATTCCATCAAATGCAGTGTAACAAATATAAATATTCTTCCCTATCTTTGTAAGTCTTGGATCTTCACAGCCAGAATTTGCATTATCGATTTTTTTCTTTTCAAATTCTTCTCTTGGTAAATAAACTTGATCTGCTAAACGTTCTATTATATCAAAACCATTTTTTGTCATAGCATAACCAAAACAAGAAGTATTGTGATTTGATAATGCTCTATACAAAATATGAATTTTGCCACCTAAAGATATTGCTGCCGGATTAAAAACAGCTTTTTCTTCCCAAGTATGATCAGTTTTTGGAGTAAGTATCGGATTTCCAGAAAATCTTTTAAAATACCAACGTTCAGATAATTGTGGATGCATTGAAGAAATAAGATCTGTTAAATTAACATATGCAACACATACAGTCGTATCTGTTGCACCATAATAAATAGATAATTTATCTTTTTCTAAAATTACACCACTAGGAAAAACTACATCAGAAACACGCCCTAATAATTCATAAGGTTCTTCAGGAACTATAAGTGGACTTTTGGTTCTGCCAATTATTTTTCTTGGATCATGCAAATCAAGGAGCAATGCTTCAATACCAAAAATTGTTTTTAAATTGTTTGGATTTGGAAAATAGTTTTGAATATGAGAATAAACAAGAAGCCAACCATATTTTGTTTTTATAGGTGGAGCACCAACTTCTATATGATCATATTCTGAACGTCTTGGATCAATTATATAATTATCAATATTTTCATTCCATTTTTCCCAAAAAGAAGGAGACCACAACTCTTCTATTTTATCCATTTGTGCAATAACAGTTTTTGCAGGTGGAGAATCAGTATGAGCAGAAAAAATAACTGTAATCTTTCCATTTATTCTCTCTGGAAAGAGTGTCATTGCTTTCGCATTAAATGGAGTAACAAAATGTTTTTCATTAACTTTTTCCAAATCTTTTGAAACAGCAACTGCAACTTTTATGCCTTCAGCACCAATAGGATATTTTGAAATAGCAGTATAAAAAGTATAAAAAGATCCTTCAAAATAAGTTATTCGTGGATCCTCACAACCATATTGATCCCATTCTTCTGAAGGTGTAATAAATTGAGCACGATTTTTAAAATGAATTCCATCAGTACTTTTTCCTATACCAATAACAGAAATTTGATGAGGTTCTCTTAAAGCATCAAATGCAGAAATAGCACGATAGAGACCATAGATTGATTTTCCTCTTTTAATAGGACAAAGGTTAAATGTTGCAAATTCTTCCCAATAATGATCTCTATTTGGTATTAAAAATGGATTTTGTTCTGATCTTTTAACTACATACATATTTTAATTTTTCTTTTCTTTTTTTAATTTAGTAATACCGGTGGAAACAAGTTCTTTTAGAAAAAGTTCAAAATCTGCAGTTGCTACGCAAGACACCATATCTGCACCACCATAATAAACAAATAAATTTCCATCTTTTACAACAGCACCACAAGAATACACTACACCCCATTTATAACCTTCATTTTCATAAAAAGCATCTGGTTCTAAAATTGGTTTTTTGGAACGATATAATATTTTTGTTGGATCATTCAAATCGAGTAACATGGCACCCATTCTATATCGGTCAGGATTTTTATGATCCATCGCATGATATAAGACAAGCCAACCATATTTTGTTTTAATAGGTGAAGGCCCTATACCACGAAACCAAGAATCCCATTCACGATTTTTATCTATTGGTCTAGTGTTGTTACTCTTTATAAATTTTTTCCCATCGAGTTCATCTAGGCTATCAAAATAATCTATTAAAATTTTCGGATAAAAACTATGAATAATTGCAAACTTGCCATTTATACGTTCTGGAAAAAGAGCCCAATTTTTATTAATCTCGCCCGGGGCAGAAATCATTACTTCCTTCTTCCAATTATTCCATTTTTTATTTTCAAAATCTTCAAGCTTGATAGAAGTTAAAGCCAATCTAACAGAACCCCAACCATCAAACGCGGTAAAAATTATATAAACAACCCCATCAATTAATACTATCCTTGGATCTTCACACCCACCACTCCAACCACCACCTGAACTATAAAAAACTGGTTCAGTTTTTTCTAAATTGTAATTGTAATGCATAAAAATTGGTTTAAATGATCTGTCTTTAAGACAATATCCATCATCACTTGAAGCATATCCAAGTGTCGAAATATCATTTACTCCTACTGCTCTATATATAACATGTATTTTCCCATCGTGTTCAAAAGCAGTTGGATTAAAAGTTGCTCTAGATTCCCAAAAAGAATGACCAGTTGGATAAATTATTGGATTCCCGACAAAGCGTTTTAGTTTATGATTTAATTTCTTATTATCCTTTTTTGCTATTTTTTTTCTTGTATTTTTTTTCTTAACAATCTTTTTAATCTTTTTAACTATCTTTTTTTTATTTTTTTTACTAACAACAACCTTCTTTTTTAGAATTTTTTTTGTTTTCTTTTTTGTTGTTTTTTTAACAATCTTCGGCATTTTAAATTCTACCGTATTTATCCTCATAATGAATTACATCTTCTTCATCAAAATCACCAATAGCAATTTCCAAAACCTGTATGCCATTTTGCCCAGCACTAAGCCTGTGTTTTTCTCCAATTAAAATTTCATATTCGTCACCTATTACAGTATTTTTTTTATTTTCTCCAATTTCAACAATTCCATCACCAGATATAACATGCCAAAATTCTGAGCGTTTATTATGACTCTGTAAACTTAAACATTCATTAGGATTTATTGTAATTATTTTTACAGTTGAAGACTCATTGTTTGTGAACTGTCTGAAATTTCCCCATGGACGCTCTATTTGAAAAGTTTTAGATTTGATACTCATTATATAAACATTATAAACCTAAATAAAAATAAACCAATTTTATTTTTTGTTTCTGGTTTTTCTTTTGACTACTTTAGAGTAATCCTTTAATAAATCAGACGAACTTCTAATTTTTCCTCCATGTCCAACATTAAAAACCATTTCTATACCAAGCTTATTACAAAGCTTAAATTCTGGTATATCATCGGCAAATCTATCTCCTCCATTTGCAAAAATATGTGGTTTAATTTTTTTTAATTCCTCACAAACGCTAACATCTTTTGCATTTTTTTTATGTTCAGATATAACAACTTTATCTACACAATTTATAGCTTCTATTATTTCTTTTCTATCTTGTTCTGGCATAAATTCTTTTCCTTTTTTCTTTCTTAACCAGTTGTCATTATTTATTATCACAATTAATTTATCACCTAGTTTTTTTGCTTCTTTCATGTAACGAATATGCCCAATATGTATAGGATCAAAACCACCACTTACAGCAACTATTTTCTCTTTTTTCTTCTTTTTATTAGTCATGCTATAAATACATTGTAACAAATACTAAAAATATTAAAATAGAAATCAAGGAAACTGTTGAAAACAAAAAACCCACAATAGCTTGTGGGTTTTTTGTTTTTATACTTAATTTTTAATTAACTCTTTTGTTGTAATAATATTTACGAACAAGAAGAATAATAAGGAGTATTAATATGATCAATAGTAACCAACCTATAATACCCATTCTGAATAACCAACCAAATAATGCTAGAGCTGCAAGTCCTGCATTTGATATTATTGGGTTGTTTAATACATAAGCAATAGCATTTTCTTGTGCACCTTTAGGCGTAGTATAAACAAGTAATGCTGTTGTTACTACTTGAACATTTTCTGCTTCAATAGAATCAACTTCACCAACTAAATAAACTTCACCTTCATCTCCTGGATCTAAAGTATCTAATGGGATAGAAAGAGTATAAGTATCACTTGAATAAGTTCCACGAGATGCTTTCAAGAAAGTTATACCTTTAGGTAAAATAACTTGCAAAAGAGAATCTTTTAATTTTTTATTACTGATATTTTTGTAAGTTACTGTATAGTCTATAGTGTCACCAATTTGAATTGTTTGAAAACGATTTTCTATTTTCAACATTATTGGCGATTCTGTTCCAACTACTGTTGTACCTTGATATATAATTTTTGTATTTGTAGTGTCCCCTGCTGTTTGGAATACTTCTATTGAACCTTGAGAAGTTCCATTACCACAACTTGATACTAAACGATAATAGTAAACTGTATTTGGAGAAAGACCTGTAATGGTTTCACTAAATATAGAATTATTTGTATATCTTGTAGAAGTTGTAGAACCCAATCCTATTGTTCTGCCATACTCAAAATATGTATTTCCACCATTTCCTGATGAAATATAACCATTTAATGTAGCACTATTTCTTGTTATATTTGTTGCTACTGTAGTTACAGCACATGCATTATAAATTGGTGTTGGAGCAACATAATTATTTACATATACTTGTACTGTTTTCTTTTTAGAGTGTCCATCTGAATCATATGCGTAAAGTGTATAGCTTGTTGTATTTGAAGGATACACATTTTGACTACCATATGAATTTACACTTCCCAAATTCGTAATACTTACTGAAGAACATTCACGAGTTCCCCAAGAAAGAGTTGATACTCCTCCATAATTTATAGAAGTTGGGCTTGCATTAAAGTAAGTTATTTCACAATTATCATCATTACCACCATCTTCATTAACATCAACATCAATTTCTTTAGTATGAGTTCCAGAATCTCCAGTAGCTGTTATTCTATAAGTTCCAGAATCTTCTGGATAAACTGTTTTATCCCCATCATCATTATAACTATTAAGATCAGGACCTTTTACATGAACTGAACAATCTCCTGAAGTTTCCCAAACAACATTTATTGAATCACCTTCATCAATTTCTACATCATCTTCATCACCATCAATTGTAAATTCATCTATTTCACAATCATCATTGTTGTCTTCATCAACTTCAACATAAATTTTTTGTGGAGATACATAAGAACCTGAAGCATAAGCAGTTATCGTGAAATAACCTGAATCTTCTGGATAAGCTGTTTCATCTCCATCTAAACTTGAATCACTAAAATTTGATCCATAAACTGAAACAGAATCGCAACCAGTTGTATCCCATTCAACATTTACAGAATCACCTTCATCAATAGATGTAGGACTTACGTCAAATCTATCAATCCTACAACTTTCCTGTTGTTCGTCTACATGAACTGTTACTTGTTCAGAATCAGAACTATTATTTCCATAAACATTTAATGTAAAAGTTTTGTCAGAATAAAGTGCACCCGTTGAATGAGAACCAGAAGTGTTTACGCTTCCAATACCGCCTGAAATATTAGCTGAAGTACAATCACCAGTAGTAGACCAAGAGAGCGTTGAAGAATCACCACTTTCTACAGAACTTGGATTTGCATTAAAGTAATTTATTTCACAATTTTCTGATTCACTTACATTAACTGTAACAGTATCTGAATCGGAAGAACCATTACCAGAAGCAGTTAGTGTGTAAGTTTTAGTATTATAAAGTGGACCAGTTGAATGAGAACCAGAAGTATTTACACTTCCAATACCATTTGATATGTAAACAGAAGTACAGCCATCTGTGTCCCAAGAAAGTGTTGAAGAATCACCACTTTGTATAGAATTTGGATTTGCATTAAAGTAATTTATTTCACAATTACTTGGAGCACTATTGTTGCTAATTTGGAATCTAGCAACTACAGCACCTTGAGTTTGCCAACCTGGAGCAATATCTCCTATATATAAACCACTTGAACTTATTACTTCAGAACCACTTTGACCATTCAAGAAAGCTGTTTGGTGTAATGTACCATTAGAATCTTTTGTATACCACCAAGTTGAACTTAGAGTAAGTGTTTGTGCAGATGGAATTGTTACTGAAACTTGACTTGTATATAAATTATTTCCTCCCGAAGAAGTGATAGCTCCAGAAAAAGACTGATAAGTAGCAGATCCACTTGGAGCATTTATTTTAATATGAGTATTTGAAGCAGTTGAATTTCCTGTATTGTGATAATAAATTTTTACATCAACAAAACTACCGGGATTGGCTGTTATATTAGTACCAGTCCAGCAAGGATTACCATAACCATTTCCTGTAGTTGCAATATTTATATCAGGACAGTCATTAGCATCTCCATTCCAAGACACACTAGCAAAAGCGCCATTCCAAGAAAAAAGAAAAGCTAAAACAAAAAGCACTATTGATATTTTTTTTATATATTTTTTCATAATAATTAATAATTTAATTTAATTTACAATTTTAAACCTTCGACGTTCAAAACGTTAAAGACTTAAAAAAGTAAGTGAGTGGGGCTTTTGTAAAACCCCACTCCTTATTGATAGTTTTCATTCTACTCATTTGCTTCTAGCATAACCACCACCTGATGATCTGCCTGAAGAATGAGAAGTAGAACGTGATGAAGAAGAAGACATTCGGCTACTAGAACCAGATTGTCTTGAGGCCATATTGTTACGCTGGCCATAAAACGGTTTGCTTGAATAAGAACGTTGCGTACTAGATGAACTTTTATAACTAGGTGATTGTCTTTGAGCCCTATTATTACGCTGGCCATAAGACGATCTGTCATAATCATTACTAGCTGTTCTTGTCTGCTGTTGATTACCTGGTTCACCATAGCTCCTTTTTGTATCAGATCTTTCATTAGATCTTTCAACCGATTTTTTTGCTGGCTGTTGATTATTTGCACTTTGTCTTTGATTTGAAGAAGCTTGAGTGCTTTGTCTTACTGCCGACTGCGGTTTACTATTGCTCCTATTGTAGGAGTAAGTTGTCCTAGAACTCGTCAATTGTGAATTCCTAGTAACTTTTTCAGCAGGGTTAATTGCATTAGTTTTTTTACTAGTAACTACAGATGAGCTTCTAGTAACTGTTTCAGCAGGGTTAATTGCATTAGTTTTTTTACTAGTAACTACAGATGAGCTTCTAGTAACTGTTTCAGCAGGGTTAATTGCTCTGCTCTTTGTGTTACTAGCGACCACACTATTGCCATAAGTTGGTTCCGGAGCAGGATCTATTCCATTACCATTTCCTGGTTCCGGAGCAGGATCTATTCCATGACCATTGTCTGGTTCCGGAACAGGATCTATTCCATGACCTTCATCGTGTGGTATTCTTGGGCGCGGTGCTTCATAGTAATTATTAATAAAATAATCATTTTCCATTCTTGGTGGCGGTGCCGAATACGAATACACCGGACCAAAAGGGAAACAAGTCACCAACATCATTGCAGGCACAAAACAAGGTGCCAAGTAACAATATTCTCCATCTGAGTGACAATTATCACACACAACTTCAACATTGATATTAACAGTTGGTTTTTCTTCAGAGAACACAGAGTCTCGTTGTGCGTAATACAACGTTGTGTCATAACCACCACTTTGTTCGTTTGTTTCTAACGAGGCTACTAAACGCGTTGGGAAGATATTACATCGTGTATCAAATATTGTGTTGATGCAATACCTTGATCCTATAACCCTTTTCGGGTAAGGATTTCCGTTATCATCCAACCAGCCTGTAAGTGCTGTGATATCCAGTACAAAAACCGGTTCCGGTCCATACTCTTTCTTTTCTCTGTTAGAGTAGCTTGGACGAAAGAAGTTCTTTGAAACATCATCGCCACTATTACGATAAACCCGGGAGGAGACTATAACTTCTCCAGTCTCCCATGAGTCTACAGTATCGTAGCAATTCTGCAGTAACAATATAGCATTTTCGGGTTTTATTTTTCCCTCGTAATGCTTTATCCATCCATCCATTTCAGCTACCTGCTGAATAAGGACGGCATAACTCTTTGCAATAAAGCAATCCTTGCTTGCTATTTCTGAAGCCTGCAGGGCTGTATACGGTGGGGATGATTTATAAGGAGCAAAGGGTTTACCCTCTGCGAAGCACTCAGTCCCAATAGAGACAAGCGCCAACATGGTAATTAGGAATGTCTTTTTCATATTTTCTTTGTTTTTTTGTTTTCGTTTTAGGTTGATTATCCCTGCTTTCCAAAAAAGCAAAGATAATCAACCTAATTTGAACAAAAAACAAAAGATTTTAAAGAACTATTTAACTACTGAAGTATAGCATATTGTATCAAAAAAGTCAATAGGTAAATATTCTATTTTATAAAAATAAAACCCACCTTTTGAGGGGCGGGTTTTGTTGCCAACAAGTTTTTTGTTAGCGAGTTTTTTGTTATCGGGCGAATCCTTCGTAGCTCCATCTTTTGTTGAAGATCAGAGATACTAAAGTTATTAGAAACAAAAAGACTACTGCGATTGATATAACGCATGCTAACCAATTTGGAAAGAATGGTTCATCAAATCCCCCAAAAAATTTTGGGATCACTGCGAATACAAATCCTGATGATACAAAGCAGACCGCAACTACGGGCGCTGGGTGTGCGGAGCAAAGTCTGCTCCATGATTTTTCAACAAAGTCGGCTACAAAACAACAGACTACAATTCCGATAATTAATACAATTAATACAATTGATTTACCATCAATAAAATTGTTTAATTTTTTCATATCACTGTTTTTTGAGGTTAATACTATAGATTGGTCTTTCAAAATTCTATAAGGAAACTTGAAAGGCCAATCAAGTAAAAACAAAAAACAAAAAAAAGATTTTAAAGAACTATATTATATCCTTTAAGTATATCATATCTTAAGACAAAAGTCAAGCACAAAATCCCCTTCTACGTAGAAGAATTTAAAAAAACTTATATATTATATATTATTTTTACGAGATGCTTTTTTAGCAAGCATTAATCTTTTTGCTTCAAGTCGTTTTTTTGTCTTATGAGAATGTCTTGATTTTTTCTTTGGACTAAGCGTCGTTCCTCTTTTTGCCATAAATTTTATTTGTTATTAATTGATAAATTAGTTCTATTATACTTTGAAATGAAAAATAAACAAATTTGACAGAAACAACTGTTTGATTTAGAATTCGAAAAGTTCTTTAAAAAATTGATGTCTAATAAAAAACAAATGTCTAACTAAAAATTCAGAAAGATGAAGAAAAGAAAACTGTTGGCGACAATGTCGTTATTTTTTTTGCCAGTTATCATGACACAGGCAAGTGAAGCCGATTTAAAAATCCCAGATTTAACTTCCAAACAAAACAATTTGTTGTTGTTTGGCTTCGTTATTTGTTTGCTGGGACTGTTTTTCGGATACTACCAGTACCGAAAGGTTAAAAAATTGCACGCTCATGAATCCATGCTCAGTGTAGCAAGAGTGATTTTCGAGACATGCAAAACGTATCTTATACAGCAAGGAAAATTCCTTATGGCATTGTTCGTAATCATCGGATTATGTATCGGTTTTTATTTCGGGGGCCTTCAACATAATTCATTTGGAGGTGTAACATTAATTCTCGGATGGACCGTTATCGGTATCCTCGGTTCTTACGGTGTAGCCTGGTTTGGAATTCGGATGAACACACTTGCAAATTCAAGAATGGCATTTGCGTCACTCGAAAACAAACCATTAAAACTTCTGAACATTCCGCTTAATTCAGGAATGAGCATTGGTGTCATGCTAGTATGCGTTGAGCTTATCATGATGCTTATCATTTTACTTTTTGTACCAAGAGAATTGGCTGGTGCAAGCTTTATCGGTTTTGCTATCGGTGAATCTCTCGGAGCAAGTGCTTTGCGAATCGCAGGTGGTATATTCACAAAAATCGCAGACATAGGAAGCGACCTGATGAAAGTTGTTTTTAAAATCAAGGAAGACGACCCAAGAAACCCTGGCGTAATAGCCGACTGCACTGGCGATAATGCCGGTGACAGCGTTGGACCGACAGCAGATGGTTTTGAAACTTATGGAGTAACAGGTGTTGCTTTAATAAGTTTTATAGTTCTTGCAGTTGGTTTTATACCTGGTATGGATGAAGCTACTCGCTTGATGTATCAAACAACTCTGTTAACTTGGATATTCGTCATGCGTATTCTCGGTGTTATTGCATCAATAGGTGCGTTTTACATTAACAATTGGCTGAGCAAAATTCTTTATTCAAAAGAAAAGAATATGGATTTTGAACAGCCACTCACCCATTTGGTGTGGATAACATCATTACTTTCAATTGCTTGTACATTCATTGCGAGTTACTGGCAATTAGGACACTTACCAAACAACTTATGGCTTACTCTTTCCGTAATTATAAGTTGTGGAACATTAGGAGCAGCTCTCATTCCGGAGTTTACAAAAATCTTTACCAGCCCAAAATCAAAACACGTGCAAGAAGTAGTAACTGCTTCACGTGAAGGTGGCGCTTCATTAAATATTTTATCTGGTCTTGTATCAGGTAACTTTAGCGCTTTCTGGGAAGGACTTGTTTTCCTCGTACTGATGTTTGTTGCATACTTTGCGAGCAGATTCGGATTAGATTCAGTAATGATCTATCCTTCAATATTTGCTTTCGGTCTTGTAGCTTTCGGTTTCCTTGGTATGGGACCCGTAACTATTGCAGTTGACAGCTATGGTCCGGTAACAGACAATGCACAATCAGTATATGAACTTTCATTGATTGAGGACGACAAAAAATATGTCTCCCAAGAAATCGAGAGAGAATTCGGTTTCACTCCACAATTTAAGGAAGCTAAACATTTACTGGAAGCAAATGATGGAGCTGGTAATACATTCAAAGCAACTGCTAAGCCTGTCCTAATAGGAACAGCAGTCGTAGGTGCTACTACCATGATCTTTTCCTTGATCTTGTTGATACGTAATCATTTCGGCATACAGCCGGAAGAGGTTCTCAATGTTTTGAACCCATACACAGTTCTCGGTTTCATTGCTGGTGGTGCTGTAATATACTGGTTTTCTGGTGCTTCAATACAAGCAGTATCTACTGGAGCTTACCGTGCTGTTGAGTATATCAAAGAGCATATTCGTCTTGATGAAAAAGCTGAGAAAAAAGCCTCTCTGAAAAGTTCAAAAGATGTAGTAAAAATTTGCACTCAGTATGCACAAAAAGGAATGTTTAATATCTTTGTCGGAATATTTTCATTTGCAATAGGTATTGCATTCCTTTCAGGATACAGAGATATGGATGCCGTAGAACCATCTTTGAAATTCGCAGCCGTATCCTTTTTCGTTTCGTATTTAATCTCAATCGCTTTCTTTGGATTATTCCAAGCAATCTTCATGGCAAATGCCGGTGGAGCATGGGACAATGCTAAGAAAGTTGTAGAGGTTGATCTCGGAGAAAAAGGAACTCCCTTGCATGATGCAACAGTTATCGGCGACACCGTTGGTGATCCTTTCAAGGATACATCTTCGGTAGCCTTAAACCCAATCATTAAGTTCACTACACTGTTTGGACTTCTCGCTATGGAAATTGCAATTTCTGAAAATTTCTTCAGCATAGCGCCATTCATCGGTGTAGTCTTCATTGCGATTGCGCTCTATTGCGTTTATCGTAGTTTCTACAAAATGAGAATCCACAAGTAGACATCATTTGAATTGAAAATGCGAGCCTCGTTTCCCAAAAAGAAACGGGGCTTTTTTATTTTTAAAATTTAGAAATTTAATTTAATATAAATTCTTCTTGGAATTAATTTTAAAATAAGTCCAACAAATCTCCATCTATTAGTAACATAAACTTTTTTCTTCTTTTTTTTGATAGCATTAAATATTTGTTTTACGGCTCTTTCAACTGGAGCTACCCAAAACTTTTTTCTACTCCTAGCCATTTGAGTATCAACAAAACCTGGTCTAATTTCTGTAACAAAAACAGGCATTTTTGAATTCTCAACTAACTGTTGCAATGATTCTAAGTAATTTATTTGAAAAGCTTTTGTTGCACTATAAGAAGGAGAAGATCCTATTCCCCTCATTCCAGAGATTGAAGTCAATGCAACAAAATGTCCGTATTTTTGGTTTAGAAAATATTTAATTGACCAATCAGCAACTTCTTTAAAACCAAGAACATTAACATCTATTATTTCTTTTTCAGCTTGAGGATCAAGTCCATTTCTATTTCTTCTTGAAGCTCCAGAGCTAAGAACAATTAAATCAATTCCACCAAGTTTATCTTTCAATTCATTTAATTTATTTCCAACTATTTTAGTATCAGTTATGTCAAAATCTGAAACTATAAAATTATTGGGCATTTGTGCTTGTAATTCTTCCAAAAGATTTTTTCTCCTACCAGTTATTCCAACATAATAATTATTTTTTGCCAAAAGAACAGCAAGCTCTCTTCCTATTCCCGAAGTAGCTCCAATAATAATTGCTTTTTTCATAATTTAAAAAATTTAGCTTGAAATTATTTTCAGATTTTTAATCATATCAACAGAAATTTTGTCTAAATCAAAATCTGGTTTCCAATTCCAGTCTTCCCTAGCCTTACTATCATCAATTGTCTTAGGCCATGAATCAGCTATTGCCTGCCTACTGTCTGGAGTAAAAGTACATTTAAAATTTGGAATATACTTTGCTACATTTTCTGATAATTCTTTTGCAGAAAAACTTATTGCTGTCAAATTATAAGCAGTCCTAACTGTTATTTTTTCTTTTGGAGCTTCCATTAATTCTAATGTTGCTCTTACTGAATCATTCATATACATCATAGGCAAAACTGTTTTCTCATTAACAAAACAATCATAACTACCATTTTTAACAGCATCGTAATAAATAGCAACAGCATAATCAGTAGTTCCCCCACCTGGTGGAGTTTTCCAAGAAATTATTCCAGGGTATCTTATACTTCTTACATCCAAACCATATTTAACAAAATAATACTGACATAATAATTCTCCAGAAACTTTTGTAACACCATACATTGTTGTAGGTTCAAGAACAGTTTTTTGTGGAGTATCTATAAGTGGAGTTGTAGGACCAAATGCAGCAATAGAACTTGGCCAAAACATTCTTTCAATTTTATATTCTACTGCCAAGTCCAACATATTTTTTAAACCTGTCATATTTACATCCCATGCTAAGTTTGGATTCTTCTCTCCAACAGCAGACAAAATACCAACTAAATGAAAAATTGTATCAATATTATATTTTTCTATTAATTGTCTTAATTCTTCTTTGTTATTGCTATCAGCTATCTCAAAAGGTCCTGAATTCTTAAATTCATCTGAGGGCTTTTTGTGATGTCCCACAGCGATAACATTATCCTTACCATATTTTTTTCTTAGCTCTGGAATTAATTCAGAACCAATTTGCCCTAAGGCACCTGTCACTAATATTTTTTTCATAAAAACATTATATCACAAAAAAAATTATGTTAAAAAATAAAAAAAATCCTCATAATAAATAGGACTTTCTTAACGCTGTGGACCCTAGGAGATTCGAACTCCTGACCTCCTCATTGCAAATGAGGCGCTCTACCAACTAAGCTAAGGGCCCATATATAAAACAATTATTAAACTATTCTAACTTTTTTTAATAAAAATGCAAATTATTCAACTTGTTTTTTTATTAAATTTTGATAAGATAAATAAGTTCTTCTTAGATTAAAAATAAATATTCCGGGGTAGTTAAAATGCGTTAAGCATTTTAAAAGCGGAGGCACGAAGGTGCCGAGCTGGGGTCGCGAGATTTTTCAGTAGAAAAATACTTGTGACCAGCGGTTCCCGCTGAGCTACCCTAAATATAAAATTCCGGGGTAGCTCAGCGGTAGAGCGGCCGCCTGTAAAGTGCTTCTTTGTTTGGTATAATTAAATTATGCCAGATAATAGAAAATATGCGGACAGGCGTGATGCGCTAATCAAGTCTGTTGCCAAAAGACGAAAAAAGCTTAAAACGCTTGCCATAGAATATAAGGGTGGTCAGTGTACGGCTTGCGGATATAAAAGATGTGTTGGAGCGTTAGAACTTCATCACTTAAATAAGTCCGATAAAAAATTTGGCATTGGAGATAAAGGATATACCAGATCATGGGAAAAAATAAAATCCGAACTTGATAAATGCGTGCTACTGTGCGCGAACTGTCATCGAGAAATCGAGACAGGGATATTGCAGCTTCCTGTTGAAAAGCAGGTTGAAAAAACGAGGTGAATTCGGGGAAACCCCTTTGGGGCAATCCCGAGCCAATCCTTGGCTAGTGTTTTGGAAGGTATTACCTTGCCGAAGCTTTAGCAAAGGCAGGTGTAGAGACTATCTCTTCGGAGAGTACTCTGACATAAGGTCAGGGGAAGCGCCTTGGTCCTAAACCCATAACGGGCATGGATATGATATAGTCCGTCCCCCTTAGTAATAAGAGGATAAGCGTAAGCGGTTGGTCGTAGGTTCGATCCCTACCCCCGGAGCCACGTAAAACAAAAAACATCAAAATCAATTGATGTTTTTTTGTCACGTGGCGATGGGGAAAAAGCAAACTGCTTTGCTTTCGTGTAGGCCTTCGGTTCTGAGAGCTTAGGCTCGATGAAGATCGAACAGCGGAAGCATATTTTCTCAGTAGAGAAAATAGCTGAGCTGTTGCCCAGACAAAACTTTTTGACGAAAAAGTTTTAGTCGAGGGAGATAAGTGTACTCACGTCCCTACCCCAGGAGCATTGTTAACATTGTGTATGTTGTGAAATTCCTAAGGAGTAAATATTTTGTGCTATTTACTTATTATGTTTTTTATGTTAATTTGAAGAAAAATTCATTAACATATATAAATTTATAAAAATGGAAAATCCTAATCCTTTTATTTATCAGTTACCAGAACCTATTCAAAAACTTGCACTTAAAAGGCAATACGAACAAGGTTTTGTGGAAGATAAATTTGTAAGACTAAATGTCTTCAATTTCCAAGGAGTTTTTAATTGGAACTTAACCGATGAAGGTATGGAGTTTTGGGAACTCATAAATATCGGTGAGTATGATGTTTTTTATGAGAGATATCCAAATGGAGAAGGTTTTTAAATTCCCTATAAAATTTGTATCTCTCACTTTTAGTTATCCCGTTTAAGAAAACCTGTTCTGTTTGAGCAGGTTTTTATTTTTCATACAAAACAATCATTCGAACATCGTCCCTACCCACGGAGCCAGCTAGACAAACTCATATAAATATTGTATTATCACAGTAATTATAGTTTTTTAAAAATGGATTTTGATTATTCATTTGTTGGCTGTTTTTTGAACCTTTATGGATTTGGAAAACAGTTAACAAATTATTTTTAACCTATAAAAAAAGAAAATTATGGCAGATGCTAAATTACCCAAAACCATTCCGTGCCAATTTAATGCAGGAGGATGGAATCCATGCAAAAAACCAACCGATAATGGATGGTGTTCAAAACACGAAAATCTTAAATGTGTTTCGTGTGGCGAAAAAGCTGTGAAAAGTTGTGACGTACAGATGGGTGGCCTTGGTTGTGGTTCTCCCCTTTGTAAAACCTGTGAACACAAACCAGGAGGAGAATGGGGACATGTTACCAAAGAAATTGCTAAACAAATGCGTGTAGCAGCAAAAAAAGAAAAAGAAAAAAATTGTTGAACCTTTAAAATTAAATATTATGGAAAAAGTAGAAATTAAAGGAATTGAACCAGCAAAAGTACTGAAGGATTTTTTATGGACACGTAAAAAAAAGTTAAAATTACGTCTCATAAAAAATAACACGATTGAAGTTGAACAAGATTCAATCTTGGAACTCCTTCTTGATTTTCAGAAATGGCAAATTGAACAAATTAATGCTAATAATACAAATTAGCACAAAAATCAACACAGCCGTATTTAGAGCATCGTGCATTCGGTGCTCTTTTTTTAACAATAATATTGGTCATAACATTCTCAAAAACCCGGAGCAAAATTTTAAGAATTATTTTATAAAGGTTATTTTTGATACCCCTGTAGGGATTATAACTTAGTATAATATTTTTTTGTAATTATCCGAAAAGTATTTTTCAAAAGATAAAGATTTGTCAGCTTTTTTACTATTTTCATATACTTTATAAAAACTTATAAGTCTTTTTCTCAACTCATTTTTTACTATTAGTCTACTTTTTTTAATATGTATATTGTATGTTTGAATAATTTCTTCATTTAATACACTAACAGGATAGTTCCCATAGCCCTCTATTCCACCATTAGTAAATTCGAAAATTTTTTTTCTTTGTTCTTCACTTTCAAAGTATTCTGTAAATTTTTCTGTTATAGGATTTATAAATCCGTGTAAAAATTCGTGGTCAAAATTGTCTGGATTTTCAGTATGGGACATTATGAAATTTGTATTCCCCATATCAATACCTCGCCCTGTTTCAACCCTAGAAAGTAATTTGTCACAAGGTATTATCACAACTTCTTTTATATCAGAAGTTTTTATATTAGGACGAAAGTATTCTATTGAATTTAATATCTGTTCTTTATATTTTGGAAGCATTTCTTTTCTTTTCTTTACTTCCTCACTCAAATCAATAGAGGAGGAACTTTTCTCATATTCCTTAAGAGAGTTGATAGTTTTTTCGTATAATTCTTCTGGGTTTTTAATAAATGATTTATCTTTTTTTATTTTATTTAATACTTTCTCTTTCCACTCTGGATGAGTATAAGTAAGGGCTATCCATTCCATTGCCTCGTCATTATCTTCAGGTGGTTGTTTTTGGCTAGCTAAAAAACCAACCAAAAGCTCTACACCTTTCTCCCTTCTAACTTCAATCTTTGGGATTGGCATTAACTCATTATTTTCTATTCTTAGAGTATTTGCCTTAAATTCATTTACCATATCTCTATTGTATATTAAACTGGTTCTGAAGTGAAAGGTTTGGAAATAGACTAATAATGCAACATTTGTAGAAGTTCGAACCTAATTAGCAATAGTAAACATAATACAAAAATGATAAAATATTTTCAGTGGAAAATATAGACATAACAAAAAATAATTTCAGTAAAATTCTGCAAATGATGAGTTTAAATAGTTTTGCTATGGCATTTGTTTCTGTATTTATCCCAATTTATTTACTGAAATTAGATTATTCATTTCAAATGGTAATGTTATGGATGATCATTCAACACAGCTCTTTACTTATAAATGCTTTTATCACTGTATATGTATCTAATAAAGTAGGATTGGTACACACTTTACATATTAGATTTATATTACTTTTAAGCTATTTCCTTCTTCTTTTGTTTGGATTAAAAGAAATTCCAATATTATTTTATATAATACCTATATTAATTGGAGCAGAAGGAGCATTTTATTGGATACCTCTTAATATACTATTCGTTCGTAATACTAAAGAAAATACTATGGGTAAATCTATGAGTAGATTTTTTGTTGTACCAAAAGCATTATCAATGTTTAGTCCAATTGTTGGAGCATTTATCGCTGTTCACTATGGTTTTAATTCATTGTTTGCATTAGCAATGTTTTTATTATTTTTTACATTTATACCAATTTGGTCGTTACGGTCAGAAAAAACAAACTTTAAATTTTCTTGGAAAGAAGTCAAGAAAATTTATTTTCAAAATAAAAAGTATTTTATTCCAGAAGTAATAGATAATCTTGCAGAGGATGCTATGGCACTTTGGTCAATTTTTATTTTTATAAAACTAGCAAGTACTATTGAAATAGGAATTATAGGTACAATAACTGCTGTTACTTCACTATTCTTTACTTTGACTATTGGTAAATTAACTGATAATTGGAACAAACATAAGCTTATAAAAATAGGCGCAATTTTTGTAAGTTTGGTATGGTTCATCAATTTTACGGTTGGAGAGTTTTTCCCAAATCAATGGTTGTTCTATATAGCAACAATTTTTGCAACATTATCACTAAAAGTTTTTTTAGTCCCATATAGTTCGTTAATGTATAATAGAGCAAGAAAAGATGATGCTCGGTTTTTAATACTTAGAGAAATACCAACAGTTCTTGGTAGGATTATTTTATTTAGTATTGCAATACTTTTCTATAATAATTTACCAATATTGTTTTTATTGGTAGGAATTATTTTTATTTATTTCTGGATTTTAGATACTAAAAAACTTGAATAATCGTCTATAATACTTATTCAAACATCATCCTAAGTCTGTGAGCATTTTTAGAGATTATGAACCTTCGTGATATAGTTTAATTATGAAATCGCATAGATTAAAAAATGTCAGTAGGTTTGTCTATTGGACGCCAAGAATATTATCAATATTATTTGTTATCTTTTTTATGATTTTTTCGCTGGATGTTTTTGAACCAGGATTAAGTGCTAAAGAAATTGCAATTGGATTATTTATGCATAATATTCCTGCCCTAATCTTATTGATAGTTGTAATAATTTCCTGGAAACATGAAATAGTGGGTGGAATTGTTTTTATTTTAGCTGGGCTATTATATATAATTATGTTGATTATAAATTCATCTGAATGGTACATGCTCACATGGTCATTGCAAATTGCTGGGCCTGCATTTTTAATAGGAATTTTGTTTATTTTGAATTGGAGGAAAAAAAGAATTTTTAATCAATCTGAAATTTTGCTACAGAAAACATCTCAAAAATTTTAGAAACTTTCAATCCCCTTTTAAAAAGTTAAATTCAGAGTTTTAAATACATACACTAGAGAGTAGCAAAGTAGATAAATAAATATTTATATTTTTTTTAGATCAACAATATGTTTTTTGAGTGTCTCTTGTATTTCTATAATAATTTTTTCACGAGAAGTCGGTTTACTTTTTGCTATGTTTTTAGCAAAAATATATAAACCTTGATTACTTATTTTTAGCCACTTTCCATTTTTATGGAAAAGATATAGAAGAGTCATTACAGCAATTCTTTTGTTTCCATTTTGGAATGGATGATTTTTAATCATGAAATAAAACAAAACACTAGATTTACCAATTAGTCCTCGATATAAATCTTTTCTATCAAACTGCATAAATGGTGTGTCAATACAACTTTCTAAAATATTAGGGAATCTAGTTCCAAATTCTGGAATTGGTTCATTGAAAGTTAACAACTTTTGTGCAAAAGAAAAAGCTACATATTCTATTTCTTTTACAGTGATTCTTTTAGTTCTCATTATTCCTTACTTAATTTTTTAAAAGTTTCTCCGTATTCTTTCATAGCTCTATTGATAACTTTTTCTATTTCTTCTTTTTTATGAGTACCTATTGTTTCTCCTAAAATTTCTTCTATCGAATCATGTGGAATAACATAATTACGCCCAACTTTTTCGGCTTTGATTTTACCAGCTTTTATTCTTCGAAAAACCTCAATTCTACTTAAATGCATAATATTGGCAATTTCTAAAGTTGAATACATTTTTTTCTTCATATTTGTATAGTAACATATGTTACATTACAAATAAAGCTGTAAATTGTAGATATTTATGATACTTACGATATTTCCTTATATAAGTCCGAATATTCTCCCAAGTTCGAAGCACTTAGACAAACTCAGTGCAAGCATTGACTTTTATTTAAAATATGCTATCATCTTAATAAACAAGAATGGTATTGCCTGAAATAATCTTTCAGACTATACCAGTCATAAAAACAAAGTTCATGAAAAAAATCATCTTGTTCACACAGCGACCTCCCGGAAACTATGTTTCTGGCTTCGGCCCTTCTTTGAAAAAACAGTATTTCCCCAATGACTGACCCTCCGGCCGACCCCTCCTAAATGAGGAATGGGGTCCGGAAGAAAACCCCCCAAAAAATATACAATGAAAAAACGACGAGATTAGTCCAATTCATAGGTTATGGATAACTTATGAGGTTGCTAGAAGATGGACATTAAACGACCTGAAACTAAAAACTAGCCCTGTCTTTCAGAATCAAAAAGAACCGCTCCACCCATGAGCGGTTTTTTCTATGTCCCAACCCTTTTAAAAAATTCAAACCCAATTTATTTTGGTATATAATAAAAACATGGATACAAAGAAACAGATATTAAATGCTTTAGATTTTCGTTTTGCCTGTAAAGATTTTGATATAAATAAAAAAATATTAATCTCTTTTTTTATTTACCCTCTTTTAATATTTATTTTCGAACATCATCTTATTTGAATTATTCCCCACCCTTTTATTATCAATAATATGCTAAAATATTAGTATTATTAAAATAATTTAAATTTAATAATATGAATGAAGAAAAAATATGTTGTCCAAAGTTTGACCCAACTCCTTGGGATAATAAGGAGGTAGTTTGGAGTGATAAATTATTTATAAAAGAAAAAACCTGCAGTTTATTTTATATGCCACTTAATATGGGATCTATGATGAAAAAAGTTTGCACTAAGATGGAAAAAAGCGGAGCTTCTCCAGATGTAAAAGATTGGGTTATGCTCTCAAGAGATTTATCTCCTTGGAAATGTGAGCATTACTTAGCAGTTAATAAAGAAGTTTCTGATTCAGATAATGTAAAACTTTCTGGAACTTTTTTAACAAAAGTTTTTGAAGGGCCATATAAAGAGGTTAAAAATTGGTATAAAGAAATGCAAAAACTAGCAGAGGAAAAAGTTGTAGATAAAAATAATATATATTTTTACTATACAACTTGCCCTAAATGCGCTAAAAAATGGGGAAAAAATTATGTTGTTGGTTTCCTAAAGATTAGATAAATAATTAGTACACTACCCTTTTGACTTGCAATTTTGTAAGTGGTATTTTATGTATGGACTCATTCTTTGAAAAAAGTTATTTTTGTTAGCTGTTCTAAGAATCTTTTTGGTTTTTAGAACAGTTAACAAGAGTATTAACAAAAAAAGAAAAAAAATGGCAAACATTACAACTATTCGATCAGATAAATCTTTTTTGTCTGAAGACGTAAGACATTGTTTTATGAGACAGGTCGAAAAAAAAGGACATTGTCATTCTGATAAAAGAGTTAGATTTTTTCCAAAAGAAGTTTTTTGCGAAGATGTAAATGATGAAAAAACTTTTTTTGTACCTACAATTCCATTGAAAAAAAATGCAGGAAAACAAAAAAATCCTACTCCAGTATGGATGTGCGACTTTAGCTATAAACAAAAAGTTAAAATAATGAGATATGCTGAGAAAAAAGGGCTTAAAATGAATTTCAGAGATTTTTTCAAATTACCTATCTCTAAAACATCTAATGAACGAGAAGAATATATTATCGAAGAGATATGTCAAAATTAATGATTTTGCCTATTAATGAAAAAGGCTGTTACTCACCAATTTATCGGGGAAACAGCCTTTTTGTTTTTTCATAAATCAAAACAGATTTATAATACAATTCCAACACAAAAATTTTAACTAAAAAATTTAGTGATTTTTTCCCATGGTATTGCAACTAAAATAGTTCCCATAAATACTAAAATAAGTCCAATACCAGACTGAACAGTTATTCCTTCTGACAAAACAAACACTGCTAACAGAGCCGTAAATACAATAGACAATTTATCAATAACAGTAACTGCAACAATAGGCCCAATAGACAAAGCTTGATAAAAGAAAACCCAAGACAAAGCACCACCAAGACCAGACAATATTACAAAAAACCATTGTTTTGTAGAAAGAGATGATATAGCTGTAATATTTAATTTACCAAAAGACAATGCAGCAATTGAAACAATTAAGGCCATTACAATTCCCCTAATAGCTGTAAGTAAATTTGCATCAACACCTTTCAAACCTATCTTCGCAAAAATGGTTCCTACGCTTGCCATTATTGCACCCAATAAAGCATAAATTATATACATAAGTAAATTATAACAAAATATAAATTTAAAAAAAACTACTTGAAAAGATTTTTTCTACTCTTTTGCCTATAAAATGAAATTGCAAATCGATGTGCTTCTGCATTAGAAAGTAAAATATTTTTTTTATTTTCTTTTATTATCTTTTCATTACCTTGAATCGCTTTAGGTTTATGTTTTTCATTTTTTACAACTCCAACTACTGGTATTTTAAATTGATACCTATTTAAAATTTTCTCAGCAACTTTTATTTGTGCAATATTGCCATCCACTACTAATAGATCCGGCATTCCCCACTCCAAGTGATGAAATCGTCTAGCCAAAACTTCTTCTAGCGCACCCGTATCATTGGCTTTTTGTTGTGTTTTAATTATAAATTTTCTATATTCATTTTTAGCAAGTTCCCCATTTTCTATAACAGTCATCACTCCTACCATATTTTTACCAGACAGATGCGCAATGTCATAAGCTTCCACTCTAAAAACAGAACTCCCTTGAATTTTTTGACCCCGAGGGTCCCACAGCGACCTTGCTGGGTTCGGCGAAGGGCGCAGGGGCAAAAAATTTAAGGGAGTGATGTTATCACTCTTTATAAGAGCAACATCATTGATATGTCCAAGAGCAAAAATTCTTTTTTTTATTTCTTCAGCTTTTTCAAACTCTTTATTTTTAGCATATACAAACATTTCTTTTTTAAAATTTTGAATTATACTTTTCTTTTTACCTTGAAAAAACAATCTCAAATTTTTAATATTTTGTTTATACTCTTTCATTCCATCTGGAGTTAAACCAATCTGTTTATAAAATTCTTTATTATTCTTTTTAATAGAACTATCATCAATATATGGGAAAATACGACGAATTATTTTCATCGCCTCCTTTAGTTGTGAACTATTTGTAAACGGTCCAAAAATATCCAAAAAAATTTCTTTTTGTAGATTTTTCCCTCTTTTAATAACAACCTTAGGAATTTCTTCTTTAGTTAAACAAACATAATTCCAAGACTTATCATCCTTTTCTTTTATATTATATTTAGGCTGATATTTTTTTATTAATTCAGATTCTAAAATAAGAGCTTCGAGTACACTGTCTGTTTTTTCCCAATCTATTTTATTTGCTTGTACTATCATATCTATGATTCCAGGACCACGAGTTGCAATCAAATCTTTTGAAAAATAACTACGAGTACGATCACGCAAAGAAGTTGCTTTACCTATATATAAAATAACATCATCTTTTTTAAATAAATAAATTCCAGAACTTTCTGGTAATTTATATTTTTTAAAATCTTTATTTTGCATATTATTATAATTATTTTTTCAAGACTTTCTTCAAATATTTTCCTGTATGACTTTTAGGATTATTTGCTATTTCTTCTGGAGTTCCTTTTGCAATAATTTTTCCTCCATTATTTCCACCCTCTGGTCCCATATCTATTATATAATCAGAACTTTTAATTATATCCATATTATGTTCAATCAAAACGACAGAATTACCTTTATTAACAAGCTTATTTAATACATCAAGCAAATTTACAATGTCATCATAATGAAGTCCAACTGTAGGTTCATCGAGTAAATAAATAGTTTTTTCTAAATTAGGACGATAAAGTTCAGATGAAATTTTTACTCTTTGTGCTTCGCCACCAGATAATGTCGTAGCAGATTGACCTAATTTTACATATCCTAAACCAACATCCATTAATGTTTTTAATCTATCATAAATAGCTGGAATATCTTCAAAAAACTTAACAGCATCTTCAACTGTCATTTGCAATACTTCATAAATATTTTTTGCACCCATTTTATATTTTGCCGAACTTCCTTTTATCTTTACAGTCAAAGTTTCTTTATCAAACCTTTTTCCATTACAAACATCACAAGTTACATAAACTGTTGGCAAAAAATGCATTTCAACAGCAATTTCTCCATTACCCTCACATGCCTCACACCTGCCACCTTTTACATTAAAAGAAAAACGGTTTGACTTCCATCCATGCAATCTTGCTTCAGAACTTGCTGCAAATAAATCTCTTATATGAGTAAAAGCACCAGTGTATGTAACTACATTTGAACGCGGAGTCCTTCCTATCGGTGATTGATCAATCAATATAGAACGTGATAAATATTCTGTTCCTAAAAAAGATGAGCAATTAAAAATCTTTGCAGTTCTATGTCTTCTTTCAAGACGTGCTTGTAGATTTCTATAAATGATCTCATACATCAGAGAACTTTTTCCGGAACCTGAAACTCCAGTAATAACAACCATTTTACCTAATGGTATTTCAACATCTATATTTTTAATATTAAAAATTTTTGCACCAATAATCTTAAGTGAACCTTTATTTTTATCTCTACGTTTTTCAGGAATTTCTATTTTTGCTTCCCCTCTTAAATATGCCAACGTTCTTGATTTTGAATAATTTGTTTTTGCAGAAATTAAATCATCCAACCAACCAGAAACTATAACTTGTCCACCATGAACACCTGCTTTAGGCCCAATATCAATAATATAATCAGAAGAAAAAATCGTATCCTCATCATGTTCCACAATTATTATAGTATTACCTAAGTCGCGCAATTCCTCTAATGTTTTAATAAGACGCTCATTATCTCGTTGATGTAAACCTATAGTTGGTTCATCAAGAACATACAATGTTCCAACTAATCTTGAACCTAATTGGCTAGCCAAACGTATACGTTGAGCTTCACCACCAGAAAGAGTATTTGCTTTTCTATCAAGAGAAAGATAATCAAGACCAACATTTAAAAGAAATTGCAAACGTGATTTAATTTCATTTATAACTACTTTTGAAATTTCCTCTTCTTTTGGTGTTAATTTAAGTTCTACAAAAAAATTGTAAGATTCTTTTATAGATAATTTTGTAAGTTCAACAATATTAGTTTTTTTGCCAAGAAAAATATTTAATGCTTCAGGACGTAACCTTGCTCCAAGACAAACATCACAAATATCAGTTCCCCAAAAATCTTTTATTCCTAATCCATTACAAGCAGGACAAGCACCATATGGAGAATTAAATGAAAAAAGCCTTGGTTCTATTTCAGGAAAAGAAAATCCATCTCTTGGACAAGAAAACTTTGTTGACATCAAAAACTCTTCAGACTGAGCAGGATGTTGCTTTTTCGAGCTGGTCTGGGCCTCTGGGTCGAGGACCCGAGAAAAAGGAACAGCCTGCGAAGGGTCTCCAAACGAAACCATAACCAGCCCATCCGATTCGGCAATAGCAAGCTCTACTGCCTCTGCCATTCGCATGCGGGCGTCATCCAAGTTTTCCTTGAACTCGTGCATAGAAAAAGTATCCACCAAAATATCAATATTATGTTTTTTGTTTTTTGAAAGATCAATACGCTCACGAAGATTTTTTATATCACCATTTAAACGAACTTTTTGAAATCCTTTATTTAATAAATCATATAGCAATTGATAATATTCCCCTTTTCTTCCACGCACAACAGGAGAATATATTGTAATTGGAGTTTCATTAAATTCTACACCCATTACTTTTCTTTTCTTACCATCTTTGCTAAATTTTTCTATTTTTTCAAAAATAAAATTTAAAATTTCTTCATTAGAAAGTTTTTTTATTTCATCTCCACAAATAGGACAATGTGGGTGCCCAACTCTCGCGTATAATACGCGAAGATAATCATAAATTTCTGTAATTGTAGCTACAGTAGAACGTGGATTATTAGAGCGAGATTTTTGATCAATAGAAATTGCTGGAGAAAGTCCAGATATTTCATCAACATCAGGTTTAGCCATTTGATTTAAAAACTGCCTAGCATAAGCAGAAAGGCTTTCTACATAACGTCTTTGTCCTTCGGCAAATATGGTATCAAATGCAAGAGAACTTTTTCCAGAACCTGACATGCCTGTAATAACCACCATTTTATCCCTTGGAATTTCTACTGTTATATTCTTCAGGTTATGAGTTCTTGCTCCTTTAACTATTATTTTGTCTGTGTTTTTTTCTGTTTTATTCATTTTTTTTCTTTAGAACTATTATTTCATCACGTAAAATAGCAGCGGTTTCAAAATCCAATTCTTTGACGGCATGATTCATTTCTTTTTCTTTTATCTTTATTATTTTTTCATAAACAAGTTTTTCACGTTCTTCATCGGACAGTTTCGAAATTTTTCCAGATTTTTTTTCTTTCAATAATGTTTTTTTGAATAAAAGAACATCAACGCCTAATTCTGTATCTACGGCTTTTTTATGTTTATCTTCCATGTCATCCGTAATATCCTTAATCTTTTTTATAATTGTTTTTGGAGTTATACCATTTTTTTTATTATATGCAATCTGTATATCACGACGACGATTTGTTTCATTTAATGCAAATGTTAAAGAGCCTGTAATTACATCAGCATAAAGAATAACTCTACCTTCCACATTTCTTGCAGCACGTCCGATAGTTTGAATAAGTGAAGTTTCACTTCGCAAAAATCCTTCTTTGTCTGCATCTAAAATTCCAATCAATGCAACTTCAGGTAAATCCAAGCCCTCACGCAACAAGTTTACACCAACCAATACATCGATATCACCTTTTCTAAATTTTGTAAGAATTTGAATTCTATCTATTGTTTTTATTTCACTATGTAAATAATCTGCTTTAATTCCTTTATCTTTCAAATAAAGAGATAAGTCTTCCGCCATGCGTTTAGTTAGTGTTGTTGCTAAGACTCGAAAACCTTTTTTTATTGTTTTTTCGGCTTCCTCGATAAAATCCTGAACTTGGCCTGGGTAAGGCTTCAGGTTATTCTCGAAGGAGTCTTGTTGTGAAAGCGAAGGCGGAGCTTTTTGCGATGGTCTGGGCCTATGGGTCGAGGACCTCGTAAAAAGATCTGCCTTTGCTGAAACTGGCCGAACAATCACTTCTGGATCAATCAGCCCCGTTGGACGAATTATTTGTTCAATTATTTGTTCACTTTCTTTACGTTCTTCATCTCCTGGTGTAGCAGAAGTATAAATTACTTGTTTTATTCTTTCTTCAAATTCATTATATTTTAATGGTCTATTATCTTTAGCGCTAGGAAGACGAAAACCATATTTTACTAAAGTTTCTTTACGTGATGCATCTCCAGCATACATACCGCGCAACTGCGGTAATGTAACATGCGATTCATCAATAACAACAAGAAAATCTTTTGGAAAATACGAAAGTAAAGTCTCTGGCGGTTCACCAGCTTTTTTACCTGAAAGGTGTCTTGAATAATTTTCAATACCACTACAATATCCAATTTCACGAATCATTGCTAAATCATAATTTGTTCTTCTTTTTATACGTTCAGCTTCAAGCAATTTTCCTTCTTTTTGAAATTTTTTTAATTGAATTGAAAGTTCATCTTTAATATTTTTAATTGCACGTTCTTGTTCTTTTTTTTCTGTTATAAAATGTTTTGCTGGAAATAAAAAAATATTTTTTTCTATAGATATAATTTGTGAAGAGACTGGATCAACTTTAGCTATACGAGAAATTTTTTTACCTGAAAATTCTATTTGAAAAACAAAAGTTTCAGAAGTTGGCATTACTTCAACTTTAGAACCGATAGAACGAAAAGTTCCTGAATTAATATCTGCATTTGTACGTTCAAAATAAATTTCAATTAATTTTTTCATTAATGTTGTGCGATCCATATCCATTCCAACATTTAATTTTAAATTAACCTTTTCATATTCTTCAGGACTACCTAAGCCATAAATACAAGAAACGGAAGAAACAATAATAACATCAGGTCTTGTTAATAAAGCTTCTGTTGAAGCATGACGAAGTCTATCTATTTCTTTATTTATTTGCGCATCTTTTTCTATATATGTATCCGTAACTGGCATATATGCTTCTGGTTGATAATAATCATAATAAGAAACAAAATAATGAACAGCAGCATCAGGAAAAAACTCTCTGAATTCTTGAGCTAGTTGTGCTGCTAAAGTTTTATTATGAGCTATTACAAGAGTAGGCTTATTATATTTTTCAATGACATTAGCTATTGTAAAAGTCTTTCCAGTACCAGTAGCACCAAGTAGTGTTTGTTTTGACATACCTTTTTTAAGACCTTCTAAGACGCCTAAAATTGCTTTTGGCTGATCACCTGCTGGCTTGTATTCACTTTTTAGTTTAAAAATTTTACCTGCCATATGATTAGGTTACATCATTATGATAAAAAATAAAAGCAAAACAAAATCCCGCATTGAAGCGGGATTTTGTGGCACTTATGTTGTTACGATAAATATGAGGATGACCTCACACTCACGAACCCAGTATATCATACTTTAAATAAAAAAGCAAGTTCAATAGAAAAACCTCCTCTTTAGGAGAAGGTTTTTCATATTAAATGTCTTGTATTCATAAGCCGAATTCTGTAATTTTTACAAAGTAAAAATGGTGATTATTTATCTAGGTCCTAAATTACTTTAGGACTCAAGCGATTCTCTCTAAGATTACTCAAAGAGCACGATCTTGCACAGAGGTAAGGATTTAGCCGTTTCATATTCTATATTTCTATAGAACTCATCAAAGATTTCTCTTTGATGTCTTTTCCCTTTAGAAAAAAGACGTCTCTGTTCGCACCTCAAGGATTACTCCCGACGGGTATTACCCGCTACCATTTCCATCCTACAAAGTAGGAATCGCTGTGTTCGGACTTTCCTCCCTAGTTTTACAACTAGAGCAATCACCAAATACAAGACCACATTATTATAAAATATAAATAAAAAAAAGCAAGCAAAAAGGCTTAGCTGGTTAAACCAACTAAGCCTTCATGAAAACAAAAAATTAATTATTCACATTAACAAAAAGTTTCCTGGAAACAATTTTTTTATTTACTATTTCAAGTTCCCAGTAATGCCTGTTACGTATCAGATTTTCCTTTAAAACCCTGTCTAAAAAAGTATCGGTATATACAATACCGTCCTCGTTTAAAAGTGCAGGTGGTTTTTTAGTCTCTTCCAATGGCAAAAAAATTCCGAGTGGATTCCACTGTATAAATTCATTCATCAGTGAAAACGCTACAAAATCAACATTGAAAGACACAGCGTCAGAATTGATTTCTTTTGAATCATCCATGTTTGGTAAACTAGCTTGACGTTGTGCAAACGTCATAAAGGAGATAACAATCATGATCGTTATCATTCCAAAAATTTTGAAAGATCTCATTTTTTACGTTTTTTTCTATTTTATTATTTTATTAATACACTTGTCAATTTACACAAAAGCATATTGACTTTTCTAAGAAAATATGATAGAATACTAGTGTAGTTAAATTACTATTAAAAGCTTATAAAATAACTACAAAATAAAATGAAAATAAATATAAAAAAGATAATATTTGTTGTATTTTTTGTCGGCATTTTTGTCATTTCTAATAATTATTCTTTTGCCACAGAAATACAAACAACTGATGCTTCTAAAGAAGTTTCAACCAGCTTTTCGTATTCATCTACAATAAAAAATTCTTATACTGATAAAACTTCTGAAAGCAATCCAGCACTAAGCGCTTCTAGCCAAAAAAATATTTTAACAAATGGATCCCCTTCTATTGTTTACACTTTTGCAGATCAAGTTACAGAAACAGGAGCAATTTTAAATGGTTCAGTAAATCCAAACGGATATCATACAGAAGCATGGTACCACATGGGACCACCGATTACTCCACCATTACAACTTCAAAGTATAGGAGATGGAAATTCGCCTGTTCATTTAGCTTCATATACTCTTACTAATTTAATACCAAATACAACATATAATTTTAGAATTGAGGCAAGCAATATTAAAGGAACAACTTATGGAGGATGGACATCGTTTAAAACTCTTGATACAACAGTAGCTCCAGTCTTAGATTCTGTATCCCCATCTAGTTCAGATAAAGGTAAAACTTTTAATATTGTTTTAACAGGAAATTATTTTAATCCAAGTACTGTTGTAAATTTTTCAGGCACTGGTATTACTGTAAATTCAAGAAGTGTTGATAGTATAACTTCTATAACAGCAACAATAACAATATCAGACAGTGCAAATTCTGGAGAATACAATGTTACTGTTTCTAATAATAATGGAACCTCAAATGCAAAAAAATTCACCGTAAATTCTTCAGGTGGAGGCGGTGGCGGAGGTGGTGGTGGTAGCGGAAGTTCTGTACACTATGTTTTAGTTAATACATCAAATATCAGTAATGTTACAAAAAGTTCTGCTATGTTAGCAGGAACAATAAATCCTAAAAATACCAATGCAAAAGCTTGGTTTGAATATGGAACTTCACCTTATCTATACACTTTTAACGAAACTACTCATCGAACAATAGGATCTGAAAATAGCTATCAATCTTTTTCAGAAGGAATATCAAATCTAAATCCAAACACAACTTATTATTTCCGTGCTGCTGGAAGCAATAGTGTAGGCACAAGAAGGGGTAGTATATTATCTTTCACTACAACAGGAAATGGAAATATTGTAATTGAAGATGACAAAACAAAAAATATTGTTTACCCAAATAAAAATATTGAGAATTACGTAGAAGAAACAACAGAAGATGATATAAACACAAACAATGCTTACTTCCCTATATCAAATAATTTAACAGCTTCATCTTTATTTGCATTTGAAAATATATTGCCAAACACAATATCAGGATGGATATTCCTTATTATTCTAATTGCAATAATTTTCATAATATCAAGAAAATTATATTTAGAACATAAAGAAAAAAAATCTCTTGAAAAAATAGATGCAAATAACATAGAAAATTTACCAATAGAGTAAACTAAAAGGCCTCGACTTAAGTCGAGGCCTTTTAGTTTTTAAGTTAATTCTCTTCAGAGTCTTTTGCACTCTCCTTTTGTGCTTCTTCAGCTAAAGCATCATCAATGGAACAAACTCCTGACACACAAGCAAATTCTTTTGCTCCAATTGTATTGTCTTCTTGTTCGTAATACATAAGTTTAGAAAAATCAATATGCTTTATTTCTTTCATTCTTTTCTCGTATTCTTCTTTTGAAATCTCTTCATATGGAGCAAGTTGATAAACGTGTTCTGATCTAGGCAAGAAAGACAAACCTCCAACGATATCCCAGTTTTCATAAACAAAGTTTGCAACCTTTATCCATTCATCACTTCCAACATAAATTGTAACAGAAGGATTATGTTCAATATAATTTATTTTTAGTTTCTTCCATTCTTCAAGCAAGTCTATTGCAGAAATTTTATCTCTTGTAATTGCACCTTCTGGTGCTTTAATAGGAAATTCCAAAACTGCTACACTGGAATTTGCAGTAGAATAACCAATTTCTGCTTTTGAAGGAACACCCTGATCTTTTATAAGTTCAAACAATGGATCATTTGTAGCAATACGAACTCTTCTTATAAAATATTTTGCATACCATGGATGCATTCCTGAACCAACATAAAGAAGTTGTCCTGAATTTCCATGTGGCTTTACAGTTGTTATACAAGTTGAAGTATTTATACCAAATTTTTTAGCATATTCTTTATTTACCTTTTTAGCTTCTTCTTTAAGTTCACCCAAAACTTTTGCATCTCGTACTGTTTTGTTGTCATAATATCCAGTGATTGATACTCCCAATAAAGCTTCTGATTCACAATTCTCTTTCCATTCTTTTGATAAATAACCAAAGTGCGTTAATGAAGCTTGGTATGTACCCAATATTGTAGATAACCTAACTTTTCTTTTTAAATCAGCTACAGTGTCACGAGGACGCACTACAATGGATGTAAGATTACAAAACTGTTTAGAACGTAATGTAATTTCTCCACATGGATTTGAACCAGGTAGGCCTACAATAACATTTTGATCATCAATAATTCCTGCTTTCTTCCAGTTTTCGATTCTACGTTTTGGAAGTTGAGACATAAGTCCTCCACGATTAAATATTCCTCTTTCACCAGTACCAGATTTTATAAGTTCTATCCATTCATTTAAAAATTCTGATGCTGAAGGCTTTTGCGCATAAACAGCAGAGTTGTTTGCCATTGAACGTTGTCCATTATCAACCCAAAATTGTCCTTGTTTAGACTTTCTCATTGATTCATCATCAATATCAGACAAAGAAATCAATGCACTTCTGCGTACACCCCCAGCAACAACAATAAGTCCTATCTGACAGATAATATCGTGCAAGTCTATATTAGAAAGACGTTTTGCTTGTTTTGTTAATATTTTTGCTTTAGTAAAATTAATTAAATCAATAAGAGGTTGAGGACCAGATGCACGGCCTCCTGCAGTTTTTAGTCTAGAACCAGATGGTCGTACTTTTGAATAATCAAAATCTAAATCATATCCATCAGCCCAAGTTTTACATCCAAGAACAAAAGCATCTGCCCAACCTTCTTTGCTATCTTCAACAACATGTGTAGCTATTTTTTTTCCTGTCTGTCTTCTTATCTGAGGAAATTTTTGAACTGTTTCTGATTCTACAGAAAAACCAAGTCCTGCTCCACACATTAATATGTACATTATTTCTCCTAAGTCTTGCCAACATGATGGAGCAATAAATGAACAATTGTATGCCCACACATTTGTTTTTTCACAAGCTTCTCCAGAAGACCAAAGCAATCTCATTGAAGGACAAACTTCTTGTTTTAAAATTCCTTCTCGTATTTCATTAAAATCTTTTTCAGAAAGTTTTTTACCAAGCTTATGTTTCATATAAGCCATGAATCTATCAATCGTCTCAACCCAAGTTTCTCTTCTACCTAAACTGTCTTGCCATTTAGAATAAGTTCTATAAAAAATAAATTCTTCATACGATCCAACAAAGTAAGAGCTTGACTGATCAAAAACTTTTTTATTTTCCGAAGGAACAATACCAACTTCTTTTCGTAATTCTGCTCTTTTTGATCTATAAAGTATATAAGCTTTTGCTGTAGTATGATAACCCAGTTCCATTAATTCAGCTTCTACAAAATCTTGTATCATTTCTACACTCGGTAAAAAATTTTTATCATTTTTTTCTACTTTTACATGTAACAATTTATGAAAAACTCTATTGGCAACGTTTCTTGCTTCCTTTTCCTCTCCTTCTTTAGTAGATAAAAATGCTTTATTAATAGCATCAACAATTTTTTCTAAATTAAAAGGTATAGTCTCTCCCTCCCTGTTTCTAACATTCTTAATTTTGCTTAACTCCTTTTTATCTAAAATATTATTTTTATTCATAAAGCAATTTTACCTCCAAAAAATACTTTAGGAAAGTGAACAACAACAAAAAATAGAGCAATAAAATAGCTGGTGTCTTATGTAAATAGGTATTTTTTTTGACACTTTAAAATTAAAGCTTTTTAGGGTAAAAATTTAACAAAATTTCCTTCTCTTAAATTATTCTTTTCGGAAAAACCAGCATTAACCTCCAAAACATACTTACTATTTTCGTCTGGACCAAAAGAGTCTGGATATGATTCTGGGTACACATTCTTTTTTATATAAATCACCTCTAATTTTTCATTAAGCCAAATAATATCTATTGGAAAATTCATTTCTTTCATCCAAAAATAACGACGAGATACATCAGAAAAAATAAAAAGCATTCCTTCATTTTCTTTTAAATATTTTTTACCAGAAAGACCTATTTCTTGATCTTTATCATTAAGAGCAAGATTAACTTTTATTATTTTACCAGCAACTTGTACATGTTTTATATTTTTTACTTCTATTTTTTGTAGAGAATTATATTTATTTAAAAATACAAAACCAAAAATAAGTATTACAAAGAGAAAGATAAAAAGAAAAAAAGTTTTTAGATTCATTAAAAATTATTTATGATCTCCATTTGGCCAGCCAAAAAGTTTTCCTATGGATTCTGGCGTCTCACGTTTTCTAATTACTTGAGTCATTCCATCAGAAGCTAATATTTTTGCAGGTTCAGAAAGTAAACAATGATGTGAAGATAAACTATCTTGATATGCACCTGTATCTAAAATTGCAATGTACTGATCTTGACCATCAGGAATTTTTGGCAAAAGAATATAATTACCACCAGCAGTATATTTATCATCTGAATCACATGTGCTTCCAGCTAACCATGTTGTTTTTAAAACTTTGTTCATATTGTTTACAGGTACAACATGCCACTTTTGATGAATCGTCCAAGTATCTTTCAAATCATTAATAAAACTTCCATCAATAACATACCAAGCTTTAGCATTTGCTTTTGGAATATATTTTTTTGAAATTATTTTATAAATTGTTATCTGTGCTGGTGCAACAACATACTGTCCCCACTCTACTGCAAGGTTTGGATGTTTTACGCCTGCTTTATCTGACAAATTTTTTAAAGTTCTTACTATCTTACTTGAAACACCTTTTGCTGTATAAAACTTTTTCTTTTCGTAGGGAACACCAAAACCTCCACCTATATCTAGGGTATCAATATTTGGATGTATTTTCTGTAATTGAACATAAATACTAAAAGCATGTTTTATGCCATCCAAAATACTTTTTTGTGTTTTAATTTGAGAACCAAGATGATAATGCATTATCTTTAGATTCTTTATTTTACCCAATGAAAGCACGTCTTTTTCTGATAAACCAAATCTATCAAACTTTTTATCCCAATGGGTATCGGCTTTTATATCTAAATCAACTCTTATTCCTGTATCTCCTTTATATTTAGACAATCTTTCAATTTCTTCCCAACCTTCAATAATTGGTACAATGTTCATACCCTTCTCACGAAGTTCTTCTATTAAATCAAGGTATTGATCTGTTTTAGGACCATTACAAAATACACGAATTTTACTGTTAAATTTTTCTCCTTCCCAAAGTTTTTTTACAATCCAAAGTTCATTTGCGGATGTTACTTCTAAATTTGCTCCTTCTGACAAAACGGACAAAACAAATTCTTTATTCTGATTTACTTTCATAGGATAGTGATAAAAGAATTTACCTTTATATCCGTATATCTTCATATATGCTTGAAAAAAACCAATCAAATCTTTTAGACGATCTTCTATGACAAAAGGAAAAACCACCTGAAGTGGCGTTCCGTGTTTTATAACTAGTTTGCTTAAATCATATACATGATTACCTTCTGTAGCGGTAAGATTTCCATCTTTACTTACTCCTAAAAATTGAGTGTTAAATTCGTCTACTCCGAGCTTCCAGAATTTTTTCCAATTTTTACCGTTCTTTTTTGCTTTTTTTGCTTCCATTTAATTATGGTGAATATTATAACAATTCAGAGATGAATGTAAAGAAACAATTATACACTTTTCTACCTTTTATAATTTGATAAAAATTCATCTTTAAATTCAAAAAAATTATCATCTAAAATAGACTTTCTAATTCTTTTTACTAGGTTAGTTATAAAATATAAATTATGAATTGAAGCCAAAGTACCAGCCAACATCTCTTTACCGTGAAATAAATGTGCTATATATGCACGATTATAATTTTTACAAGTATAACAATCACAATCACTTTCAATTGGAGTAAAATCATTTCTGAATTTTGTATTTGTAATTATTATTTTTCCAAATTTTGTATATATAGTTCCATTTCTTCCAAGACGAGTTGGTATAACACAATCAAAAAGATCCACTCCATTTTCTATTCCCATAAATAAATCTTCCGGCTCCCCTATACCAAGCAAATGGCGTGGTTTTTCTTCTGGTAAAATTTCATTAACCCATTTCACTGCGCTAGACATATCTTCTTTTGCAAAAGATCCACCTATTCCGAAACCATCAAAGTCCATAGCAGAAATTGCCTTCGCACTTTTCTTTCGTAAGTTTTCATCACGCCCACCCTGCACAATACCAAACAATGCTGGGGAAAAGAAAGAAGTTCTATTGCGGGGTGTCTCACAGGCCGACGGGCCGAGAGGCAGCGCTCCGCTAGCAAGCGGAGACAGCGACCCCGCAAGAGAAGTTTCTTTCTCGAAAGAGAGTCTCTTATGCTCCGCTAAACTTCTTTCAGCCCATCGATGCGTACGCTCCAATGCTTCTTCCTGATATTTCAAATCCTCCGCTGGAGATGTACATTCATCAAAAGCAAAAATTATATCAGCGCCGAGGTTGTGTTGAATCTGAATAGATTTTTCTGGAGTAATATAATGAATTGATCCATCTAAATGAGACTTAAATGAAACTCCATCATTCCCTATTTTTGCTAATCTCGGCGCATCACTATCATCGAAACGTTCAGGTATCATAAGTGACGGATCTGTAATTCTTTTTATTATTTTAGAAATTTCTTTTCCATAAGCTACTCCTAATGAAAAAACTTGAAAGCCTCCTGAGTCTGTCATTGTCGGACCTTTCCAATTCATAAACTTTCCTATTCCACCAGCATCTTTTACTATTTCATCGCCTGGTTGTAAAAAAAGATGATAAGTATTACAAAGAACAATTTGTGTACCATCATCACGTACTTGTTCTGGATTTAAAGATTTTACAGTTGCTTTAGTACCAACTGCTACAAAAGCTGGTGTTTCTACTGACCCATGTGCAGTAGTCAACGTTCCAGCTCTACCTAAGCTATTTTTTAATTTTTTCTCGATTTTAAATTCCATTACTTCTCTACTTCAACAAACTTTAGTTCAAAAATATTTATAGGACTTATTAACAAAACTTTTTGATACGAATCATGGGGACTTGAAATTATAGTTTCTGTTCTGGCTAGAACATAAGGCATAATTCCTGGCAAAACTATTTCTGTTCCTTTTTCAATAGAAAAATCTCTTGGCAAAATCATTTCAAAATCTCCTGCACCTCTTCCAATTAGTTGTACAAAAACATCCTTGCCAGAAATTACAGAATCTGTTTTTTCACCTGGACTGGAAAATAAAACAATCTTTGAAGAATTCGCATATGTCTCACTTATGTAACCCAATGGTATGTCCCCTTTTGCAAAAACTTTTTTACCAACAGAAACACCATCATTTGTTCCAACATCAATAATCATTGTGTCATATAAAGAACGATTTGGTTTAACTAAAATACTAGATATTATAAAATCATTTCCTACAATATTTCTTCCTAGTATTTCTTTCAATTTCAAATTTTCATCCAAGACAGAAGCATAGTTTGACATTTTTATTTCCTTTTCATTCAATTGCGTTTTCAAAAAATTATTTTCAGAATAAAGAGATTTTTTTGAAGAAAAATAAATATTTAAATCACTAAATTTATCACACAAAATATCACCAAATATTAAAACTGGTCTAGAAATAAAATGCACAGCAGAAGATAATCCTTTAAAAATATCTGACCTAAAACAAAATACTAAAAAAAGAAAAACAATCAATATGACTATTTTCTGTATTTTTTTTCTTTTTATTTTTTTATCTAGGAGGTAACTCATTTTGATTACTTATCAAAACATCATTGTAATATTCCATATCATCAAGAATAACGCCAGTGCCTCTAGCAACAGCAGAAAGAGGATCGTCAATTACATGAATAGGAATCCTAAGAACGTTTTGAAGAAGTTGATCAATACCAAACAATAAAGCCCCACCACCTGACAAGGTTATTCCATTTTTCATTATGTCTGACAAAATTTCTGGAGGTGTTGCTTCAAGAACATCTTTTACTCCTTCAACAAATTCCTTAATAGATCCAGAAAGTGCTTCACGAATATCAGAATCCGTTACAACAACTTCTCTAGGCAAACCAGTTAGCAAATCTCTTCCTCTTACTTCTATTTCAGTATATTCACCAGGAATTACTGATCCTATTGCAATTTTTACAGCTTCAGCAGTTCTTTCTCCAACTAATATTTTAAATTCATCACGCATATATGTAGCAATATCATTATTTAATCTGTCCCCTGCAATCTTTAAATTTTTAGATTTTACAATACCACCCAAAGAAATCACAGCTACATCAGTTGTTCCACCACCAATATCAATTATCATTGAACCAACAGCATCTTTAACCGGAAGTCTTATCCCAATTGCTGCAGCCATTGGTTCTTCAACAAGAAAAACTTCTCTTGCTCCAGCAGAACGTGTAGCATCATATACAGCGCGAGTTTCAACATTTGTAGTACCAGATGGAACTCCTACTAAAACTCTTGGTCTTGCAATTTTTTTTGACATCTTATCTGCCTTGTTTATCAAATAAGAAAGCATTTCCTCTGTAACTTCAAAATCAGAAATTACTCCATCAACAAGAGGACGAACAGCTTTTATATGTCCTGGTGTTCTTCCAAGCATTTCTTTTGCTTTCGTACCAACAGCCAAAATTTGATTTGTTTTAATATTTACAGCAACTACAGATGGTTCATTAATTACTATTCCATGACCTTTTAAATAAACTAAAGTATTAGATGTTCCTAAATCTATGCCAATATCATTTGAAATTAATTTATAAAATTTATTTAACATTTTAAGATGCTTTTTTAGTGGTTAATATATTTATTAATTCATCAGCTGATACAATCTTTCCTTTTTCTTCTGTTCGCTTTTTTAATTCAATTCCTTTTTCTTTTATGCTTCTTTCAGAAACAACTGCACGAAATGGAATACCAAGTAAATCAGCATCAGCAAATTTTTCTCCGGCAGACAAACCTTCTCTGTCATCGAATAAAACTTCAATATTATTTTTATTTAAAACATCATATAGTTTATCTGCTTCTGTTTTTACATTTTCACTTTCACCTAAAGCTAAAAGATGAATCTTAAACGGTGCAACATTTTCAGGCCAAATAATACCTTTATCATCAGAAAGCACTTCAACAATAGTACCCATTAATCTTCCCAATCCAATACCATAACTTCCCATTACAACTAATTTTTCTTCATCATTTTCATTTTTATATTTTAAATTAAAAGGCTCTGAAAATCTGGTTCCTAATGAAAAGATGTTTCCAACTTCAACTGCTCTTTTTTCAACTAAATTTTCTTTTTTCAAATTAAGTTGAGCGATAGTCTCATCATTATAAACTTCTTTATTTATTGCAATTCCTGAATTCTCATCCAAATAAATAGTATCTTCTCCAACTGAAGTTATAGTTTGAAATTCATGAGAAAACTTAGAAAAACTTCCGCCTGAAGCAAAAGTTAAATAAGTAATATGTCCAATACCAGCTCTCTTAAAAATATTTTGATAAGCAACTTTTATTTTTTCATAAAAAGCATTATGTTCTTCATCATCTTTAGAAAATGAATAAAGAGCTTTCCAAAAAAATTCTCTTCCTCTCATAATCCCCGATTTACTTCTAACTTCATTTCTAAATATATCCTTAAAATCATATGGATAAACAGGCAAATCTTTATATGATTTTATATATTGTTTTAAAATATTTGAGTAGGCTTCTTCATTTGTAAACGATAAACCAATTTCTCCACCTGCCTTTAATTTTGTTTTAAACCAATTGTCTACAACTTCATCACTCCATCTATTTGATTTTTCCCAAATTTCTTTATTTTGTAGAATAGTAGTTTTCATTTCTATTCCACCAATTTGATTCATTTCTTCACGAATTATATTTTCTATTTTATTTAATACACGCAAACCCAAAGGTAAATAAGAATAAACTCCAGCCATTTCTTTATGAATAAAACCACCACGAATAAGTAATTCTGCATTCCTAGAAACTTCATCTGCTGGGCTTTCTTTCTTTGTTTTAGTAAAAAGCTTTGATTGTTTCATAGTATCCATATTAACCGAAAAAAGCCTTTTTTGCAAAGGAATTTAAAAGAAATTAAATATAGCCTAAAATTTGCAAAAATCGTCTCTTTCTGCTAGAATAAACCTTATGCAAAAAGTAGAAAATCAAAAGAAAGATACTAAAGTATCAGTGGAAGATATGTTTAAAGCAGGTGCTCATTATGGTTATTCTAAGACCAGAAGACACCCTTCTGTATCTTCATATATATTTACGACTAAAAATAAAACAGATATTATTGATCTTGAAAAAACAAGCTTAATGCTTGAAACAGCAGGAGAGTTTATAAAAAGTCTCGGTTCAAAAAATAAAGTGGTTCTTTTTGTTGGAACTAAACCAGAGGCAAAAGAAATAATAAAAAATACAGCCGAAGCTCTTAATATGCCTTATGTAAACGAAAGATGGATTGGTGGTACTTTAAGTAATTTTTCTGAGATTAAAAAGAGAATTGTAGAACTTGAAAACTATAGAAAAGAAAATAAAGAAGGAGGACTTGAGAAATATACAAAAAAAGAAAGAGTAGTTATGGCAAAAAAGATGGAAAAATTAGCAAGATATTACTCTGGATTAGTTGGTTTGAAAAAAATACCAGATGCATTGTTTATTGTAGATACAAAAACAGAGCACATTGCAAAAACTGAAGCACAAAAATCAAATGTACCTGTTATAGCATTGTTAAATTCTGATTCAAATATAAAAAATATAGATTATCCTATCGTATGTAATGATTCTGGAATACCTTCAATTAGGATTTTTACAGAATCAATCTTAAATTCTTATAAAAATGGCCAGATGTCTGTGCCTGTTAAGTAAAATATTTATATGTCAACAAAAATAACAACCGAGTTGGTAAAGGAACTTAGAGATGCCACTGGCATTTCAGTTATGCAATGCAAAAAAGCATTAGAGGAAGCTGATGGCGATATGAATAAAGCTCTTGCAATATTAAAAAAAACAAGTAGTGATATAGCTCTTAAAAAGGCTGATAGAAATGCTAAAGATGGTGCAGTTATGATAAAAGGAGATGATAAAAAGTCTGTACTTGTTGCCCTACACTGTGAAACTGACTTCGTATCAAGAAACGAAGACTTTGTTTCACTACTCAATAAACTTACCGATATAGCTTTTGCAGATGGAATAGAAAAAATGAAAAATCAAGCAAAAGATATGATTGATCCAATTATTCAAAAAACAGGAGAAAATATACAACTTGGTGATTCTTATCAAGTAGAAGGAACTGTATTGGGAAATTATATTCATAATAATAAAAAAGCAGTTATTGTGAGTTTAAATGGTGGAAATTCAGAATTAGCAAAAGATATTGCTATGCACTTTACAGCAATGAAACCTGAATATATTTCAAAAGAAGATATAAATGAAGAAATAAAGAAAACAATAAATGAAATCTTCTTAAAAGAAATGGAGAATGTAAACAAACCAGAAGAGATAAAGAAAAAAATACTTGAAGGTAAAATAGCAACATACTTCAAAGAAAAAACATTACTTGATCAACCTTTTATAAAAAATCCAGAAGAAACGATAGGACAAATTTTGGAAAAAGCAAAAGCAACAATAAAGGAAGTAAAAAGTTATTCAATTTAAAAAAACATGTCTTTCTTTTTAATTTTATTTTTTGTATCACTAGCAGCAATCATTTTTATGATTGGTGATAAAGTTTTGCTTATAAATTATGAGACAAAACATCCTGAATACAATAATGAAAATTTTTTGGGTGAAGTTGTAGATTTTGATAAGGTTAAATATTCAATAGCAAAAAATTTAAAAAATGGAGGACATATTTTTATATGGATTGTTCTTAGAAGTTATATTCTTTCTTTAAATTTTTTGAATAAAAAAAGAAAGGAAATAAGCAAAAAAATAAAGGAAAAAATGAACAAAACAAAGTTTGATGAAAATGGAAATCCTATAAACAAACAAGAAGTTTCCAAATATTTAAAAGTTATTTCCGAATATAGACAAAAGATAAGAAGGATAAAACACAAGATCAAAGAAGAAGAAGGAATTGAATAGATTTTTAAAATATGTTAATGTATTAGAATATTTATAAGCCGCCTTAGCTCAGTTGGTAGAGCAACGCTTTTGTAAAGCGAAGGTCCTCAGTTCGAATCTGAGAGGCGGCTCAAATTAAGAACTCTTTTTATTAGATGTGTTTTCAGGTATTGCCTCTTGCAATTTAAATGATTCTTTAATAGTTTTTTCTAGTTCTTCAACAGAACGAAATCCAGTATAAACATTATCATCAACAACCAAAGCAGGAAGTTTTGTATCTTTTATTTTATAAATATTTATCATTGCTTCAACTGCAGAAAGTTCAGTACTGTAATCAAAAGAGTAAACTCTTAATTCTGGGTATTTATCTTTTAATGCAGAAAGTACTATACCCTCTTTTTGACACTCACTACAATTTTCAGCTGTTGTGTAAAAATAAAGTACAAAGGCTGACTTTACGCCACATCTAGAAGAAATCTTTTTCATTAAAAGATAATCTTTTATTTCTAAAAGAGAATAATATTTTCTTAAATAAGTTAATTCTTCTGATTTACCAATATTGTCTTCTCCCCATTCTAATTTTTTTCCAAGTTCACTTAATTCACTAGACAAAACAGTATCTGAAACATTTTTACAGGACAATTCAGACAAAAGAGAAAATTGTGTCTCTGACGATAGAATATCTATTGATATTTTATCTTGTATAGATTTTAATTGATCTAACTTTTTATTATTAAAATAATTGCTTATATATACAGCCGTTAAAAAAAGCGCTAACGTAATAAAGAAAACGACCACATACCTTCTCCAATCAAATTTTTGTTGTTCTTGTTCTTCTTGTTTTTCCATAATTATTATATTAACAGTTTGATTAATTTGCGTCCAGTTTTAAACCGACGTCTCTTTCTAGCGTCCAACTAGCCTGTTTTGATCTTATCGTATTAAAAACAGCCTTGAGAAGCCAAAAAGGTGCTAATGCCCCATAAATTATTACAAAATATAGTATATCAAATGAAAAACGAATTTTACCCTCCAACATTCTTCTTCCCATCAAAAGAGAAAATACAACCGATGAATACAAAAGTATTGACATAAAGAAAATTGTTTTTGTGTCAAAATAAAACCAATCAAAAGAAAAATTGCTAATTGAACTAAAACCAGCAATATTTATTTGAATTATTTTGTTTATTAGGAAAACAATAATATTATAAAAAACCATTCCTAACAAAAATATAGCTGATATTACAGAAATAATACCTGATGGCAATGTAAAAAAAGCTACTGTACCATATTTTTTCTTAAATAAGATTTTTTTGTAATCTATAACATTTCTTAAAAAGCCATAAATCCATCTCTGTCTTTGACGAAACAATTTTCCTACTGAATTTGGTGCAACAGTATATACATATGCATCTGGACAATGTTCTATTTTATAATGATTTTTTTGCATACGTAAAGCAATCTCTTGGTCTTCAGTATTATGTGCATGTCTATATGGGCCTAAATCCTCAAAAACTTTTTTTCTAAAAATTGAAAAAGGTCCAGGAGTAACATGTATACCGCCCAAGAATGCAAGCATTTTTTTAGTATAAATTGCCATGTCATATTCTGCTTTTTGTGCACCCTGTATAATATTTTTTGGTTTATCAACAACAATTGATGGAGCAACGGCCATAACATGGCTATCATAAAAATAAGTCATAATTCTTTTTAGTGCTTGAGAATCTACAAAAGAATCTGCATCAAGACAACCTAAAAATGGCGTATCAACATACTTCAACCCTAAATTGAGTGCTGTATATTTACCACCATTTTCTTTTTTAAGAATCTTAATATTTTGGTGTTCTTCAAATTTTTTTATAGTATCCCATGTATGATCCTTGCTTCCATCATCAATAACAATTATTTTTAATTTATCTTTTGGATAATCTAAATCAAGAAGAGATTCTATAGTCCCAGTTATTGTTTTTTCTTCGTTATAACATGGAACAATTACTGTAACCCCTGGATATTCACTGAGCTCTATAGTACCCTTTCTTACCAATATTTTTTTTCTTTTATCTAAAAAAACTGAAAGGAAAAAAACCTGCACGTAGACAGAAAGAAAAGTCAATATAAAATATATTGTAGTTGAAACTGAAGACATATTTATGACAAAAATAATATCACTTTTTTAGAGAATCCGCAAGTGCTTAAAATAGCTAAATTAATGATATTTTTTCAAAAACTATTGCATTTGTGTTTCTTCTTTTTTTTCTTCAATTCTGCAAGTTTCTCTGCATTTATTACAACTACAGTTAAAAAGCATTATTACGGCACCAATACCTACAAGCAAATAGATGATTAATTCAAGAGAAGGTGCAGATCCAAGCAATAAATGAACTACATTCCATGAATTCATTTTGCCTACAATCATACCAACTCCAATAATACCCCAGTTTAATCCTCCTATTATTACTAATATTTTAGCAATAATGCTCATAGTGCAACCGCCTTTGCAACAACAACTTTTACAATTTTTACACATATGTTTATATTATTTGTCCAAATCAAATTGAACAAAAAAATTATTTGGTAAAATTAATGGACCCACAATATAGTATACCATGCATAAAAAAGATGTTATACTAGCGTATTAGTAATAATAAAAAATATTTATGGGAAACAAGCTAAAACAAAATCAAATAGCTGGAGCTATAATAATAGCTGGACTTATTATTGCAGGAGCTATTCTATTAAAAGATAAAAGTTCATCATCAAATGCCGATACTGCATTGCAAAAAGTTAAGATAGAACAAGTCTCAGATCAAGAACATATTTTAGGAAATAAAAATGCAAAAATAATGATAGTGGAATATTCAGATACTGAATGCCCATGGTGTAAAGTATTTCATTCAACAATGCAGAAAGTAGTATCTGAAAATAGCAATGTAGCTTGGGTGTATAGGCATTACCCTATTTCTGAACTTCATTCAAAATCAGAGCACGAAGCAATAGCAACAGAATGTGCCTGGGAGCAAGGAGGTAATGATATGTTTTGGAAATATATAAATGAAGTTTTTGCAAGAACAGAATCAAATAATAAATTAGAAACAACTGAACTTTCCAAAATAGCCAATGATTTGGGTCTTAACATGGAATCTTTTGAAAACTGTCTTTCAAGTGAAAAATATAAAGAAAAAATCAGTACATACAAAACAGGAGCAAGTTCATTGGAAAAACAGTTAGTAGAAAAAGGAATTATACAAAATGGTCTTGGTACTCCATCAAGTTTTATTGTTAAAAAAGGAAAAATAGTTGAAATGATGCACGGAGCTGAATCTTATGAATCCATAATGCAAAAAATAGAAAAACTAAGATAGTAATACAATAAAAAATCCCGCATGTGCGGGATTTTTTATTTAGTCAAAATATAACTGCATACAATATTTTGACTTCACTCGGAAATAATAAAAATAAATTTTTATTATTTCCTCGCTAGTCAAAATAGTTTTTCAAGCGAGCAATTTTTTCATGTTGACGAAGTTTTTCATGAACCTTTGCTTCAATCTGACGAATACGTTCACGAGTAACTTGAAATTCTTCACCTACCCTTTCTAATGTATGCTGTATACCATCAGTCAATCCATAACGCATTTCAAGAATTTTTCTTTCTTTTGGATTAAGTTCGTCTAGAACTTCTCTTATTTGATCAGCTAAAATTCTACGAGAAGATTCTTGATCAGGTCTTAAAATCTTTTCATCTGGAATAAAGTTTTCCAATGTTGATTTATCATCATCGTCACCAACAGGTTGTTCAAGAGAAATAGTTTCTTGGCTTATATTTTCTATTGTGTGAATTTTTTCAACAGGTACACCCATCTCAGTAGCAATTTCTTCTGATAATGGCTCTCTTCCTAAATCTTGACTTAGCCTTCTATGAACTTGTTTATATTTTGAAATTGTTTCAACCATATGAACTGGAATACGAATTGTACGTGATTGATCAGCCAAAGCACGAGTTATTGATTGTCTAATCCACCAAGTTGCATAAGTAGAAAATTTATATCCTTTAGTCCAATCGAATTTTTCGACAGCTTTAAACAAACCAAGATTCCCCTCTTGTATCAAATCAAGTAAGGTTAAATTTGCACTTCGTCCAACATACTTTTTAGCTATTGAAACTACTAAACGCAAGTTTGCTCTTGCAAGTAAATTCTTTGCTTCAATATCACCATGCTCTATTCTTTTTGCCAATTCTTTTTCATCACTAGCATAAATTAAAGGATATTGACCTATTTCTTTTAAATACATTTGAATCGAATCATGCAAAGTAGATTTATTCAAATCAGAGTCATTTAAATCATTATCTAAATTCAAAAGATTTCCTCCTTCAAGAACATCTATTCCAGCAACAGTTAATTTTTCATACAATTCATCTAAAAAGATAATATCATTTTCGATGTTTGGAAATGTTTTCAAAATTTCATCATAAGTAACAAATCCTCTCTTTCTTCCTTTTGCTATAATTCCATCAGCTAAACGATTTAATTCTTCAGATTTTTTTTCAGAAGTACTTAATTTTTTAACTGTTTTTTTCTTAGTTACAGGTTTTTTTGTTTTTTTTATTTTTTTTGAAACCTTTTTTATTTTGCTCTTTTTAACCTTATTTTTCTTTACTTTTTTTATGTTTTTTTTCTTCATAATTATAATTTAGTTTTTAACACGACCATTTTTAATATTTTGTATCTTATTATTAATTTCATTTACTTCTTTCAAAATTTGAGTCGACTTATCTTTTTCTTTATTCATATCAGCCAGATGTAATTCTTTCATTTTTTTAGATAATTCTTCTTTTAAATTTTCCTCTTTCAGATTCTCCAACAATTCCAAAACGTCTTTATTTAAATTCCCTTCTTTTCCATAAAAAATTTCTGCTTCAAAAATTAAATCCTCTTTGTTATTTTCTACATCTATAAAAACTTCTTCGGGCTTTACTCCCAAAATATTTGAAAGTTCTTTTGTTATTTCTTCAACATTCAAAGATTGTTTTGGCAATGTTTTTTGCCAAAGCAAAATTCCAAACAATCTACGTTCTATATAATCTTTTTTGAAAACCTTATTTTCATGTTCTTCTGCACCTTTAATTTCATTTTGTTCAAATTTTAATTCAGTTTCAACTTTTCTAAGATCATCTCTTAGGGCATTTTCTGGAATTTGAGACATATCACTTATTAATTTAATAAAATGTGACTTTTCAATTGAGCTATCAAGAGCGTTGACGTATGGAAGTATTTTTTCTTTCACGTCTCTACCAATATATCGCGAATCTTTTTGTGTTTTACTCAATATTTTATTAAGTAAAAATTCAATAATATGTTTTGAATTACGAATAGCTTCATGCCATGCCTGGGGACCAGTTTTAGAAATTAAATCAGCAGGATCAACTCCATCTGGTAAAGAAACCACTTTAACATCCATTCCCAAAGATAATGCTATTTTACTTGCACGACTTGATGCATTAAAACCAGCCTTGTCAGCGTCGAAAGCAAGAACTATATTACTTGAAATTCTACGAACTAATCCCAAATTAGAAACAACATTTTCTTTAGAAACAGTTGAGTCTGTAAGTGCAGTTCCAGAAGTTGCAATTGTATTTTTAAAGCCAGCTTGATGAGATAAAACTAAATCAAATTGCCCTTCTACTAAAATTGAAAAATTATTTTTTCGAATAGATTCTTTAGCTTTATCAAGTCCATAAAGAACTGCTGATTTGCTAAAAATTGGAGTATCTGGGCTATTTAAATACTTTGCTGATTTTCCATCATCTCTAAAAAGTCTTCCAGAAAATGCAATTATACGTCCGCTAGAATCAGAAATTGGAAACATAATTCGTCCTCTGAACCTATCATAAAATCCTTTTTCTGTTTTTTTTATCAGTCCTGCTTTTTCTATATCCGCATCTTTAAAACCTTTTTTAATAAGATGAGAATATAATTCTCTCCAGTCTTCTTTTACAAAACCAATTTTAAAATCTGCGATTGAAACATCATTTAATCCTCTTGCTTTAAGATAAGCTAAAACTTCTTTATTGCTAGATAAATTATTCTCAAAAAATTTAGAAGATTCATCCATTATTCTATATAATCTTTCCTTCTCGCTTTCTTCTTCTTTGTTGAATTTTTCCAATACAATTCCTGCTTTATCAGCTAAAAGTTTTAATGCTCCTTTAAAATCCAAACCTTCAAATTCTTCTACAAAAGTGAATATGTCACCTTTTGCACCACAACCAAAACAATAGTAACTACCCCTATCAGGAGACACAAAGAAAGATGGTGTTTTTTCATTATGAAATGGACACCTTGCTTTTAGATTTGAGCCAGCTTTTTCTAACTTTATATAAGAAGAGACTACATCTTCGATTGAAAGCCTCTCCTTAATTTGTGTAACTGGAGAGTTCATAATATTTTATTCTTCCTCTTCAACGTGATTTTCTCTATTTTTAAATCCCGTTCCTGCTGGTATAAGTCGTCCAATAATTACATTTTCTTTTAAGCCTCTTAGATAATCTACACCACCCTTTACTGCATTTTCGATTAATACACGATTAGTATTTTGGAAAGAAGCAGCTGAAAGCCAACTCTTTGTTCGTAGAGATACTTCAGTTATTCCAAGAGCAACTATTTCTGCTTTTGCTTCTTTTCCACCAATGCTTGCGACTCTTGCATTTTCTTCAACCAATGCTGTGTTTTCTACAATATCACCATTTGAGAAATTTGTTTCTCCAGAATCTTTTATCTTTCTTCTTGAAAACATTTGACGAATAATTATTTCTGTATGTTTTCTAGAAATTGAAGCACTTTGCAATTCATAAACTTTATTTATTTCTCTGATAATATATTCTTCAACTAATTCTTTACCTCCATACTTAAATATTTCTGCAATATCAGCGGATCCATCTGTCAAAAGTTCTCCTTTCTTTACTTTATCTCCTACTTTCACTATTGGTATTCTTCTAAATGCTGCTAAATATTCTATTTCATTTGATTTACCATCACCTTTTGTATCAGACAAAACTTTTATTATTTTCTCTTTTCCATCTTTATCTTTTACTTCTATTACTTCACCATCTGTCTGAGAAACAATAGCTGGGTTCTTAGGAATTCTTCTTTCGAAAATTTCTTCAACACGAGGAAGACCTGTCGTAATATCAGTACCAGCAACTCCTCCAGCATGGAATGTACGAAGTGTAAGCTGTGTTCCAGGTTCTCCAATAGCTTGAGCAGCTATAATTCCAACAGCTTCACCTAAATCTACAAGATGATTTCTTCCTAAATCAAGACCATAACATTTCTGACAAATACCATGAACAGTATTGCAAGTAAGAGGAGATCGAACAAATACTTCAGTAAAACCAGCTCCTTCAATGTTATAAGCTTCTTCTTTTGTAATTAGAAATCCTTTTTTATATACAACATTACCGTCCTTATCTTTCAAATCTGCTGCTAATACTCTTCCACGAAGATTTTTTGAAAGAGGAATTTCTATTCCAGAAATATTTTCTCTTTTTACTATTTTACCTTCTTTCGTTCCACAATCTTCTTCTGTAATAACTACATCCTGAGCAACATCAACTAATCTACGAGTTAGATATCCAGCTTTAGCAGTGTTAAGAGCAGTATCTGATGCACCTTTTCTAGCACCATGAGTTGTAACGAAATATTCAATTGGTGAAAGTCCTTCATGATAACATGGTATAACAGGAAATTCTTGAGTTCTACCCTGGTTGTTTTGAATAAGTCCTTTCATACCTGTCATCTGTACTAAAGAAGTCATAGTACCTCTTGCTCCAGAATTAAATAAGTCATAAGTTGAACCATTTTTATCCAAAGTTTTTGGAAGTACTTTTTCCAATTCTTTTTTAGCACGAGTCCAAATCTCTATAACTTTCTGATATCTTTCTTCTTCAGAAAGAAGACCTTCTCTCCATTCTGAAACAACAACTTCTTCTTGTTTTTTTGCTTCTGCAATTATTGCTGGTTTTTCTTCTGGAACTTTGACGTTATCAAGACCCCATGTAGTACCAGATTTTGTTGAATATTTGTAACCAAATTCCTTAATTTTATCCAATATAGGAGGAGTGTTATCAACGCCATAACACATAATAAGTTCATCAACTAATGCAGATAATCTTTTTTGTGTCATTTCGTCACTTATGAAAGCAAAGTCACTAGGCAATATACTATTAAATAATATTTTACCAACTGTTGTGTCAAATAGTCCCCCATTATGTTTTTTATATTTCAAGGAATCAGTAGACATAACTTTTATCTTTGCACGTAATGAAACTATTCCATAATCGTATGCTGACACTGCAGCATTTGGACTTGAAAAATATTTTCCTTCTCCTAATTCACCATCACATGATTTAGTCATCCAATATGATCCTAGCACCATATCCTTACTTGGATGAACTATAGGATCACCATTTTGAGGTTTAAGTAAATTTTTATTTGCTGCCATTAATTCTCTTGCTTCTGATTGAGCTTCATCTGAAAGTGGTACATATACTGCCATCTGGTCACCGTCGAAGTCTGCGTTGAATGCCTGACAAACAAGTGGATGAACTTGAATAGCATTTCCTTCAATTAGAATAGGATTAAAAGCTTGAATACCAAGTCTGTGCAAAGTAGGTGCACGGTTTAGAAGAACATATTTTCCTTGAATAACTTCTTCTAACATTGCCCAAACTTCTGCAGTTTGTTCTTCAATAAGTTTATTTGCTCCTCTTATGTTAAATGCAATTTCTGCTTGAAGGATTTTTGAAATAACAAAAGGACGGAATAATTCCAATGCCATATGTTTTGGAAGTCCGCATTGATTTAGTTTTAATTGAGGTCCAACAACAATAACAGAACGGCCTGAGTAGTCTACACGCTTTCCAAGTAAGTTTTGACGGAAAAGACCTTGCTTTGATTTTAGATTATCAGAGAGAGATTTAAGTGCTCTCTTTTGTGATTGACTCATTGCTACACTATCATTTTGTTTTGCAATAGAGTTATCAATTAATGCATCTACAGCTTCTTGAATAATTCTTTTCTCATTTCTCAAAATAACATCTGGAGCATTTATTTCTTTCAATTTCTTCAAACGATTATTTCTATTTATTACTCTTCTGTAAAGATCATTCAAATCACTTGTTGCATGTCTACCGCCATCAAGAGCAACCATAGGACGAAGAACTGGTGGAATAATAGGTATTACAGTCAAAAGCATCCATTCTGGTCTTATATTTGCATAAATCATAGCTCTAATTAGAGAAAGTCTTTTCTGTAATTTTTCTTTCTCTACTATACTTGCTTTTTCAAGCATCATTTCTGTATGAGCTTTTAACTTATTCAAATCAAGATTTTTAAATATAGAATAAATTGCTTCAGCACCTATATTTGCTTCAAAACAAGTTCCATATTTTAAAGAATAATGATGGAATGAAATTTCATTTAGAACTTTTCCTTCATAAATTTCACCAATTTCTTTTTTTGTATTTGAAAGTAAAGTTTTTAATTTTTCTTTTGTTTCTTCGTCTGTAGTATTTTTTAATTTAGTTTTATATTCTTTATCTAGGTTTGTTAATATAATTTCTTTTTCTTCTTCATAAACTTTAGTAATTATATAACCAGCAAAATAAATAACCTTCTCAAGGTCAGAGACAGAAATATTAAGAAGTATACTCATTCTAGATGGAACACCTCTTAAAAACCAAATATGTGCAACTGGAGTTGAAAGCTCTATATGTCCCATTCTTTCTCTACGAACAATAGAACGTGTTACTTCCACTCCGCATTTTTCACAAATTATATCCTTATATCTAATACGACGATATTTTCCACAATAACATTCATAATCCTTCTCAGGTCCAAATATTTTTTCATCAAATAAACCACCTCTTTCAGATCGTCCAGTACGATAATTTATTGTCTCAGGTTTTGTAACTTCTCCATAAGACCATTCTTTTATTTGTTCAGGTGAAGCAAGTTTGAGTGTGATATGATCAAAATCTGTTGTGTTTAGTGTTTTCATATATTTTTTATTTATTATTAATAATTATTCCTGATCAAAACCTTTTTCTAGCTTCACATCTAAAGCAAGACCACGCAAATAATTCAACATGACATTGAAAGAAGCTGGAGAGTTTGGAGATTTAATAGGTTCATTCTTAATAATATTATCAAAAGTCTGAGAACGACCTAATATATCGTCAGACTTAATAGTAAGCATTTCTCGCAAAGTATAAGCAGCACCATAACCTTCCAAAGCCCAGACTTCCATTTCTCCAAATCTCTGTCCTCCACCTTGAGCTTTTCCTCCAAGAGGTTGTTGAGTTATAAGCGAATAAGGACCAATGGAACGCATATGTATTTTATCTTCTACCATATGGTGAAGTTTCAACATATACATATATCCAACAGCTATATCCTGTCCAAAAGCTTCTCCTGTTCGTCCATCAAAAAGTTTCAATTTTCCATTTTCAGGAATTCCTGCTTTTTTCAATTCTTCTTTTATTTCTTCTTGTCTTGCTCCTAAGAAAGGAGGAACTATAGCTTGATACCCTAATGTATTTGCAGCCATACCAAGATGCATTTCCAAAATCTGTCCCAAGTTCATACGAGAAGGAACACCGAGTGGAGACAAAATTATATCAACTGGAGTACCATCTGCTGTATATGGCATATCTTCTTCAGGTAAAATTGTAGATATAACTCCTTTGTTACCATGACGTCCAGAAAGTTTATCTCCAACTGATATATTTCTAACTTGAGCTACTTCGATTACTATTTTTTTAATTATTCCAGCTTCAAGTGTATGTCCAAGATCACGAGAGAAAATTTTAACTCCTATAACTCTTCCTCTCTTCCCATGTTCTACACGTAAAGAAGTATCTTTAACATCACGAGCTTTTTCAGCAAAAATTGAACGGAGCAATCTTTCTTCTGGTGTAAGTTCTGTTTCACCTTTTGGTGTAATTTTACCAACTAAAATATCATTCTCTCTAACTTCAGCTCCTATTCTAACAATTCCATCTTCATCCAAATCCTTTAATTTAACTTCTCCAACATTCGGTATATCGCGAGTAGTTATTTCAGGTCCAAGTTTTGTATCTCGCACTGTGCAAATAAATTCTTCAAGATAAATACTTGTAAATTTACTTCTCTTTACTAATCTTTCAGAAATAATTATAGCGTCTTCGTAGTTTGAACCAGACCAAGAAAGAAATGCAACAAAAATGTTTTGACCAATAGAAATTTGTCCTCCTACAGTACTTGAAGTGTCTGCTAATACATCACCCTTTTTAACCTTATCTCCCATATTTATATTTGGACGTTGATGGAATGCAGAGAAGTTATTATTTCTTAAGAAATTTACAAGTGGATAAACTTTTTCTGTTTTTCCTTGAACTATTATTTTTTTAGAATCTACATAACTTACAACTCCAGCTTCTTCTGCAATAACCAATCTTCCTGAATCTCTAGAAGCTAATTCCTCAATTCCTGTTGCAACAAGAGGTGCTTCTGGAGATATACAAGGAACAGCTTGCTTCTGCATGTTTGATCCCATGAGTGCTCTATTTGCATCATTATGTTCCAAGAATGGAATCATTGAAGTTGCAATAGAGAATGCTTGGTTTGCTGCAACATCAATAAAATCAACTTCATCTTTAGAAATTATTCCTGGAACATTTTTTATTCTTGCTTCAACTTTTTTTTCTGTTATTACTCCATTTTCATCGTAAGGAATTCCTGCATGAGCAATATTATATTTTTCTTCATCTAGTGCATTTAGATAACTTATTTCATTTGTAATTTTTCCATTCTTTACTTTCACATATGGTGTTTCAATAATTCCAAAATCATTTATTCTAGAATAAGTTGAAAGGTGAACAATAAGACCGATGTTCGGACCTTCGGGCGTATGAATTGGACAAACTCTTCCATAATGGGAAGGATGGACATCACGAACTTCTAAGCCTGCACGTTCACGAGTAAGTCCTCCTGGACCAAGAGCAGAAAGTAATCTTATATGTTCTATCTCAGCAAGAATGTTTTCTTGACTCATAAATTGAGATAGTTGGTTTGTTGTGAAAAATTCTTTTATACGAGCTTGAAGAGGTCTTTGGTTAATAACTTGTATAGGCATAGCTGTATCAACATCAATAATTGACATTCTGTCTTGAATATTTCTTTTGATTTGCATCATTCCTGTACGAATCTTTTGTTGAAGCATTTCTCCAACAAAACGAACACGTCTTTGTCCTAAGTGGTCAATATCATCAGGTTTTGCTTGAGGATTACTGTTCAAATTAATAATATTCATAACTACAGTAACTAAATCTTCTTTTGATATAGTACGACGAGTAAGTTCTTCTTCGTCCATACTTTTTTCAAATCTTTTATTAAAACGATATCTTCCAACAGGAGAAAGATCATATCTTTCTGAAGTAAATAATGAATCAATAAACTCTTTCGCATTATCAGCTGTTGCCATATCGCCATCTCTTAGACGTTTATATATTTCAATATATGCATCTTCAAGTGTTTTTGCTGTATCTTTAGAAAAACAAGTCTTAATAGTTTCTTCCATTAAACTATCCCCTTTCAATTCTTTCAATATCATCTCATCAGTATGAAAACCCATTACTCGCAATAATGCAGTAACTGGAAACTTTCTCTTTTTATCTATTCTTACATAAATTGCTCCATCGGCTTCAGATTCAATTTCAATCCATACTCCTCTTGCAGGAATAATTTTTGCACCAAAACATCTCTTTCCTTTTAACTCAGACTCTGTAAAGAAAAAACCGAAAGAACGTGCAAGTTGAGGAACTATAACACGTTCTACTCCGTTGATAATGAAAGTACCGTGTGAAGTCATCAACGGTAAGTCTGACATAAATATTTCTTGTTCTTTTACTGTTCCGAGTATTTTATTAGTAAGCTTTACTCTTGCTTTTAATTGTCCTTGATAAGAAACTTTATTTATTTTTGAATCATTTTCATCAGATTTTGACTCACCAAGATAGAAAGAAGTAAATTCTAATTGAAATTTTTTACCAGAATAATCAGATATTGGAGAGAATTCTTTTAAAACTTCTTTTATTCCAGTTTCCACTAACCATTTGTAAGACTTAACTTGTGCATCTATCAAATTGGGAAATTCTATTAACGGCTTCTTATATCTTGAAAAAACTTTTTTGGGACGGTTAGCTTCTTTTTGCATTTTTATAAAAAATCCAAAAAATAAATAGATACAGCCATAAGCGAAAAAAACGCTTTATAGCTTTTTATTATTTATTTCGGATACTAATTAAATTAATACTAATTAATAATATGGAGTATGCATCCGAAACTCAATCTACCAATCATTCTATGATTATACTCATAGAAAAACCATTGTCAAGGTTCTTTACTTATTATATATACTGGTTTAAAATTAATGGGTTAGATAGCCTTATAGTTTGGTCGCGTTTTGAATTATTAATAAATTAATCAATTAAAATATATGTTTGGATTAGGAATAAAAGAATTAATAATAATTGCAGTTATAGTTATACTGCTATTTGGATCAAAAAAAATTCCAGAGTTTTCTGTAAAGCTTGTAAATAGTATTCGTAAAATTTTTAAGAAAAGCAACAAAAAAGTAACTCATGATAATACATACAGTAACAATACAAAAGAAAACACAACAACAGAAGAACAGAAATAAAATAATTAAGTAAAATTTAATCTACTGTTTGCACACATTCGTACTTAAATTAAAATCAGAAAAACTAGCCATATTGACATAATGTGTTATATTATGCTATAATATACACTAAGAACGATGTTGTTCTTAATAAACGAATAAGGAGATAAAACAATGAGTAAATCAGTGAGTATTGACCAATCTCATTCAGTTATCCAAATCCTTGCTAACAATGTGGACTGGAGTGTTCTGGATGGTGATATGTTACAGGAACAGGTTATAAAAAACCCGAAAGAAGCTGGTAAACAGTTCACTGCGTTTTTGAAAAATGGTGGAAAAGTTATAGTTGATAGCCCAAGGGTAATCAACATTGACCGCTCGATCCCGTTTGACCCCAAAACCTTTATTGGTAATGGCTGGTCAATTGAAGAACAAGACGAAAGAGCAATTGCTCTCACCGAAATTGACCTAACCGAGGTTATGTTTGACTCAACCTTGGAAAAGGGAGAAAAAAGCATTAAAGGTGAAGACAAACTCAAACGTCTCAAAGAAAAAACAAATCGTATTCGTTTGGATGCTGGTATTTTCAAAACACTTTGGGAAAACCAAATCCTCATTCCTGAAAAATGGAAAGAAAAAACAAACGGAAATACGACATATATTTTCTTTGATGGAACTGTTCTTCGGCACTCTAGCGGTGTCCGTTATGTCCTGTGCTTGTACTGGCGCGATGGTGGGTGGAGCTGGTTCTGCAATTGGCTTGGGGTTTGATTGGAGCGCTGATGACCCGTCTGCTGTTCTCGCAAGTAGTACTGTGATTTCTGAAACTTTGGTTTCTTAGATCCTTTGTTCTTTGTGCATTTCGCGAAAAAAATGGAGGTATTTAACTTCCGCCCCTGTATTTTTATACAGGGGTTATTTTTTAACCATAATTTTCTTTAATATTTTTCAAAAATTAATCATTAGTGGACGAAATAGGAACTAAAATACTAAAATACAATAGGTATATTTTTATACCTACTTTAAGTAAAAGACATTCTATTTAGGTATTCTCCCAATTCATCAAACAGAACCTTAGCATTATCAAAAGTTATTAACTCTCTTGCTTCTTTAAATGGCAACCATTTCATTTCAGAAATTTCATGCTTGAAATCATCTGGAATTGATGTGTTAATATCAGAAACAAATCCAGGAAAATATTTCACAGATTTATCGTAAACTATTCCATCTTTTTCAAATGTATATTGTTGATTAAAAGATACACCAGAGATAATTTTAATGTCCGTAATCCCCGTTTCTTCTCCTAATTCTCGCTTTGCAGTTTCTTCTTCTGGTTCACCAGGATTTGGATGACCTTTTGGAAAACCCCAATGCTCTCCTTGATGCTGGACCAAACAAAAAAGAAAATTCCCTTCAGTATTTTTAAATATAGGCATTACTCCAAATGACTTGTCTTTTATAGGTTCCATAAATATATTATACCATTTTAAAAAATATTCATGGCACATATTTTTATACCAAAAAAACTTTTTTCTACTTAATCTAAGTTTTTATTTACTATTAGAGAACATAACAACTATATTTATGTATAAAATATATGTTAAAAAATTTTTAATAGTTCCATAAGCGATACAACAGTATAATCAACGGTGTTAGTAGGTATATTATTTCTATCTGTTAATCTATACCAAACAGTAGTCATATTAAGGTTTTTAGCTGGAGAAAGTCCTCTTTCAATATTGTCATCAATCATTACAGACTCTACTGGGCTAGCTCCAGTAATTTCAAATATTTTTTTAAATAATTCAGAATTGGGTTTATTTAGTTTATGATCACCAGAAACATCTGTATTTTGAAAATATTTTAATAAATCTGCTTCTTTTAATTTTTCCTTAACTTTAGAATTTTGGTTTGCAATAATTCCAAGTTTGTATTTTTGAGATAATTTTGAAATAACTTCTTTTGCTTCTTCACGAACTTTAAGTAAATCATAATAGCTAGGAGCCTCAGATCTTTTTGTTTTCATTAATTCTACAGCTTCAATAATTTTACTTTTATCTTTTAATGCAAGAGAAACAATATTTATATCTAAGTCCCCTATCATTCCACTAGCCTCAGGCCAAATAGCCATAATTTCTTCTTTAGTAGTATTTAATTCAAAATGTTTAACAGTCTCCCAATTATAATTTTCACGAATCTTTTGAAATTCTGATTCATCAGCTAATACTCCTCCAATATCAAAAAAAATCCATTTAATATTCATAAAATGATTATATCAATTCCTTCGCACAATAAGCCAGCTTAAAAACTGGAAACTAAAATACAATAGGTATATTTTTATACCAGATTAAGGGAAAAACTATAAAGTACCAGTTTCTGTTTTTTAATTAAAATTTAGTAGGAGAAATTTTAAATTTATAAGTATTGTCATTTATTTTATTCATAAAGACTATATCTACATTGCCTATCTTGTATGGCAGAAAAGCACCTAAAGAAAATTCATTAGTTTCCCCAGTAAGATTACTTATGAAAGAAAGAGTAACTGAATCAGGACAATTTTGAACATCATTACCACAAGTTCCTGGTATACCTTTTACTACTTTTAAAAATTTTACTGAATCACCTTGATTAAAATTTACACTTTCTCCAACACTAAGTTCAAAGGGTTCTCCAATTACAACTGTTTTGTTTTCAACCTTTTTTGCTTCTGGGCAAATAAATTCACAATTTATTCCAGTTCGTCCGACATAAGAACCATCTGGACATTGTTTAGAATCCGCGGTGCACATAATTTCCCCATTTGTATTGTTATTGTCTTTCTTTTCAGCTATTTTATTTATAAAATTATCATTTTTTTCTTGTCTTGAATTATTAAAGAAAAAATAACTTAGTCCACCAACTAATAAAATTATAATAATAATCAACAAAATCGTGTTTAACTTTGATTTGTTTTCCATAAATATATTATACCAGTTCTTCACCTAGTCAGTCCACAGAAAAACACCTATACAAAATAGGCGTTTTTCATATGCGCGGCCGACCGGACTTGAACCGGCAACCTCTCGCGTGACAGGCGAGTGCTCTAACCAAGTTGAGCTACGACCGCATTTTATATACTTTTCAAATATACTCTTCTTTCTGTGAAGAAAAAGCATATTCTTGTATTATACATAATTTTCTATAAAATCAAAGGGTTATTTAATGTGTCGGCGGGTAGGATCGAACTACCGACCTTGGGCTTATGAGTCCCACGCTCTAACCAACTGAGCTACGCCGACAAAAAGCAAACTGCTTTGCTTTTTGTCGATGGCACTACCACAAACAAAAGCATTAGGGCGATGCGAGGCTATTGGCCGAGCCGCCCTTTTTAGCACTTGCCTTTGTAATATAGCATATTTTGGCCTTTTTTCAAATTTTCTTTACAAAGATAATATTTCGTATTATACTTATACCATACGTAAAACTTCGAGAGAAGAGGTATCTCTCTCTAATAAATAAAATAGCGGGGTAGAGAAGAGGTATCTCGTAAGGCTCATAACCTTAAGACTCTGGTTCGATTCCAGACCCCGCAACAATTAAATTTTTAAATAAAATCATACTCTCTAAAAATCTCTTCATACAATGCAATCACTCTTTTTGCTTCATGGTGAGAAAGCTCAAACTCTATTCCCTCGTGTGCAATTTTATTTCTTATTAAATGAACTTCCCAAGCAGAACTTAACTTTTTAAAATTTTCCCTATCTGCAGATTTTAGTTTTTCTGCTAAATTTTCTCCTTTGAAATTAAGCCTATCCATCAATTCATTTAGCATTGCATCCGCTTCAATTACTGATAATTTCCAATCACTAGGACTATCAGAAAAAAGATATTGCAAAACAGCTTCCCATTTTTCATTATTTGAACCTGTCCTTTTTTCTGAAGCTATTTTTTCTTTCTCAATTTGTTTACGCCTAAATTCAGCAATTTCATGCTCTATATATTCATGTTCTTTTTTTCTGACTTCAAAAATTTTTATTACAGAGTAAATAATTATAAAAATAAAAAATATAGAAAAAAGAGCAAGAATAAATTTTACAATATTACCAATCGCTGTTGGTTGAGATAATGGGTCAAATAAATTAATAAAAAAATTATATATGCCACTCAAAATTTTATCAAAATCAAAAAATTTAGAATTAAAAAGAAGTTCTTCTGTCGCTTGATTATTTGAATTAAATGTTTGTGACAAATCCATATTTAATATTATACCATACAGTTTTATTTGATTCCTTCAAACTTTTTTCCTATTTGGAAAAGATCTTTTTCATGAAAATGATTAGCCATAAATTGAATAGATAGTGGCAATCCATTCTTAGTGAATCCTGAAGGCAATGCTATTGCTGGTATTCCAGCTATATTTGCTGGTGCTGAAAAAATATCACATAAATACATTGCTACAGGGTCATTTAATTTTTCACCAATTTTAAAAGCTGGTGTCGGAGTAGTTGGAGTCATTATAAAATCAACATTTTGAAATGTTTTTTCAAATTCTTTTTCTATTGCATGACGAACTTTCCATGCTTTATTATAATAAGCATCATAATATCCATGCGAAAGTACATAAGTTCCAAGTATTATTCTTCTTCTAGTTTCTGCACCAAAACCTGCTGATCTTGTTTTTTTATATGAATCGTTCACGTCACTTCCCTCTTTACGAAGACCATATCTTACTCCATCAAATCTAGACAAGTTCGTAGAAACTTCAGCAGGCATGATTATGTAATATGTAGCTAAAGAATATTTTGAGTAAGGTAATTCTATATCTACAATTTCAAAACCTGCTTTTTTTAATTTTTCTACAGATTCTTTAAAATTAGAAATTACCTCTTCATCAACTCCATCTTGAAATAAATGCCACGGTATACCAATTTTTCCACCAATCATATTTTCTTTATTTATAAAATTAACTGATGTGGAATCTAAATCATCTTTACCAACAATAGCATCAAATAATATTCGAGCATCTTCAACAGATTTTCCAAATGGAGAAACTTGATCAAGTGAATTTCCCATAGCAATTATCCCATTACGTGATACTGCACCATATGTAGGTTTTAAACCAACCAAACCACAAAAAGAGGCAGGTTGCCTTACAGAACCACATGTTTCTGTACCCAAAGCACAAAGTGCCATATCGGATGCAACAGCAGCTGCAGAGCCTCCAGAAGAGCCACCAGGCACATATTCTCCTCCATTGTATGGATTTTTTGTTACACCATAAGCAGAAGTCTGAGTTGAGCTTCCCATGGCAAATTCATCCATATTTGTTCTTCCAATAAATACAGCTCCTTCTTCTCTTAATTTTTTAATAACAAATGCATCATAACTTGCAACATAATTTTCTAAAATTTTTGACGCTGCAGTAACTTTTTTCCCTTTAATTAAAATATTGTCTTTTATTGCAATTGGAATACCAGTTAATTTATTTCCTTTTTTATTTTTAATAATTTCATCTGCTTTTTTTGCTTGATCCAAGCAATCATCAAAAACTTCCAAATAAGCATTTAGATCTTTATTTTTTTCTTCTATATTTTTTAAATAGGCAGAAACAAGTTCAACTGAAGTCAACTTTCCCTCTCTCATCATCTCACTTGCTTTTTCTATTGTTAAATTTTTTAAATCCATTTTTTAAAGTATTTTTTTTACTTTCACAAAATCATCTTTTGAATCTGGAAATTGTTTATTTATTAATTCACTTGAAAAATCACGAGATTCTAATTTGTCCTCCCTCCAAATATTTCGATTATTATATTCAGGCCTAATATCCTCTACTTTAACTTCTTGTATTTGTTTTACATAATTCAAAATACCTTCCATGTCTGAAAGTAGATTCTCTTTTTCTTCTTTAGAAAGTTCAATTTTTGCCAGTTCTGCCAGCTTTTCAACATCTTCTATTTGCATGTTTTAAAGTATAGCAAAATATGGAGTTTTTATAAAGAAATTATTTTTTCTTTTTTTCTAAAATATCTTCCGCATATTCACTACTACTATATTTAGTTTAGCATAAAAATACCCCTGCTTTTGGTTATTATGCAGGGGTATTATCATAAAAGTAAGGTTTTACATATATACGCTATAGCTGATATGTGTACTTTGGGGTTGTATTTTGAGGGTTGTATTTTGAGGGTTGTATTTTGAGGATTGTATTTTAGTTTCCAAGTAAGGCTTTTATTCTTTCTTCTATTGGAGGATGTGTATTAAAAAGATTTGAGATTTTTTTGCCTGCACCAGAAAATGGATTAGAGATAAAAAGATGGGCTGTAGCATTATTTGCATAAGTCATTGGACGAGAATTTTGTGAAATCTTTTTCAAAGCACTTGCCAAACCTTCTGGATATCTTGTAAGCAATGCACCAGAAGCATCTGCTAAAAATTCTCTTTTACGTGAAATAGAAAGTTGAATAATTGTTGCAAAAATTGGAGCCAAAATTGAAAGTACAATTCCAACTAGCATCATAATACTTCCCCCTCTATCGTCATCCCTACTACGCCCTACGCCCCAGAATGTCGAACGCAAAAAGATATCTGCAATGATAGAAACAAAACCAACTAAAACAACAATTACAGTAGAAAGTAAAATATCTCTATTCCCTATATGAGAAAGTTCATGCGCTATTACACCTTCAAGCTCATTCTTATTAAGAATTTGCAATAAACCAGTAGTCACAGCCACAACTGCATGTTCTTTATTTCTACCAGTTGCAAAAGCATTTGGCGATGGATCATTAATAATACACAATCTTGGCATTGGTAATCCTGCTGTGATAGAAAGATTTTCAACAATATTCCATAAATCTGGATTTTCTTCTTTTTTTATAGGCTTTGCATGATTTAATTTCAAAGCTATTTTATCTGAATACCAATAGCTTATAACATTCATAGATATGCTAAAGATAATAAAAAAATACAAAATATTAGGATTGTTATAATACTGTGAAAAGAAAAATCCTATACCAATAACAATAACCAAAAACAGACTCATTAAAAGCCAAGTTTTAGAAACATTTTTTGATTGTTGCGTATATAATGTAGCCATTTTAAATTAAAACTTTACTTCAACTGGATTCTGAGCAACGTCATTATCTGGTAGATCAAAGAATTCCATCTTAGAAAACTTAAAAATATTTGCAATAATATTTGATGGAAAACTTTCTATCTTTATATTCAAGTCACGAACATTTGTATTATAAAATCTTCGAGCAGCTTGAATTTTATTTTCAGTATCAGATAGTTCACTTTGCAATGCTAAAAAGTTTTGATTTGCTTTAAGTTCAGGATATGCCTCTGCAATAGCAAAAACAGACTTTAATGCACCAGTAAGAACATTCTCTGCTTTTGCATGACCTTCTCCTGGGCCAGTTGCACTCATTGCTGTTGTTCTTGCTTTAGTTACGTTTTCAAAAGCTGTAGATTCATGAGTAGCGTAACCTTTAACAGTATTTACTAAATTAGGAATCAAATCGTATCGTCTTTTTAATTGAACTTCAATATCAGCCCAAGCTTCTTTTGATCTATTTTTTAGAGATACAAAAGAATTAAAAGATACAGCAATCCATAAAATTAAAACAACTACAATGCACGCTAATATCCATATATATGTCATAAAATTTATATTCAATGACTATAGAGTCATTAAAAAATTACTAATAATTATTTTTTAGACTTCTTTTTTTGCCACCCTTCGACTACTACCAAAAGTGGTGAAGCCAAAAAGATTGAAGAGTATGTTCCAAAGAACATTCCAAATGCTAAGACTAGAGCAAAGTATTTAGTAGAATATGGACCAAAGAAGAACAATGCTAACAAAACTAAAATAACAGTAAGAGATGTGCAGATAGAACGCACAAAAGATTGTTGTAAACTTTTACCAACTGTTTCTGGAAAATTAATTTTATTTATCATAGCTTGACCTCTTATATTTTCTCTTATTCTATCAAAAATAACAATTGTGTCAGAAACGGAAAGTCCCAAAATAGTCAATACTGCAACTACGAACAGTGTATCCATTTCAATTCCCAAGAAATGAGAAAGTAAGGCAAATATTCCAACTGGAATAATAACGTCATGCAAAAGTGAAACTATAGCAATAAAACCATACTTCCAAGAAGAAACAGGTTTTGATACTTTTCTAAATGCAAAAGCGATAAAGATTATAATTCCAAGAGAGACAAGGATGATCGCAACTATAGCTTTTCTTGTTAATTCTTTACCAACAGAAGGTCCTATAGAACTAAAATTCTTTTCTTCAAGTAAATTTTTGCCATCTTGGGAAAGAGCATTCAAAAGTTGTTTATGTTCTATATCGTTAAGCTCTCTTGATTTTACTATATAGTCACTATCTCCTGCTGGCTGAAGTAACATTGAACCAAAACCTAAAGACTCTAGAATAGGATTTAATTCTTCTTGTGTAGGTCTTGCATCTTTATATGTAACTTCTGTTAATGCTCCTCCTTTAAAATCTATACCAGCATTTAATCCAAAAAAACAAATTGAAAATATAGAAAGAGCAACCAATACTATTGATATAATGATAAATATTTTTTTGTTTCTTATTACGAACATATTATTTTGAAATTCCAGAACTAAATAAAAATCTTGCGACCTTGCCTTCTCCTATAAAGCTAACACCATAAAGGAAAATTCTTGAAATTGTAATAGCTGAAAGCATTGAAACCAAAACACCCATACCAAGAGTTAATGCAAATCCTTTTATCAAAGATGTTCCAAACCAGAATAAAATGATTGCTGTAATAATACTTGAAATATTAGAGTCACGTATTGAAAACCAAGCTCTAGAGAATCCTGCGGAAATAGAATCTGCAATTGTTCGTCCAGAACGTAATTCTTCTTTTACACGTTCAAAAATAAGCACATTTGCATCTACAGCTATACCTATTGAAATAATAAAACCAGCTATACCTGCTGCAGTCAAAGTAACAGGTAATAGTTTAAATAAACTAAGAATAATTACGATATAAACACAAAGAGAAATAACTGCAACAAGACCTGGTAAGCGGTACCAAAGTATTAAGAATAATGCAACAAATAAAAATCCTATGATAGCAGCTTTCATACCTGCATATAATGCGTTATCGCCTAATGTTGCACCTATTGTTTGTTTCGAAAGTAATGTTATTGGTACAGGTAATGCTCCTGAATTTAATCTACCAACTAATTGTTTTGCTTCAGTTGCTGTGAATGTACCAGAAATTTGAGCTTGTCCACCAGTAATTTCTTCTCTAACTACGGGAGTTGAAATTGGAGAACCATCCAAATATATTGCTACAACTTTTCCTACATTATTTTTTGTTATTTCAGCAAATAATTTTGAACCTGTATCATCAAATTGTAAACCAACTATTGGCTCTCCAGTTGTTTGATCAAATTCTAAAACTGCCTTTTTCAAATATCTACCGGTTAATTCTGTGGAAACATACTGTTTCGACATATCAATAGTAGCTTCACCCTTTTCATTAACTATAAGTTCTCTTGGTGCATCTTCTGGAGCTTCAATTTTAAATTCCAAAAGAGGAGTTTGTCCTATCATTGCAGTAGCTTTTTCAACATCAGTAACACCAGGAAGATCAACAATAAGTTTTTCATCTCCACCTGAAACAAAACTTCCCTCTTGCACTTGTACAACAGGTTCAGAAACTCCAAATAAATTTATTCTACGTTCAATCACATCTCGTAGAGAATTCATTGAATCAGAAACTTGTCCTGCAGGAACTTGCGACACATCAGCTTTATAAATCAAATGGCTACCACCGGAAAGATCAAGACCTAATCTAAAAGGAAAACTTTTTAGAAAAGAAGGTGCTTGTTCATAATTTTTATTAAATTTAGGTTCAGACTTAAAAACAAAAAAAGCGACGGCTACGCCCAAAATAAGAATTATTAATGCCATTACTCTCTTCTTCCACATATATTATTTTATATTATACATTTAATATTAAAAAAGCAAATTTCAATATAGTTCCTAACGGACTTGCCACTCTTTATTTTCGCTTATCTTATTGGTTATTTGTAGCATTATTTTGTTAACTTCTTCATCAGTCAATGTCCTATCGTAAGATTGAAAAATAAGCCTGAAACCAAAGGAAGTTTTATTAGTTTTAGGATTACTAAAAGAATCAAAAATATAAGGTTCTTTGATCAAAAGATCAGTACCATTTTCTATAATTAAATTTTTTATTTTTTTCTCATCTTCTTTATCCATAACCCATATTGCTATATCACGACAAATAAATGGATAAATTGACCATTGCTTAAAAACTGATACTGATGAAAAATTTAAAGTATCATTATTTTCTTTTTCATTAAAGATATTAGTTGAATCAATATCTGAAATTGATTTACAAAATTCATCTAAAGAAATTTCTTTAATATTTTCTTTTTCATTATATGCAACATGCATTTCTTCTTTGTCTTTCAAAAATACTGTTCCAATTTCAAAAATTTTAATTTCTTTCATTCCAAGAAATGGTGCATTCAATTGATTTAATTTTAGACTTTCTTTCAAACCATCAGCTAGATTGGTTCTTAAGAATTTTTTATCAGAAGCAGAAGCTAATACCTCGACTTCCCCATTGTCTCTGAATGTGTAAGTCATAACTTCAGAATATCCATCATCAAGCAACTTTCTCCTTGCTAAAAACATTTTTGAAAAAATATTATTTGAAAAAGAAGATTCATTTGAAGACATATTTAATTTAGGCAATACTTCAGAAAGTTTTTCATAACCTAAAATTCTAATAACTTCTTCCGTTAAATCATGTTTACCATTTAAGTCTAATCTTAAAAATGGGATTTCAACCTGAAAAATATTATCTTTTTCTGTGTATAAAAAGTTCAATTTTTTCCAAACACTTTCAATTTCATATTTTGAAAAATTAGAACCTAATCTTTTATTTACATAATCAACTGATAAAGAAATATTTTTTTGTTCTTTTTTATTAGGATAAATATCAACAATATTTTCAGCTTCCCCTCCTGCCAAACTATAAATAAGATCAGAAATTGCATTCATTACTTTCTCGCAAAGTTCTGGAGAAATTTCATTCTCATACCTTTTTACTGCATCAGTTAGTATATTTATTTTTTTAGCAGTTTTTCTTGTTGTTGTAGGATTAAAATTTGCAACCTCTATAACTATATTTTTTGTATTTTCATCTACTTCAGCTTTTACTCCTCCTTTTATACCAGCAATAGCAAGTGGATTATTTTCATCAGCAATAACTAAAATAGATTCATCTAACTCAATATTTTTTTTATCCAAAGTAGTAATCTTTTCACCAATTTTTCCATTTCTTACAATAATCTTTTCACTTGCCAATTTATCTAAATCAAAACAATGTATTGGTTGACCTAAATCAAACATTACAAAATTAGCAGAATCTACTACGTTATTTATTGATTTTTGTCCTATTGTATTTAAACATTCTTTTAACCAATCTGGGCTTTCTGCAATTTTTATATTCTTAAAAATTCTACCCATATAACGCAAACATTTTTCATTTTCAATTTTTATATCCAATTTCGTTTCTTGAGAAGAAAAAATTTTATAAACTTTATCTTTAATTTTAATATCAAAAATTGCAGAAATTTCTTTCGCAATTCCCCAATGAGAAAGACAATCATGTGCTCTGTCTGGTAAAATTTTAATATCAAAAATTGTATCATTCCCTATTTTTTCTACTTCTTCGACTTCAAAAGAATGAAAAACAATACCTTCAGAAATTTTTTCTGGTTCTGGTAACTTTTCTTTAAAATAATTTTGTAACCAATTGTAACTAACTTTCATTTTAAATTTGATTAAATCTTAAATCTCCATGATAAGCTGGACGTATATCTGACATTAAATATTTTATAACCATTAATCTTTCAAGACCCGGGCCAAATGCAAAACCTTGATATTTGAGAGGATCAACTCCACAATTTTTTAGCACAATAGGGTGAACCATGCCCGCTCCTCCCATTTCAATCCATTTTCCTTTATATTTTAAATCAAATTCTATTGATGGTTCAGTAAAAGGGAAAAAACTAGGACGAAAACGTAAATTAGTATCTTCACCTAACATTTTTTTATAAAAATGAGACAATACACCCTTTAAGTTGGACATATTTATATCTTCTCCTATAACTAATCCTTCTATTTGATAGAACTGCATTTCATGAGTTGCATCTGTTGCTTCATTACGAAAAACTTTTCCTGGAGCAATAATTGCAAATGGTGGTTTCTTGCCTGATTTTATTAATTCCTCCATAAAACGAATTTGAACAGAAGAAGTATGTGTTCTTAAAACTTTGTCTTCTTGTCCTTTTATATAAAAAGTATCCTGCATATCTCTTGCTGGATGGTCTTTGGGAATATTTAATGCATCAAAATTATGCCAAACATCTTCCATTTCAGGACCAACTGCAACTTCAAAACCAAGGTCAGTAAAAATTCTGACTGCATTATTAATAACAATTGAAAGTGGATGTTCTTTTCCTTTTTTTATTTCTTTATCCATTATTACATTCCTCTTAAATTTAATGTACACATATGTTCACCAACACGTTCTAATGTAAATTCATTATTATGAATATCATTAATATGAATTTTATTATCTTTACTATGTCTTATTTCTTCATAAAAACCTTTTAACTCTTCTTTCCTTTTTTCATCTTTTAAATATTTAACAAAATCTCTTACTCTTTCATGAGACTCGTCATAAGAAATTTTAATGTTGTGAATAATTATATCAGTCATATTTTTTATATAATTAATAATAGTTAAAATATAACATACAAATAGCTTCCTCTCAATATCTGATATAATAAAACCATGAAGAAAAAGATATTAATTTTGGTAATTTTTATAGTGCTTTTTATTCTATTGGGAATTTACTTAGGCTGGCTTGATAATGGCCCAAGACTGTTTTCATCATTGATATAACTAGATTATTATGTATAATTTAAGCATATCCACTCAATACAGATAGAGAATTTAGCACAAAAATCATTACTAGGACAAATTATTGCACGGGGGGTCTCAACGGCCCCCTTTTTTTATTTATAAATTTCTGCCATTTTGCAATATTCACATTCGGTATTTTTTCCGTAAGAATTATAGTTGCAAGGCCTTAATACCCATTCACCATTTTTCACTAACTTATCATAATCAGAAATATCTGAAATAAGCATTTTTATTTCTTCATTTGTTATAACTCTTTCATAAAATTTTTCTTCTTTATTTTTTGCTTCCAAAAATTCCAATCTTGATTCACCAACATTTATCTTTCCTCTAGAGCTTTCTTTTATAAGATAAGAGTACATAGCAAGCTGGCGTAAATATCCACTCATCCTATTTTCATCATCTAGTTTCTCAATATCATTCTTTTTTCTAACGCTACCAGTTTTAAAATCAGTTACACGAACATTTTTAGAATCTAATTTCTCAACTAAATCAAGTTTTCCAAAAATATTCAAATGTGGGAATTTTTCATCTCTTACTGAAATCCCCTTCTCGTTTTCATAATCCTTTCCTATGTTTGGTAAACGATCAAAAACCCATTTTGAAATTATATTTAAAATTTCTTTATAGATTTTCTCTTGCTTTTTTTCATCCCCAAATTTTCTTTTTTCCACTTCTTCTTTAACTATACTTTCAACATCTTTTTGTGAAAATTTTTCTTTTAACTTTAAAATTTTATCAATAGAAGAATGCACAGTATTCCCAAATTCTAAGCTTTCACTTTTTGGCTCTGGCAACCTAAGCAAATTCCTGAAATACCATTTCCATGGGCATTCAAAAAAATTATTTAAAAGTGATACTGAAATTTTTTTATCTTCATATTCTTTTGCAACGAGTTTTGTTAATTCTTTTATTTTTATATGTTCTTTTGAAATAGATTTTTGTTCAACGTATGCTTTAGTATTATTTTTCATAATAAAACTTTCTGTAGCAGACGAATCTTGTTTGTTAAAAATATTTTCTGGTAAATCTGAAACAATGTGAGCTAGTTCTTGTTCTGCGCCATTATAAGAATGTAAAGAATAAGAAAGAGTACAAAAACGTTTTGCACGAGTAATAGCTACATAAAGTTGACGCTTGAGAACTTCCTCATCCTTTTTTTCTTTTTTTTCTTCAATAGAATCTGGTAATGTAAAACCATAATGTTTTCCACCTCCTAGAGATCTTTCATCCATATGTGCAATCCAAACATAATCAAATTCAAGCCCCTTGGAAGAATGAAGAGTCAAAACTTTTACACCTTCTTGTCCGCCAAAAACCGCCAATGAAATATTTTCATCATACGATTCAAGTCGTTCAATAAAATCAATAAAATCTTTTAATGTAAGTTTTGGGTTTTTTTCTACTCGCAAAAGAGCAAGATGCAAAAACGTACGAATGATTTCAACTCTAAAGACAAGATCCTCATGCTCTCTTACATCGTCTAATAAAAACTCATCTCCAACTAATTGAATCAATGAATAAACATTAAGCTCTTGAGATTTTTTTATCCATTCCCCAAGTTTTAAAAACCATATTTTTACTTTATCGTTATCTTCAAAAAGACTCTGCTTTTTTTCTTTCAAAAAATCAACGAGAGAAAATTTATTAATATCATTCTCAAAAATAAATTTATGGGCAGAAAGTGGCTCTATTCCAGAAAGTTTATCAAATAAAGATTGAGTTAAGGATACATTGTCATATGGATTTAATATTATTTTCAAAACTGTTAATAAAGATTGTGTCTCTATTTGATCAAAAAGTCTTAGCATTTCCCCTGACGCCACCGGAAGACCCATATCGCGAAGAACCAATACTGCACTTCTTGCTTGAGTATTTTTAGGTACTAAAATTGCACAATCATTTACATCAACTCCTTCTTTTATTTTTTCCTTTATATCAAGAGCACAAGCTATTATTTCATCACGAGAATAATCACATTCTATAAGTCTAATCGGATGAGATTCTTTTCTGTGGCTTATAAGTTTTTCATTTGAAATTTTACTCTGCAATAATAAATGAGACGAATCTAAAATAATTTGTGTAGAACGATAGTTGTCTACTAATGTAATAAGTTTTGCTTTACCAAAAACATCTTTAAATTCTTCAAAGTAAGAAAGTGATGCACCACTAAAACCATAAATAAGCTGTCGGTCATCACCTACAACAAAAATATTTGGTTTTTCAACATCTGCCCAAACTTTTTGTAAAAATTCATTTTGAACTTTACTTGAATCTTGATGTTCATCAACCAAAACATATAAATACCTTTCACGAATTATATCTCTAACTTCATCAGACTCTTCTACTATTTTAACTAAAAACTCTAGCACGTCATCGTAATCAATAATATTTTTTTCCTTCTTAACTTTTTCATATAATTCATAAAAATGAACAACTTCTTTTGTTTTTTCCAAACTTTCTATCTTTTTCAAAACCTCTTTTTTTAATTGTCCCTTGCTCTCTCCTCTTGTAGATATACTTTTATCATCTTCTTTTAATCTTTTAATATCTTTTTTTATTTCATCTAAAAAATTTTCTGGTGATGTTCTATCACGTTTAAGAATAGAAATTAAAGATTTTAAATCACGAAAATACCTAAATGCGTCAGATCTCGGTTTTAAATAATCCCAATCATTATTATTTAAAATCTCATCGCAAAGAGAAATAGAGTCAATATCATCCATTAAAATTGGCGCTGAATCAAATTCAAGAATTGAGAAAAATTCTTCTATAATTTTCATTCCAAATGAATGGAATGTAAAAACATTTACTTTTGAACCGGTAGATCCTATATAATCATTTAGCCTTTTTTTCATCGCTGAAACTGCCGAATTGGTAAAAGTTAAACACAATATTCCATCTGGTGGTGTATCTGTTTTATTTAAAATATTTCCTATCCTCAATGCTAATATTTGAGTCTTACCAGTACCAGGACCAGCGACTACCATAACCGGACCATCAATCGAACCAACAGCTTCTTTTTGTTGTTTATTTAGTCTTTTATATTCTTCTTCAAATTTTTCAGATCCTTGCATATAAATATTGTAACATATAGAAAAATCTTTAATTTAATTGACTTTTTTAAGTAGATATGTTATATTGGATGTAGAAAATTTCTTGAACAAAAACCTAAAAATCACGCTATGAAAAAGATTGCTGTTTTTTTATTATTTGCTGTACTGCTCTTATACCAAAAGACAGAAGCGCAAGTACACATCGGAACTGATACATTAAACAGAGCAAACTGTGCAATGCTTGAAATATCAAGCACAGAAAAAGGATTCCTTCCTCCCAGGATGACGGATACTCAAATGAATGCCATAGATTCCCTTGCCAACGGATTACTTGTTTATAATCTGGATACAAAAAGTTACTGGTTTTGGGATGGCATTTGGAGAAACTTATCCTACAGTGGTGCACCTGGAAACTGTGGTACGTTATATTCGTTTACCATATCTATTCCGGAAATCAGTAATAACAATCACTGGGAAACAACAGTGAACATTCCTAATTTCACTGCAGAAAGTGGAATACTTGTAAACTCCGCAACAGTCATTGACGACTGTGATGGAGATATTATCATTTCCGCTTTTGCATCCACATCTCCTGGAATGGTGATTGTCAAATTTAGCAATAATAGCAATCACAAGAACGATCCCGTCATTGCTAATATCAAAATTAGGATTTTCTAAGGATTTGTATTAAAAACAAAAACCCGTAGTACCAAGTACTACGGGTTTGTTTTTTTTACGGAATTGAAATTTTTGGCAAACTAGATGCTAAGTGATCAATAGTTTTTTCAAGTTCTTTTTCCGCTTGAGTCAACAATGTACTGGAAACCTCTTCTTGCTTCAAGCCAGGAATCTCTCCTTTTAGATTTTCGAAAATTACCTTTGATGCTTCTTCTAAAATTTTATGATGCCAATTTTTGTTGTAAACAAAAACTTGGCCTTTTGAAGATTTAGAACGTAAACCAGTTTTTAAGTCCTCAATGATTACTACACCATCGGCATTATGTGAGCCACGATAAACAACCGGTTGCACTCCTTCTTCTTTTAATTTTGGTAAATAAGAATTCAAAGTAAAAGAATGAAAATCGTCGGATAAATCATGATTCTTCAGCATTCCAGAACAGTGACCACAGCCACCACATAAAACAGGATTGTTCTCTTGAACATTTTTTTCATCGGTGTGAATTGAGATACCAGTAATATTCTCTACTTCTTGGGAAATTTTCTCGATATCTACTTTGATGTTCTCTCCGTATTTCTTTTTTAATAAAGAAATACAATTAAAAACGGAGAAAAGAATTCCTAATCCACCACCCGGTAAAGCAATTTTTTCCTGTGAACCAGGTTCATCAGCTCTGTCATCAATACAACCAATAGAATTACCTTTAGGTTCAAAACCATCTGAGAACTCATATGAGTTCTCTTTGATAAACTCTCTTAAATTTAGCTTTTCCATTTTTTCCAACATTTTTTGTTAAAACTTATAAATAACTTTTTTACAAAATGATAAATTACAACATTTCAAAAGGATATTATATCAAAAAAACAATTAAATCAAATTTTTATTTAATTTAATATGCAATTTTGATTTCCAGAAAAATGCACCAATAATAATAAATGTTATTGCAGGTGAAACATATTCTGGAATATCAAAACCAAAACTATGCATTATCATTATTATTCCAAGTACTAATATTGAATACATTGCACCATTTTTTAAATAAATATATTTTTTAATATTTTCTATATTACGTAAAGTTAATTCTCTTACAATAAGAGCACCTAAACCATTTCCAAAAAGGATAAGTGGAACAGAAAGTGTAAAGGCAAAAGCACCAAGTACACCATCTATTGAAAAAGTAGAGTCTATTATTTCCAAGAAAAACAATTTACTTAAATCAGAACCTGTTCCTCCTAATAATTTTTTTTCTTGAAGTTCAGCATTTTGTTTGAATCCATGAGTTATAAAAAATAAAGTTGAACCAACTACAGCGCCGAAAGCCATTAGATTGCTTTCCTTAAGAGCAAACCAAGCAATAACTGTAAGTAAAATAGAAACTACAGCGTAAAACCAAACACCTTTTGACATAAAGAATTTCTCTGTTCTTGGCAAACCAAGTTTTTTGTCTTCAAGAAATAACCAATGCAAAAATAAAAACAACAAAAATACACCACCTGCTATAAGTAAAATAGGTGCGGATTTTTGTATAGATTCTTGAACTAATGGATTGCTAGACCAAGCAGCAGATAATACTTGCCAAATAGATAATGTTGGATTAAATGCCCATATTATACAAAAAGGAAGAAGTCCGCGAACTAAAAATACAGCAATCAACATTCCCCAAGTAAGAAACCATCTTCTTGCACGCTTGCTCATCGTCGAAAGAATTTCCGCATTTATTATAGCGTTATCAACTGATGAAATTGTTTCAAAAAGAGAAAGTCCGATTACTGTAATTATTATTGAAAAAATCATAATTCCATTATACTATTTTTTTTATTTTTTTTAAATTCTAAATTTTATCCCCCATGAAAAACATAGTGGTAAAAAATACCATAGCTAAAAACTAAATTTTACACATATACGCTATAGCTGATATATGAAATAGAAAAATCCCCTGTAACTTTACAAGGCAAAAAAGCTGATATATGCAATAGAAAAATCCCCTGTAACTTTACAAGGCAAAAAATTCGAGAATAAATTTACTCTGTCGTTTTGCCGTCGAATTCTGGACCGTTGGCTTCAGCTTCAGCTTTTGTAAGACGAATCACTCCATCTTGATGGTGAGCTGGAGAATAAATTGTGTAGAGTTTAAGATCATCTGTCATAGACGTATTAACAACATTATGCTCTGCACCTGATGGAACGATAATAGCAGAACCATCGGCTACTGCATATTCATTTCCATCAATGAAAACTTTTCCCTCCCCACTTTCAAAGCGGAAAAATTGGTCATTATCTTTGTGTACTTCCATACCAATTTCTTCTCCAGGTTTTAAGCTCATTAAAACCAATTGGCTATTTTTTCCAGTGTATAAAACTTTACGAAAATTTTTATTTTCTAAAGTTTCTTTTTCTATGTTTGCATTAAATCCTTTCATAATTTTATTTTTAATAAATAATAATAAAAGACCTTTAAAAGAAAATAAATTTATTTATTGCACTTCTGTAAACTCTATAAGGTTTAGGACCAACAAATGCTTTTCCATTTATAAAAATAGTTGGCGTTCCATACAATCCAGTTTTCTTCAATTCTTCTACTTGTTTTTCTACTATGTTTTTTGTTTCAATACTATTTGCACATTCATTTACTTTTTCTACATCAAAATTAAAACTCCCTAATATTTCATTTATATTTGCTTTATCTAAAATAAAATCTTTATCTTCTGTAAATAAATAATTATTAAAATCCCAATATTTTTCTTTATAATCTTTATAAACACAATATCCTACTTCTTCTAAGAAGGTTGTATCACCTTTTGCTGGAAAATGTGCAAATACAAAATTTGTTTTTTTTGAAGTTATTAATTTTTGAATATCAGGATATGCTTTCCTGCTGTAGTCACAAGCATAACAACCAATAAATACAATAGAATCTTTTGCATTAGTAATATTTTTTGTAGGAAAACTAGACAAATCTACATCATTTAAAGTCAACTTATCACTTGATTTTTGAGTTATGCCACATTCTGCATTCACTTCACTTATTTTATTATTTTTTCCACTAGGATCAAAAGCACAAAATCCACTTTCATTTAAACCATTACAACTTCCATATACATAAAAATTATATCCACCATAAATTACCCATGCCATACTGCCAAACATCAAAATAAAAAATATCCAAGAAAGTAATTCGTAATGTTTATTAACTATACGTGTCAAAAACACCGAACGATCTATCAGCTTTGATAAAACTTTGCTTTTTATTTTTTCTTTAAAACCAGAATTGCATGGACGCAATGTTATACGCTTAAATACACAATCAAAAGCTTCCTTCGCCAAGGATCTATGTGAAGCACTGAATATTCCTAATATTGAAAAAATAATTAAAGCGATTACACAAGGCATGTTTTTATTCTATATTATTTTAATAATTTTATTTAGATTGCTAATAAGAATTTCTGCTTCTTTTTTTGTATTGTAGAAAGCAATAGATATTCTAGCAGAGTTTTTAATATTTTTGTTGTTAAACCAAGAATGGACACAATGCTGACCTGAACGAATTGATACATTAGCCATATTATCCAACATTAAAGCTATTTTATGCATATCAACTCCTTCAATATAGAAATTTATTATTCCTCCCCTTTTTGATGGATCAGATGGTCCAATAATTTTTATATTAGGTAATTTTAATAATTCTTCTGTAATATATGAATTTAATTCCAATTCGTGTTTTTTTATATCATTAAAATCGATTTCATTTAAATATCTTACTGCTTCTCCAAGTCCAATTATTCCGGCATAATCTGCTAGTCCAGCTTCAAATCTTTCTGGAACTGGCAATAATTTGTAATCAGAATATGTTGTATATTCAACAGTATCACCACCAAGAATAAATGCTGATAATTTGTCTAACAATTCATATTTACCATAAAGAACACCTGTGCCAGTTGGACCAAGCATTTTATGTCCAGAAAATACTAAAAAATCAACATCTAAATTTTTAACATTAATTCTTTCGTGCAAAACAGTCTGTGCTGCATCAAGACATACAAGTGCACCATTTTTGTGAGCAACTTCTATTATCTCTTTCACGGGCACACTTACACCATCCAAATTTGATGTATATCCGACAGATACTAATTTTACTCCTTTTACTAATTCCAAAAATTTTTCAAAATTAAAAGTATTATCATCGTTAAGCGGAATTGTTTTCACAATGATACCTTTCTTTTCTCTCAAATAAAGCCATGGTACTAAATTTGAATTATGCTCTTTTTCTGTTATTAGAACAATATCACCATTATTAAAATCAATTGAATTAGCAAGCAAATTAATACCCTCCGTTGTGTTACGCGTAAATATTATTTCATTCTCATTACGAGCATTTATAAATTTTGCAATTATTTCTCTTGTATTTTTTATTTTCTTTGTAACCAATTCTCCCATTTTATGAGAACTTCTTCCTCCACAAGCTGGAAATTTAAAATAATAATCATTCATTGCTTCAATTACAGAATTCGGTTTCAAGCTCATACAAGCACTGTCAAAATATATTGGAATATTATTGCTATCCTTTTCACTTAATATTTTAAAATCTGATCTAATTTTTTCTAAATTAAACATTGTTTTTATTTTTTTTATGAACTTCACCCTCCAACTCTTGAACCTTCTCTGACATTTTATTAATTTCTTGTTTTAAGTCTAAAATAAATTCCTCTTCTGTTTTAACTTGTGTTTGAGTTTGTTGATTTAACCTTTTTTCACCACGAAGTCCTGAAAGGATTAATTCATTACCGATAAAGCTTGATGTAAATGCACCAGTGGCAAATAGAACAACAGTACCAAAAGCCAAAGAAAGAGGGCCATCCCACCAAGGAGATGAAATTGAATCTATTGTTAAACTATTTTGAAAAATATTAAAGTAAGAATGAATTATATCTGTCGTATGCCATACACCTCGCCAAAACCATACGATACCAAAACCTACCACAAGAGCATATAACTTTGGTTTATGACTCAAATAAATTCTTATTTTATCTTCTATTGCTGTCGAAAAAATTCTTATTTTTTTCATAGAAGCATTTTACCATATTTCTCTTTTTTCTTAAAATAAGATAGATTATATATAAAGGAGGGTTCGCACCCCAACGGGGCCCCTTCGGGGTAAAGGTCTAGCTTGTCCCGCCCTTGGCGGGATGCGTAATAATTATGTATTATGTTTAAAAAATTAATAAAAGAAGGAGGGTTCGCATAGCGGTCTAGTGCGCAGACCTGGAAAGTCTGTATGCCTGAAAGGGCATCGGGAGTTCGAATCTCCCACCCTCCGCAGATTTGTGACAGCACAAGACCCTTTTACATTTTATAGTTCTGACTTTAATCGTTTAAATGATATACTTTTCTTATGTGCAAAGTTATTGTCGCAGGAAGCATAAATATGGATATAGTGGCTACTACTAAGTATCATCCCAAAAATGGTGAGACGGTTTTTGGTTCTAATCTTAAATACTTTCCCGGTGGTAAAGGTGCAAATCAAGCGATAGCTTCTTCAAAACTCGGAGCAAAAACTGTTATGATTGGCAAGGTTGGAGACGACCCATTTGGCACACAGTTGGTAGATTTTTTAAAACAACAAAATGTCGAGACAAGCATTTTAATTGAAAAAGATACTTCTACTGGAATAGCACTCATTACTGTTGCCGAAGAAAATTCCGACAATACTATAGTCGTAATCTCAGGTGCAAATTTTTTACTTACAGAAAAAGATATAGAAAATATAGAATTTGAAAAGGGAGATGTTTTAATATCTCAATTTGAGATTCCAACCAAAACAATAGAAGCTTTCTTTGCTAGGGGTAAGAAAATTGGAACAATTAATATTTTTAATCCTGCTCCAGCACAGTCTATTTCTACAAATCTTTTAAGTCTTATAGACATTCTAGTTCTCAATGAAACAGAACTTAGTTTTATTTCAGGTGTTACAATTAATGCTTCAGATGAAGAATCCATATTGCAAGCAATTCAAAAACTGAACAATAGTCATATTAATGTTGTAATAACTCTAGGAGAAAAAGGTGTTTTGGCTTTTCATGGTAATGAAAGGATTAGAATTCTAGGGAAAAAAGTTCAAGCAGTTGATTCTACTGGTGCGGGAGACTGTTTCGTTGGAGCTTTAGCTGCTAGCATTTTAAGCGGAAAATCTTTTTCCGATAGTCTTACCTTTGCAAATTTTGCTGCATCAATTTCTGTAACAAAAGAAGGTGCAGGATCTTCTATGCCAACTCTAGAAGAAGTAGAAAAGAAACTCTAAGCTCGTTTCCCTGTTATTTGACATACAGAGGTCTTGCCTATGGGGTATCCTATAAAGTAATGTTATTAAATTACTTGTTTTTTGCTAGACAAATTTAAGTTATATACTTTTGCTACAGAATCTTTAGTAAGCCAATAATTTATTATTGGGCTTATTGTTAGGGCAAAACCTATATTTCCTGACAAGTGAAGTAATGTAAAAGGAATTTGTAAAATAAATGCACTAAACATTGTTTGTCCAAATAATGGAGCAAATAAAATTCCAGTTATAAAATCAAAAACAATAGTTGCAAAAAAAGAAAATACTGCAAAATTAAAAGGAGATGATTTAAATTTCTTAAAATAAAAAACTGATATTGCACCAATAAGACCATAAGTAATTGCAGTTATCCAAGTCCAAGATCCAAAGTTAGTTACACAATCAAATAAGAAAATACTAAGAAAACCAAATAAAAAGCCCACTAAAGGCCCATTTTTACGTCCTACGGGCATTATTGATGCCATAATAGGTTCCACATTCGGTGCTCTAAATGGCAAAAGTCTAAATAAAAAACAGCCTACAAAAATTAAAATTGTTTTCACTTTACTCTTCATAAAACTTGATTATATCATATTTAAAAAATCTTTTTCGTCGATTATTTTTATACCTAATTTTTTTGCATCTGTAAATTTTGAGCCTGGTTCCTCCCCTGCAAGAACATAAGAAGTATTTTTTGAAACAGAACTCGAGACTTTTCCGCCAAGATTTATTATTTTTTCTTTTGCTAATTCTCTAGACATAGTTGGTAATGTGCCCGTTAGAACAAAAGTTAGTCCGCTAAATTTATCAGATTTTTTCTTTATAACTTTTTCCAAAGTTACACCATTTTTGAAAAGTTTTTCTATAAAAGCCAAATTGCCTTTATCTTTAAAAAAACTAAAAACACTTTGTGATACAGCAGGACCAATGTTTTCTATACTATTTATTTCTTCTATGCTTGCTTTTTCAATTTTTTCCAAATTGCCAAAATTATTTGCTAAGTCTCTTGCAGTTTCTTCCCCAACATGCAAAATACCTAATGCCCAAAGAAAACGTGCTAATGAAATTTTCTTTTTCATTTCTATTTCTTTAACAATATTTTCTGCCGATTTTTCACCGAATCTTTCGAGCGATGCAATATCTTCTTTTTCAAGAGTAAATATATCAGCTGCATCAGTTATCAATCCATCATCTTTAAATCGTCTTAGAATTTTCGGACCTAATTCGTAAATTTCAAAAACAGAAACAAAGTGTTCTAAATATCTTTCATTTTTTGCTGGACATTTTGCATTTACACAAAAATAAAGTACACCATCTTTTTTATTGATTTCTCCACCGCAAGCTGGACATTTTTCTATCATTTTAAATTTCTTTTCTTTTCCCGTACGCATACGAGTTAAAACTTCAACTACTTTAGGAATAACATCACCTCCCTTTTCAATTACAACAGTATCTCCTATTCTCAAATCGAGACGTTCTATCTGATCAGTATTGTGCAATGTAGCTTTTGAAATAGTTGATCCTGCGACAGACGTAGGGTTTAATATTGCAAGTGGGGTAAGCGCTCCAGTGCGTCCAACATTTATTTTTATATCTTTTACTATTGTCGTAGCTTTTTCGGCTGGATACTTGTATGCAATAACTCCTCTTGGGTCTTTTCCAACTACACCCAATTTTTTAAAAATTTCTGTATCATCTATATTTACAACAACTCCATCTATACCAAAAGTAAGACTTTCTCTAAATTTTGAAACTTCGTTAATAAAATTTAAAACATCATTATTATGAAATGCTTTTTTTGAATGTTCTTCAACTACAAAACCTAATTTCTTTAATAATTCATGTTTTAAAGAATGTTTTTCAACATATTTTACAAAATTTTCCCCGTCTATTTGTGCAATTTCATAAGCAAAAAAATCTAAATGCCTTTCTTTTGCCAAACTAGGATCAAGCTGGCGCAAAGATCCTGCTGCTGCATTTCTTGAATTTGCAAATAATGGTTTCCCCTCTTTTTCGTTACGTTCATTCAACTTTTTCAATACATTTTTTTTCATTATTACTTCGCCACGCACTTCAATCCTATCAGGAAATGGCTTTTTTAAAATAAGAGGTATAGAATTTATCATTCTTAAATTCAAAGTAATATCTTCACCTGTTTCTCCATCTCCCCTTGTTGCACCTCTTATAAATTTTCCATTTTCATAAAAAAGAGAAACAGCTAATCCATCAAGTTTAAGTTCACAAAAATAATCAACTTTAATATTAGAAGAAAGCAATTTTGAATTACGTTTTTCCCAAGCAGTAAATTCTTCACCAGAAAAAACATTACCAATTGAAAACATTTTTATTTCATGTTTTACTTTTTTGAATTTATCAAGTGGTGCACCACCAACTCTATGCTCTGGTGCATTCAAATCTACAAATTCAGGAAATCTTTTTAAAATAGAATTTAATTCTTTATTTAAAGAATCATACACTTCATCAGTAACATCTGGTGCATCTTCTGTATGATAAGCTTTTCGTAATCTATCAATTTCATTTCGTAATTTTTTTATTCTTTTTTCCGCTTCAATTTTATCCATATCGAAAACTAATAATTCACTTCGATTACACGTTCTGTACTGTTTAAACCTGTTTGATAACAATCATTATCTCCACCAAGATTATACCCTTTTGAAACAACCTTAGTTCCATAAGTTATTGTGTCTTTTGCAACAGTAACTTTTGCGCAAGATTTATTATTTGGACCTAAATAATTAACAGTAAAATCAAAAACCGGATAACTACCATTTACCACTATTGTTTCTCCGAAACAATCTATAACACCTGGTGAACTTTCTGAAAAAGAAACACTACCGATTTTATCATTAAATAAAACACATTCAATACCACTATCTGCTGCGTAAAAAGAATTATCAGAATCTTTTGCTGATGTACTGAAATTTAATTCTCTCATAGAGATATTCAATACTCCTGCGGCAATAGAAAATAGTATAACTGAAATTATTATTGCAAAAACTAATGCTATTCCTTTTGATTGTTTATTTTTTTTAAAAAAAGACATAATTTTTTATTATTCAATCCAATCACTTAAATTTTCTGAGAACGAAACAGTATTCGTTCTACCATTTTGTGTCCAACTTACTTTTGAAATAATTTTTACTTCTTCAAGACTAGTCTCTTCTACTTTCATCTGTCTTACAAAACCAGAATCACCACCTAATGTATATCCAAATGTACTACTACTTTCATCAAAAAGCATATTAGGACAAACTTCATTACAAGGAGATATTTTAATTTGCATTATAGGCATTGTAATACTTCCTATACTATTTAAATTAATATCATCAAAATAACAACCAGTATCATTTTGGCAACCAGCTTCTTCTAATTTAGAAATAAAGTCACTCCATCCTACAACTTTATCATCTGAATAAAGCATAGACGTATCTCTAATATTTCTAAAATATTCAACACCTTCTTGAGCCAAAAATGTCGCTGTCACCTTCTTTTTTGTATAACTTTCACTTGAAAGTCCTTGAGACAAAGATGCCATTACAGCTAAAACAGCCACAGAAAAAACAAATATTGCAACAATAACTTCAATTAAAGTAAATCCATTTTCCTTATTGTTTTTTTTATAAAATTTTGTCATTTTTAAATATCATTCATTCTTTGTGAAACAGAAGTCTGAATCGCAAAAGGAGTAACGACCTTTTTAACTGTAATCGTACCAACTAAATTAATTTTTACGATAGGTTGCTGTGTATCACCCTGTAATGTATTTTCTGCTCCTAATATTGAAATATTAGATTTTGACGAATCAATAAAAACTTCATCTGGGTTCATTTGTACATAATTTGATAATCCAGAAGTTGATCTATATAATTTTCCATTTGCAATATAATAAACCCATTGATCATTATTATCGGCTGTATCTCCAGTACTATATTCAAATGCTATACCATAACCATTTTCACAACTACTTGGAATACCTATATATTCTTGCCCAACCGTATATCCTTTTTCAAAACATTTGTAATTATATCCAACTCTTATATTTCTCGACATATCCTCAACAATAAAACTTAAACTATCTACTACAGAACGTAAGTTTTGAGATTTTTGATTTATAGCATATGCATTTATCAAAGCACCAGCTCCAATCGTAACAACAATAAGAAAAATAGAAATCGCTACCATCGTTTCAATCATAGTAAAACCAGACGCAAGTTTTATTTTTTTATTATTTTCTTTTGTCATGTTTAATTAATCTGTATTCTTCCTGATGGATAAATTTTTATAATAGATTTCGCATTGTTAGCAGAACTTAAATTCACGACAGCAAAAGATGGAGAGCAATTAAAAACAGGAACTGATTGTATAACTGCTCTTGAATCAGGCCTTGTAAATGTTACAGATAATTCTTCAACATTACTAAATGTATAAGTTTCATCAGATGAAGAACCAGATGAACTTCCACTAGCACCAGAACATGAGTCCAGTGGGAAAACCATTTGAATACTGTTAATAGAATAATCTTTATTTATATCAGATACTTCTAAACACTCTATTTCTGAACAATTATTTGCATTAACAACACTATTAAAATTATAAGCAAAATTGCTATTGGAAGCACTATTATTTAAATCGGCAAAGTATACAAATTTCTTTGGAAAATCTTGGCTGAAATATACACCATATGAAGGTGTCCAATTTATACCATTATCTATCATATATTCCTGTTGTTTTTTAGGAACTGATTTACCTGACATTGCAAATTTCTGCGCTTGAACAACTTTTTGAGCAATATCATTTGATAATGTTTTTATTTCTACCTTAGTTTCAAAATTACCATAATTCAAAATTACGACAGAAGACATTATTGCAAAAATACTTAGAACAACTATAAGTTCTACATATGTCATTCCCCTATTGTCTTTCAATTTGCAGTAATTTTTTTTCATGAAAATACTAAAAAATTAAAAACCTAAAGGAAAAATATGAAGTGGTAGAAGAAAAATTAACATAGCTCCAAAAACCATAAATGGAGCAAATGGTATCTCGCTTTTTAAACTATATTTTTTAGAAAAAATAATAAGTAATATACCAATCAATGCTCCAGCCCAAAAAGCAATTACAAGGCTAGACAAAGCGAGTGATAAACCTAAAAACCATCCAATACCAACAGCTAATTTAGCATCACCAAGTCCCATCCAAGATCCTTTTGAAAGAAGCCACATTAACAAAAATGGTAAAGCAATAAATATACCAGATAAGAATTCCATTAGTGATGGAAAATGTGGATTAAAATTAAAACTAGAAAACAAAAACAAACCAATAAAAGATAATATACCAAATGTTAAAGCGAAAGAATTTGGAATTATTTTATGTTTTAAATCATAAACTGATATAACAATAAGAAGAGAAAAAATAGTTGCATAAAAAGCAAAAGCTATGCTGAAACCGATAGTATCAAAAAAGAAAGCATTCTGTAACTTTAAGAAAAGTCCAGCAAAAACTATGCCAGTCAATAACTCAACAATAGGATATTGAATAGATATTCTTGTTTTGCAATTTTTACATCGTCCACGTAATGCCAAAAAGCTAAATACAGGAATAAGTTCATACCAACTTAATTTATTTTGACAAGAAAGACATCCACTTCTACCACGAAAAGTTCTATGTGTATTGTATCTAAAAATTACAACGTTTAAAAAACTTCCTATAATTAAACCAAGTACTAAAAAAATTATTGCAAGTATTGTAATCATATTATTATTATATCATATATAAAGATTTTTAAATTACTTTTTATATGTTTATTAACAGCCAGCAAAAGAAACTTCAGTATTTGTTATAACTGACCCTGTGCACGCGCCAGCATGGTTTTGACGAGGTGGTATTAATACATTAAAATAACCATTCATTTGGCAATTTGTGTTTATAATACCTTGTCCATGTTTACCTTCAGCTGGCATATCTGTTTCAGCAACTATAAAAGAATATCCTGAACTGTCACAAATCGCAGAAAGTTTTGATTGAATAGAAGAAACTTCTGATTTATATGCAGCTTCTGTAGATTTTCTTTGAGAACTAGAAAGTGAAACAGTAACAATTGCTATTACAATACTAAGAAGAGCTATAACAACCAAAAGTTCAATTAACGTAAAACCTTTTTTAAAATTCTTCATAAAAAAATATTTTTTAAAAAATAAAATTACGACATATATATTGTATCAATTAACAAAACAAAAAACCACCGAAGTGGTTTTTTGTTTAAAAACTTTAAAATTCAGATTAACAACCTACAAATGTTATTGCAGTATTTGTTATTGTAGCTCCAGTACAAGCACCTAGTGGGTTTGGATTTGGGGCAACAGTAACATTAAATGTTCCATCTTCTGCACAGTTTGTTACAACTACTCCCTCAGCATGTTTTCCAGCAGCTGGCATATCTGTTGCAGGAGTTATGGTAGCACCTGTTGAACCATCACAAATTGCAATAAGAGCTGGTTGCAAAGAACTTATTTCTGATTTGTAAGCTCCTTGTAATGCCTTATTTCTTGCTCCTGTTAGAGAAGCCAAAACAACTGATGCCAAGATACCAATGATTGCTATAACAACCAAAAGTTCAATTAACGTAAAACCTCTTTTAAAATTCTTCATAAATGTTTTTTATTTCCGCCTATAGCGGTTTTTCAGCCAAAGGCTGAAATAAAAACTTAATTATAATATATTCCCTTAACGGGAAGTTTCGACTCGTAATTTTTAATATAATAATTATATCATAAACAAGCAAAATTAATAAAAGTTATCCACAGAAGAAATAAAATATTTTTTTATGAAATACCTCCTACCATATTGTATATAGGAACTAAAACAGATATTAAGAGAATTCCAACACCAATACCTAAAAATACAATCATAACAGGTTCAATTAATCCAACTAATGTCTCAACTGAATTATCAACTTCTCTTTTATAAAAATCAGCTAATGTTTTCAATATTTGCCCCAATGAACCAGTTTCTTCTCCAACTTTTACCATTTGTACCATTATAGTAGGCATTTCTTGAGGATGTTTTTCAAATGCAGAAGAAAGAGAACTACCTGATTTAACATCTTCAACTGCACTTTTCATAATATCTTTGTATACCCTACTTCCAACGACATCAGCAGTAATTTCAAGAGATCTTATTATTGGAATACCAGATGTAAGCATTGTATCTAAGTTGTCAGATATGCGTGAAAGATATAATTTTTTAAATAAATCACCTACAGCAGGAGTGGCTAAACGCTTTTTATCAAGATAAATTTTTCCTTTTTCAGTAGAAGATAGTTTCCATAGCCATATTCCTATTAAAACTAAAATAATAATAATTATAAAACCATAATGAACAAAAAAATCTGAAATTACCATAATAATTTTTGTGTACACTGGTATATTTTGTCCAGAACTTGAAATAATAGAAGAAATTTTTGGAATAATAATAGTAAACATAAGTCCCATAACTACAAAAAATGTAACAATGACAAATATTGGGTATATTAAAGCATTTTTAGTTTTTGATGTAAGAGCATATTGACGATCAAGATAATTTGCTAAGTATTCAAATGATTGAGCTAGCTTACCAGTTTCTTCTCCAGACTTAACCATATTTACATAAAAGTTTGAAAAAACATCTGGGTGTTTTGATAATGCTCCAGAAATAGAAAGTCCAGCCTGAAGATCATCAGACACTTGATTAAGTTTTCTTGCTAGAAGTTTATTCCCTGTGCTTGATGCAAGCATCGTAAACACTTTCAATGCAGGCACTTGTGCTCCGAACAAAGTAGAAATTTGTCTAGAAAGAACAACAACCTCTTTCATTTTAACCTTGCCAAAAAAAGAAGCTTGAAATGGAGAAGAACTTTTATCTTCATCTACTATTGAAATAATAATAAGACCTCTTCGTTGAAGTCCACTTATTGCCATATCACGATTTGCAGCGTCAATTTCTCCTTCTTTATTTATTCCATTTTCATCTACAGCCTTATATTTAAAAAGCATAATATTTATTTAATTGTTAAATCATTCTCTCAAGACCTTTTGGATTAAGCGAAAACTGATAAGCACTTTCAATTGTTATTTCTCCAGCTCTTACAAGTTCAACAAGTGATCTATTTAAATCAATCATACCAGACTCTGTACCAGTTTCTATTAAAACATCTATTTCATGTGTTCGTTTTTCTCTTATAAGATTTGAAACTGCATTATTATTTACAAGAAGTTCGTATGCGGGCACTAAACCACCAGCAATTCTTGGAATAAGTCTTTGAGAAAATACGCCAATTAAACTTGATGCAAGTTGAATTCTAATTTGATCTTGCTGATCTCCAGGAAATGAATCAATAATTCTATCTATTGTTTGAGATGCATTATTTGTATGTAGAGTTGAAAAAACTAAATGACCAGTTTCAGCTGCAGTTACAGCTGTTGAAATTGTTTCTGGATTTCGCATTTCACCAACAAGAATAACATTAACGTCTTCACGAAAAACGGACTTTAACGCTACGTGAAAATCTTTAGTATCAACTCCAATTTCTCTTTGATTAATTATTGATTTTTTAGGAGTATAAACATATTCAATTGGATCTTCTATGGTAACTATATGTCTTGCTTGCTCATTGTTTATTAAATTTATCATTGAAGCCAATGTTGAAGATTTACCATGTCCAACAGGACCAACAACAAGAAAAAATCCTTGTTTCTTTTTTGCAAATTCAGCAAGAACTGGTGGAAGGTGTAATTCTTCTAATGTTTTAACCTGGGGAATTAAACGCAATACTACATTTATAAAACCACATTGGAAAAATGCATTTCCTCTGAGACGAGCTTCGCCTCGAAAATCGTAAGAAAAATCAATTTCCTGATTTTCCATAAACTCATCAAAACGTTTCTTTTCTAGAAGTTCTTTTAGGATATTAACCATATCATCTTTTGTAAAAACTTGTCTTTTCAAAAGAAAAATTAATTCTCCAGAAACTCTAATTGCAGGTACTCTACCAGCACCTAGGTGTAGATCTGAACCACCTTCTCTTATAACTGTTAATATAAGTTCTTCAATTTCTTTTTTATAGTCCATATTTTATTTTTGAATTGATTTTTTTTCTAATAAAATTTTCATTACCTTATCAATAACTTCAACCGGTGTAGAATTAACTTTAATAATATAACCAGAAGCTCCAAGACTCATTCCCCTATCTATATCTTCCTGTTGTCCTTTATTAGAAAGAATTATTTTAATTGAATCTTCTGAAAGTTTTTCTTCATTGATTTTTTCAAACATTTCAAAACCATCCATTTCTGGCATAATAATATCCATTAAAATAACATCTGGTTTAAGCCCTTCTTTAAGTTTTTGTATTGCTTGAGCACCACTCATAGCAGTATGCACTTCAAAATTATTTTGACTAAACTTGAAAGCATACATATCCAAAAGGAAACCATCATCATCTACTATTAGAATTTTTTTCTTTTCTCCTTCCATTTGATTAATTATATTATAAAAACATTATAAATAAAAGATTCTACTCAACAACAGAATCATTGCTCTCATTAGAAAAATTAAATACTTCTCTGTAAGGAATATCTCCATTAATAGCTTTTAACATTGCATCTTCTTTCATAGAAAGCATTCCATTTTCTCTAGCAATTTTATATATTTCTGAGTTTACAGGATTCTTTAATATTACATCTTGCATTCTTTTATCTATTCCAAACATTTCAAAAATTGCAATACGTCCACGTGTACCAGTAGGACATTCTGGAACAGAAATTGTATCATACATTTCATCTTTTATTTCAATTTCTTTTTTATATTTTTCAGGTAAATCTTTTATTTGATTTTCAATCTGCATTTTTATGCTCTGATCCATTGGAACAAGTTTTTTAGATGCAGGATAAGTCATTTTAGCTAAACGTTGTGCAATAGAAAGAAGCAATGTAGGAGCAATTAGATAAGGATCAACTCCCATGTCGATTAATCTTGGAATTGCTCCAATAGCATTATTTGTATGCAATGTAGACAAAACTAAATGTCCTGTAAGAGCTGCTTGTATTGCAAGTTGAGCTGTTTCTTTATCACGAATTTCTCCAACCATTATTATATCTGGATCTTGACGAAGAATAGAACGAAGTCCTGATGCAAAAGTATATCCAATTTCTGGTTTCATTTGAGATTGGTTAATGTCAGGCATATGGTACTCTACTGGATCTTCCAAAGAAACAATATTACTTTTTTCTTTATCAAGTTCATTCATTATTGAATATAGAGTTGTTGATTTACCTGAACCAGTTGGCCCTGTAATTAAAATCAAACCATAGGGTTTTTTAATCGCTTCTCTTATTAATTCCAAATTTCTTTTTGATAAACCTAATTGATCTAACGGTTTTACTCCTTTTTCTGAATCCAAAACTCTCATAACAACCTTCTCACCATAGTAAGCAGGCATAGTAGAGACACGAAAATCTATTTTTCTTCCATCTATATTTGTACTAAATGATCCATCTTGAGGTTTTCTTTTCTCATCTAAACGCAACTTAGCAAGAATTTTTATACGAGCAACTACACTGCTATAAATACCAATTGGAAGAACTATTGTAGTATAAAGAGATCCATCTACTCGATAACGAACTTTAACTTTTTCTCCTGTATTTTCTATATGTATATCTGATGCATTACCTTCTATTGCATTACGCAATATAACAGCAACAATTTTTATGACAGGAGCATCTTCAACAATTTTTTCTTCTCTGCCGTGTTTTACATTTTCTACTTCCCTCTCTATAGCATCTTTTTCTTTTACCGTTTCTATAGATTCATCATTAAACTCATCTAATGCTTGCTCAACCTGACCAGAAACTCCTTTATAATTTTCAATTATGGCGTCATAATCTTTTTTTGATATAAGAAAAATTTTAAAAGGTATTCCAATACTTGCAGAAATAAACTGTAATGCATCCATCGCTTGAATATTACTTGGATCTATAACTCCAACTTCAAGAACATTATCATTAAGCCCACAAGGAATAAAATTATAATAACGAGCGGAATCTTCTGGAATATATTTTAATAGATCAAAAGAAATTTCTTTTGGATTAATTTTTTTTGTAGGAACATTAAAATATTCTCCTTTTGCTTCTAGGATTTCTTCTTCGGGGATACCAATTTCAGAGAGAGCTTCATCTAAATTTCCTTTATACTTCTCATTAGCTTTGTTTTTTATCTCTCCTATTTGGTTTTCGGTAATTGTACCTCTTTTTACTAATTCTTCTAAAAAACTCATAGCAAATTAATTTTGTTTTGTTGTATCTATTTTAGTATTTACAACAGTATTGTCAGTATTTTTTTCTGTACTAGATGAGGAGTCGGCCTTTTCTGTAACATCCATAGTACTTACTATACCAGTTGGATTTGATATAACTGATGAAACTGTGTCAGATCCAATTGGTGCAAACGGATTTGTTCTACCTTCATTCCCTTCTGGAATAAGATAGATACTAGAATCTTTTAAATAAGAAAATGCTGTATCAGATAAAATAGAATCATCTAATTTTAGATTTTTAACATTTAAAAGAATAGCAATAAAATCTTCTCCTACTTCATTTGTAGATGATGTATTAGTATTTTCAGTAGTAGTGCTTGCCTCTTTATCAGAAGAAGATATTAAAGACTCATCACTAGACTTTTTGTTTGCAAAAATAAAATACCCCAAAATAAGAGCAAGCCCTATGACAGAAAATATTATTATGTTTTTTACTTTTGAATTCATATTAATTTTTTAACCAGTAAGTTTTAATTTTAAATTCATATTTATATGAATCTGTTGGTTGTGTTTTACCTAAAGTCAAATCGCTATCTGATGAAAACTTAACTGAAGAAATATCAACAATTCTCAAATTACTTTCTATATCTTTTACAAAATTTACAAAATTTTGATATGTTCCTTTCGTTGAAAATTCTAATTCCCAAGTGCCATATTGTTTTCCATCATCTTTCATTAAACCTTCAGAAACTTGAAGTCCTTGATTTGTTGTACTTTTTGCTTCATCTTTTTTACTTGCTGATTCATATTTAACATCTTTAAGAACCATGCCATACGGTGAAGCTAATTTTTCTATTTCCAAAATTAGACGAATATTATCAACACTGTCTGGTAATAATTTTTGTAATCTAGAAAGATTCGCAGTATCAACTGAATTATATTTTTTAGTTAATTTATCACGTTCACCTTCAAGTGCTTTTGCATTTGTAAGAGCTTCATTGTATGAAGAAATTTCATTTTTCAAAGTTGAAATACTTTTCAAAGTAGGATTGGTAAATGTAACAAATCCTGCTACTGATGCTCCTATTAATATTATTGGTATAAAATATCTAAACATAAATTAATTTGTAGAAGTAGAATCAACACTTACTGTGCCAACTCCTTCCGTAACTGAAGAATTTACATCTTCTGTTTTAAGCACCTGTTTATAATTTACAAAACTTGGATCAACTGAAAATTGCAAATCGAAAAGGACATTACCTTTTTCATCAAGCAAAAGATTTGAAAATACTGGATCAATAAAATTTTTATTTGCAACAAGTAAATCTGACTGAAGAGCAATAGAACGATATCCAACAGCCTGACCACTCATTTTTATATTTATTGTATTTGTTTTATCGTCCATTTCGTATCCAAAATCTGTATAACGAATAGTTTTTAACGTGCTATCTTGCAATACTTGAAATATAGGAGAAATTGCTATGTGTTTTGATAAAATTTCAGTAGATGATATTAAACGTTTATCAAAAGTTTGAAGTTGTGCAATCTTAGATGGTTCAAAACGATTCTTTGCCAATTCAAGATTTGCTTTCATCTCAGAAAGATTTTTTATCAAAACGCTTTTGTAAAAATAAGCACCTCCAGATATAAGAGCTATAGCTAAAAATATAATAAGAGAAATAGCAACAAAAATACCAATCGGACGTTTTTCCGTTGTCTTTTGTTCAATCATCGGTTTTTTAGGTATAAATGATGTTTGAAAATTTTGATCCATACTCTATTTATATTATCTCACTTATTGTAATTTTCTCAAAGCAAGTCCTATAGCAACTCCGAACTCAGGACCTGTGGCTTCTAATGCTTTATCTAAAAATGCAGGAGCACCGACTTTTGAAAACGGGCGCCCAATTTCTATATCAGCTTTAAAATTTGCAGAAGCAACTTCTTTCAATCCTTTCAGTAAAGATCCTCCACCGGTAATAATAACTTTACTTATAGACTTATTGTATTTCTTCTCGTATCCTAATAATACATTATTTGTTTCTGAAAAGATATAGTCTGTGTGAATTTTTATAATATCAGCTAGCTGTTTTTCATTCGGATTGCCATAAAGTCCAAATTCTTTTTTCATTTTTTCAGCTTCAGCAAAAGGAATACTCAAAGATTTTGAAATAGAATCTGTTATATCTGCCCCACCCTTCTGTATAATGTGAAAACTTTTCACTGTTCCAAATTCAACAATAGAAAGTTTTGTACGCGAAGCTCCAAAATCCATTAAAAGAACTAATGATAATTCATGTTCAAAGTTAGAACGTATTGACGAAAAAATTTCAATTTCAAAAAAACTAGCATTAAGTTTGTTCCCATCAACAATTGATCTGTATTTTGATACAACATCATTTTGTATTGCAACTACAAGAACTTCTGTTTTTTCAAATGTCTCTAATTGCAAGTCTGGATTATTTGCTTCTTCAAAAGAAATTTCCTTTTTGGGAAGAATAAACCAGTCTAGAGAAACTTCATCTATTGGCACAGGAATATATTTTCTTGCCTCTGTAGAAACTATTGATGCCATTTCTGTCTTTTTAACCTGTGGAGGAAGCTCAATAGTAAAAACTAAACTTGACTGTGAAGGAATTGCTAAAGCAGAAGATGTTGTTGTAACTCCAGATTGTTTTAATGTTTCTTTTAAGGCTTCTATCGTTTTTTCTACAGGTAGATTAGTTACACGGCCTACTTCAATATCTGCATAAGGACCAAGAGCAATCATGCCATAAGTTACCAATGTAGCCTTCCCTCCCTTCTTTTTTATTTCAACAACCTTAATAGACGAAGAACCGATGTCTATTCCGACAGCGCTACTATTTGAATCTTTGTCTAAAACTTTGATATTTGAAAAAAAATCTTTAAAGGGATTATTCATTTTTATGCTAATATTATAACATAAAAGCAATATTAAAAGGAAGTAATTACCAAGAAAAATAAGGAGTAAAAGGACTTCTTAATAAAATTTTTAAAGTAATGAAAATCTTAAACAATATTTTAGATATAATCTTTCCATCGTATTGTATTTCTTGTGGCAAAAAAGGCACAGATTTGTGTATAAAATGTTTAAACGATTCCCCAGAAGCAGAACGTGAGAGCGCAAAATGGATTATTCCAATGTATGACTATAGGCATATACCAGTGAAAAAGGCAGTTTGGCTTTTAAAATATAAAAATAAAAAAGGTATTGCATCTATTTTTGCAGAAGTAATGTATGGAAGAATACTTGAAGAAATATCAGATTTATCATTACTTGAAAATTTTCAAAAACCAATATTAATACCAATACCACTTTCACCAAAAAGATTACGCCAAAGGGGTTTTAATCAAGCAAGTCTTATTTGCGAAAAACTTATTAAATTAAATAACACAGATTTCATATTAGAAAAAGACGTTTTGTTAAAACCAAAAGACACAGAGCATCAAGCATTAATAAAAGAAAGGAATAAACGTTTAAAAAATATAATCGGATCTTTTTCTGTGAAAAATGCAGAAAAAATAAAAAATAGAAATATAATTTTGATAGATGATGTTACTACAACAGGAGCAACGCTAGGCGAAGCAAAAAAAGTATTAAGAGAAGCTGGAGCAAAAAAAGTTATAGCTTTTACTGTCGCACATTAAATTTTTTAAAATTTAATGTAATGCTATAATAAAAATTATGAAACATTGCAAAGATTGTGAACCATCTCAAGAAATACATTGTATTGCTTATATGTCTGTGCTTCTTGGTATGACAAGTGAACCTTTTTTTAATTTAATAAAATTCTTTTTTAAAAATGTAGCTGATGCGATATCAGATAAAGTATCATTCCCATTTTATCGTTTGATGATTTTTTTAAAATTAGGTCATTATTCTTTTGAACCTGACGAAAAAGATACTTGGAGAACAAAATGTTGTTGGGAAGAAGCAAAAAAACGTGGCATAAAAATGTATGAATTCCATTTAGGACCTATTAGAAACATTTTTATTGCAGAATATAAAGGTAAAAAAATAACTTTTGATGGACTACCAAGACCGGAAGACAAAGAATCAGATTCTATAAATTGGATGGATAATAAAGGAATTATGAAACAAAAATTTCAAAAAGAAGGAATTCCTGTAGCAAAAGGTGGCACAGCATGGACTTATAAAAAGGCATTAAAAATTTTCAGAAAAATAACAAAACCAGTAATAACAAAACCAAATCTTGGATCTAGAAGCAGGCATACAACAATACATATAAATACAGAAAAAGATTTAAAAATAGGATTTAAAAAAGCAAAAAAACTTTCTCCAATTGTAGTTATTGAAGAAGAATTAAATGGTCACCTTTTTAGAGGAACATTAATTGGAGAAAAATTAGTTGGAGTTGTAAGAAGAGATCAACCAGAAGTTACAGGAGATGGAATTCATACAGTAAAGGAATTATTAGAAAAAGAAAATGAAAGAACTGAACGTTCTGGTCCTATATTTCACAAAATTATAATTGATAAAGAAGCGGAACAAGAACTTGCACGCCAAAAAGTAAATATTAATAGTATTCCAGAAAAAGGAATTCCAATAACATTTTCTCAAAAAACAAGTCGAGGTTGCGGAGGAACAACTACAGAAGTTACAGACATCACTCATCCTGTGAATGTAGAAATGTTAGAACATGTAGGTTCATATTTGAAAGATCCACTTATTGGAGTTGATTTTATAATTGAAGATATTACAAAACCTTGGAATGAACAAGAACATTGTGGCGTAATTGAATGTAATAGTTTACCTTTTATTGATTTGCATCATTATACATTATTTGGAAAATCAAATAATGTAGCTGGAAAACTTTGGGATCTTGTTATCCCTGAATCTAAATTAGAATAATTATTTTTTTATTTGTTCTATAGTTAATTCAGAATCTGGATTAAATGCATCTGGGTCAATTTCAAGATGAGAGATATGTTTTTTTTGCACAACAAAATCTCCTAGAAATTTTAAAAAGTCATCTTTCTTATTTACTTCCCCTTTCTCAACAAAATGATCAACAGGATGAGCCTCTGGAGTATATTCAAAATGTCCTCTCAATTCCCCATCTTTAAAAACACGCAAATGATATTGATCTTCAAAAGAATTTAATTTTCTCCAACTTAAAACTTGTCCGTCATCAGTCCAAGCAATGAAATGGTTACCAAAACTCCATTTTTCATGTAAATGTTTTTTTAAATCTTCTAGTGTTTTACCAGGAGCAAGCCAACCTAAATGATATTTTTGTCTACCTTTATCGTGCCAAATTAAACCAGTTTTCAATAAAAACTTTTGCATAGGAGAAAAAAATCTATATATTACTCTCCAAGATTTTTGTTTTAATTTACTTGCAAAATTCATGCGAAAATTATAGCACAAAAAATATTGAATATAAATTCAAAAAATTTACTAGAAAAGGTTTAGATTACAATTCATCTACTGCATCGTTTGCAAGATCAGAAGCTTCTTCTGCCAAATCTTTTGCTTCATCATAATCTTTATCATCAAATGCTTCTTCAGCATCATCAAGTGTACTTTTTGCATCATCTAATAAATCATTTGCGTCATCTACATCTTTACCATCATCTTCAGCTTCATTTATTTCATCCTCTGCATCATTTATTGTATCGTTTGCATCATCTATTGCATCATTTGCATCATCTTTTTCACTGCTCTCTCCTATTGCATCTATTGCCTCATCTGCAAGATCAGAAGCTTCTTCTGCCAAATTTTCTGCTTCGTCATAATCTCCATCATCGAATGCTGTTTTTGCTTCATCCAATTTATCATTTGCATCATTCCATATTTTTTCAGCTTCATCTGTATCTTCATCGTCATCATTTGCGTCTTCTATTTTTTGTTCAGCATTATCAATATCGTCTTCTGCTTCATCTATACTATTATTAACTTCATCTTCTCTAGATTCACCACCTGCATCTTCAAATGCATCTTCAGCGTTTTTGTATGCATCATCTGCAGAATCCAGTGCATCTGTAAATTTATTATCAAAAAATGATCTTATAGCATCAAATAAATCTTCTTTGGAATCTTCTAAATTATTTTTTGCTGATGTTGTATCTTCATCACTATCATCTATTTGATCATCTGCTTCCTCAATCATATCCAATGCTTCTTTTATTCTTTTTGAAGCAGCAACTTCACCAGGTTTTACAGTAGAAGAATTTTGAGCTACTACTAATTGAGATTTTAGAGAAGTAATTTGATCATTTAATTCTGAAACAGAATAAGAAGTACCAGTTGTGGACGTGGTTGTAGTTGTTGAACTAGTACTACTATTTACTAATTCCCAATATTTTAATTGAGACTTAGTACCAAAATATCCCTTAGCTGGGCTTATTCCATTTGCTGATTGCCAAGATATAATAGCTTCTTTTGTTTTTGCTTTAAAAGTATTTGTTTCTTTTCCAACTGAACCAGCGCCAGAAGTTGAAATAGTGTATCCTGCACTATTTAAATATTGTTGCAAACATCGAACATCTTCTCCTTCTGAACCAAGCTCTAAGTCTCTAGTAAATGAACAAGAAGCATCTGCTTTCAATCCAAAGATTGCAATTGCACAAATAAACAAAAGTTTAATTATTTTTTTATTCATAAAATTTTAAAAGATAAAATTAGTAAATTCAACACTAGCTGATTATAACATAAAAATTTTTTATATAAAAAATATACCACGTAGTTTGGCACCTCAACTATTTTTCGATCTTTTCAAGCAATAAATCACTGTATGATACAGAAATAAGATCAGATTCTGAAATATCAAAGAGTTTGAGATATTCGTTGCACTGCTGGAGCAGTTTATTTTTTCCAATACTACCATCATCATCGATAGCCTCTATTTCAATAAATGTACCGAGTTCTTGAACAGTATCAATGTGAAATTTCACATTTTCAATAAAATATATTTCTCGTTTTTTATCTACAACAACTAGTACTCCATTTGTGTTTATTAATATTGATTTAAGTGAGCTTCCTGAGGTTAATTTAAAAAGTATTACATCTGATTGTTTTGGTCCTTCTTTATTTTCTCTTTCATAATATATTAGATAGTTTTCGATGTTTCCTTCGCGTAACTTTAAACGACCCTTATTTACTTTGAAATATGTATCAATTTGATGATCAATTCCTTTGAAGTCAGCGTTATGAGATTTCAAGAATTCACGAATTCTTTCATGATTATTTGATTTAGCTTTTATTTCAATATTTATATGATTCATAAGTTTATAAATCTTTTGATACTTTATTTTTTACAAACAAGATTATAAAGATAACCTTTTTTAGTTCCAGCTATATTAGATATTATTTTAATAAAATTATTTTTCAAATTGATTTTTGAATCAACTACTTTTTTAAAATTTTTATCATTCTTATATAATTTAAACAACATATAAAATAAAGACATTCTAAACATTGTTATTTTTTGTTTATTTAATTTTATATTAATACTATTAGGTATTTGTTTTTTTAAAGATAATAAAAAATTTCCCATAGCTGGTTCTGATATAATGAATGAATTTTCACAAACACGAATAATTTCCGATATTGATATTTTATGATCATTTTCTGGGATATATCTAAAAACTCCATATGCTACAACATAATCAAAAAAATTATCTTTGAATGGAATTTTTTGACAACTCGCATTGATAGAAATAAAATTTTTGAGTTTTTCTTTTTTAGCTAAATAATTTGCATGATTAGAGATACTTAAAGAAGAATCAATTTCTACTATTTTCACATAATTGCATTTATTTGAAAGATTTCTTCCTAGTTTACCTGTTCCACCACCTATTATTAAAATTTTTTTACCATTTAATTTTTTTCTTAATAATAATGAAGAAATTTTTTTATTTGCATCATCGAGTTTTAGACAATCAAAGTATTCATGTATTGCCCTTTTTTTCCATAATCCCTTTGTTTTCTCAGCATAAGTCAAAGTCTTACATTCTTTTATTGCCTTAATTTTATATTTGTAAAAAATATTTTTCATATTAATAATAATATCTTAATTATATAATTTAAGGCAATTAAGTCTACCGATACTATTTTTAATTTGCGGAGATACTCGTGTTAGAACCTTTCACAGACAAGCCCTGTAACGTTATTTCTAATAATTTTATATTACCATAACGACATATCTCGTGAATGTTGATTAATTTATTTTATTCATAAATTCTCACAAAAATATATTCATGTTCTTCATTAGATGTGTTTTCAATTTCATGAAAAATATTCTGAGGGAACACAAACACATCTCCTACTGAATAAGGATAAATACCATCTTCATCTCGCACAGACCCTTGTCCTTTTAGAACAAGCATTACTTCGTTTATTTTTTCATGATTATGCCATGTAAATTTAGCACCTGCTGGCAAAAATCCATAGGTCATGCCTTGTACATTTTTCATTTCACTGTCAGCTAACAGTAATTTCCGTCCACCACTACCACCGTGAGCATCCTCTCGTACAAAAGTTTCATGCGATTTTTTTGTGATTTTCATAAATTTATAATTTAACTTTTTAAATTTTTTATTAAAATATCTAGTCCCTCATCTAATAGTTCTTGTGGAATTGTAAGTGGTGGCATAATTTGCATATTATCTCCACTTCCTACAACTACATGAAGTCCATCAGCAAAACATGCCTTTTGAATTCTTTTGCAAGTTTCTGCATCTTTAAATTGTAATCCGATTTCTAATCCCATTCCTCTTACTTCAACGACAGTATCTCCAACATGAGCTTTTAATTTTTCTTGTATATAATTTCCTTTCTTTTCTGCCATTTCCCAGGTTTTATCTCTTAAATGAATTTGAAGGGCTTTTAAAGAAACAGCACATGCTATTGGAGTCCAACCAAATGTAGAAATTAACATTGCTTCTGAAAATGCCTTTTCAAACATTTCAGATTTACCAACAACTGCACCGATAGCTGAAGCTCCATTAGATATACCTTTTGCGAATATAATCATATCTGGTGTTACATTTTCATGCTGTATACCAAAAAGTTTTCCAGTTCTTGAAAAACCAGTTCCAACTTCATCAACAATAAGTATTGTCCCATACTTTGAAGTAATTTCTCGAAGTTTTGTAAGAAAGCCAGGATATGAAATCAATGTTGAACCCCAACCAGTAATAATTCCTGGTTCTGTAACAACCGCAGCGACATCTTTTTTTGAAAGTAATTCTTCAAAATCTGATATGAATTTATTGAAATCTTCTTCACTTATTTTGTTGTGCGGAAATGGAATTGGTTCAATTTCTGGAACTAACGGTTGAAGTTTTTGATGTGAATCTTTTGGATACCCAATAGCAAGTGAAGCAAATAACTGTCCGTGATAATGAGAATTAAAACCGATAATTCTTTTTCTTTCTGTGTAGACACGAGCTACTTTAATTGCAACTTCGATTGATTCTGTGCCACTTGTTTCTTTAATACATGCATCAAGTTCTTTTGGTAATGCTTCTGTTAAAGCTTTAGCATATTCTTCTTGAATAGGATCAGAACCCCAAAGAAGACCCTGAACATTTTTCTTTGTTTGTTCAATTATTGCTTCGTTGATTTCTTGGTTATTCCATCCTAGATTTGTCACGTTCCAAGCTGATGAAAAATCTATATATCTTTTTCCGTCTCTATCCCAAATTAAAGAACCCTCCGCTTTTGAAATAGGAAGGTATTCATATTTTCCTTTGAAATCTCGATAAACAATGCTGTTTTCAATCATATTCAAAGTATATCAGATTATTATCTAAATTTTAAGGTTTTAATTTTATAAATTAAAACCTTTTTGAACTAAGCATCTTGTGCTATCACGACTCTGCGGAGGCGGTGAGATTCGAACTCACGGTCCCGATTAAGGGACGGCGGTTTAGTAAACCGCTGATTTAAGCCACTCATCCACGCCTCCTTTTCATTTCTAAAATACAAAAATAATATAACATAAAAACTGTAAAAGTATAAAAAATATGTTAAAGTAATTAAATTATAAAGGAGACGTGTCAGAGTGGTCTAACGTACCTCTTTGCTAAAGAGGCAAGGGCTTCAAAACCCTTCGCGGGTTCGAATCCCGCCGTCTCCGCATTCGCGAAAGTGATGGCTTTCACCATTACATATATCTTGCCTATGTAATATGTTTTTATAGAAAGTGATAGGTAAACTTAAAAGTGTTATAATAGATTCATGGGAAAAGATGATTTAATAAAATCTTTGCAGGAAAAAAATGATAGGTTAGAAAAATTATGTTTAGCAAAAACAGATATAGTTTCTATTAGTGCACACCAAATTAGAACTTCCCTTTCCGCTTCAAGGTGGATTATTAAAATGTTTTTAGATGGCGATTTAGGAGAACTCACAGCAGAACAAGAAAATTTGATGAAAAGAGCCTATGAAGATAATGTCAGAGCAATAGAGATAGTCAGCGAATTACTTTTAGCTAATAAAACTGAAGACACAGAAGAAAAAAAATATAATTTAGAAGAATTCGACATAATAGAACTCATAAATGATTCTATTTTTGATTTTTCGGGTGAAACATATAGCCATGAAGAAGAAATAATTTTTCTAAAACCAGAAACAAAATTTCCAATGATATATGCAGACAAAGAAAAAATACGAATTGTTTTACAAAATCTTATAGAAAATGCTATCAAATATAGCAATAAAAAAGGAAAAATATTTATCGCAATTAAAGAAGAAAACGGTTTTGCTGAAGTTTCAATAAAAGATACTGGTATTGGAATATCTGAGGAAGGAAAAGCCAAAATTTTTGAAAGATTTTATCGTGACCCAGAAGCAAAAAAGAAAGAAGCAACTGGCACAGGAATAGGACTTTTTACGACTAAAAAAATAATTGAAAATCATAATGGTAAAATATGGTTTGAGAGTAAACAAAACCAAGGAACAACATTCTTTTTTACAATTCCCCAAAAAAGTGCACAAATACCTTGCACTAACACTTTGTAGTAGTATAATTAATACATATGGCAAAAACAGTTTTTATTATAGAAGATGATACTTTTCTTCAAGGCCTTGAAGCAACAAAGCTAAAGAAGGAAGGATATGATATACAGACAGCTATTAACGCGGATGGTGTTATAGATATAATAAAAAGAAAAGTTAAAATTGATTTAGTACTCCTTGATCTTATGCTACCTGATGTTGATGGATTTGAAATTCTAAAAATAATAAAAAAAGAACAAGAGCTTGTAAATGTTCCCGTAATTATATTCTCAAACTTATCAGAAGAAAAAGACATAGAAAAAGCAAAAGGACTTGGTATAAATCAGTTCATGGTTAAATCAAATTTTAGTCTTGACGAACTTACAGCAAAGGTAAAAGAATTGATTGGAAAATAATTGATAAATGCAACTTAATGACAGGATTGAGACAATATTTCGCTTAGACGAAAGTCAAAAAAGGGCTTTAAAAAAGCTTGGGGTTTTTTCTGTTTATGATTTACTTTTCTACTTCCCTGTTAGGTATGGAGACATAAGCGAAGTAAAACTAATTGAAAATCTTATTCCTGGAGAAACTGCAACAGTCTATGGAAAAGTTTCAAAACTTAAAACTAAAAAAGGGTATCGTTCTAAAATTCCAATGGCAGAGGGAGAAATAGAAGATTTAACATCAAAAATAAAAATAATTTGGTTTAATCAAGCATATCTAGCAAAAATGATTCATAATGGCCAAAATGTAAAACTAACAGGACGAGTTACAAATGGCAAACAAGGAATTTATTTAGCTAATCCAGAATTTGAAAAAACAAATGAATTACCAATAGATTCTCACAACACATTATTTAAAAACGATACAAAACTTACTGGTTCATCTTATCCTGTATATCATGAGACAAGAGGAATAACATCACGTTGGTTTTATCATGCAATAGAAAAAATATTTAAAGAAAAAATTTTAGATACTATAGAAGATCATATTCCTAACGACATATTAGAGAGATACAACTTACCAAGTTTGAAAACAGCATTAATTTGGATACATAAACCAAGGAATGAAAAAAATGCAGAAATCGCAAGAAAAAGATTCGCATTTGAAGAGGTTTTTTATATACAACTTGAAAGACAGCATGAAAAACTTGAATATAAAAAAAATAAATCTTTTAAAATAACAAATACAGAAAACGAAGTTAAAGAATTCTTAAAACGTTTCCCTTTTTCTCCAACAGACTCACAAAAAAAATCCATAGAAACAATATTAAAAGATATGACAAATCCATTTCCAATGTCACGTTTACTTGAAGGAGATGTAGGATCTGGAAAAACAGCCGTAGCAGCAACAGCCGCTTATGTAGTTGTAAAAAATCGATTACAAAATTTTGGCAATTTACAAACTGCATACATGGCACCAACTGAAATATTAGCATCACAACATTTTGAATCTTTTATACAATATTTTAAACATTTACCTATCAATATAGGATTGATAACAGGATCTGGATGTAAAAAATTTCCATCAAAAGTAAATCCTGCTGGTTGGACAGATATATCTCGCTCACAACTTTTAAAATGGACAGCAAGTGGCGATATATCAATATTAATAGGAACTCACGCTCTAATTCAGAAAACTGTAAAATTTAAAAATTTAGCATTTGTAGTTATAGATGAGCAACATAGATTTGGCACAGCACAAAGAAGAAAGTTAGTAAGAAAAGATAATATTGCTCCACATTTGCTTTCTATGACAGCTACCCCAATTCCAAGAACGCTTGCTCTTACAATTTTTGGAGATTTGGACTTATCTTTACTTGATGAAATGCCAGCCGGAAGAAAACAAATTATTACAGAAATAATAACTCCAGACAAGCGTGAAGATACATATGAAAAAATAAAAAAAGAAATTAAAGACGGCAGACAATTGTATGTCATATGCCCAAGAATTTTTGAACCTGACCCAGAAAAAGAAATGGCTTTAAACGTAAAATCTGCGACAGCAGAAGCAAAACGTTTGAAGAAAGAAGTTTTTCAAAATTGTGAAATAGGAGTACTTCATTCAAAAATGTCTAAACAGAAAAAAGAAGAAGTTATGAAAGATTTTGCTTATGGTAAATTAAATATTTTATGTGCTACGTCAGTAATAGAAGTTGGCATAAATGTTCCAAATGCAACAATTATTATTATTGAAGGAGCTGAAAGATTCGGACTTGCACAACTACATCAACTTCGTGGCAGAGTTATAAGAAGCAATCATCAGGCATATTGTTATGTATTTGCTGATGCAAAAACAGAAAAAACAATAAAAAGATTACGAGCTTTAAAAACAGCAAAAAATGGCTTTGAATTAGCTGAACTTGATTTAACATTACGAGGTGCTGGAGAACTTTCTGGAGGAAAACAATGGGGAATTACAGATATTGGAATGGAAGCAATAAAAAATATAAAAATGGTTGAAGCTGCAAGAAGTGAAGCAATACGTTTAATAAATGAGGACCCTGAACTTTTGAAATATTCTTTACTTAAATCTAAAGTAAAAGAAAAAACAGAGAAATTTCATTTCGAATAGTTTACTTTTAAAAAACTTGACTTTTAAAAGTCATTTTGATAATATTTAGATTATCTAAATATTAGATAAACTTATGAAAAAAATAGTATTAACACGCAATAGAAACTTAGATAGGGTTCTAATGATGTTTCGTCATTCAATGACTACATTTTTATTAGAAGAAGCAAAAGAAACAGGTTTGTCTCTTTCGCACTTTGAAATCTTGATGTATATAGCAGAAAGAGGTAGTATCACAATGAAAGAAATAGCATCTTGGCTACATATTACTCCCCCATCAGCGAGTGTATTAGTAAAGATATTAATAGAAAAAGGAATGATTGAGAGAGTAAATATCCATAATAAAAAGGACAGAAGAGAAGTTTATGTAAGGCTTGGAGTAAAAGGAGAAAATATGTTTCGTTCTATCCATAATAAAAAGATGCATATATTCAAAAAAATGTTTTTAAGGTTAGGCAAGAAAGACAAAGAAGATTTAGCAAGAATACTTATAAAGTGTGTACCAAATTAATTAATAAATAATATATGAAAGAAAAAATAAAAAAAATGTTTTCAAAACCAAAAAATATAATTTTTATAACCATAATTATTGGAGCAATAGCTCTAGTTATAGGATGGAAATATATAGGAAAAGCACCAGTTGTAAATATTGGAGAAAGTACTAATCCGTCCATAGAGCTAACTTCACAAGACAATGTAGATCTTTCTTTTCCAAAAAGTGGAAGGCTTGAATCTGTATTAGTAAAAGTTGGACAAAATGTAACAAAAGGAGATATTTTAGCAAAACTTTCAGCACCAGATTCACAAGGTGCAGTAAGCCAAGCAAAGAGTGCTCTTGATTTAGCAGAAGCACAATATGCATTACTTAATACACAATATAAAACAACAAAAGCACAGCAAGATCTTATTGTCGAAAATGCGTATAAGACATTACTTTCAAGCGGACTTGAAGGTACTCCAAATAAACAAGATTTAAATGTTCCTACAATATCTGGAACTTATACATGTGGAAAAGAAGGATCTTACAAAATAGAACCATATCGCTCATCTGATAACGATACTGGATATTCATTTAAATATTCCGGGCTTGAAAGTGGTTTTGCTCCAGTAAAATATGAAAACCCTATTGCTCTTGGAGATTGTGGTCTACAAATAAAATTCAACAAAGTTTCAGAATATTTTAATGACACTATTACTTGGACAATAGAAATTCCAAATAAAAAAAGTTCAGTTTATATGGCAAATAAAAATTCCTATGAATTGGCTTTAGCAAATAGAGAAAAAATATTAACAGATCTTTCAACAAACATCGGCGATAGTGGAAATGAAAATAGTGTAGCCCGTGCACAAGTTGAAGCAGCACGTGGATCATATGAAGCAGCACTTGGTTCATATCAAAACAATTTAATTATTGCACCAGCTGATGGTGTTGTAACTTCTATTGATGAAAATCTTAAAGTTGGACAGTCGGTCTCTTCCAATAAACCAGTTATAAGTATAACTATAAAATAATATGGAAAATCCTAAAGAAAGTATTTTTAAAAAACCATGGGTTCAAAGTTTATCAGGCGTCTTGATTGTTGTAGCTTTGATTACCGGTATATTATTCTACAAATCAATTTCATCACATATAAAAATTGAAAATGGAACTGTTGAAGCTCCAGTAATAACTATAAGTCCAGAAGTTTCTGGAATACTTGATCAAGTGTATGTAAAAGTTGGAGATGATGTAAAAGCTGGAGAACCTTTAGCTCACGTTGGAGCTGAAATACTTACATCAAGAATAGACGGCCATATTATTGTAGCAAATAATACACCAGGACAACTGTTCTCCCCTTCTCAAGCTGTAATAAAAATGATTGATCCAAATGAACTTAGAGTTATTGGAACAATAAAAGAAGATTCTGGATTTTCTAAAATTTCTATTGGTGATCCTGTAAGTTTTGTTCTTGATGCATTTCCAGGAGAAAAATATACAGGTATAGTAGATGAAATTAGTGAAACTTCAAAAGACTCAAGTGTTGTATTTAGTATTTCAGACAAAAGAGAAGTAAAAGAATTTACAATCAAAATAAAATATGATATCGAACTTCATCCAGAATTTAAAAATGGTATGTCCGCTAAAATAAAAGTTTTTAATAAATAATTATATGACAGAAGCCAAGCAGGACAAACTGCGATGGTGGGTTCTTATAACTGTTATCATTGGAACTTTTTTAAGTTCAATGGATCAAACGGTTGTAAACCTTGCCCTCCCTAAAATAATTGACGAATTTAACATTACAGTATCAGCAGCCGGTTGGATTGCCACTGCCTACATTATTGCTAATGCTATTTTTGTTCCTATTTGGGGAAAACTTGGAGACACAATTGGAAGAAAAAAAGTTTATATAATCGGTTTCAGTGTGTTTGTGCTAGGATCAATTTTGGCTGGTTTTGCATGGGATTTAAAATCAATGATAGTATTTCGTGTAATACAAGCTATCGCTGGATCTGCTGACTACCCTACTGCTATGGCAATTATTGCAGTAACTTTTAAACAAGGGCGAGAAAGAGCACAAGCATTAGGTATTTGGTCTTCTGCATTCGCAGCAGCTTCTGTACTTGGTCCACTCATCGGAGGTCCTCTTATTGATAGTTTAGGTTGGAGATCAGTTTTCTTTATAAATTTGCCTATTGGAATAATTGGAGTTTTGATGGCATTAAGATTTATTAATGAATCAAGATCAGAAGAAAAACCACAACACTTTGACTGGTGGGGAGCAATAACATTAGGAGTAACACTTTCTTCTTTAGTTCTTGTTCTTGAAAAAGGATCAAGTTGGGGATGGCTTTCAATAAGCAGTATAATTTCTTATCTTGTAATTCTAATTTTCGGTAAAATATTTATAGATGTTGAACATAAAGCAAAAGAGCCAATAGTAGATTTAAGTTTTTTCAAAATACCAGCTTTTGTAAATATAATCTCAAACAATTTTATAATTTTTATGGGAATGATGGGATCGGTATTTCTAATACCAGTTTTTGTGCAAACATTTCTCGGTTTTAGTGCCACAGAATCTGGGTATTTATTTATGCCAATGGCATTAGTTATGATGATTACATCACCGATAGGAGGTATGTTAACTGGAAGAGTAAAATCTAAATATGTAATATTCGCAAGCACTTTGATATCAGCATTTGGACTCTTCTTATTTTCATTTCTTGACCCAAGATCAACTGTTTGGGGTGTAATAATACCACTAAGTATAATGGCATTTGGTATGGGTCTTGGTATGGCGCAAAGAACAAACTTAGTAACAACTATTGTTAAAGACAGTGAAATTGGAATTGCTTCATCAGTCCTTGCTCTAGCAAGAAGTATATCTGGTGCATTCGGAATTGCTTTATTTGGAACTATTCTGAATAACAGAATTGAACATAATGTATTACAAATAAATAATTTTAGTCATTTATTTAGCAATAGCCCCATAGACTTGCAACAATATATATCACTAATAGCATTAAAAGCTCAAGTCACTTCCTATGACTTTGTATTTATAGTATCCAGTATAGTAGTTGCGCTGGGCTCATTCACCATATTAGCTCTTAAAGAAAAAGACGAAAAAATAGATAAGAAAATTCAAATAGCAGAAGCTTAAAGAATTATTATTCTTCTTCAATTCTTTCTAATTCAAAAATCTATTTTCCAATTTTATGGAAAAATTATCCTTGTCCGTCCTCTAGGATTCGAACCTAGGACCCCGGAGGTATAAGCTCCGTGCTCTAACCAGCTGAGCTAAGGACGGTTTTGCAAATTAATTCTAATTTGTTTTTTCAACAACTAACTTCTTAGGAACTATACCATGTGCAATAATTATTTTCTCATATTCTTCCTGTTCTATTGTTTCGACCTCAATTAATCTTTTTGCTATGCTATCAAATGCTTCCCTATTTTCTTTTAATGCTTTCTCTGCAGATTTTATTCCATTATCAATAATTTTTGAAATTTCAGAATCAACTTTTATAGACATTGCCTCAGAATATTCTTTTTCATATACCTCACCAAATTGTAATTTGCCACCAGAATCTTCCAAAGCGACAGGACCAATTATATCAGACATACCAAAACGTGTAACCATTGCACGAGCCAAATTTGTAGCAACCTGCAAATCACTTGAAGGCCCTGTTGTTATGTCTCCAAAAACAATTTTTTCTGCAACATATCCACCAAGAGACATTGCAATATCATCAATAAATTCTTTTTTAGATTGTAATCTTCTCTCTTCAAGAGGCAATTTAAGAGTGTAACCGCCTGCATTTCCTCTCGCAATAATAGATACTTTATGTACTGGATCAGCATTAGGCAATACAGAAGCAACAAGAGCATGCCCTGCTTCGTGATAAGCAGTTATTTCTTTTTCCTTCTTTGAAAGCAAATGACTTTTTCTTTCTGGACCAAGCATTACTTTTTCTATAGCACGAATCAAGTCAAATTGAAAAACCTTTTTACGATTCTCACGTGCAGCTAAAATGGCTCCCTCGTTCATTAATGAATATAAATCTGCTCCAGAAAATCCAGGAGTTCTTTCAGCAATTAATTTCAAATTAATATCTTCAGCAAGTGGTTTTCTCTGTGCATGTATTTTTAAAATATCTTCTCTATCTGAACGATCAGGTAATTCTAAAATTACTTTTCTATCAAAACGCCCTGGACGAATTAGAGCTGGATCAAGAACATCTGGTCTATTTGTTGCGGCCATTACTATAACTTTATCATTTGGTTCAAAACCATCCATTTCAACCAATATCTGATTTAATGTTTGTTCACGTTCATCATTTCCACCTCCAAATCCTCCACCACGTGTTCTTCCTATTGCATCTATTTCATCAACAAAAATTATAGATGGAGCAGATTTTTTTGCCATTTTGAATAAATCTCTAACTCTAGAAGCTCCAACACCAACAAACATTTCAACAAATTCAGATCCAGAAAGATGGAAAAAAGGGACTGATGCTTCACCTGCTACAGCTCTTGCAAGTAATGTTTTACCTGTTCCTGGAGCTCCAGTTAAAATAACTCCTTTAGGAATTCTTGCACCAATATCTAAAAACTTTTTTGGACTTTTTAGAAAATCAACAATTTCTTTTAATTCTTCTTTTGCTTCTTTACACCCAGCCACATCTTTAAATGTAACTTTATTACTTTTATCATTAGGGTCAGTAATTCTTGCTTTTGATTGACCAAATGTAAATGCTTGCATGCCTGCACCCTTAACTTGTCTGGATAAATACCAAAAGAAAAATAGAACAAAAACTACAGGAATCAAAAATGGCAATATATTTAATAACCAATATCCAAAACCATTTTCATTTTTTATTTCTATAGTAGTTTGAGAAAGTGCTTCTGGTTTTACTCCGTAATTAAATAATGTTTGAGAAAGAGAAGATTCTGCTTCTTTTTTTGATTCTTTAACTTCATCATTTGTATATGTAATAGTAAGTTTTTCTCCAGCAACAACAACTTTTTTTACTGTTCCCTCGGAAACATTTTTAGCTAAATCAGAAATAGAAATTTGTGGTATGTCTTTTTTGTTTTCAGTAATTACTAAATAAAGTGATGTTATAAGCATAAACACCAAAAGAGCAGTAGCTATACTACTGGTAAAACTAGGGCCTTTTTTGCCCTTTTTACCTTTATTCTTAGCATCTTTTGTATTTAAAACATTAAAATCCATAAGCTAAATGTTAACATAAAAAACTTAAATTGTTAAATAAAAAAAGCGATTGACTCGCAACCGCTTTCATTTTTTTCAGAACCTTTTACTATTAGCAATTAAAAAGGTCATCACTGCCTCCTTCTGACGGTGGATCATTAGTACCGTCAATGTTAATATGAAAATCTTCTCCTGTGGAATCAGCTATTTCTTTTCCTGTTGGTTGTTTAGTTTCACCTGTTTCTGTTGTTTCCATACCTGATTTTATTGGTTTTCACAAAAGACAAAAATTTTATCTTCTCTGAAAACCAACAAAATATAAAAATAACATTATACTAATATATATGATATCACAATAAACTCTAAAAGTCAAATATGTGTAAGAATGTTTATGTAATAAAATATAAAACACTATAAAAAAACAAGAAAGCCCACAGAAAGCGGGGCTTTCTGTGGGCATTAACTACTACTTAACCACAATAACATTACTCTGTTGTGTCGGAAATGTTCCATGAACACTGTTTCCGTTCAGCAAAAATGGTCTGAATATACCGGTATCAAGAAGACAGGCAGTTACGGTGCTTACATAATTAAAGTCTCGATATACTGTATTTCTCTCTAACCCTTTCACGTAAGCACAAGCTTCAGCAAGAGTAAGGGCAGTATGAAAATCAACAATAAGCAACTCTCTTCCCATTTCTTTTGTACCGTCATTGTATTTTATGATCCATCTTTTCTCAACAAAGAATCTCCAAACCATTGCCGATTTTGTACGAGCATTTACTACATCGGAAAGGATAGTACTTTTATCAATCAATTTGTACACCTGAATAGAATTACAACTTGATTGATCACTGAAGGATATTGTTCCATTTTGGAAAATTAGATACGCATTTGGTTTGAAATACTTATCTTGTTGATTTCCAATCTGATTACAATTTTGATATGCACTTCCGGCGACTTTCATATCGTCAGATGTGTATGTTCCTGTAACGACCATTACTGCATTCGCAAATGCGTTTTGAGATGGTGAAAATGCAATATTCCAATTCGCACCCCTTCCCATCGTATACACATTACCAAGTAAAGCATTCGCAGATGCCATAGCCCATACTTTTACTTTACCGGATTGTCGCGGTAATGTCATTGTTGTTTGGCTAAAACAAATATAAGCGATAACAACAAAAAACAGAGAAAAACTGATTATTTTTTTCATACATGAGGGTTTTAAAGGTTTTCACAAAAGACAAAATTTCTATCTCCTCTGAAAACCAATAAAACCCATGTCAAATAACTATAACCTATAAATTATAGCATAATTTAATCTGAAAGTCAATGATTAGTAAGATTGTGGAAGTGGGGGGAATTGAACCCCCGTGCAAAAAGTTTCTGCCAAAAAATCTACATGTTTAGTTTATTTTTTGTTTTAGATTTAAAAATTCTTAAATAAACAAAATATTTCTAAATCGATTCTTTTAGTTTTGGAAAAAAGATCAAGACGTTCTTTCCCCTATCCCGATAATATTATGCCTTTTTTCATATATCGGAAGTCTATGAAAAAGACACCAACCTGCGCTTACGCGAAAGCTGGAGCAAATGCAAAGTCCTTCATACCGAAGTATGGAGAAACTTTTGCAAAAGCTTTAGAAGTCAATTTTGCAATTAACATTTAAACGAAGTTTTACGAGATTACGTTTATTCTCGACATGCATTAAGTGCAAAAGGCTCTCTGTCTATGCCTTGCACCCCCATAATTTTATTTTTAACGATCTTTGTATTCGCGTCTTAGTTCACGATCTATATCTCTCTTTTTTATATTCTCTCTTTTATCAAATTTTTTCTTTCCTTTAGCCAAAACAATCTCAACTTTTATTTTTCTGTCTTTATTATACACTGAAATTGGTATTATTGTCAAATTTTTATTTTTATCACTTTCGGAAAGTTTTTTTATTTCATCTTTAGTAAGTAAAAGTTTTCTATTTCGTAATGGATCATATTCTTTTGGTGTATTATTTGGCTGATAAGGTGGAATATTCGCATTTATTAAAAACACTTCTCCTCCCCTAACTATTACAAATGACCCCTCTAAAGATATTTGTCCTGCCCTTATAGACTTTACTTCTATACCCAAAAGCTCAATACCTGCTTCGTATTTGTCCAAAAATTCATAGTTGAATCTAGCTTTTCTGTTTTCTGAATAAAATGCCATATCTTTATATTAGCATTTGAGGAAAGTAATAAAAAGCATATAATTAAATTATGATTTTAAAAAGAAAATTAAATGTTTCTGGGTATAGGGGCGTCTGGGGAGAAACACTCACAGAAGAAATTGTTATTTTATATACCAGAGCTTTTGTGCGTTTTACAAAAGAAGATTCAAAAAAAGAAAATCCTACAATACTAATCGGACGTGACGGAAGAGAAAGTGGTCCACAAATTAGAAAAATAATTATAAAGGAATTAAATAGTCTTAACGTTAATATTGTTGATGGAGATATTATGCCAACACCTACAGTTTTATTTTCTGTTCGTAAACATAAATATGATGGCGCAATAATTATTACAGCAAGTCATAACCCAATAGAATACAATGGGCTAAAATTTGTAAACAAAAATGCTCTTTTTACTATTGAAGAAGAGGTTAAAAAAATAAATGAATATTTCGAAGTAGAAGAAAATTTAGAAATGCATCCTAAAGAATATATTCCTTTAGAAACACCAAATTTTCCAAAAGAACACATTGATCATATATTAAAAAATATAAATATAAACGCCATCAAAGAAAGAAAATTTAAAGTTGTTGCAGATATGATAAATGCTTCTGCTTGTGTAATGGATCCATACCTTTTTGAACAACTTGGAGTTGAATTAATACCACTTAATAATATACCAAATGGTAAATTTGCACATAGACCAGAACCATTGAGAGAAAATTTAGAAGAGACAATGAAGGTTACAAGAGAAATAAAAGCTGATATTGGTTTTGTTCACGATCCAGATGCTGACAGGCTTGTAATAATAAATGAAAAAGGAGAAGTCGTTTCTGAAGAATATTCTGTAGTTTTTGGGATAGAAAATATTTTATCTAAAAATCCTGGTAAACCTGTAGTTCTTAATTTATCAACATCTCAAATGGGATCTGACATAGCAAAAAAATATGGCAGTGAATGCTATCGTTCAAAAATCGGAGAAGGCTATGTTGTTGATAAAATCATTTCCAAAAACGCAATAATAGGTGGAGAAGGAAATGGTGGGGTTATTTATCCTACAATAAATACTTGTCGTGACAGTTTTACTGCCCTTTCGTTGGTTCTTGAGCTATTGGCGGAAAGGAAACAAACAGTAAGCAAATGCATAGAAACTATGCCAAAATATTTTATTAAAAAAGACAAATGGCAAATTGGAGAAGACTTATCAAAAATATATTTAACACTTAAGTCTCATTTTGCGAATGCTAAAATAGACGAACAAGATGGTTTACGCCTAGATTTACCAGATGGTTCATGGCTACATCTAAGACCATCTAATACTGAACCAATAATTAGACTTTTTGGAGAAGCAAAAACACAAGAAAGAATAGATGCCTTATTTACAGAGACTAAATTGACTTTGGGGCTAAAATAAGGTAAACTCATTTAAGTTATAGCTTTATAAATATACATTGAGAGAAAGAATAAACAACCAAATACGAGCCAGCGAGCTTCGCGTCGTTGATAACGAAAATCAAAATCTTGGCATTTTAAATATTAAAGATGCTTTAGAACTTGCCCAAAGTAAAGGTCTTGATTTGATTGAAATATCACCAAATGCAAATCCCCCAGTGGCAAAGATAATGGATTTTGGTAAGTATCAATATGAAGCTAGTAAAAAATTAAAAAAAGCAAAAGCTGGTGCAAAAATTACAGAAACTAAGTCTATACAGATAAAAATTGGTACTGGAGATCATGATTTAGGATTAAAAGCTAAAACAGCTTCTAAGTGGTTAAAGGAAGGTCACAGAATAAAAATAGAATTGTTTCTTTCTGGACGTGCCAAATTCATGGATGAAAGTTTTTTAAAAGAACGCTTAGACAGAGTACTTCACTTAATAACTGAAGATTACAAAGTATCAGACTCTTGTAAAAGAGGTCCTAAGGGTTTGTTTATAACAATAGAAAAAGCGAAATAAATCCACAAAGTTTTTTACAAAAAATTATGTGGAGGTCAAAAAATAAATTATTAAAAATTTAGGTAGAAAAAATGAAAACAAATAAGTCATATACAAAAAGATTAAAAATAACAAAGAATGGTAAATTGATTTCAAGGAAACCAGGCTTTAACCATTTCAATGCAAAACAATCACGTAATGCACAATTAGCTGGTCGTAAAGGTAAGGGCTTTGTAATAAAAAACAAACCAAAAAGTCACTTGTTACCATTTAGTTAAAAATAATTTCTTAATAAGAACAAAAACATGACAAGAGTAAAAAAGGGAGTACATGCATTAAAAAGGAGAAGAAGTGTTTTAAAACAAACAAAAGGTTTTAGGCATGGTCGTAGCACAAAAGAGCGTCAAGCAAAAGATGCTTTATTGCATGCTGGAAATTACGCTTTCGCCCACAGAAAAGATAAGAAATCACACAACAGAAAGTTATGGAATATTAAAATAAATGCTGGAAGTCGTGAGAATGGAATGTCTTATTCAAAATTAATAGACACATTGAAGAAAAACAAAATAGAACTTGATAGAAAAATACTAGCAGATCTTGCAGAAAATAATCCAAAAACATTTGCTAAAGTTATAGCAAGCCTAAAATAAAACTAAAAATAAAAACACCCTTGCAAGGGTGTTTTTATTTTGTTTATTTATCTAATTTATCTTTATTTACAAGATCTATCAAGTCTGAAACAAGTTTCTTAGGATCATCACCCGAGACTATTTTTGAATATGGACGATGACTTTTTTCAACTATTTCTTTCAATTCTTCGCCCATTTCCCAAGAACCTTCATATATTCCTATTGCTTTATTATCTTCAAAGGCAACAGCAAATTCATGTATTGTGCCAACTCGCCCACAACCACAAACTACAGCATCAACAGAACGAGTAAGTAATAAATCTCTACCAGGATAACCAAAACCAGTATAAATTATTAAATCCATATAATCTATCGGCAATTTATACACTTCAACATGTTCTTTTTCTGTTGATGCTGGAGAAAAACCAATTGACACTCCCCCAACTTCTTTTGCCCCCATAGCTGCCCAAAGAGGAACACCGGTTGTTGCACCCGTAACAAGAATTGCACCCTGTCTTGCTATTTCCCTTCCAAGTTCTTTTGTTTTTTCTAAAGCATCTAAACCGCAATGTCCAGTCTCTGCAGCACCAGAAACACAAATTTTTATTTGTCTGTGTCCGTGCTTATCATTATTATTTAAAAATGTTTTTGAATTCATAATAGTTATGTATTATATATTAATTAACAAATAAATGAAATAGTTTCGTTTCTTTCTGGTGCGCTAGCTTCGATACCAAAATTATCTCTTATTTTTTGAACTAAAAACATTGAAGACTTTGGTTCACCCATCACTACAAAAATTTTTTTAACATTATCTGCCATATTTTCTACAAATTCAATCAAACCATTTGAGTCTTTATGTCCAGAGTAACCTGATATTGTAACAACATGAGATCTTACAATTACATTTTCTCCAGAAATGCGAACTGTTCTTACACCCTCTTGAATTAAACGACCTGGAGTTCCAACTGATTGATAACCAGTAAGAAGTAATGTGTTATTTGGATCAGGCAAAAAATGTTTTTCATGATGAACAATGCGACCACCAGCCGACATACCTGATCCAGCAATAATAACTTTTGGATTTGGTGCAGAATTAATCATTTTTGATTCTTCAGATTGTAAAGTTGAGTGAAGACCAGGAAAATCAAAAATATACTTATCGTGAATCATTACCTTTTGAGCATTCTCATTAAAATAATTTTTAAACTGTTTAAAAATTTCAGTGAGACGAATAGCTAGTGGAGAATCAAAGAAAATTGGCATTACAGGAATACGATTATTCTCTACCATGTCATTCAATTCAAAAAGAAGCTCCTGAGACCTTTCGAGAGAGAAAGTTGGAATTATAAGGGTACCTTTTGCTCTATAATTATCCTTAATAGTATTTTCTAAATATTTCTGGCGTTCGTCTCTTGATTCGTGATTTCTATCTCCATAAACGCTTTCCATTATTAAATAATCAGCGTCTTTTATAATCTCAGTATCAGGTAACAACATAGAAGGACTATTACCTAAATCACCTGTAAAAATAATTTTCTTTCCATTTAAAATAAATTGAACCATTGCTGAACCAAGTATATGTCCAGAATTCAAAAATGAGACTTCAAAATTATCAGCAATTTTTATTGATTCATGAAAATTATATCCTTGCCAAAGTGACAATGCGATTTTAATATTTTCTTCAGTATATATACTGCCTAAATCATATTCTTTATTTTTTGAAAGAATACCCATTGTATCTTCAAGCATTGGTGACGCTAATGCTTTTGTTGGTAATGTAGAATAAATTTTTCCACGAAAACCTTCATTAATTAATTTTGGAATTCTTCCAATATGATCAACATGTGCATGTGTAACAAATAGCATATCTATTTCTTTCGGATCATAAACAAAAGGATCCCAGTTTATATCATCAGCTAGTTTCAAACCCTGAGTTAGTCCACAATCAATTAATATTTTTTTATTTTCTGCTTCTAATAAAAAATTTGCTCCCGTTACAGAGCCTGTTCCACCACAAAATGTTATTTTTACTATGCTGTTCATTATTTTTATTATAACTTAATTTTTTATTTAACCATAATTCTTTTTAAGAAATAAAACATGGATAAAAAACCACCAGATAAATCAAAACATATATCTGACATTGTATCTAAAACATTGAATACGTTGCCTGTTACGATTTTATCAACTGATATTTCAAATATTTCCCATCCTATACCAACTAACAAAACACCTAAAATTACAATAATAACATTCTTTAATGATAAATTTTTTAGCGATAGAAACCAAATTAATGTAATACCAATCCAAAATCCACCTAATAAATGCATTGGCATATCAAACCACCATATGCTTGAATACCAATAAAATTTCATAGCCAAAAAATTAAGAACAAAAATAAACAAAATAAACAAAATAATTCTATTTAATAACTTTTTTCTATTTATCATTAATATAATTATATCATTTTATAACTTTTTCTAAAAAATTCTCCTGAAAAGAAAAAATCCACATAAAAGTGGAATTTTTCTTAGGACTATTTCCAATATATTACCGTAGCTATAAGCTAGGTGGGTGCCAGACCTGTTTTGCCAAGGCAAAACGGGATCGAGGTTCCCAAAAAATATTGTTCTAGGTAATAATTGGAAATAACCCTACTTAAAGTCTAACTTAAATAAAACTTTTTGCAATTAATTTTTCAATACAAACACAGATTTTTAACAAAAACAAGCATGCTCCATAAAAGCAAAATCCCCTCTCGGGGATTTTGTCAAATTTTATTCGTCTACTCCAAAGCGTTTATAGTCGTAAGTTTTCTGATTACCAAACCAATGCTTTATTTCGTGCTCTGCTTCTTCGGGAGTCTCGGAACAATGAATAATATTCATGACTGCCCGTTTCTCTTTATTGGCCAAAGCTGGAGAATCTATGGAAAAATCTCCTCTAATGGTTCCCATATCGGCCTTATAAGGCATTGTGTCACCAGCAATCTTGCGGACTACATCAACAGCATGCACTCCTTGTACTGCCATTTTTACAAGTGGAGAACTCGTCATATAATCTACCAACCACTTTCTAACTTCTGGTCCGATTTTTGATGTATCGTCAGTACCGAAATCAGTAATCAAATCGTAGCCGTATTTTTCGTATGTAGTTTTAGTTTTTTCTCCAAGTCGAGTAATCCATTCCTCCTTCTTAGGATAATGCTCATTAATCATATCAAAGGTTGGCTGGAACATTTCCAATGCAACAATCTTCAAATCACGCTGTTCAAGACGTTTAATTATTTCACCGATTAAGCCCTTACGAACTCCATCCGGCTTAATCATTACATATGTCTGTTCTTCTTTTGGATGTTTCATAATTTTATTATAAAAACTTAGCTATTAATAAAGCTATTCTAACAGATTTTCTAGCAAACGCCAATAATAACAAAAAGGATTACCATTTAATAAGGCAATCCTTTTTTAGTTTAAATTTATTCGGTGATTTTTTTATCATAACCAAGTTTCCCAGCCCGTTCCGTTCCTTTTTTCAAAAAATAAATCCAGTGGTCGTAATCTTTATTTTGATTTCTGGACTGCCAATTATTCATTATTTCTTTTGGTTCAGTAAAAATAAATTCGAATTTTTCATGTTCTTCAAGTTTTGGATCCTTTCGATCTGAACTTTTTAGGATAACCAAAAAACAAACCGCCGTTGCAACACGATTTACTTCTTTGTTACTGTTAAAATAATGGGTCAGAACCTTGTCAATTTTCTCGATATATAAAAAATCATAAAGCCCGCTCTCTTCCCTAAGCTCTCTGAGTACTCCTTCTTTTTCATCCTCGCCTTCATTAAATCCTCCACCGAATAATCCATAAATACCGTTCTTGGTATTAATATATACAGCATATTTCTGTGATTCTGGGTCAAAAACAACAGCACAGCCACCATCGCGACGTTCTTCGTTTTCTCTTTTAATGCCAAATTCTAGTAAGTTTTCGTCTTCCATAAATTATTGTTGTCTCTCGTATTTGTGCATAATTTCGGATTCTATTTCTTCCCTATCGCGACCGTATTTTAAGTAAGAAAGTTCTTTCAAACTCTCTACTATTTCTGGATTACCTTTTTCTGGTGGAAGAGTATAAATATTAAAAGGCTTTGTTGGCTGGCCTTTTACTAACATACTTACATAAGCATTGTAATTATCCAACTTCATAATATCAGCTGATTTAAATGTTGGTTGAAATCTTTTTTCTAAAAATTCAGCATCTTCAGAACTTACACGAAAGACAGCCATTGAACCTACGTTACCGAATACTGCATTTTTAATTGATTCTTCTAACTGAGAGATATATTGATGAGCAACATTTAGAGAAAGACGATATTTTCGTGCTTCAGAAAGAATTGATGCTATGGAATCAGTTGTAACATTCTGGAATTCATCAATATAAAGATAAAAATCATTCATTTGTTTTCCAAACATATCTACTCTTGATAATGCTGCCATTTGAATTTTTCCAACAAGAACAAGTCCTATTAAATTTGCATTCATTTCTCCCAAACGTCCTTTCGAAAGGTTAACTAAAAGAATTTTTTTCTCATCCATAATCTTACGAAAATCAAACACAGATTTTTCTTGTAAAACAACAGGACGCATTATGTCATTTGAAATAAAATTATCAAATTTTGAAGTTATATAAGGCACAAAGTTAGCCAAGGATTGATCACCGGTTGTTTGTTCAGCTGAAATCCAAAACTGTTTTATGATTGGATTCTTACATTTAGCCAATTTCATATCACGGAATTGTTTATCAGCAAGCACTCTTGAAATTTCAAGCAATGTGCAACCTGATTCTGGATCTTCCATAATTAAAAATGCAGAGTTTTTAAAATACTGCTCAAACATTGGACCACCAGATGTTTTCATATCGAATAACTTATTAAAAATTCCCATCAGTTCATTCACAACAAAGGTTTTTTGCTCTGGATATTTTGGATCAAATTCAAGCATATTTAAACCCATTGGACGCGCAGTATAAGCTGGATCAAAATATATTACATCATCGATTCTCTCTTTTGGTATACGTGATAATATTGTTTGAATATCAGTGCCATGAGGGTCAATATAACAACATCCATCACCATTTTTAATATCCTGAGTTATCATATTTAACATTACATTTGTTTTACCTGTACCAGTCTGCCCTATTACATAAAAATGCCTCATTCTATCTTCCCTATTGAGACGAACCATAGTATCACGTCCCCTATAGCTGTTTATTCCAAGAACGATACCATCTTGTGACATATCAATAGGTGCTGGAGAAATTCCAGCTTTTGCTTCTTTTAGTTGAGCCTGACCAGAAATTCCAACTGGAAAATGAAAAACAGAAGATAACTCTTTTAGATTCATTGGCAAAATTTTATCATGGGAAAAAGCTCTGTAGGAAAAATCATGAAATAGTTTTTTTAATTCATTTCCAGAAATTTGTTCGAAAAAAATTCTATTACTTGCAGCTTCTGTGAATTGATTAAAAGAAGATTCTAATTCTCGCAATATTGCTTCTGCTCTTTCCTTATTCTCACCTGAAGCAACTATTCTTATATTTGCTTTTAAAATAGAACTTTTCAATTTGTTGCCAATTTTTTCAACAGCACCTTCATCTACGGCACGTCTTCCCTTCATATATTTTTCTTTTTTCTCTTCTGTTTTCTTTTCAGTATTAAACAAAAGTTCTTTTGATGCTTTCAAAAAAGCTTTATTGAATTTATAAAGATTATCATCAGCATGTTTTACCGATATTCCATCTTTAACATCATCTAATATTTTATGAAATTCATTTATAAATTTATTACCAGCTGGAGCAATCAAAATTTGTATTGCTGCTCCTTCGCCATTAGTCTTTAACTTAGAAAAAGCATTAAGTATCATATTCATTGGGTCATGTTCTATACTATCGTATGTTTTAATTGGCAAAACGGCACGTTCAGCAAAAGTGGCATAAGCTCCAACAGAATAACCTTTTTCATTAAAAATATTGTAATCGTCAGGAACTTCTTTTATTTTTGCATCATGATAAAATGCAAGAACTTGTTTTTCAAAAAGAGAAATGTGTTTATTTGGTATTGCTGCATATATAACAACTTGGTCACTTTCGCTCGACAATGCTACTTCAAGAGAAAAGTATTCTTCCCTTTCATTATTAACACTTACAGAAATAGATTGCATACCAGCATAAAATTGTTCCATTGCGCTAATAAATTCTTTAAAACTTTTTTGCTTATCAGCTTCATCTATAGGTGGTGGCAATGTTATTTCAAACAGTGTCATATTTAATTCTCTATACAAAGGAGACCCCTCTTTCAATCCTGATATTATTTGTCCTGTCTTTAAGTATTGAACAAGTAATCTTTGAAAATCATCATCAACGTGAGGATTGTTCATTGAACTAACAATTTCTAAAGCATTTTTAATTCCTTTTGTTATTACAACACCAAGCAACTCTTCCATAACAGCATCATGAGTTTCTGGTTTCAATTTTAAAACAATTTCTTGTGTATCTCTTTTGCTTAATAAATTATCTTTATGAATAATTTCATTAGCAGGTGCTTCTTTATATTCTAAAATAACATTCTTTGCAACATTTTCAGTAGAGTGTTCAATTTGACCATTTGCCTTTAATTCTCTTTCTCTTTTTTCAATATGAGCACGCAAAAAGCTTAACTCTTCCTCTGGAGTTTTAAATTTCGGAATTTCCTTTGAAAACAATCCTTCCATTGGGTCAATTATACAATAAATTAAAAAAGATGTATAATATACATGTAGATATTATTAGATTAAATATATAAAAATATGCCTTTAACAAAAGAAATGCCTCCTAAAGGAGACGGAGAAAATAGAAAAGAAGTTGATGAGAACATTGGTGTGCAAGAAGACATTAATGGACAAGAAGAAGTTATTAAACAAGCTAAGAGGATTTTGAATCCGGAAACAGTAAAAGAACCTGTAGCAAAAAATAATGAATTTGTAGAAAAAAGAACTGAGGAAAAGAGGAATAGCATAAGAGAAAAAATTATGAAATTGTTCAAAGCCAAAACGATTTCTGAAATAAAAGATCCAGAAAAACTTAAAGAAATACTAAAGGATGACTTGCTTGATTTAAATCATATAGCTTCATACTCAACTGGAGTAGGAGGAGTTTCAATAGAAGCAGGTGGAAATTACAAAAATATGGCAGAAAAATATGAAATGGGTGAAGATGGAGAAAAACTTACAGAAAAAATAATTGCTTTAAAAAAGGAAATTGGCAAAACTGAAGATGCAGTAGCACTACAAGCTCAGTTCAATGAACAACACAGAATGTTCCTAACAAAGATGAGAGAAAATGGAGAAAAAAGAATTTTGGAATTAAGTAAATAACAAACTAAAAAATCCCCCAATGGGGGATTTTTTAGTTTACATTTTTGTTAAAATTTCTGGCTCTCCTTCTGTAATAAGAATGGTATGTTCAAAATGAGCACTCTTTTTTCTATCAGCAGTTCTAAATGTCCAATCATCATCTTCTAGTGTTACATTTTTTGTACCATTGTTTAACATTGGTTCAATTGCTATCACCATACCAGGAACCAATTTAGCGCCTACGCCTTTCTTTCCGTAATTTGGTATAAAAGGATCTTCATGTATTGCCCTTCCTACTCCATGTCCAGCCAAAATTTCTACTATCCCATACCTTTGTGGTCTTACAAAACTTTCTATTTCATGACCAATATCGCCAACTCTTGCACCACCACATGCAGCAGAAATACCAACCTCTAAAGCTTTTTCTGTTGTTTTAATTAATTTCAAAGAAGCTGGACTTGCTTCCCCAACTGGAACAGTAATTGCCATATCTGTAAAAAGTCCATTATGTTGTAAACCCAAATCAAGAGAAACAATATCTCCTTCTTTCAAAATCCTTTTTTTGCTAGGTATACCATGAACAACTTCATCATTCACAGAGACACAAAGAGACCCTGGAAATGGCCTGCTAGCCCCTTCTGGTAGATAATTTAAGAAAGCTGGGTAATCACCCATTTCTTTTATTAACTTTTCAGCATATTTATCAAGTTCCCAAGTAGAAACTCCTGGAGCAACTTTTTCTGCTGTTTTATGTAATACAAATGCTAAACGTTTGCCACATTCTCTTAATATTTCTATTTCTTCTTTTGTTTTTATTGTTATCATAATTTTTAATATATTATAGTTCCTTGAAAATCTTCTCCATTAATGTAACTTTCTAAATTGCTAATAGGTTTTCCATTCATTATTGTAACCTCAATACCTTCCCTCTCTGCCATTTCTGAAGCGATAGGATCAAATGGAGAATTTAATCCAGGATTCCATTCTTTAGGAATCAATTCACGATATTCTTTCCATGAAATTCTTTCAATTTTTTGTGCATTAGGATTTAATTTCGGATCTGAATCATAAACGTAATCTGTATTTGATAAATTAATCATTTTTTTAGCACCAACTGACTTTGCAAGCAAAATACCATCATAGTCTGAACTCCATCCCGGTTTCCATCCTGAACCAATCACAATAGGATGATCAAAAGATATTGGTAATGTTGGGTCTGTTATTATCTCATTGCAAGCTAATTCACCAAAAATTAAACGTAAAAATTCCGCATTAAAACGAGTTGAATATGTACCAAGCCAATCCAAATCTTCACCTGATGGTAATGTTAAGTTTTTTAAAGCTTCTTGATATCTTCGACAAAATTTTCCGCCACCCGTAACAATAACAAATTTTTTTCCATTTTTAACTTGTGATAAAATAAGTTCTTTAAAATCTTTTAAGAACTCTACATCCACCTGATCAGGCACGATTAATGAACCACCAAGTGATATAACAATTATTTCTTCTTTCATTTTAGAAATTTAATGCTTTAATAATTTCTTTGTGGACTTCTTCGACTGTTTGTTCACCATTTATAGAGTAAATTGTATATCCATCTTTGTTTTGAAAATAATTCATAGCGGGAATAACATTATTTTCATATTCATCAAATCTTTTTGCAATACCTTCATTCGTATCATCTGTTCTTGCTCTTAGTAACATCCTTTTCGTTGCTTCTTCTTTGCCAACTTTAATATAAATAATTTTTATTAAATCTCTTTTATAAAACTTCATCATTGCCTCAAAAGTTTGAGATTGAAATACAGTCCTAGGATATCCATCAGCAAATAAATGTTTATCTTCGCTTAAAGAATTAATTAAAACATTAGTAAACATAGATGTTGTTAAGAAATCAGGCTGTAACTCTCCTTTTTCAATAGATTGTTTAACTAAAGAGCCTGTAATGTTGCCAGATTCAATCAATTTTCTATATTCAGAACCAGTAGAAATATATACTTGTTCTTTACTATCTTTATTTTTCAAAAAATCCATCAACAATTTTACCTGAGTTCCCTTTCCAGAGCCAACTTGACCAAAAAATACGAAAGTTTGTGTTTGCATTCTTTAAGAATACAAAATTTGAGCTTAAAAATCAATAATGATATTATTTATCATATATATGAAAAAACAAATTATAACAATAGCTGGAGCACCTGGAAGTGGAAAATCTAGTACTGCAAAATTAGTTGCACAAAAACTTAATTTTAGACATTTTTCATCTGGTGATTTTTTTCGTCAAATCGGACTTAAGCTTGGAATTTCATTAAATCAAGTTTCAAAAATTGCAGAAACTGATACGAGAATAGACAAAATGACAGATGAAGAAATACGAAAATTAGCGAATGAAAACCAAATTGTAATTGACTCTCGTCTTGCTTTTCATTGGATACCAGATTCTTTTAAAGTTTTTTTAGATTTACCTCTTGAAATTGCAAAAGACAGAATAGCGAATGATTTAAAAGAAAATCTATTAAGAAAAAGTAGTGAAGAGTCATCAACTAAAGAAGAAATTTATAAAAAAATAACAGACAGATTAGAAAGCGAGAAAAAAAGATATAAAGAACTGTATAACATTGACCACACAGACAAAAACAATTTTGATCTTGTTATAGACACAAACAAAAACAACCTCTTCGAGGTTGTTCAAATTATTATATCTAAATACAACGAGTGGATAAAAGATAACTAAACTAGTATTCTCTCATTGATATCTGAGCATCAACTTTCTTTATCAAATCAAGCACAACAGAAACAACGATTAGAAGTGATGTTCCTCCTATTGCTATTGCAGTAATTCCAGTAGCTACTCTAACTATTAGAGGCAAAATAGCTATTATGCCAAGGAAGACAGCTCCTAATAGAGTTATTCTATTTAAAACTTTTGAAATATACGTTGAAGTTGAAAGACCTGGACGAATACCTGGTATAAATGCACCATTTTTTTGCAAATTGTTTGATAGTGCTTCTGGATCAAATGTGACAGCAGTATAAAAATAAGTAAATAAGAAAACAAGCACAAAATACAAAACCATATAAAGCCAGCTAGTCTGAGAAAATGACGATAATGTAGTAGCAATTTTTGCTAGAACAGGATTTGTTGCATTTGCAAGAAAATTACCTATCATTTGTGGAAATAGCAAAATAGACAAAGCAAAAATTATTGGAATAACTCCAGCTTGATTTACTCTTAGTGGTAAATATGTTGAACCACCACCATACATTTTTAAACCTCGTACCCTTTTTGCATAAGTTACAGGAATAGGACGTTCTGCTTCTGTAACTATGACTACACCAGCAATTACTAATATTCCAAATGCAACAAGTAATATAAATGTTGGTATTTGAGAAACATCGAATGTAAATAATATTTGGCTAATTCCAGATGGCAATCTAGAAACGATACCAGCAAAAATGATAAGGGACACTCCATTACCTATACCAAACTCAGACATAAGTTCCCCAATCCACATAATAAGCATAGCACCAGCAACTACTATTATAAGATTTGTTACTCTATCAAAAGCTGTTAGATTTACCAAAATTTTCTGTCCTTCAAGAACTGCAAGCAAAGAAAAACCTTGTATTACAGCAAGAGGGATAGTAAGCATTCTTGAGTATTGAACAAATTTCTTTTTTCCAGCTTCCCCTTCTTCGTGATAAAGTCTCTTCAAAGAAGGAACCATAATTGTTAATAATTGCATTATGATTGATCCAGTAATATAAGGTCCAACACCAAGCATTATTATAGAAAGATTAGAAAGTCCTCCACCAGAAAAGATATTCAATATTCCAAAGAATTGGTTATTATTCAAAAATCTGTTTAGAGCTACAGCATCTATTCCTGGTATTGGTATAGAAGAAAGTAAACGAAAAACAACAAAAGCTCCAAGAACAAAAAGTATTCTTTTTCTTAATGATGGATCGGTCCAAATTAATTTAATTTTTCCCAAAAATTTTTCCATTTTTATTTTATTCTTATTTTTCCTCCTTTGATATTCAAACGCTTTCTGATTTCAGAAAATGTTTCTTGTTTACCAGCAGTTGTAATAGTTTTTTCTCTTAATAATACTGTCGGTTTGCGAACAGACTTAAAATGATACCCACGATTTTTAGGTAACTTTTTTATAATATCACGAAGTTCAGGTCGTCTTTTGTTTCCAGCTCTAGCTGTTTGCCCCTTTCCTCCTCTACCAGAAGTTTTGGCATGTTTTCCTCCACGACCTACAATTCTATCCTTTTTATTCTTATGTACTCTTTTAATATTATGTATTTGCATAAAAATTTAATTATTTGAAACAATAACTTCTTCTTTTCCAGATACTATTTGTGTCTCTACAGATGGAGCAGAATATTTTGTTGAAATATCTTTCAAAGCAAGCATAGTAGCTTTTGCATTATTTAATTTATTTTTAGTTCCAGATAAAATTTTACCAGTAATATCTTTCATTCCTGAAAGTTTTACTATATCACGAACAACAGAACCAGCAACCAAACCACGTCCTTTATTAGGAATTAAAACTATTTGAGAACTTGAATATTTTGCTGAAACTTCATAAGGCAATGAAAATGTTTTTGTAAGTTTAAGCCTAATCATATTTTTCTTTGCATTTCTTAAAGCTTTATTTATAGCAAGTGATGTATCTCCAGCTTTACCTAATCCTAATCCAATACTTCCTTTTCTGTCACCAGCAACTAAAACAACACTAAAAGAAAATCTTCGTCCTCCAGCTACAACTCTTGTAACTCTACGAATATCCAAAATTTTCTGGTCAAATTCTGGTTTTGGTCTCGTAAAAGAACTTGATCGTCTACTATTTCTTTTTTCGTTTCCTTTTTCCATATTTTTTAATTAAAATTTTAGACCGCCAGCTCTTGCTTCGTCTGCTACTGTTTTAATGCGACCAGTATATTTAAAACCATTTCTATCAAAAACTACACTAGTAATTTTTGCAGAAATACAAGCACTACTTATTAATTTTCCTACTTCTTTTGCTCTCTCACTCTTTGTTCCCTTTTTTATTTTAACATCACTTGCAGAAACTAAAGTCTTTCCTTTTGTGTCATCTATTACTTGAGCATAAATAAATTTATTTGAACGGAAAACAGAAAGTCTAGGACGTGCTGAAGTACCTTGTATCTTTGCTCTAATTTTTGACTTTAATCTTATTCTTTTTTCTGTTTTGTTTATCATTTTTTATAATTTAAATTTTTATGCTGTCTTTTTACCTTGCTTTCTTCTGATAACTTCCCCTTCATATCTCATACCTTTACCTTTATAAGGCTCTGGTTTCTTTAAAGATCTTACAGAAGAAGCAAAAGACCCAACTAATTCTTTATCAATACCCGAAATTGTAATTATATTTTTTTCTGCAGTTGCTGTAATTCCATCTGGAATTTTAACTATTACTGGATGAGAAAAGCCTAAAGCGAAAACAAGTTCTTTTCCTTTAACTTCAGACTTAAATCCTACTCCTTCCAAAATTAATTTCTTTTGATATGGAACCTCAACACCCTTTATCATATTTTTTATGTGTGAAGCATATGTTCCCCAAAGAGATTTTGAAAATTTATCATTTCTGTTTACATTCAAAACAATCTTTCCATCTGCTGATATAGTTATTGTTATATCACTACGAAAAACTCTTGAGAGTGTTCCCTTTGGTCCTTTTACGGTTATTGTTTCACCATTTTGTGTGACTTCAACACCTTTTGGTATTTTAATTTCTTGTTTTCCTATTCTTGACATAAATTTAATTATTTATAGTGATTTAATCAAACTACCAAACCTTAAACAATGCTTCTCCACCGACCAGTTCACGTCTTGCTTCTTTCCCAGACAAAATTCCTTTAGGCGTTGAAAGAACTAAAAGACCCGAACCATTTTTAACTGGATAAATATCTTTTACTCCAAAATAAACTCTTCTTGACTGTTTTGAAATTCTTTGTACTTCTGAAATTTTTGGCTTGTTATTTGTATAAACTAATTTAACTTCAAGAACTGGAACACCCTTTTTTGTTTTTTTAGAAAAATCTGAAATAAAACCTTCTTTCTTTAAACATTCAAGAATAGCATTCTTAACTTTTGAATAAGAAAAAACAGTAGTCTCATTTTGTGCAAGACCTGCATTCTTTATCATTATTATCATGTTTGAGATTGAATCCATAAAATTTATTATTTATAGTATTTACTAACTACCAAGAAGACTTTCTTACTCCAGGTAACATTCCTTCATTTGCCAATTCTCTAAAACAAATTCTGCAAACACCGAAGTCTCTCATATAACTATTTCCGCGACCACAACGAAAACATCGATTCTTTGCTCGAGTGCTAAATTTCGGCTTTTTTAAAGCCCTAACTTTTACTGATGTTTTTGCCATATAAATTAAAATGGGGATTATTTTGCAATATCACACTTTTTTTCTTATTCCTTCACTTTCTTGAAAGAATAAGGAGAAAAGTGGATTAATCAAAATACTATTCCCTTTCACTAGATACTAGCAGATTCTCAACTATTAGTCAAATATATTTTCTAGACATACATTCTTCAGCCGTATCAACATCTTCTTTATTATTTATTTGAAACAATTTTTAATCTTACAAATAAAAAATCCCCATAGGGGATTTTTTAAAAGATTTTTATTTTTTATTGTTTCTTAAACGGAACTCCAAGGAGTTCAAAAAAAGTAAATCCTTCTTTATTATTTTTAGCAGTTGAAACAATTGTTATAGAAAGTCCAAAAACATCTTTTATATCTTCATCTGCAGTTTCTGGAAAGATTGTATGTTCTTTAATACCAATTGTAATATTACCAATATTATCTACAGCACTACGAGAAATTCCACGAAAGTCCTTTGTACGAGGTAATGCAATATTTAATAATTTTTCCAAAAAAGAATACATTCTTCCACCACGCAATGTTACAACCATTCCGATTGGATCTCCTTGTCTCACCTTAAAAGAAGAGATAGATTTCTTTGCTCCTCTTGGTGCACTTTTCTGTCCTGTGATTTTTGCTAAACGATCTGCAACAAAATCATTTCTATTTTTATCTTTTTTTATAGCAGTACCAGTACCTACATTAATAACAATCTTTTTTAATTTTGGTACAGCCATTGCATTTTTATAATGAAATGAACTTTTCATTTTTTCAAATGCTAATGATTCTTTTTCTTTTACAGTTAAATGTTTCATAATTAAATTTCTTGGTTACTTTTTTTTGAAATTCGAGCCATTTTATCACCTATTTTTCTTTTACCTATACGTGAACCACTGCCAGTTTTTGGATCAACTATCATAACATTTGAAACATGAATAGGCATAGACATCTTTACAATTTGTCCTTTTTCATTTGATTTTCGTGGACGCTGATGTCTTTTAGTCATATTCAACCCTTCTACAACAACCTTATTTAAACTAGGCAAAGCTTTGACAATTTTTCCTTTTTTGCCTTTATCTTTTCCTGCAGTTACTATTACATTGTCACCTTTTCTAAGTTTCATAATTAATTCTTAATTGAAAATTTATAATTTATTAAATTACCTCTGGAGCTAGAGATACTATTTTCTGGAATCCTTTCTCTGCTAACTCTCTAGGTATAGGTCCAAAAATACGTCCAGCTTTTGGATCTTTTTTACCTTTTTCTAAAATAACTACAGCATTATCGTCAAAACGAATATAAGATCCATCCTTTCTGCGATAAGCATTTCTTGTTCTTACAACAACAGCTTGATGAACATCCTTTTTCTTAACACCTTTTCTAGGTTGAGCAACCTTAACTGAAATTATTACCAATTCGCCAAGTGTTGCATATCGCTTTTTGGAACTTCCAAGTACCTTAAATACTTTTCCAAGAGTACCTCCAGCATTGTCTGTTATTTTTACTAATGTTTCTGGTTGAATCATATTATTTTACTTGCTTCCCAACAATGTGAAGCACTTTAAACTTTTTATCCTTTGAAATCGGCCTTGTTTCTATTATTTCTACATTATCTCCTGTCTTATATTTATTTTCTTCGTCGTGAGCTTTATATTTCTTACTGATTTTGTAATATTTACCATACTTAGGATGTTTTACAAAACGAGATACAGACACAACTACAGTTTTATCCATTTTATCAGAAACAACTACTCCCTTAAGGGTATTATTTTTATTTTCTGTATTTTCTTTTTTATCTTTTATTTTCATAATAAATATTATTTACTTTTTTTATCTGCGTTTATCTCTGTCAAAACTCTAGCAATTTGTCTTTTTATACTTTGAGCTTCTTTCACATTTTTTGACTTAGAACCTTCAACTTTAAAATGTAAAATTCTCAAGCTTTCTCGCAATTCAGCAAGTTTAACTTCTAACTCGTCTTTACTCATTCCTTTTGGATTTTCTTTTTTCTTTGCCATTTTGTTTAAAATTGCTAATTATGAATTCTTGAAATAACTTTTGTTTTAACTGGAAGTTTAGTTCCTGCTTTTCTTAATGCTTCACGTGCAGTAACTTCATCAACTCCATCTACTTCAAAAATGATACGACCTGGAAAAACTTCAAAACAATATCCTTTTGGATCTCCTTTTCCCTTACCCATTCCAACTTCAGCAGCTTTTGCAGTAAATGGTCTGTCAGGAAAAATACGAATCCAATATTTTCCTGCTTTTGTAAGAGTTCTTGATATAACTTTTCTGGCAGATTCAATCTGATTTGATTTTACTCTTGCTTGTGTGGTTGCTTTAAGGCCATAAGATCCAAATGCAAGTTTTATACCACGGGTTTCCGGAGTTCTTGCTTTAGGATTTATCCTATCACTTTGCCATTTTCTAAATTTTACTTTTTTAGGGATTAACATAACTTTTATTGATTATTTACTTCTTTATTTCTATTTTTATCGGCAAAAATTTTTCCACGATAAATCCAAACTTTTACTCCGATAGTTCCATATGGCAAAACTGCTCTTTCTCTTTTAAAATCAATATCTGCACGAAATGTTTGTAATGGTATAGAACCTCGTTTTAATTCTTCAGAACGAGCAATTTCAGCACCACCAAGACGTCCTGACAAAAGAATTCTTGCTCCTTCTACACCACGAGCAGACATAACTTTTTCAAGAATCTGTTTTATAACTCTTCTGTAAGGCATTCTTTTTTCTAATCCTTCGGCAATCATATAAGCAACAATTGCAGCATCTGCTTCTGGATTTGTTATTTCAACTATTTCAAGCTTGAAGTCTTCTGACTTCTTAAGCTTTAATTTTTCCATCTTTTTCAAGATTTCTTCTTTCAATTTTGTTGCTCCTTCACCATTCCTACCTATAATCAAACCGGGGCGAGAAGTTTTTATAATAAAACGTGTCATTTTTTCACTTCTCTCTATTTCTATAGATGAAACATACATACCTCGCAATTTCTTTTCTAAAAACTCACGCAAAAGCACATCGCCTTTTAAATATGTACAATATTTTTTAGGATCAGCAAACCAGCGAGATTTCCAATCTCTTAAAATTATCAATCTATGTGCATATGGGTGAACTATTTTTGACATATTATTTTTTTACTCCGTGAAGTTTTGACGAAGCAGGACTGCTTTTCTTAATAATCTTTTTTGTTTTTACTTTTTCTTCTTTTTCTTCTTTTTTATCTGTTTTTACAACTTTTTCTTTTGTTTCCTTTTTTTCTTTTTTAGCTACAATAGTTTTTTCAGCAAGAATTATTTCTATATGACTAGTACGTTTATTTATTCTATGACCAGAGCCCATAGCTGCTGGCATCATTCTTTTCATCACTATACCTTTATCAACTCTTATTTCTTTTATAAATAAATTCTCCTTTTCAATACCCATTGCTTTTGCATTTGCAATAGCTGAAAGCAAAAGTTTTCTGATTGGAAAACCAGCTCTTTTAGGCAAAAAATCAAGCTGAGCAACTGCTTCATCTACTTTTTTCCCTCTTACAAGATCTGCAACTAAGCGAACCTTTCTTGGAGACTGTCTGTAGTTTTTTAAAAATGCCTTCATTGTTTTAAAAATTATTTATAGTGAATTTATCAAATTATTTTTTCTTTGCATCGGTGGCTGCAGAAGAAGCGGCTTTTGCTTGAGCCATTTCAGCTTCTTTCTTCTTTTGCTCAAGTTCTTTCTGCATTTTACCTCCATGCTTAATAAACTTTCTTGTTGGTGAAAATTCACCAAGTCTATGACCAACCATATCTTCTGTTACTAACACTTCAACATGTTGTTTTCCATTATGAACTCCAAAAGTGAAACCAACCATTTCTGGAGCAATTTGGCATGCTCTTTTCCATGTCTTTATAACTGGAGTTTGTAACGGATTTTTGCCTGCTATTTTCTTTAGCAGTTTCTCATCTACATTTATTCCTTTTTTGATTGATCTGGTCATATTTTAACTAAATAAAAAGCCCGTAACGAGCTGACTTTCATAATAGCAAATTACAAAATAAAGTCAAATTTAGTAATTAATTCTAACCATATTAATAATATTTATTCTAAAATTGATAAAATTTCACTAATTTATCAAATAAAAAAGGCGGCACTACATACCACCCTTTTTTACAAAACAAAGCACTGAAAATACGTGCTATTCCACAAACATGGCATCAAAGAATTCCTAAGGAACATCTCTAACTATGGATATGCACTCTAAGTTCTTACCTCCTTTCGCACAACATGTTCCTCTAAAGAAACCATTTTTGTTGAGAGGAAAAACAAAATCCAGTGAAAGTTCTTTTTCTGATTCACACGTGAACTCAAGTTTGTTAAAACTTAATTTAAAATCTACGATATTCCAAACCTTATTAAACATATTACGGATTTTGCCATTGGTTATATAACCTTCTTGTGTTTTTATTTGATTAACAACACCAAAGGCAACAGCATCAAAAACACCGTCTTCTTTTAATTTTTTGATATCAATGTCTGGTTTATAGGCTAAACCCATAACACTGCTTTTATCAAACACATAGAGTTCAAAAAAATAAAAAGAATTTAGTACTATATTCTCTGTTTTCATGTCGTTGATTTTTTTGGTTAAGAACTTTTTTTGTTAGATTACTCCTTATAACAAAAATTGTCAAAAAAACACCAATCTTATTGGTGTTTTTTTATTTTTTATTTTATTGAGATTTTCTTCCTTTTCCTGTTTTTCGGCGACTTACAATGAAAATATTAGAATATTTCTTTGGGTGTCTAGTTTTTCTTCCACCTGTAACCTTACCCCACATCGTCTTTGGACGCTTAGTTCCACGGCCTTGTCTTCCTTCACCTCCTCCATATGGATGATCAACTGGATTCATTGCAGTACCTCTAACAGTAGGACGAATTCCTTTCCATCTAGATCGTCCTGCTTTTCCATAATTTTCTAAGTGATGTTCTTCATTCGAAACTGTTCCAACGCATGCCCAACATTCTTCTGATATTTTTCTTATTTCTGATGAAGGCATTTTTAAGTTTGTATAACCATCAGCATTTGCAACAACTTGTGCAAATATACCTGCAGATCGTCCGATTTTGGAACCTCCTCTTGGTTTTAATTCAATATTGTAAACGAATGTTCCAACAGGAATATTTTTTAAAGGTAGCCTATTTGCAGGTGTTAATTCTGCCTTTTCAGAAACTATAAAAGAATCTCCTGGTTTTATTGATTTTGGCAAAACTACATATCTTTTTTCTCCATCTTTATATACAGCAAGACCAATAAATGCTGAACGATTTGGATCATACTCAACACTTTTTATAATTGCAGGAATATCTTTTTTATTATAAAGAAAATCAACTTCACGATACAAACGCTTATGTCCTGCGCCCTTGTGACGAGTAGTTACTCTTCCTTGACTATTGCGCCCAACAGAACGTCTGAAACCATGAGTTAATGACTTAGTTGGTTCTGTTTTTGTCAAAACTCCACGATAAGTCACATTGGTCATCTGTCTCCTTGATTTCGTTGTAGGTTTATAGGTTTTCATATTAGATAAATTCTATTTTGTCTCCTTCTTTTAAATATACGACTGCTTTTTTACCTCCACTTTTTACTCCTTTTATTCCTCTTGATGTAACTCTTTTTTCTTGTATTTTTAAAATATTTACTCTTGTAGGATGCACTTTATACAAAGAAAAAATTGCTTTTTTGATTTCGGTCTTATTTGCATCTTTAGATACATCAAAAGTATATGCATTATGTTCTGCATTAAAAGAAGCTTTTTCTGTAATTCTTGGATTTTTAATTATTTTTACTGCGTTTGTCATTTTTATTTAAAATTATCCTCTATTTTCTAAAAACTTTACACTTTCTTCAGGTTTTTCTATCAATAGATATTTGTAATTCAAAACATCAACTGGATTTAAATTTTTTACAAAAACTATTTCAAGCTGAGAAAGATTTCTGAAACTTTTTTCTGTTTTTTCATTTCTACCTGACAATGCAACTAAAACTTTTGCATTTTTTGCATTTGCCAATGGTCTTTTTCCTGATGCTTTTGCTAAATTTTTCATTACATCTTCTGCATCTTTTGTTTTCATTCCAGACATTTCCAAAGAATCAACAAAAACTATTTCGTCTTCTTTCATTTTTTTTGAAAGCACAGAAAATAATGCTTGCGCTCTCATAGTTTTTGAAATTTTTCTCTTGTAATTCTTTTCTGCAAGAGGACCATGTGTAACACCTCCACCAACCCAAATTGGTGATCTAGTAGAACCATGTCTTGCTCGTCCTGTTCCTTTTTGTTTCCATGGTTTTTTTCCTCCTCCACTTACCTCTCCACGTCCTTTAGTATCTGCTGTACCAGCACGCTTGTTTGAACGCATACCTTCTACAACCTGATGAACTAAATCAGAACGCCATTTTGCAGCAAAAACTTTTTCTGGAAGTTTTATCTTTCCTGCTTCTTTTCCTTTTTGGTTGTATATTATTGATTCCATATTTTTATCTTGAAACTATTTCAACTAAAGTACCTCTCTTTCCTGAAATGGCACCCTTTACTAAAATTGTATTATTTTCCTTATCAACAAAAATAACTTTTAAATTCTTTTGTGTTATTTTATCAGATCCCATACGTCCAGCCATTCTCATTCCTTTTGGAACGTGCGTTCGTAAACCTCCTCCTATTGAACCTGGCTCTCTTTCTGAATGTTTTTGACCATGAGACCTTGGACCTCCTCCGAAACCATGGCGTTTTACAACTCCTTGGAATCCTTTACCTTTTGATATGCTGGAAACTTGAAGTTTGTCTCCAGGATTAAAGATAGAAACATCTATAACATCTCCCTCTTTTACTTCTGTTGCATCTATTGGTTTTAATCTAAACTCCTTGAGTGTTTTATAAAAACCTCCTTTCATTTGTCCAATATTTGCACGATTAATTCTTTGTTTTTTTTGTGCTTCAAAACCAACTTGAACAGAATTGTAACCATCTTTCGATTTTTCAAAAACTCTAGTTACAGTTATAGGTCCTGCAGAAATAATTGTAACAGGAACAACCTCTCCTTCTGGGGAAAAGTATTCTGTCATATTCTCTTTTTTTCCAAGAATAAATTTCATAACTATTTAGGTTCTCTTACAACATTTTTACATCTATATCAACCCCGGAAGGAAGAGAAAGATTTGTCAGCGCTTCAATCGTTTTGGCGCTAGGATTAATAATATCAATCAGTCTTTTATGAACCCTTATTTCAAATTGTTCTCGCGTATTTTTGTAAATAAAGGAAGCACGGTTAACTGTATACTTTTTTATTTCTGTAGGTAAAGGAATAGGGCCAACAATGGTAGCATCGTAGCGCATTGCTGTATCCATAATCTGCTTTGCAGAAGCATCTAAGATTTTGTTTTCATAAGCTCTGACTCTTATGCGAAGAATTACTTTTCCTTCTTCACCTTTCATCTTTGCTTTCGAAACCTTTGTTGCTTTTGGTTTTGAAACGGCTTTTGCTTTTTTTATTTTTGATTTTGTTTCTATTTCTGTTGTTGTCATGACTAATGACTAATCTTTTATGTATTAAGCAATGATTTTTGTAACGACTCCTGCACCAACTGTTTTACCACCTTCACGAATTGCAAATTTCATTGATTCCTCAAGTGCTACTGGGGTTACAAGCTTAACTGTAAGTTTTGCTGTATCTCCAGGCATAACCATTTCTACACCTTCAGCCAATGTTACATCTCCAGTAACGTCAGTTGTTCTAATATAAAATTGGGGTTTATATCCTTTAAAGAAAGGAGTGTGTCTTCCACCTTCTTCTTTTTTAAGAACATAAATTTCGCAAGTAAAGTTATCATGTGGAGTAACTGTTCCTGGTTTTGCTAATACTTGTCCACGTGTAATATCTTCTTTTTTCAAACCACGTAGCAATACTCCAGCATTGTCTCCTGCCATACCCTCTTGAAGATTCTTGTTGAACATTTCAATACCAGTAACTGTTGATTTCTGTGTAGGTTTAATTCCAACAATTTCAACTTCTTCTCCAACTTTTATAACTCCTCTTTCGATTTTACCAGTTACAACTGTTCCACGTCCTTCAATTGAGAAAATATCTTCAACAGGCATAAGAAATGGTTTTGAAGTATCTCTTTCTGGAACTGGAATATAAGTATCAAGTGCATTTGTTAATTCAATTATCTTCTTTGCCCATTCATCATCAAGAGATGATGCTTCAAGTCCTTTCAAAGCTGAGCCTCTAATTACTGGAGCATTTGCACCATCAAAACCTTGTTTTGTTAGAAGTTCACGGATTTCTTCTTCAACCATATCAATCATGTCTTTATCATCAACCATATCGCATTTATTCAAAAATACGATAATCCTTGGTACTCCAACTTGTTTTGCAAGCAAAACGTGTTCACGAGTTTGTGGCATAGCACCATCAGTAGCAGCAACAACCAAAATAGCACCGTCCATTTGAGCAGCACCGGTGATCATATTTTTAATATAGTCAGCGTGTCCTGGGGCATCAATGTGTGCATAGTGACGTGTTGCAGTAGAATATTCATTGTGGGAAATATTAATAGTGATTCCACGAGCTTTTTCTTCAGGAGCATTATCAATTTGGTCAACTCCTCTTAGGCGGACCTCGTTACCTCCCATATTTAAAACATGTAAAATAGCTGCGGTTAATGTTGTTTTACCATGGTCAACGTGACCGATAGTACCGACATTTACGTGCGGCTTGTCTCTTTTAAATTCTTCTGCCATATATTTATAGTTAATAACTAAAACTTAACATACGAGAACTGTTGCTAAGGCCTAGCTACTAATAAAAATTAATTAATAATAAAAATGCAATATAAAAACTGCCAAAGTGCAGTTGCTATGATAGTAGCAAATTAAAAAATTAATGTCAAATACAACTTCAGTTGAAAAAATAAAAAACCCTGGTCGGCGAAAACCGTCCAGGGTGAATACCAATTAAGGTGTTTTATACTACGCATAAATTCTTGCATCCACCCCCTTTGGGTGCAGAAAGGATCTCATGTGAACCACTATACCATTTTCCACCGCATGTTTCACTGAATCCAATCTGATAGGGTGTGTCGGTAATTCCTCGTACTCGGAAATTGACATCCTGCGACGAACATCTTTCTGGCTTGGAAAAAGCGAAGGATCTTTTTGATAAAACCCATCGACGTTTTTCCAATAAGTAAGCAAGGCACCAAGCTCTACAGCAAAGTAAGAAGCAGACAAGTCGCTTCCATCAAAACCCAGCACAGTGTCATGGCCTTGAGAATCTCTAGCGATAAAACCTTGAATAACCCTTACCCCAGTTTTCCTCGGGAAAATTTTCTTGAGAGCTGGGTTAACCTCCAGAATCTTTGCCTCCTTAAAATTACTATCCGTCGTCAAGAAGTCTCGAGCATCCAGAAGCTCACTTTCTATTCCGATTGAGCACAGATAGCTGTTAAAAATTGAAGAACTAGCTAGTTCTCCGTGCTTCACCAAGCTGGCATAAAATTGTTCTTCGCTATCATCCTTTTTGTAACCATTAAGGTCTGATATGAGTGAATCTTTAACCTCTTCAAATTTAATGTTTACCTTATGTTTTTCAACTCCAGAAAACATAGAATCGATGAGGTCCTTGTGGATACGATCGAATTCGTTAACGGAAAGATGAATAATCAGATCTTTGAACTCTTTATTCAATCTTTCTATTTTCGAATCAAAAATAAGACGAAGCAACCTAGTTACACCTTCTAATGCCGATACAGTAAATAATGTGTTATTGCTTGCTTCTTTCTGGAGCATCTTAACAAAAATTGGGTCCTGAAGAACCTCCTTTTTATTAGAAGCTCCACCGAATTTAAAAACTTTTGTTTTCATATCTGTAGTATTTTTTAGTTTAGTGATTACCAAATCGGACAAACAAAAAGGCTATCCTCTTTGATAACCACTAAACCAGTTTTGTCAAAAAACCAGCCTGTTTTTACTATAACATTATCTTTTGTAAAATCAATATTAGGATTCAGACAATTTGTTTTCAAGTAAATTAATAGTATTTCTCAAAACTTCAGAAAATTTATTAACAACTTTTACTTTTTCCTCATCGGACAAAGTACTATACAAATCTTCCTTACTTGTAAATTCCTCTGGAATTTCCTTTTCCAAATTTAATAGTTTTTCTTTTATATTTGGGTTTTTTATTATCTCTGTAATCTCAGATAAAAATCCCATGACAGGGTGTATTCTACTACCTTGATTTAACCTATTGGTTAAATAATAATCTTTCGCTTCTGTTTCAAGGGTTGAAACTTTTTGAATATTTTCGTTTTCCCAAACCCTTCGTGAATTATGATCTCCGTGAAAACCATCAGTAAAAATGGGTCCGGAAACATACGATTTTAGAATTCCAAGATACATACCCAAATCTTCTACTTCCCTTTCACCCAGACCAGTTAATGCTTCCTCTTTAAGTAAAAGAGAGTCCGCATATTCCTTGCCATAGTCTGAAAATTTCAGTTCATTCCCAGTTTTTTTACCAAAATTAACAAGCTCATTAATTATTTTTTGTTTTTCGGGAGGGACTATAACTTCTTTTTTTTCTAAAATTGGTTCTCGTTGTTCTCTAAACATATATTTCATTATAACATATAACAAAAACACCCCAAATTATGGGGTGTTTTTGGTGTTTTTTTTATTTTCTTGAAGCGATGATTGTATCAGCAACATTTTGTGGAACAATATCGTAACGTATGAATTCCATTGTAAATGATGCTCTACCTTCAGTCATAGAACGAAGACCAGTCATATATCCAAACATTTCTGACAATGGAACAATTGCTCGAAGAACTTTATTCATTCCTCTGTCTTCCATTCCTTCAATGATTCCTCTCTTTGAAGAAAGATTTCCTGTCACATCTCCCATAAATTTTTCTGGTGTTACAACTTCAACTTTCATCATAGGTTCCAATATTACAGGTTTAGCTCTCTTACAAGCATCTTGTATTGCCATTGATGCTGCAATCTTAAAGGCCATTTCGTTTGAGTCAACCTCGTGATAAGAACCATCCCATAATTCTACTGAAACATTTACAATCTTAAATCCTGCAAGTACACCTCTATCCAAACCTTCTTTAAATCCTTTTTCACAAGGAGCAATATATTCTTGAGGAATAACTCCACCTTTAATAGTATTAATGAATTCAAAGCCTTCAGATCTTTTTGTATTTTTAGGTAAATCTTCAATCTCTTCTTTAGTAAGAATTTTCATTGGCTTTATCTTTATCTTTACGTGTCCATAGTTTCCACGTCCACCTGATTGCTTAATATATTTTCCTTCTGCTTCAGAATCTCCTGTAATTGTTTCCCTATAAGCTACCTGTGGTTTACCAACATTTGCTTCAACTGTAAATTCTCTTTTCATACGATCAACAATAATTTCCAAATGCAATTCTCCCATTCCAGCTATAATTGTCTCACCTGTTTCTTGATCTGTTGAAACTTTAAATGTTGGATCTTCTTGTGCAAGACGGTTAAGTGCCATACCCATTTTTTCTTGATCAGCTTTTGTCTTTGGTTCAATACGTAATTGAATAACTGGCTCTGGGAAAGAAATTCTATCCAATTCAATTGGTTTTTCTTCATCACATAAAGTATCTGAAGTAATTGTATCTTTCAAACCAACCGCTGCAGCAATTTCTCCAGCAAAAACTTTTTTAACTTCTTCTCTATCGTTTGCATGCATTCGTAAAATTCTTCCTATTCTTTCTTTATTTCGAGTACGAGGATTATAAATATAAGAACCAGAATTTAATGATCCAGAATAAACTCTAAAGAAAATTAATTGACCAACAAATGGATCTGTAGCAACTTTAAATGCAAGAGCAGAAAATGGTTCTTCGTCAGAGGCTTTTCTTATAATTGGTTCATCATCGTTATTTGGATCTGTTCCTGTTACTGGAGGAATATCAAGTGGTGATGGCAAATAATCTACTACACCATCCAAAACAAGCTGTACTCCTTTATTTTTTAAAGCAGAACCAGTAAATACTGGGAAAACTTCATTAGCAATAACTCCTTTTCTTAATAATTTTTTCAAAGTATCAATATCTGGAATTTTTCCTTCAAAATAATCACTCATTGCTTTTTCGTCTTGTTCAACTATTTTTTCAATGAGTTCGTTATGGTATTTTTCTGCATCAGCTTTTAATTCCTCTGGAATTTCTTTTTCTATTACTTTATTACCCATTTCTCCTTCAAAGTAATAAGCTTTCATTTTTAACAAATCAACAACTCCCTCGTGTTTGTCTTCCAAACCGATAGGAATTTGCATTCTAACAGCCTTTTTTGTAAGACGATCAAGAATAGTTGCAAATGAATGTTCAAATGATGCTCCAGTTCTATCCAATTTATTAACAAAACAAATACGAGGAACTTTAGCTTCGTCAGCATATCTCCAGTTTGTTTCTGATTGTGGTTCTACTCCTGCAACTCCATCAAAAACAACAACAGCACCATCAAGTACGCGAAGAGATCTTTTTACTTCCACTGTAAAATCAATGTGCCCTGGTGTGTCAATAATATTGAAACGATGTTTCTTTGCTTTGTCCGTTGGAAGAGTATATGTTGGAGTCCAGAAACAAGTTATAGCTGCTGAAGTAATAGTAATACCACGCTCTCTTTCTTGTTCCATCCAGTCAGTTGTAGCTTCCCCGTCATGAACTTCTCCAATTTTGTGAGACATTCCTGTGTAATACAAAATACGTTCACTGGTAGTAGTTTTACCAGCGTCAATGTGCGCAATAATTCCAATATTTCTAACTTTTTCTAGTGGATAATCTCTTTCCATAAATAATCTTTTATAATTTAATATTAAAAAGCGCGATTGCGCTTCCCGTAATATATAACATATGTAGCTTTTTTGCAAATAAAAAATGGTTTATGCATACTCCAATTTACATATATACGCTATAGCGTATATATGTATTTGGGTTCCTATGCTTTATTTTTTAGTTTCGTACCCTTTCGCTAATTTAAAAGTCTTAAAGTTGTCCCCTTTTTTTATCAATTTCAAATAATTAAGAAATTCTTTCGGCAAAGGTGATGGCCCTACCCAGACACTTTTCTGAATCATCACAAAACCAAAACTAATAAGTTGTCGGCGAAACCAATCTCGCTCTTTTTTCATTAGTTCTGGAATATCATAGACTAAAAGCAAATTCTTCGGTGCATTTTCTGGAAAAGGAGACGAAAAAGAAAGATGATAAAATTTTCTCTTTCTTCCATTCTTTTTTACACGGTCGCTTTTATTAGAATTGCTAACCGGAAAACCAAGTAAATTTACTTTCATTCCCTTATAATAAGGAGACATATTTAAATTATAATATATTTACATATATACGCGATAGCTGATATGTGTACAAATATTTTTGCTTTTTTGTTAACACAAGACTATAATCTCGCTATTAGTAGTAACACTATAAAATATATGGAAAAATTTGAAAGACAACAAGATTTGAATGAAAATAAAAAAGATAAATACCTTTATGGTGATTTATCTAAAATAAGCACAGAAGAATTAAAGTCTGCTTTAAAAAGTTTTAGCACAGATAAAAATCCAGAATTACATACTCGAGTTGAAGGAGAGTTATTAGCGAGAAAAGAGATTACAGTACGAAAAGATTTTATTAACAATGGAAAAACAATAGGATATCCAACAAAAATAAAAGAAGGCAAACAATTCTCTAATATGAACTAAAAATGACAAAAACTCCCCAATGGGGAGTTTTTGTTTTAAATATTTTAATATATCCTTCAACTACGCTCAGAATAATTTTTTACAAAGTAAAAAATTACCAAGCAAAGTGAGCAAAGGCTTTGTTGGCTTCTGCCATTTTGTGTGTATCTTCTTTTTTCTTAATAGCAGCACCTTCGTTTTTTGAAGCTGCGATAAGTTCATCAGCAAGTTTTATATGCATAGGCTGTCCTTTTTTTGAGCGAGCTGCATCTCTTATCCATCTCATAGCAAGAGCAAGTCTTCTTTCTGGACGAACCTCACGAGGAACCTGATAGTTTGCACCTCCAATTCTTTTTGATCTAACTTCAGTTAATGGCCCTGCATTCTTTAATGCTAAGTCAAAAACCTCAAGAGGGTTTGGATTTCCTGTTTTTTCTTTTATAAGTTCAAATGCTTCATACATTACTTTTCGTGCAGTTTCTTTTTTCCCAGACCACATAATGTAATTAATAAACTTCTCCAATTTTTGGGAATTGTATAAAAAGTCTGGCTCTACTATATTTCTGTTTTTTACTTTTCGTCTCATATTATTTTAAATTATTTTTTGCTTTCTTTTGGTCGTTTATTACCATACAATGATCTTCCTTGTCTTCGTTTTTCAACCCCTTGTGTATCGAGTACACCACGAACAATGTGATATCTTACTCCAATCAAGTCTTTCACACGTCCACCACGAAGCATTACAACTGAGTGTTCTTGTAAATTATGTCCTTCTCCTGGTATATAAGCAGTTACTTCCATTCCATTTGTTAACCTTACTCTTGCAATTTTTCGTAGAGCTGAGTTTGGTTTCTTAGGTGTAGTTGTAGTTACTTTTGTACAAACTCCCCTCTTGAATGGAGCAGGATAATACACTGGTCTATTCTTTAACACATTAAAACCACGTGCTAAAGCGACAGTTTTTGACTTTCGGACAACTTTTCTTCTTTTATTTTTTACTAATTGATTTATTGTAGGCATAATTAAAAACAAAAATAGTCACAAGGACTAGTAAAAACTACTTTACTATAACCTTAACAAAAAAGCAAATATTTTGAGGATATAACTTAAACTTCAAATTTTTTATTTATATAACCTTTTTTGACCTCTATAGGTTCTGAAGTATAAACAAGACTATATCTTTCATCAAGATTTTTATTTTCTATCTTGGCGTAATACCTTCCATTTGGTATTAGACAGTAATATTTTCCTGTTTTATCAGTAACTTTATGTATAACTTCATTTCCACTATCAGCAAAAAATACTCTCATTATTGCAAACGAAAGTGGATTTTTTGTTTCCTTTTGTCTTATCCAGCCAAGCACTTTATGCTTCAAAATTGTTTTCTTCAGTATGAATAACAATGCATAAGTACAAATAATTATTATGTTGTATACATTAGGAGAAATTATCGTAGCAATTATAGAAAACAAAAAACCTAAAATAAATAAAGTATTTGAAGCACGAGCAATCCAAATTTCTCGCTTTGAAAAAAATCTCATAACATTTTGATCTCTTTTAGCAAATTCATTCCAATCAAACTTAATCGGATCCATTGGTATATTTTTTGAAATAACTTCCCCATCTTCATTAACATTTATAACTTCATTGAAATATAATTCTTGATATAATTCATCACTTGATTTACCAGCCATTTTTTTTGAAGGAAATTCATAATTTGTTTTATTGGCAACAATTCTATATTGGCCAGCAGGAACAAGAAAACCATAACGACCATCCAAGTCTGTAATGGATGTAGCAATTTCATTTCCATTTAAATCTTGAAGAACAACATATGCAGGATCAAGGGGTTGTTTTGTAACACTATCGTAGACTGTTCCCCAAGGACGATTGCGTTTCTTAACACCAAAAGCAACCAACAATAAACTCCACAATCGCATAGGTATTAATATTAATTCAGAAAATGAAAGTGGGTTTGTGAACATTGATATAAGACTAAAGTAAAATCCAGTTACAACACCGATAGTAGCTAGTGTTTTTGAAACAATACTTCCTATTGGTGTACTAAATATATTAAATATTGTATTTATTGCTGTTTGTAAAATTAGAAAAATGTCATCTAAAAAATTAGCACCTTCATCTAAAATATTTTGTATTTGTGTATTATTTGATTCAGTTTCAACATCATTAGTCTCCTCATCTATTTGAATTGGAACATTTTCTGGCTCTACAGGTAATTCTACAGGTAAAGGGTTAATTGGTATTTCTACTGGTTCTTCTGGTATTGGCGTAGGATTTGGTGTTGGAGTTGGTGTTTCTCCTTCTCCTCCAGTTGTGCCACCTCCTGTACTACCACTACTACCACCATCACGAGCACCAATGGGGCGCCAATCTGTTTCTACACAAGCATTTGCAACGCTACAATTAAACTTAATCCACCCGTAATTTTGTGCCCAAGCCCACCCAACAAATTTGCCAGAATTATTTATAGTTACACCACCATTTGTTGGATTAAAATTTATCCATCCCGTATTTTCTCCCCAAGCATAACCACCAAGAGTTCCATCTTCTGTATTTGTAACTCCACCATTAGATGAGTTTAAATTAATCCATCCTGTTTTTTCAGACCAAATATGACCAGTTAGTTTTGTATCAGTTACCTGTACTGCTTGACCACGACTAGTCAAAAAATTAATTTGTGTAGTTGTAGTGCATGTATAATTTTCACAAAGAAGTGCACTATGGTTTATAGAATTTATTGTCCCATCTGTCTCGGAAGCAAAAAGAAATGTAAAAGGAATACTAAAAAATATAAAAACAAAAATATATTTTAAAAACTTTTTGAAAGTTTTAGTCATTTCAATATATACTAAAAATTAATTTACTATTCTTCTACTACTGGTTCAGCACCTAAACTTGGATTTACATCTTCAATTACATTATTTTGTTGTTCTTCTACTACTTGTTCTTCTATATTTTCAGAATCTATATCTGAATCTATTACAGGTTCATCACTATCCGCATCGTCAGCATTTTCCAAATTTGTATTTTCTGTTGTATCTGTATCTGTAACAGTGCTTGTAATTGTATTAGTAATATTAGAACTATCTAATAATTGTTGTAGTTGATCTTTATTTATACAAACATCATCAATACACAATTGTTTTGTATGAACTTCTCCAAAGAAAACTATTTCAATACCATTTGCAACATCAGCCAAATATTTTTTAATTAAAGATGCAAAAGAATTTTCATTAGAAACATCAATAGAAGAAAATTCTTTTACTTTTAAATCAAGTTCTCTTATAGCTTCAGTTAAAATAGGAGTTATGTTTGCATAATAAACTGATTTATAACCAGTTGGATCTGTATTTACTAATTCTGGAAAATATTTTTCTAAATCTTGTGCAATAAATCCAATATTATTTGAAGTAGTATTTCGATTTTTCCAATTAAAAGTTACAGTTCTTACTTGTGTTAATTTTTCCAAAGTGTTCGTATCTAAATCAACAATATTTGTTTTTAAATTCTCATCTGAAGAACAACCAATTCCCGTTCCAGTTGTAATAGTACATATTGTACCGCCAGATCCATATATAACAGTTGTATCTATCGGACTTGTAGCAGAACCAATAACAAATTGATTTGATGCTGTATTTTTTGCGCTACCACCCAATGCAATACTATTTTCATTTCCATCAGTGCTAGTACTTGGACCTATAAGAATAGAATAATAACTAGCATTTGTAGTATTGTTGACAGTATCATTTTCTCCAGCCTTATACCCTATAAAAATTGAATTTGATGCATTCTCAGCAGCGTAACCAGCAGCTGTACCAAAAAAGTTTGAATGTGATGAATTTAAAGCATAATTTCCAGCATTATCGCCTATAAAATTTGAATGAGATGCATTTTCTGCAGAATCTCCAGCAGAAGTACCGAAAAAATTTGATTCAATAGCATTTACTGCGAACTCGCCAGCATAACTACCAAAGAAATTTGAGTAATGTGCACCAGTAGCTCTGTATCCAGCTTCAGTGCCAAAGAAATTAGAATGATTAGCTGCTGTGGCTGTTTCTCCAGCATAATAACCGAAAAAATTTGAAGCTGTTGCTGAAGTTGCATTAAGTCCAGCACCATTACCTAGAAAATTAGAGTATGTTGCACCAGTAGCACTACCTCCTGCGTCAACTCCCAAAAAAATAGAATACCCTGCTGTTGTTCCACTACCAGTTCCAGACAATCCTGTTGAAAAAAGACTTGAAGAATTAACTATTGTAATTGGAAGATCTTCTATAAAAGAAATTTTTTTTCTTGAAGAAGAAGGAGTAAAAAATAAATTAGTTCCATTAAATTCCATCGCGCCTGCCTCGGGAGTTGTAAGTAATGTTCCTGATACAAATTTAAGTGGAGCAGTTCCTGCTGTTGCTGTACCTCCTGCTAAATTTACTCCTCTTAAATATGTTCTTAATATAGAACTGTTTCCAATTGTTGCTGTATTACTTCCGTTACCTGTAGCATCATAACCAATTACAATTTCATTTTGACCACCATCGGCAAAAGCTTTGGCATACGCACCGATGTATACACCGTAACTACTGGCAATACCTGGATTATCTCCATTACCAACAGAACTACCAGCTCTATTTCCAATTGCAGAGTTATAAATTCCTATAGTATTACGAGAGAGAGCAAAAGATCCTACTGCAGAGTTAAAATTTCCTTCAGTATTACTATAAAGAGCAGCAGATCCTAATGCAGAGTTACCGCTTCCTGTGGTATTTAAATAAAGAGTATAATCTCCTATTGCAGAATTAGTGGATCCTGTTGTATTAAAATAAAGAGCAGAATTTCCTACTGCAGAGTTACCGCTTCCTGTGGTATTTAAATAAAGAGCAGAATTTCCTACTGCAGAGTTCTCAGATCCTGTGGTATTAGAATACAAAGAGCGAAATCCTATTCCAATATTATTGGAAGAATTATTACTGTAATTTGCCGTTGACCCCATTGTAAAGTTACCAGCACTCTCACCAATAAATAAATTGCGTCCTCTTGTCGTTACAGTACCGTTGTTTCCATAATTGAAATCATGGATGAATGGATTTGTTCCTTTGTAAATTATTCCATAAGGATTTCCACTATTGTAAGTTGTAGAAGGAAGTCTAAAGTTTTGAGTAATTTCTAATTGTTGATTTGGTAAAGTTGTTCCAATTCCAACATTACCTAAGTCGTAATAAATATTGCTTCCATTTGTCGTCCATTGTGAAACAGGAATTTCTACTGTGCAATTTACTTCACCAGGCACACATTCTGGATCCAATGTTTCACCAGGATCATAAGTTTGATCTATCGCAAAAATATTTACATAAGCACCAAAAAGCAGAATCAATAAAACGATAGAAGTAATCTTGTGCCACTTAATTTTTAAAAAATTTAAAGTGTCCATTTACATATATAATTATACAGTAGTTTTTTGTAAAACAACGAAACATGTGTATAAACTACAAGCTATAAATGTTACAAAGAAAAACCTGTAATAACCTTATAAAGAAATGTTAAAACAGGCACTAAATAATTAGATAAAAATACTAAAAATATGATTATAAATACAAGGGAGTATCTTTCAATTACTGCTATAGCATTATAAAAAGAAGGTGGTAGTAGGTTAAAAAGAATTTTTGAGCCATCAAGTGGTGGAATAGGAACTAGATTAAATATTGCCAATGCAAGATTAACAATTACAATTGAAGAAATAATCAAATAAAAACCCTCTGGTGCATTTAATCCAACAGAAAAACGTAAAATTAAACCAAAAAAAACTGCTATAAATAAATTTGCCAATACTCCCGCTGCCGCTACAGCTATGGTACCCATTTTTTTATTTTTAAAATTATTAGGATTGTATGGTACTGGTTTTGCCCAACCAATTAAAAAAGGAGAATTTGTTAATACAAGAATTGCAGGCAATAAGACAGAGCCGAATAAATCTAAATGCCTAAAAGGATTTAGCGTAAGTCTGCCAGCAAGGTATGCTGTTTGATCTCCAAAATGTCGTGCCATAAATCCATGCGAAACTTCATGAATTACGACAGACATTATTAATATAGCTATATAAAATATTGCATTGGTTGCGTCCATGTTATTTTTATGATAACATAGGAAAACTTACTTGTCTCATTGAAAAGTCAATGAACTTGTATCAAAATATAAAATTATAATTTAAATTTTTTAATGGAATGGCAAAAATTTGCAAGATAACAAAAAAAAGCTCAATAGTGGGAGGAGGATATTCGAACAGAACTCGTGCAACTAAATTTAATCCAACTGGGAAGAAAAGGAAGTTCACAAATCTTCAAAAGAAGAGAATTTTTGTTCCTGAATTAAATAAAACAGTAATAATCAAAGTTTCAACGAAAGGTATGCGAACAATGAAAAAGAATGGTACCTATAAAACACTAAAGAAAGCTGGAATAGTAAAATAGATAATAAAAAAACCACCTTCGGGTGGTTTTCTGTTATAATAACTACATGAAAGCATACATAGACATAATTCAAAAAATTTTGAAAGAAGGCAAAAAAGTGGAGACCAGAACTGGCATACAAGCTTATACTATCGCTGGAGCAATATTCGAGCATGATATGTCAAATGGTTTTCCTCTCCTAACAACAAAAAAAACTCCATTTAAACTTATAGCTTCAGAACTAGAATTTTTTATAAATGGCATAACTGACAAACAATGGCTACAGGCTAAGAACAATCACATTTGGGATGAATGGGCAAAACCACAAAAAGCTCCGTATGGACACGATCAAGAAGCAAAGAAAAAAATGCTTGAAGAAAGAGATTTAGGACCAATTTATGGTTTTCAATGGCGACACTTTAATGCACCTTATGAAAATTATGATTCAAACTACACTGGAAAAGGAATTGACCAATTAAAAAATATAATTGAAACATTAAAAACAGATCCACGCGACCGCCGAATGATAGTAAGTGCATGGAATCCACTTCAGTTTAATGAAATGGCATTGCCACCATGTCACTATGCTTTTCAGGTAACAGTAATAGATGGAAAATTGAATCTTCTTTGGAACCAACGTTCTGTTGATACAATGCTTGGACTTCCATTTAACATTGCAAGTTATGCATTATTTCTTCACTTGTTAGCAAAAGAAGCCAATTTACAAGAAGGAAAATTGGTTGGCTTTTTGTCCGATGTTCATATTTATGAAAATCATTTAGAAGGTGTTAAAGAACAATTATCACGAGACTACAATAAATATCCCCTACCAAAGATAGAAACAGAAAATTGGAAATCCATTTTCGATTGGCATTCTGAAGATACAAAATTATTAAACTATCAAAGCTACGACAAAATTCCTTTTGAAATAGCTGTTTAAAAAAATATGATTATCTCAATAATTTCAGCAATTGGTAAAAATAACGAAATCGGAAAAAAGAATGATCTTCTTTGGAATTTACCTGCAGATATGAAACACTTCAAAGAAACAACTTCTGGACATACAGTAATTATGGGGCAAAAAACTTTTGAATCTTTGGGCAAAGACACTTCTGGAAAACAGATTGGCAGACTTTTGCCAAATAGAAGAAATATAATAATTTCCCAAGATTCTAATTTAAAAATAGAAGGCGCAGAAATAGTTCATTCAATAGATGAACTTTTAGATTTATTGAAAAACACAACACAAGAAAACGAAGAAGTTTTTGTCATTGGTGGTGGCTCTATATATAGAATTATGATAGAAAAAGCAGACAAACTTTATATAACGCACGTTGATGCAGAATTTCCAGATGCTGAAATATTCTTTCCCGAAATAGACGAAAATATCTGGCAAAAAACTACCAGTCAAAAATATTCAAAAGACGATTTAAATAAATACGATTTAGAATTCGTTGAATATACTAAGAAAGCTTAGCAATTAGCTCATCTAATTGCTTATATAAATCTTCAAAAGAGCCATTATTTATGATTTCATATTTTGCTGTTTTCATAACTTCAGGAATTTGTTTATCTGCTTCTGCTTCGTGATCTTTCATAAATTCTTCAAAAGTTTTTTTATCATCTCCTACGTTTTCGTTTCTCAATTTCATTCTCTCATATCTCAATTTTGGATCAGCATCTATTTTTACTAAAACGAAATTTGGTAAATCTTTTAAGTGTTCAATATCTGTAAATCTTCTGACACCATCTATAACAACGATATCAGCATCCAATTTGGATGCATCAGTAGCAATAGCACTAGCAAGTAAATCCTCACCAAAATTTTCACGCAAAACGGTAGAAACTTTCTGCAAATTTTCTCTACTTATTGGCACAGATAACCTATTTAAAACATCTCTCAAAATAGAAGAAAATTTGCAATCTTTTGCATTATTTTTTTCCACTAAATATTTTTTTATAGTCTCTTTCCCGCTAGCCAATGAACCCACTAAACCGATAATTATCTTAGACATATTATTGATCTTTATATTTAACTAAAATATCGTTTAATAATTCGTATTTTACTTTTGCTTCTTTAAAAATCTCTTTACTTCTTTTCCCTGCGTGATAATCTTTTTCGGAAACAACTCTGGAAATACCAGCATTGATTATATTTTTTGCACAAGCATAGCAAGGAGTCATCATACAATATAAAGTCGCACCTTCTGTACTAATTCCAAAACGTGCCGCCTGAATAATGGCATTTGTTTCAGCGTGAGCAGTCCTAATGCAGTGTCGTGATTGTGTTCCATCTTCCTGAGTAACTGTATGCATCTCATGACCAATCTCGTCACAACTTTTACATTTTGCTGGAGCACCAACATACCCAGCAGAAATCAATCTTTTTTCTTTTACTATTACAGAACCAACTCTTCCCCTGTCACATGTTCCCCTTTCACCAACAGCGTGCATAATATCAATAAAATATTCATCCCAAGACGGCCTTTTATATTTTTTTACTTCTTCTTTTTTTATTATTTTGTTTTGTTTTTTCATACTAAGATTATACCTTGCTAAAAACAAAAGACCAGCTTTCGCTGGTCTTTTTTTATTAGTCTTTAACTTCAATACCCATGGAACGAGCAGAGCCTGCTACTATATTTATTGCTCCTGCATCATCTTTTGAATTCAAGTCTTGCATTTTCTTCTTAGCAATTTCTAAAGCCTGAGCTTTCGTAATTTTTCCGACTTTGTGAGTTGCATTCTTCCCTGAGCCTTTCTCTATTCCAGCTGCTTTAAGAATCAAACCAGTAATTGGTGGAGTCTTAATTACGAAATCATAAGATCTATCATCATAAACTGAAACTACTACTCCAACCTTATCTCCTGCCATTTTTTGAGTAGCAGCATTGAATTTTGTTACGAAATCACCAATGTTTATACCTGCCTGTCCAAGAGCCGGACCAAGTGGTGGTGCTGGTGTTGCTTTAGCTGCCTGAATTTGTAATTTAATTTTTTTTGTTATTTTCTTTGCCATATTTTTACATTAACTTATATTTTTTTAACTTGCAAGAAATCTAATTCTACTGGTGTCTCACGACCAAACATAGAGACAAGAACCTTTATTTTTCCACGCTCCTGATCTAGTGAATTTACTTTTCCCTCAAGATCTTTAAATGGTCCATCAACAATTCTTATCGTCTCACCAATTGCAATATCCATTTTATGTTTAACTGTACTTGTATCCATTTTCTTAAATAGATAATCTACTTCATCTTTTTTCAAAGGTACTGGATTTACTCCTGCCCCAACAAATCCTGTTACTCTTGGTGTATTTCTAACAACATACCAAGAATCATCTGTTACAATCATATCTACTAAAACATATCCTGGGTAAATTTTCTCTTCTACTTCAACTCTCTTACCTGCTTTTATTTTTATTTTCTTTTCTACTGGAACAATGACATTAAAAATTTTATCATTCATACCAAGAGAATCTATTCTTTGCTTTAAATTACGAAGAACCGCATTTTCATATCCGGCATAAGTATGAATTGCATACCAATTCCTTACCCCTTGTATTTCTTGTTTTGACATAAATTAAAAATTAAAATGAAATAATTTTTCCCAAACCTGTTGAGAAAATGAAATCAAATAGTCCCAAGAAGTATGCTACTAAAATAGAAAGCACAATTACAATTACTGTATAAGCAATTGTTTGTTTTTTAGTAGGCCAATTAACGTGTTTTAGCTCTGACTTAATATCTTGAAAATACTCGCTTGACTTTGACATAAAATTTATTTTTTTTATTTTAAAAAAGCCCCTTTCAAGGGCTCTTTTAATATACTCTTTTCTTGGAGAATAGTCAACCGTTGGTTTTTATCTTATTTCGTAGGTTATTGTAACATCAGAAGTTATAGTATTCTCTCCTTTTGGAAGTTCTGCCACATAAGCCGTATTTACACTTTCTAATTTTGCGCTCATATCACTTGCATATAATCGTGATGGGTAATTACCATTCTCATTAAATGACGTTATATCACCTAATTTTATACCTAAATCTTTTGCCAATTTTTTTGCTTTAGATTGAGCATCATCAATGGCTTCTTTGCGAGCTTCTGCTTTTAATTCATCTTCTTTATCAATAGCAAAATTTGGTCCTGACAACTCTGACAAACCTAATGCACCAAGACCTTGTATTATTTTACCTGAATCATCTATATTTCTAATTTTTATAGAAATATTTTCATATGCTTCATAGCCAACAATTACTCTATTGCCAGAAGAAGGACAGCTATATTGCGTACAGTAGCTTGAAACATACTTATATTCATAAGTAGGATTAAAAGAAGAATTTATTGTTTTTATATCCTTATCATCAACAGAGTTTGTTTTCAACAAATTTAAAACTTCTTTTTCAACTTTTGCAACTTCTTCTTGTGCTTCTTTTACTGTTTTAGCTTCTTTAGATATAGTGATGCTTATATTTGCAATATCAGGAGTAGCACTTACTTCTCCGTGTCCAGAAATAGCAATTACATTTATGTTTTCATTCTTATCACCAAAACATTCCAAACACATATATACTAACCCTGCGCATAGAACGATAGCTACAATAGCCATTGTAATCCAACATTTTTTGTTTGTTTTTAAATTTTCTGTCATAGATTTATTTTACCAAAAGGTAATTATTTTTTAATTGACAAAAGTTCAACCTCAAAAATAAGAGTAGTATTTGGAGGTATTATTTCACCCGCTCCATTTTCTCCATAAGCAAATTCTGGAGCTATCTCAAGACTTCTTTTTTCTCCAATTTTCATTCCTTCAACTCCAACATCCCAACCTTTTATTACTTGTCCAGCACCAACTGTGAAAACAAATGGTTGTACGTGTTCAAACTTTGGATCAATATTTGAATCAAAAGCTGTTCCATCAGTAAACTTTCCAGTGTAATTTACAGCAACTGTATCACCGGATTTTACAACATCTCCTGTACCTTCTTGTAAAACAGTAACTTTTACTCCTTCTACTTGTGAATTATTCATATTTATATTTTGTTCATCTCCAACTTGTTTTGTGGAGTTGCTACTCTTAATTGTAATGTAAACGAAAAATGCAATAACAATTAGAACTATCAAAAACCAAACCACCATATTTTTTTTATTTTTTTCCATAATCTTAATTTATTATTCTTCTAATAAGGTTGATTATACAACCCGAAATATTTTAAATCAAATTGACTTCTGGGCTTATTTCAAGTCCAAATTTTTCATTAACAGATTTAATTATATTTTCAGCCAAATTTTTAACTTCAGTGCCAGTTGCACCACCATAATTTACTATTATTAAAGCTTGTTTTTCATATACGCCAACATTACCAACTTTTTTACCTTTCCAACCACATTGTTCAATAAGCCAGCCAGATGGTATTTTTCTTATATTTCCCTCACCGAAAGAAGGTATACACCCAAAAGCTGTTTCCATTTCTTTTAATTTTTTTTCTTCCACTAAAGCATTTTTGAAAAAACTTCCAGCATTACCTAAAATTTTTGGATCAGGCAATTTGCTACGACGTATATTTGAAACTGCTTCACTTACATCTTTTGATGATAAAATTTTCACATTATTTTTTTCAATATAATCTCGCAAAACTTTATAATCCAATTTTTGATTTTCTTTTTTGTTTAATTTAAAAATTACAGCAGAAATAAAATATTTTCCTTTTAACTCATTTTTAAAAATACTGTCCCTGTAACCAAATTTACACTCTGCATTAGAAAAAATTCTTTTTTCTCCATTCTCTATATTAAAAGCTTCAACATTTTCAATAGAATCTTTAACTTCAACACCATAAGCACCAATATTTTGAACAGGAGTAGCTCCAACAGAACCAGGTACCAATGCAAGATTTTCTATTCCCCAATACCCTTTTTCTACTACAAATTGAACTAAATCATTCCATTTTTCTCCGCCATTTGCTTTTATTAATATGTGATTTTCATCTTCACTTATTATTTCTATGCCTTTTAGTCTATTAACAACAACAATTCCTGAAAAATTATTAGTAAATAATATATTACTACCATAACCTAAAAATAATTTTTCGTTATTTTTAAATTCTGCAGAATTAAATAATTCCTTCAAATCATTTTCTGAATTTATCTCAGCAAAAAATTTTGTTTCTGCTCGTATACCAAATGTATTTAATTTTGTTAAATCATAATTTGTTTTTATTTCCATAAATTTAAATAAAGAGAAAAATAATCGTTGAGATACTAACAACAAATAAAATACCAACAGCTAACCATCCTATTATATTCCCAACTCTTTTTGTTTTAAATTGTCCCATTATTTCCTCACTGCCACTAATTTTTACAATTAATAATAATACGATTGGAGAAATTATACCATTTAACACTGCTGAATAAATTAATGCTTTTATAGGATCTAGGCCTATGAAATTCAATGAAATACCCAAAATCATAGCGATTATTATTACACCATAAAAAGAAGTAGCATTTTTTAATTTTCTATATAAACCAGATTTCCAACTAAATGCTTCAGATAAAGCATAAGATGCCGAACCTGCCAAAACTGGTATAGCGAGTAATCCAACTCCTAAAATTCCAATAGCAAATAGGAAAAAAGCAAAATTGCCAGCAAATGGACGTAATGCTAATGCTGCATCTGCGGCAGTATTAATATTTGTAATGCCATTGCTAAATAATGCAGCAGCACACGTAGCTATAATGAAAAACATAATTAAATTTGAAAGTAACATTCCAGACCAAACATCAATTCTCATTTTATGAATATCATTATCATTAACCAATGATTTTCTTTTTTCTTCAGTTCTCTCCCCTTTGACTATTTGTTCTTCAACTTCTTGAGAAGTCTGCCAGAAAAAAAGATATGGCGAAATAGTCGTTCCAAAAGCAGCACAAATTAAAATAATTTCATTTTTAGAAAAAGAAAAAGCTGGAATAAAAAGATTATGAAAAAGATCAGACCAATTAATGTTTACAGAAAATGCCGAAAAAATATAAGCCAAAAGAACAAAAGATAAATATTTTAAGTATTTTGAATATTTTTTATATGGAATAAAAATTTGCAAAAAAAGACTTAATAATGCAAATCCTATAACCAAAAACGAAAAGTTAAAGTGTGGAAAAATTAATCTTGTAGCTTCTGCCATTGCGCCTAAATCTGCACCAATGTTAAATATGTTTGCAAAAAGAAGTAAAATTACACAAAAATATAAAATCTTTTTGGAAAAATGTCTTTTTATATTCGTAGCCAAACCTACTCCTGTAGCTAGCCCTATTCGTGCACACATTTCTTGTATTACAACCATTAAAGGAAAAGAGAAAAGAGAAATCCAAATTAAACCAAAACCGCGAGATGCTCCCATTTGTGAATACGTAGCAATACCAGATGGGTCATCGTCAGCAGCTCCAGTTGTTAAACCAGGACCTAAAGTTTTCCAATATTCTTTTGCTTCCTTAATAGGTTTTTGATTCTCAATATCATTTTCAATATCTTTACCAAGCTCAGCACCTTTTTCTAATACTTCAGCTGGTGCGCTAAAAAGCTTTTCTAAAATACTTCGTTTCATATTTTAATTATTGCATATTTCAGAAAAGAATTCACGATATTAAAATATAGGAAATGTTTTTGCTAGTTCGTCTGAATAGAAAAATTCATATGCAAGACCACCAAAAGTATAAGTTTTTTTATCTACTGTTATATTTGAACCACCTACAGATGGATTGTCTTTTGGACTGGAATGTACAAATCCTAAATTAAAAATTGTAGCTAATATTTCTGGTCTGTCTGATATTGGATAACCAGCATTTTTCCATTGCATTTCTATTTGTTTTATAAAAAGAGCTGTATAAAGATATGAATAGTAATGATCTTCTTTATTAGTAAGACGAGCCATTCTTTCTTCATCTGGATCATCCGTTTTAAAATCCAAAAGATGTCTATATTTACCACCTAAATAATATGGGCTTGTATTATCTTTTAAATTTGCTTCAATTTGTTTTGCAGTAGCAATTTTTATTCCAGCAATTCCATAAGAAAATTTAACGCTATTCCCTAATGTTTGTAGAGGTAAAAATATTTTCTTTAAAAGCTCACGGTTTGATCCAAAATAACGAAATTGTTCTACAACAATCGGTGCGAGAATAGTTCGAGCAGGAACTCCAGAAATCTTACTAACTTTTGCAATAGTACTTCTATCTTTTACAAGACCTCTTCTAACAACTGTCCAATCGTCTGTGCGAGCCCATGGTGGAGTTTTTGCAATTTGATCTTTGCGAGCAAATACATCTTGAACTGAATTATATAAATTACTTTTAGAATCTATGCTACCTTCAACATTAGTTAGACCAAATAACATAGCAACAAATACACCAAGAAAAACAAAAACAACAAAGCTTGCACCCATTAAAAAAAATTTAAGCGCCTTGTGCGCTTTTATTTGTAGTTTGATTCTTCTTATTATATTAGAAACAAAACATTTTACTTTCAAAATCTTACCTTTCATAACATTTATGTTTTATCACATTTTGTGTAGTTCTGTCAATAGCTTTGTGAAAGATGCGGTCTTGAATTTAATTAATTAATCTAATAAAGATATAACTTGTAATCCTTTATCTTCAATATCTTCCCTACTCCAAAAAATAGTTAAATCATCTATTTTCCATTTTCCAACAAATCCAACTTTCTTTTCTAATTCTCTACCTGTATAATTTTTTGTTTTTGGATCCCATTCTTTAAGAATTAAAATATCTCCTTCTTCTATATCAAAATCATTCAATCTTAAATCAAATGTTTTCTCTCCATCCAATATCTTTTGAAATAAATCTGGCCAAGTTTTTTTCTCTACTTTTTTCATATATTTAATTATATCTTTTCTAACTTAAAATTAATAGAAGATGCGACCTGGAAACATTTTTGAAAAAAATTTAACTGTTCTAGATTGGAACCAAACATCACTAGTAATTATCATACCCAAAATCTTTTAAATCTTTTTTTGCTTTTTTCATAAATTTACCAAATTTTTTATCTTTATCTCTTTTCTCTGTATCGCTCATACTATAATATTCCGCTTCTTTTTTAAGATTTGTATAATTAATATATTTTTCTTCATCTATTATTCCAGATTTAATTGAATCGAGGACTACACAACCAGGTTCATTAGTATGAGTGCAATCAATATATTTACATTTCTTTCCCAATGTAGAAATCTCATCAAAAAACTCATCAATTCCTATTGAAGCATCAGTCATTCCAACTTCACGAATTCCAGGATTATCAATGACGATTCCTCCATTATCTAAAAAATACATTTGTCTTCCCGTGGTCGTATGCTTACCTCTATCTGAATAAGAACTTACATCACTAGTTTCTATAATTTCTTCACCTATTAATTTATTAATCAATGACGATTTACCAACTCCAGAAGAGCCCAGAAAACAATATGTCTTACCTTTAATAATATAATTTTTTAATTTCTCTAAACCTTTATTGTCTACAGTACTTGTCAAAGTAATATCTATATTAGGGAATCTCTCTTTTAAATCGTTTAATTTTTTTTCTTTTTCTTCTTCTGATAAAAGATCCATCTTGTTTAAGATAATAGATCCTTGTACTCCTCCATCTGAAAGAAGACTAAAATATCTTTCAAAACGATTAAGATTATAATCTCGATCAACTGATTCAATCACAAATCCAATATCTATATTAGTTGCAATAATTTGAACATCGTTCTTTTCACCAGATTTATTTTTGTCACCAAATTTTCTTTTAATTATTGTCTGCCTAGGTAATATTCCATTAATTACTGCATGATCATCATCAGCTTGTGTAATTAAAACCCAGTCCCCAACAGCTGGATAGTCTTCTCTTCCTGTTGCTTTAAATATTTGTTTACCTGTTATTTTGGCTAGAAATTCTCCATTAATATTCTTAACTTTATATGCTTCTTTATATTCAGCAATAACTCTAGCAACGGAAAAATCTGAGAGTCCAAGCTCTTTTCTTTTTAATTCAAAGAATGGTTTATATCCCAGGTCCTCTAAATTTTTTATATTTTCTTCCATGATAATATTATATATTTAAAATTGAAATAATTTATCAATAGAAGTTCCCAGTGCTTCTGCAACATCATGAGCCAACTGCAATGATGGATTATATTTATTTTGCTCAAGAAAAATTATTGTCTCTCTTCTAACTTTAGCTTTTTTTGCTAATTCTTCTTGAGTAATATTTAATTTATTCCTTAATTCCTTAATATTATTTCTCATAATATTATTTACATTCTACTATGGGAGCTTGATAATCTGGATTGCCATGCTTGATCCATTGTCCATCACGACAAACCCAATTATCTTCCCCGCTAAAGAAACGAATACTGAAAAAACTAATAAATATAGCAAGTATAATTGCAAAAATAATATATTTCTTTTTATTTTTTGAAAATGTTTCTTTGTTATAAAAACGAAAAACTATTGAATATATCAACATGAGCAAACAAGTAGAATATGCTAACGTCATACCTATAGGTTCATAGAATGGATTAGTATCTTTGAAAGAATAAAGCACGAACATTACAATAACAGCAATCCAAGAATATATCTGTATGGCTATGAGAGCAGATTTACCACCGAGAGCCATATCTCTTTCATCTGAAATGACATCTTTGACTCTGCGACGTAATAAGAGAAGCACGAGCGAAGTAATAATCAAAGTTACAATAGGAATAATATAATTTTCTAAAACTATTGATTGTCCAAAAATTATCGCAATAATAACTATTATTATTAATTTTATTTTCTTATATTGTTTGTTTGTCATATTACATATGTTAATTATTTATAACATTATCTATGTTATATAATTCTAACATACAAGTCAAGTTATAGTGCAATGCATTTATTTTATTATCTGTGCTCCATTTTCTAATTTAACTTTAGAGATATTATCTTTACCAATAATCAATCGGACGCTATCATTGTCACAATGAAAACACATATCTATTTTCTTATCTTCCCAAATTAAAGAAAGATTATCTTTTTCATTTTTAATATTTACATTTTCCAGATCGACTACCCTTCCAACAAGAGAAGTTTCAACATTTTTTTCCTTAGAAACAAATACATCTATGTAAGAACCATTAACTATAATTTTATTTACATTAGAAATATCAATAATCTTAGAAGTTGTCTCTACAGCAGGATAATTATCAATTTTATCTATTGTGTCAGGTAAATAACGTAGGCCAATAGCACAGAAAGAAATTCCAGAAATTAACCAAACAGATGCCAGTATTATGGTAATGCTAAAATTAAAGAAACTTTTTCTCTTAATAAGACTCAATCCTCCAATTAAAAAGAATATTGCTGGTATCGAAAACGACAGAAAGCCTGTAATAATCAACCATATAAAAGGAACAGAATGAACAATAAAAGAAATCGGAACAAAAGCAAAACTATATAATGAATTATTTTGTAATAGTAAGTATAAACTACCCACTCCTACAAAAGCTAAACAAAATAGTGAAATTGCTATCAAAAATAAACCAAATAAAAATTTAAATATCGGTACTATCTTTGAAAAAATAACTTTAATTATTTTAAAAAGTTTATTAATAATTAAAAGTGGTACACTTAAAATCTTTTCTAATATTGGAAATTTATTCCAGCGTTCTTTAAAACTAGCTTTTAAATTTTTATTCGTCTTAGACAATTTTTCAAAAGCAGCAACAGTTGGAGCTTCTCCTCTCATTTCTAGTTTTTGATTAGCAGTTTTTGCTTCTGGCATTGCAATCCAAAGAATGATATAAGACAATATACCAAAACCACTAACAAAAGTAAGAAGGACAAAAGCAACTCTAAAAATAACAGGATCCGCATCAAAATAGGCACCCAACCCTGAAGCAACTCCGGCAATAACAATATCATCTGGATCTCTATAGAGTTTACGCTTTTCTGTATTATCTTTTTCTACTTTGCCTCCGACTTCGCGATCAAAATCATCTTTTGTACCCATAACTTTAATCAAAGACTCTATATCGCTTACAGAAATCACTTCTTTATATGGAGTAAGTAATGATTTTAATTTTTCTGATATGCCTGCTTCTATATCTCTCATAACTTCTTCAATATCCGCATCAGCACCACAATGTTTTTTTATTTCATCTAAATAATCTTTCAGTTTAAAATAAGCTTCCTCTTCTATTATGAAATTTAGTCCACTTATATTGATAGAAATAGTTTTTTTCATATAATTGTTACTTTTTTAAAATATTAATTGCTTTTTCTAGATTCTTCCATTGGTTATTACAACCATCTAGAAACTTTTGACCCTTACTTGTAATTGAATAGTATTTCCTAGGTGGGCCTGATTTTGATTCTTCCCAAGTATATTTTAATAAGTCAGAATTTTTAAGTCTTGATAGCAATGGATAAATAGTTCCCTCTACCACAACTAAATGCACATTTTGCAATCCTAATATTATTTCATTTGCATATATTTTTTTCTTTGCTATCAACAACAAAATTGCATATTCCAAAACACCCTTACGCATTTGCGCTTCAGCATTATCTAAAGATTTTTGAAAATCATCTTGTTCCATATTATATACACTATCATATACTACTTTGCAATGCAAGGTAGTGTGCGATGGATTGCTTATTACTCCCCTTCGTTCATTTAGAAGTAGCAATCTTTAGAGATTAAACTTTTTATTTTTTAACTTTTAGATTTATATTAGTTTGCCAGGTAGAAAATTTCACTGCTCTGTTTTAGGTCAAGAGGCTTTATCTGAAGCGATTAAAAATTATTTAAATAAAACAAAATAAAATGAGTTTCTTTAAATTAAAACTTAAAAAGAAAGAAATAAAATATGAAGATGTTGCGATTTTAGATTTTTCTATTGTTGGTAAAAATAAATTAAAGTTTACACCTGGACAGTATATGAATTTATCTTCACCGAAGAATAATTTAGGGAGAGCCTATACTATAATCTCACAACCAAATGATAATCTGATTCGTTTTGCTGTGAGAAAAAAGGGTGAATTCTCAACATTATTATCTAATTTAAAAATAAACGAAATTATTAATGCCGATGGTCCATATGGTAATTTCTGTCCTGATAATACAGACAAAAAGATTATTTGTATTGCAGGTGGTATAGGAATAACCCCCTTTATTAGTTGGATTAATAAAGATGATTTTAAAAATACTGAAGTAACTTTCTTATTTAGTAATGGATCAATAGATAGATCTCCATTTTTAGAAGATATTGTGAATAATAAAAGAATTAAAAACACTTTGTTTATTACTAAAGAAAAAGGAATCAAAGACAGAAAAATAGTAAGACATAGAATTGAAAAAGAGGATATAAAGAAAGTTATAATAAACAAAAAAGAAACCGTAATTGCGATTTGTGGTTCTATTGGTTTTACTCGTGATATTTGGAAAATGGTTAAATCATTAGGAATACCAGAAGACCAAATTATTACAGAATCATTTTTTTAGATATTTCTTTCCTAACATCACAAATAGAAAAATACCTAGCATTAACAATACAATCGTTCCGCCTGTTGAAAGATTAAAATAATAAGAAATAAAAATACCAGAAACAACGGAAAGTATTGATATTATTTCAGAATATATAATTGTTTTTATAAAACTTTTTCTTAATTGAAGAGCTGTAACAACTGGGATGACTATAAGTGCTGTAATGAGTAATATTCCTATTATTGGAATTGCTAAAGATATGGTGAGAGCAACAAGCATTATAAAAAGAGTATTTATAAACCGCACAGGAAGCCCACTTACTTTTGCCGATTCTTCATCAAATGTTATATACACCAATTCTTTATAAAATGAGAAAAGAAGAATCACAATAATAATAGCGAGAATAAAAATAGTTAGTACGTCATTTTGTGTTACAGTGACAATACTTCCAAAAAGATAATTGAGTAAGTTTGAGTTGAATCCTTTACCTAAACTTAAAAGTACAGTAGCAAGAGCAAGTCCACCTGAGAGGAATAGTGCTAATGCAGATTCTCCATAAATGTGTTTTGTGTTTCTTAATCGTTCTATCCCGACAGAAGAAAGTGTCGTCACTCCAATAGTAGTTAAGATAGGATTCCAGCCAAAAAGAAAAGCCATTGCAACCCCAGCGAGAGATACATGAGAAAGAGTATCAGCTATTAAAGAATAACGTCGTAATACGAGAAAAATACCAATAAGCGGAGCAATAAAAGCTACAATTATTCCAGCCTCAAGTCCTCTAATTATAAAATCATATTGAAAAATTTCTAACATAAATTATATGTGTTTACTAATTATTCCGTGTGATTCTTTAAACAAATCATCAATAGATTCATGAAAAACTAAAGTGTGATCTTTAATACAAGCTACATGCATTGCTTCGTGAGCCATACTTTCTATATCATGAGTAACTATTACAATAGTAAGTTCAAGCTTCTCATTTAGATCGTGAAGTAATTGATAGAATTTTTCTTTAATATCTTTTTCAATTCCTACCGTTGGTTCATCTAGAAAGATAATTTCAGGATTTCCAGCAAGTGCCCGAGCAATGAATACACGTTGTTGTTGACCACCAGATAAATCTCCAATCTGTCTATCACGATACGAGAGCATATCTACATGCCTTAAGGATTCTTCCACTATTTGCTTATCTTTTTTACTTGCTCTATGAAATAATCCAAGTTTTCCATATCTACCCATTAAAACTACCTCCTCAACTGTTACAGGAAAATTGTTATCAAAATTAATCACCTTTTGAGGGACATAGCCAATCTTGGACCAATCTTTAAAGACAGAGACATCTTGTCCAAATAATTTAATAGTTCCAGATTTAGGGGAAAGAAGACCCAAGATTATTCGAAGTAGTGTTGTTTTCCCAGAACCATTACTTCCAACGACCCCCAAATAGTCACCTTTATGAATTGATAGATTTATATCTTTAATAACCACCTCCTCATTATATAAGAAAGATATATTTGAGACTTCAATTATACTTTTTGTATGATCTACTCTGTGCATTGTAGTGCTATCTTTAAGTTTACTAGATTACTTCTCATTTCGCTAAAATAATCTTTACCATTACTAATTTCATCTTCAGTTAATCCTTCAATAGGATTTAAGACTAATGTTTGTGCTCCTATTTCTTTTGCTATTGTTTCTGAAAGTTTTGGGGATATTAGAGTCTCAAAGAAAATATATTTTACATTATTAATTTTAGCAAATTTTGCAATTTCTGTTATTTCTTTAGAGGAAGGTTCTTCTTCTGAAGATAACCCAGCGATAGATACTTGATTGAGTCCATAAGCTTGAGCCAAATAAGCAAATGCTGAATGAGAGGTTATTATATTTTTACTTTCACAAGTTACTAACCCTTTTTTAAACTCTTCGTCTAAAGTGCTCAATTTATTTTTAAGAATTTCGGCATTAGCTTTATAATATGAAGAATTATTTGGATCTTTTAGAGAAAGTCCTAATTCTATCTTATCTACCATCTGAATAGCTAATATAGGAGAAAGCCAAATATGTGGATCAGTCACATGATGATGTCCCTCATGCCCATCTTCTTCATGTTCTTCCTCTTTATTTTCTATTGTTATTAATCCTTCTCCTGCAGTTACTATATTAGTATTTTTTCCGTTAAGATTAGTTTTAATATTTTCACCCCAGCTTTCTAACCCTCCACCATTTAAAATGAGTAGGTCACTATTCTCAATACTTGCAATATCACGAGCTGTTGGTTCATATTCGTGTGGTTCAGCTCCTGCGGGAGTTATATTTGAAACTATTGCCTTATCACCTGTAATCTGAGAGGTAAAGAAATATAGAGGATAGAAACTTGTCACAATTTTAACTCTATCGTTTGAAACTACATTCTCTTTTTTATTACTAAACAAAACAAAAGAACCAATTATTAATACAACTAATATTGATAAACCTATAATATATTTTTTATTCATAAAATCTTATTAAACTTATAATAAAAACAGACCTTTGTACTTGTTAATGATTTGCATTTATGATTATATACTATAAAAATTCTAATTGCAAATAGTTAACATCTAGTATATTATATAAGTATTATGATAAAAGATTTTAGCTTTATTCTTAAAGATAAGGGATTTAAAGTAACTCAAACCCGCCAAGATATACTCGGTATTTTTTCAAATGACTGTAAGCCAATAAATGCAGAATATATATATAAAATACTTAAGAATAAGGGAGTAAACTTAGTTACTATATATAGAACCCTCCTCTCTTTTGAAAAGGCAGGAATTCTTAAACGTGTTGATTTACACCAAGAATCTGTTTATTATGAACTTGTAGATGACCATCACCACCACCATATTATTTGTTTACATTGTAAAAAGGTTTATAATTTTGATGGGTGTAAAGAAGATTCAGATTCTCTTATTTCAAAAGCATTGAAACAGAATAAAGATTTTGATTCTATATCTCATCATTCATTTGATTTATTCGGAATTTGTAAAAAGTGTTCAAAAAATGAAAAATAAAAACACGTACAGCATTATAGGTAGTATAATTATCACCACAGGATTAATAACCTTTGGTATTTATGCGACAAAATGTCATGGAGCAGAATGTAAGGCTGAAAATATTCCAGTAAAGGTAGAACGAGTAACTTCCAAGATGAATCCAGAAGTTATTAATAAACAGGTAGAAGATAATGAGATCGTTCTTCTTGATGTTCGAGAAGATTCTGAATGGAATGAGGGTCATATTAAAGGAGCACAGCACATTACACTAGGAAATTTAAATATTGAAACTATAAAAGATTTACCAAAAGACATCCCAATCTATACATATTGCCGATCTGGAAGAAGAGCTGGTGAAGCAGAAATCAAATTGAAAGAATTAGGCTTAAATAATGTAGAAAAACTCGGAGGAATAATAGAGTGGCAAGAAAAAAGAGGAATTCTTGTTACTAATTAGTTTAAATACAATAAATACAACCCCTCTCAAGAGGGTGACTCTCCCAAAATCTAACCTTTTAGCGAATAACTTTATAGGGTCTAATCTTGTTGTATATTATTTAATATTTTACTAATTAAAATATCTGATTCTGATAATGAGAACATATGTCCCATGTTTTCTATAACCTCAAGTTTTGAATTTGGAATATTTTTATTTAAATATTGTGCATGTTCTATTGGAAAACAAATATCTTTTCCTCCATAGATAATTAAGGTTGGAGTATTTATATTTTTAATAGTTTCTATCCTATCTTTCGAATTAGCCACAGCTAACCCATGATTAAATGGAGAAAATTTATTTTTGTTTCTATTATTTGATAGAGTTATTAATCTAATCAATTCATCTAAATCTTCTTTGGATAATTCATGTCCAAAAAAGATCTTCCACCCCTCTATCTGGCTATTTATAAATCCTTCATCATCCTTAGGAGGATTATTTTTACTATTTTCTATATAATCAGTAAATTTCTGGCTTGGATAAGGTAATTCATATTTATTATTAAAATTTCCCATAGTCGCATCCATATATGGTCTTTGATCAGCAGTAGTTGAAATTAAGGTTAGTGTTTCAACTCTATTAGAATAATTTATTTCTAATAATTGTCCAATATATCCACCCATAGATATACCAACAATATGAGCTTTTGGTATATTATATCCATCTAAAATACATATAACATCTTCTGTTAAATTATCTAATGTATATGAATTTTCTTTAAAATCTACAACAGAAGAAAAACCAGTATCTCTATGATCGTATCTAATTACAAAAAATCCAGAATCTGCCAACTTTTTACAAAAAGAATCATACCAAAATACACTTTGATTCATTGCTCCCATTATCAAAATAATTGCTGGATTATTTTTATTACCAATTGATTCTGTAAATATCTCTAATCCGTCTTTTGTTTTTATATATTGAAAATTTTGAATATTTTTTCTACTAGATAACCAATTTGTAAAGAAAAGAATGGCTATTAGTAATGCTGGCCCAGAAATAGATACATACCAACTAAAGTGACGATCAAGTCCAACCATATAGACATAATACATAGCAAAAAAGAAAAATATTATAGTACCAACCAAATCTCTTTTCCAAGAGATAATCGTTCCTAATAAAACTATAAATGGAATAATCAAGTGAGTAATGACAACTAAAATGGTTTGCCAACCATTGAATTCAGCAAAACCGTCCAAAGAAAATAAACACAAAAATAAAACAAAAATTATCGATAAAACTCTTGGGATCCAATGTAAAAGTCTACTTTTCATAAGTTTATTATATCAAAACTTACCAATAAAACACTCGACCCTTTCAGGACACCTAGTAATCCCGACCTCTAGAGATTAGAACTTTTGAATTTTTGATTTTTAAGTTGATAATAAAGAATATTATCGAATTTTGAACCTAAAAGGTCTAGAACCAGATTTTTGATGAATCTAGAAAAACCTATACCTTACCGGTCTATTCTTTAGTCGCTGACTGCTGGGTGCCTACAGAGATTCGAACTCTGACTGAGGGTTCCACAAACCCTAGTGCTAACCATTACACTATAGGCACCATATGTAAGTCCTATTTATAATCAGGACCTTCTTCTGTTATACCAGATTTATGGTTCGCAAGTCTAGCTAATGCATAAAGTAAACTTGATAGACGATTTAAATATGCTTTAGTTCTGTCACTGACTTCTACCATTTTTTCTAGATCAACATCAATTATTCTCCTCTCGGCTCTGCGAGCAACAGTACGAGCAAAATCAAACAATGATGCCAGTTCTGTTCCTCCGGAAATAAAAAAATGTTTTATTGGTGGAAGTTCTTTTTCGATAAGAGAAATTATTTCTTCAGCTTCTTCTAATTTATTTTTATCAATCGACATCGAAGCACCAGCTAACTCTGCTTGAACGATGAAAAGATTTTTTTGAATATCATTAACAATTTCTTCCACCTTTGTTCCATTTGTTAATGTTATTTTTTTATCTTCTGCTTTTACTTTGCAAATTCCAAGAAAAGAATTGATCTCATCTAAAGATCCTAAGGCTTCAGCTATCTTTGAACTTTTAGAAATCCTTTGGTCACATCCAAAAGTTTTTGTTGTACCATCATCACCTTTTCCTGTGTATAGCATATATATAATATAGCAATTTTTTTAAAAAAAGTCGTCAAGGTGAAATAAAAGATTTTTATTATTGTAATAGTATATACAGGTCGAAAATTTAGAAACATAGTTTTAGTTAGCCTCGTGCCATTATTAGTAATACCTTTAAAAAAATGAGACGTATAAAAAAAAGAAAAATTTTTATCCCGCTAGTGATGGCTTCTTTAGTCACAACGCTAGGGGTAGGCCCGGTAAGTTTTACAAATACTGCTCGAGCAGACACATCGTCAGGTAATATATCGAGTGCAAATAATTCTACCGGTAATAGGTATGGCTTTGGAAAAGGAAAAGGGCAAGGAGCAAGTGGAGTGGTTACTGCGATTTCAGGTCCAATGCTAACGATAACAGGCAAACACAATGTTATATACGTTGTAGATGCTTCTGATGCAACTCTTTTGAAATCTTCCGTTCTTACATCAAGAAACGGAGTAGCTATTCCAGGTGTTCCTGTTGCTATCGCGCTTTCTGATATAAAAGTTGGTGACATTGTAAAAGTTAGAGGCGTAATAAGTGAAACATCAATAAAAGCGGTAGTAGAAAATAGCAAAAATAATTTAGCTAAAACAAAAATTGCAAAGAACGAGATAAAAGACAAACTTTTCTATGTTGATATGGTGTAAAAATATAATAAAATTTAATAAGATAACAAATGCTGACATGTTTAGCATTAGTTGAATATTCAACTAAAAAACCCATATTTTATGGGTTTTTTTATAGAAATACAATATCCCTTGTTATAAAGCGATATTAAGTATATAAATAATACGCTATGTATCATGGGAAAAAAGAGATAACAGATGAAGACATCGCAATTCTTGTACAACAAGGAGACAAGGAAAAATTTGGTTTATTGATAGAACGTTATAATGATAAATTGTCTCGTTACGGAAGAAAATTTCTTTCTCGCAAAGAAAATATTGATGACATTGTGCAAGATATTTTTATAAATACTTATCAAAGTATACAAAACTATGATCCTTCTTTTAAATTTTCATCTTGGATCTACAGAATCGCACATAACGCTTTTATAAATGGATTAAAAAAACAATTTTTCAATCCAATAAATTATTTTGATTTTGATACATTAATTTCTCATCAAGTTTATGAAGACCCAGAGGAAAGAGAGCGCGAAACAAAAGAATTAAAAAAAATAATTGATTCATGTTTAGACACGTTAGAACCAAAATACAAAGAAGTTATTATTCTGCACTATATTGAAGATTTTAGTTATAAAGAGATTTCTGATATTCTCAAAATTCCTACTGGAACCGTTGGCGTAAGAATTAAAAGAGGTAAAGAATCATTAAAAAAAGCTTATAACAATATAGAAGAAAAAAATGGAAAACGATAAGGGATATCAACAAAAAGAAATCACAAAAGAACTGTTTCAAAGGATAGAAAAAGAGGGTTTGAAACAAAAATCAAAAACTTATTTTAAACTAAGGATCGTTTTTCTTGTTTTAATAATAATCGCTATTTTTATAATTTCGATTTTTTTATGTAGTTTTGTTTTATTCAGCCTAAGAGCAAGCGACCAAATATCACTAATTGGGCTTGGAGGACATGGAACTGTTTTATTTTTTAAATTATTTCCTTGGGGATTATTTTTACTTAATTCTGCTTTAATAATCTGGGCTGGACTTATGATTCGTTCTTTTCGTTTTGGTTATAAAACACCAATACTTTATCTTGGACTTGGAACTGTTTTTGTAATGACAATATGTGGAGTAATAATAGACCAGGGAACTTCATTGCAATATAATATTTGGCACGACACACATGACAATCCAATTTTTATTGGAAGCATCTATGAAAAAGTTAGAACACGTCCTGATCTTGATGAAAAAATATTTAGAGGAATAATTCTTGATATACAACAAAATTCCCTTTTGGTTGCTATCGAACCAAAAATAGAAGAAGACGAGATATTAAATTATCGAGTTGTGTTAGAAAATATAAAACCTAAAACTTTTCAAATTGGTGACAGTATATACATAGAAGGAATCATAATAAATAATGAAATAAAAGCGCGGGCAATTGTAAAATCATTCCCACATCCTTATTTTCCAAAAGAATAGTGCCCAGGGGGAGATTTGAACTCCCATGCCCTTGCGGGCGCTACCACCTCAAGGTAGTACGTCTACCAGTTTCGCCACCTGGGCTCTTTTCGAACTTTTTTATATTATCATATTTCACAAAAAGAAAAACCCACAATTGTGGGTTTTTCTTTTTTATTATTCTTCTTTTTTTTCTTCTTCAACTGAATCTTCCTCCACTGAATTTGCAAATGAACGCAATTTTCTTCTTACATCTTTTACGGCTTTATTTCTAACATAATACAACTTTGCTCTGCGAGCACGTGATTTTTTAATTACTTCAATTTTATCTATAGATGGAGAGAAAAGTGGAAATATTCTTTCTACACCAACACCAGAAGCAACTCTTCTGACTGTAAAAGTGGCACCAATTTCTTTACCGTGCTTTTTAGCCAAAACCAAACCTTCAAATGCCTGAAGTCTTTGTTTTCCTTTTTCGTCCAAAATCTTAGACCATACACGAATGGTATCACCTGCGTGAAAATCTATTTTGCTACGAGCCTCTGTGTCCACTGGACTTAATTTTGTTTTACTTACTAACATAATGAAAACACTTTAGCATAAATTTTTTTTTATAGCAAATACTAAATTTTATCGTTTGACTTGCAATAATAATAATGATATTTTAAAAGAAAAACGCTCTATGACAAAAGAATACGTAGAAAATACCAACGAAATGAAGGTCTTGTTTAAAGAAAGCATAGACCCTGGAATTCTAACGATCCTGATGGGAAGTTTTTTTAAAAATCTTATTAAAAGGATTGTTCCTCCTGTTTTTTTAGATCCAGAAGACATAATAGCTAAAAACTATTTTGATTTTTCTCAAAAAATGATGGGGGTTTTAACACCTTGTACTTTAAACAAAAAACATTCTGCCTTTATAACTTTGAATCATGGAAATGGAAAAATAACCGAGATTCAATGTAAAATTTTGGAAGTGCACATTACAAAAATTGTAATAGAACAGTATCATTCTATTACTTTTGTAACGCCAAGAAAAAAAGAATTTCAAAAAGATTATGGTACGTTACGGAGAGAAATTTATTTTTCAACACCGACTTATTACATTTCAGAGGTAAAAGTACTTTTTGGCAGAGAACCTCAGTATAATTTTTGTAATGAGGAATTCAATGAGGAGGAAGATGAAATAGCATAAAAACGAGGACGCCCTAGGACGTCCTTTTTTTGTATTTTATTTACACCAACATTTTTACTAAGAACTTTTACGATCTAGTATTTTTTCGAATTCTTTTGGTATGGGTGATTCTACTTTAAGAGTTTCACCTTTTAAATTTTTGAATTCTATTGATTTTGCATGAAGTGCCATTCTAGAAAGATTTTTAGGACAAAAACCTTTTAGATCATAAAGCGAGTCACAAACAATTGGATGGTTTAAGTATTTCATATGCACACGAATTTGATGAGTTCGTCCTGTTTTAGGTTTCACTTCTAAATAAGTAAAAGGTTTTGAAGTTGAAAACCTTTTTAAAACTTTATATTCAGTAATAGCATCGCGAAGCTCCCCTCTTGCGCCACGTCCAGCAAGTCGGCGTCTAAAATCGCTTGGACTTCTACCAATAGGTTTATTTATTATCCCGTGATCATTTTTTACAGAACCAGAAACAATAGCATTGTAGATTTTTTTTATTTCTCTATTTTGAAATTGTTTTTTTAGAAATAAAAAACTTTTTTGATTTTTTGCCAAAACAAGTACGCCAGAAGTTTCCCTGTCTAATCGATGTACGATTCCAGGTTTTTTAATTTCTTTTCCATCAACAAAAATGGGTTCACCAACATTTTTTACTTTTGGATATTTCTTCAAAAACCAATCAACAATCGTTTTATCATTGCTTCTACCATCTGCATGCACAGAAATACCAGATGGTTTATCTATTGCTAAGATGTCTTTATCTTCATAGAGTATTTTTATTTTCATTGGTTACAAATATTTTTCTGCTGAAAAATTTCTCAACCCGCTCCTCGCGCCGTCGCGCTGCGGACTCACAAAACTTTCAGTTCTGTGCCCTCGGTAGGAATCGAACCTACATCAAAGCCTTAGAAGAGCTCTGTTCTATCCATTGAACTACGAGGGCATATAAATGCCTTTGTGCGCGGTGAGGGACTCGAACCCCCGACCTTCCCGGTGTAAACGGGTTGCTCTACCAACTGAGCTAACCGCGCATTCAATATTTACTTAGCAAAGCGTATAAAATCTAAATTAACATTTTTAAAGCGAAGGGTCAACAACAGGTGCAGGTGAATTTAATATTTCATTTGACTTTTGTTCTCTTTCTGAAAAGTATTCCAACACTCTATTTATTTTTTCTTTTTTCTCTTTTTCAATTTTTCCGCTTATATTTTGATATGTAACTTCGCTCTCAACACTTGTTTGCTTATAAAGATTAAAGGAAAAAATAAAAACGGCTATTATTATTATAAAAAACAAAACAATTAAAATATTCCAGTATATATCTGGACTAATTTTGAAATTTTGATTTTCATAATTCTTCTTAAATTTTGGAAATTTTATTTTCATTTTTTATATAAAGCTTACTAATTTAATTTTAAATAAAGCTTCCCACTTGTCTGTATTATCTTTACTTTTTACGGTATTTTTATCAATATCACTATATATATCAGAAGAAATAAACTCTAATTCATAAGAAGAATTTTCTAACAATGTGATAAAACGGTATATATTTTCAAAATCACCAGAGCTTTTTATTTCTAAGACCAAACTATTATCAGTTTCATTAATACTTATTGAACTTACCTCTGTTTTGACTTCTACGCTTTTTGCTAAATATTCAATATTATTTAAAAATGGAACAACGTTTGAACTTTGAACAAAGTGTGTTTCAAAAAGTGCTTTTTCTGTTTGTATCGAGTTGAAATAATTATTTAAAATTCTAACTTCATTTCTTTTTATTATCTCTTTCTGCAAATCAATTTCTGACTGTTGCGTGACTTCAACATTATTTCTTATTTCATAAAAAATAAAATAAAAAATACCACATGAAATTAGCAGAAATAAAACAGAAATTATTAATGGAGTTTTTTTAAATTTATTTTGCATATTATATAGCCACTAAGTTTAAAGTAAATTGTATATCACTACCTTTAACAAAGTTTGAAATTGGTAAATCTATGCTTTTAAAAGCACCTGAATTTTCAAACGCCTTACGAAACAAAAGTAGTTGCTGTCGGCTTGACGCAATGCCACTTACTGTAACAACTCGACCTTTAAATTTATCATTTTCATAAAAAATTCTTGTTATTTTTATTCCCGTTTCTTGCTTAAGAAGAACTTCATTTATTATATTTTGTGAAAAAACATATTTATTACTTATTGCTTTTTCGATTACACTTAAACGCGTATTCAAATCTTTAATTGCAACTTGAGCCTGTTTATCAATTTCTGGCATAACTTCACTTTTTTGTGCTTCTAATTTTTTATTTACGGAATTTTTCTTTTCAAGAGAACTTATATAAGCAGGCATTATAGAAACAGAGGAGATAAGAATAGAAAAACTAAGAACTACAAAAAATACAGACAAAAGACGAAAATAGAAATCTATTTTTATCTTTTTTTTCTCTTCAATTGGAATTAAATTAATCATGTTCAAAATTCCCTAAAGCAAGACCTATAGCAGCCGCATAAGTAAGAGATTGGTCAAATTTAATCTCTGGAATATATTTATTATTATTATTTATATTAACCCAAACATTTGCTATTTCAATAGTATTTTTAGTGCTTACTGCAAAATAATCTGATAATCCTATTAAGTTTGAATCACCACCACACATTATTATTTTTTTTATTGGTGGTCTATCCTTACCTCCCTCTTTGTGAGTGTGCCAATACACAAAATGTTTAACAACTTCATCACGAAGAATCGAAATACTATTTAATAAAACAGAAAACATTTCTTTGTTTTCGGTATTACGTTCCAAACCATACTTCTTCTTCATTTTTTCTGCTTCCTCAAAAGTTACTTTGAAGTTTTTCTGTATCATTTTTGTAAGCAATGATCCTCCAACATCCAGAGTTGAAGTAAACATTACAATACCGCGAGAAACAATAAAAATGCCTGCTCGTTTTTCACCAAAATCAACAATCATGTAAGTCTCTTTGTCTTCTTTTTTTATTACAGCTCGCGCAATAGCTTGTGCTTCAAGTTCAAATGAACGAACATTAATCATTGAATTTTTAAATACAGACAAATACCCTTCTACTATATTTTTAGGTATTGCCGAAACTTGAAGATCAAAACCTTTTTCGTCTTCACTTAAAATTTCATAGTCAAAAATAGCATCTTGAGCTGATATAGGTATATATTCTTCTAAAGAGAGTTCGATACTGTCCCTAATATTTAGAAGTCCAGCTTTTTCAAGCCTAAGTTCAAAAAGGTAAACTTGTTCTTCTGGTAATGAAACTCTTACAGACTTTATTTTGTCTTCTTTTCTTAATGAAGATAAAATCTCTTCCATTTTTCTGAGGTCTTTTATTTTTCCAGACTCTATTGTACCAGCAGGAATTTTTCGTTCTCCATGTTTACCTAATTTAATACCATGATTGGTTTGTATAAGCTCGATAAATTTTATAGATTCGTCAGAAATATCTAAACCAAAAGAAGGCACCGTGAGAAGTTTTGGTGTAGGGAAAAAAAGATGAAAAAAATTCTTAAACATACAAACTTATTATATAATATTCCTTTCTTTCTTGCTAATATTATTTAGCTTTTGTTCCTGGCGGAACATCTTTTTCTGGAACAACTAAAGAAAAAAGTCCATTAGAATCAGAAAGAGCACAAATCATACCCTGACTTTCTATACCTCGTATAATTCTTGGCTCCAAATTAGAAACAAAAAAACATTTTTTACCTATCAAAACATTAATGTCTGGATAATACAGAGCTATTCCAGAAACAATCTGTCTTGGTTTTTCTTCTCCCAAATTAACCGACAATTTTAAAAGTTTATCTGTATCTGGAATTTTTTCCGCAGAAAGAATTTCCCCGACAGTTAATTCTATTTTTTTAAAATCTTCAATGTTTATCATTTTTGTCCAAAAATCTTTGTAATATCAATGCTGCTGCAGAATCGTCGACCTTTTTATTTTCTACTTTTCTAATTTTTCTTGCATTATTTTTTACTTTTCCTTCGTGCCCTCGAGCCTCTACAGAAGTTAAAAATTCTTTTTGCTTATGGATTCTTAATTTAAATTTATTAAAAAGTTTTTCAATAAAAATTTCTATATCTTTTGAGATAATATTTGGTTTACCTTTAAAATCTGTGGATTCCCCTATTACAATTTCTTCTATCTTTTCTTTTTCTATTAAATCACTAATTTTTTCAAAAACTTCTTTGTTATTTAACAAAATATTTCTTGGAAAAGCAATACGCCCCTGTTCGTCTGATATGGCAATACCAATCCTTTTTGAGCCATAATCTATACCTAAAAATTTCATATTTGCATATTATCACAAAAAATAGTTTTATGATATAATAAAGTTATGCAAAATTTAGCAGGAAACAATTTAATATTTTTATTAATAATGATTTTCTGGGTTATTCCTTGGAAGGGTTATGCACTTTGGACAACTGTTAAGAACAACAACAAAATCTGGTTTATTGTTCTTTTAATAGTTAATACTTTTGGATTACTAGAAGTGATATATGTTTTCGGAGTAGCAAAGAAGAAATGGTCTGATGTAGGAAGAGCATTTAAAAGACTTCTTTCTTTTAAACCTAAAAAATAGAAATTAAAATGCCCCGCATGTCGGGGTATTTTAATTTACAGCCCTTGAAAAAAAGCTAAAAATAAAGTAGTGTTTGATATACGGAGGCGTCGCACCCCTAGGGGGCCCCTTCGGGGTAGTGGTTTAGTAAAAACACATAATCTCATATGAATTATAGTGTATATATACTAAAAAGTAATGTTCGAGAAAAATTAAAGATAATAAAGGAGGCGTCGCATAGTGGTTTAGTGCACCGGTCTTGAAAACCGGAGTGTCGCAAGGCACCGTGAGTTCGAATCTCACCGCCTCCGCAAAGGTTTTCGCGAAGCAAAAGCTTTGCGGAGGCGAGAAAGCCAACTGCTTGGCTTTCGTGTGAGATGAGAACGACGGAATATCATTTTTTCAGTAGAAAAAATGTATGAGTCGGTGACCAGACAAATTTTTTGTGTCGACAAAAAATTTAGTCGAGGGAGAAAAACGTACTCGTGTTCTCACCGCCTCCACAAAGCCGTGCTGGCACTAGATGTAATCTATTTCTACAATATCGTATATAATACATTCATGAGATTTAATTTCTTTGAAGAATACCCGACTTTTGAAAATCTAGAAAAAGCTAAATTAATTGATTTTAAATCAACTATTTTTCTTACTGCAAATTCTTTTAATGAATACAAAGAAAATAAAAAATTACTTACCTCAATTAATTCAAATATCTCTACTGCATATTGGCCAATAATTCCAAATTCATATTGGATTTCTCCATTTTCTAACACGAAAGATTTACAAAATTTTATAAAAGAAATTTTTTCAATTAATGAACCTCTTACTGTATTAATAGATCTTGAACTTCCTCTAATGAAACATAAAGAATTATATTTCAAAAACTTTTTCTCTTTTTGGAAGAATAAAAAGATTATAAAAAAATTCTTTCAAGAAGCACTAAGTCACAATATAAATATTGTGACAGCAGAATACCCACCATTCTTTATTGGTATTAATTTAATATATCGTCTGCTTGGTATTTCTTTTAATGTTAAAAAATATAAACATACACAATGTATTATGTATTACACAAGCATGATCTCTAATAAATTAAAATTAAAATTAATAAGAAATGAAATTACTAAAGTAAGAAAACTTAACCCAAATTTACAGCTTGGCTTAGGAACTATTGCAGTAGGAGTACTTGGGGATGAGCCAATTCTTTCTATTGAGTCACTTAAAAATGATATAGATTTTATGAAAGTGAATAATATTAAAACAGGAATTATATTTAGACTCGGGGGTCTAAACGAAAATTATATAAAATTATTAAATAATAAATAATTTTTCGTGCGAGATACTATTAAAATTTGCATCTATTATAGATAACACTCTTTCTTGCCTTTCTAAATAAGAAGCAGTTTGATATAATCAAGTTATGGAAAAAGGAGAAAAAATTGAATGGTCTATGCTTGAATACGAAGAGAAAGAAAGAAACATAGACTGGTTCTGGGCTCTTGGTGTTATTATTGTGGCAAGTGCTGCTGCTTCAATTATTTTTAAAAATTATTTTTTTGCAGCATTGTTAGTAATAGGTGGAGTAATGCTTGGATATTTTGCAGTAAAAAAACCAGAGGTAATTTCTTACGAATTAAATGAGGACGGTTTGAAAATCCATAATATTCTCTACCCTTTTGAAGATATAAAATGTTTTTGGGTACAAAAAGAAACAAAACCAACTCTTTTTGTAAAAACTAAAAGAGTAATTATGCCAATAATTTCGATACCGATAGAACTTTCTTCTGCAAATAAAATTCATGATGTAATGCTAAAAAATAATATTGTTGAAGAAGAAATGAAGGAACATTTCTCAAATAAAATAATGGAAGTTCTAGGTTTTTAATTCTATTTTGATTTTTTAACAAAAACTGTTAATCTAAAATATGCAACATATTGTTGCAATCCTCTCGTCGTTCAATGGATAGGACGTAACTTTGCGGAAGTTATGATGCAGGTTCGATTCCTGCCGAGAGGACAAGGTGCTTTGTTACATGCTATTATTTATCCTATGTCGTACGAAAAAACTGACAAAGAGTTAATTGATTCATACAAAGATGGGAATGAAGATACTTTCAAGGAACTAATTGAAAGATACTCACCTTCAGTTTTTAACCTTACAGCACGAATAGTAGGAAAAGAGTACGCTTCTGATATTGTTCAAGACATTTTCATAAAAGTTTGGAAAAATTTAAAAAAGTTTGATGTAGAAAAATCCAGTTTTAAAACATGGATTTTTATTATTTCTAAAAATACTTGTTATGATTTTTTGAAAAAAAAGAAAAGTATTTCTTTTTCAAATATAATCACAGAAGACTATATAGATTTCTCAGAAACAATAGAGGACGAAAATCTTCTACCTGACGAAGAAATACAAAAGTTGCAAGACTCTGTTTTGCTAAATAAATTATTAGACGAACTTTCAATAAATTATAAAACTGTCTTAACATTACACTATCAGGAAGAAATGACATTCGAAGAAATAGGAAAAATTTTGGATAAACCTTTAAATACAATAAAAAGCTGGCACTATAGAGCAATTCTAGAATTAAGAAGAAAAATAAAATAATTTGCACCAAAACATACTCATCTATCGTATATATGAGTATGAATAAAGAATTAGCTAAGGCTTTTAAAAAAACCTGCTATATGGCAAATGAAGATTTACCTTTAGTGGTTTGGAAGCGAATAATTAAACAAAAAAAGCATGCCTTAAAAGTAAAACTGGGCATTTTTTCGTTTTTAGGAACGACATCACTAGTTGGTTTTATTTTTATGTTTAAAACGTTATTGTCCGATCTATCACAATCGGGTTTTTATCAGTATTTATCAATGGCCTTTTCAAACAAAGATATTCTTGTCACATACTGGAAGGAATTTGCTTTTTCCATTACTGAATCACTGCCTATGGCAAGCACACTTTATTCCTTAACTCTTATATTCATTTTCTTTTTATGTTTACGTTATGCAATGAAACAAATTATTAAAGGTCAATTAACATCATCATTCTTGCAGGCAAGGCCTGTATAAAAATATGAGAAAAATACACGAAAAAATATTAAAAATATTTGAGTCAAAAATTTTAGTTGGAATTTTGTATGGAGTAGGAATAGTGTTAGTGTTTGCTTTGGTTTTTTCAGCTGGAATGTCAGTTGGTTTTCATAAGGCATCTTTCGGACATGATTGGGGCGATAATTATCAAAGAAATTTTGGTATGATGCAACCACGTTTTGGATTAAATGAAAATAATTTTCCAAATGCCCACGGTGCAAATGGCAAAATAATTAAAATCGAATTGCCAAACATAATAGTACAAGACAGAGATAATACAGAAAAAGTAGTTGTGATAAAAGATGATACTAAAATACAGAAAATGAAATCAGAATTAAAATCAACTGATCTTGCTATTGATGATTTTATAACCGTAATTGGTACACCTAATGATAACGGGCAAATAGAAGCAAAGTTTATACGAGTAATGCCAGAGCCAGATTTATTAAATAATTTAATGAAACAACAAAATGAAGGAAAAATTCAATAAAATAAAACTTTATATAAAAAGTCATAAAAAGTTGAGCATAATAGTTCTCATAGTAATTCTAGCTTTAGGATTTTATGGCTATAAAAAAATATCTGACACTTCTGGTGAAACAAGATATGTAACTGCTGTAGTAGAAAAAGGAACAATTATTTCTTCGATAACTGGCACAGGACAAGTCTCCGCTTCAAATTCAATTGATCTTACAGCAGATGCTACTGGCAAAATAACTTACATTGGTGTATCTGCTGGTGATCAGGTTAAAAAAGGGAAAACTCTTTTTTCAATAGACAGTACTGAAGCACAAAAAGCTGTTCGAGATGCAGAAATTAGTTTAGAGAGTGCAAAGTTGTCATATAAACAAACACAGTTGCAAAATTCAGAAGAAACAATGAACGATGATTTAGAAAAAGCTTATGATGATGGCTTTAATACCCTATCAAACACATTTACAGACTTACAATCAACATTTGACGAACTTGATAGTTTGCTTGGAGAAAGTATTTTATCTCAAAATTCAGCTAGATTAACTGGAACAACTGCACAAGATTATAGAGAAAAGGCTGAAACAGCTTTCTATCAAGCTCAAAAATCTTTCAAGAGTAATAGAGCAACATTTAGATTACTTGATCGCAATTCAGCAACTAGCGAAGATATAGATTCGATAATGAGTGAAACTTACAAAACAACTAAGCTTGCGTCTGAGGCAATAAAAAGTTTACAGAGTTTTGTAAATTACATGGCTGATGATGCTATTAGTTCTTCAGATTATTCGACATATCAAAGTACACTATCATCAGAAGCAAATACAATAAATGGAGACTTGACTGATATTTCTTCCGCTGAATCAACAATAAAAGATAGCAAGGAAGCATTTGAAACTGCAAATATAGAAACACAATCATCCGATATTTCTATTAAGCAAAAAGAAAATGCTCTACAAGACGCAAAAGATGACCTTTCAGATTATTATGTCACTGCACCATTTGATGGAAAAATTTCCAGTGTTGACGTAGAAGTTGGAGATACTTCTTCGGGAACATTGGGAACAATTATTACAGATCAAAGAGTAGCAACTATTTCGTTAAATGAAGTTGATGCAGCAAAAGTTGAACTTGGACAAAAAGCTACAGTTTCATTTGATGCTATTGAAGATTTAACAATAACAGGAGAAGTTGCAGAAATAGATTCTGTTGGAACAGTAAGTTCTGGAGTTGTTACATATGACGTCAAAATAAAATTTGACGCTCAAGACGATCGTGTAAAACCTGGAATGACAGTAAGCGCAACAATTATTACAGATGTAAAACAAGATGTACTTGTTGTTTCAAGCAGTGCATTAAAAACCAAAGGAGACACGTCTTATGTAGAAACATTTGCAAATGCACTATCTGAATCAACAGATGGAACTCAAGGATCTGTGTCTAGTACTGAACCAGAACAAACAACCGTTGAAATCGGAATATCAGACGACACAAGAACTGAAATAACTTCAGGATTAAAAGAGGGAGATATTGTTGTAACAAAAACAATAAAAGGAACAACGTCTTCTTCTAGCACAACAAGTACAAAATCATCTTCTTCATCAACAAAGTCATCCACAGGGTCAATGATGGGAGGAGTAATGGGAGGAGGTCCACCTGACTAAAAATTGAAATTAAAATATATGATTGAAATTAAAAATATAACAAAAATATATAAGACTGGAGATGTAGAATTTACCGCGCTTGACAATGTTTCCTTTAAAATAGATGACGGAGAATTTGTAGCAATAATGGGTCCATCAGGATCAGGAAAATCAACATTAATGCATATACTTGGAGCATTAGATAATCCAACATCGGGCACATATTTTCTTGCTGATAAAGATGTTTCGACACTGTCTGATGATCAATTAGCTGACATAAGAAAAGATGAAATAGGCTTCGTATTCCAATCTTTCAATCTTCTACCGAGAACAACTGTACTAAAAAATGTTATGCTTCCGCTTGTTTATGATGGAATTGAAAGAGGAAAACGAGAAGAAAGAGCAAAAAAATCTCTTATTGCTGCAGGTCTTGATGAAGGGCACTTCACCCATCTTTCAAATCAATTATCGGGAGGACAAATTCAACGTGTTGCAATAGCAAGAGCTTTAGTAAATAATCCTTCCCTTATTTTAGCCGATGAACCAACTGGAAATCTTGACACAAAAACTGGAGAAATAGTTTTAGCAACATTTCAGAAATTAAATAAAGAACTTGGTAGAACAATTGTTCTTATAACTCACGAACAGGATGTAGCAGAACATGCAGATAGAATTTTATTTATTAGAGACGGTCATTTAATTAGTGATAAAAAAGTAAAACATATATGAAAATAAGAGATATATTACATGAAACATATTCTGCTTTATTCACTAACAAAGTTCGCACTGGGCTTACAATGCTTGGAATTATTATTGGTATTGCATCTGTCATAGCAATGACAGCAATAGGGCAAGGAGCACAAAATTCAGTATCTTCACAGATTGAATCAATAGGAGCTAATTTAGTAATGATCACACCCGGAGCACAAAAATCTTTTGGTGGACCTAGCGGTGCAAGAGGTGGCGCACAATCATTAACACTAGAGGATGCAGATGCCATTGAAAATCAAATTTCAAATGTTGATGACTTAGTTCGTGAAGTAAGTACAAGACAACAAGTAGTAGCAACTGGTACTAATACAAATACAAGTATCATGGGAACAGAATCTTCTTATCAAACAGTCAGAAATGTTTCTATTGCTGAAGGTAATTTCATATCAGAACAAAATGTATCAAGCGGATCTAAGGTAGCAGTTCTGGGTCCAACAACAAGAGATGATCTTTTTGGTGAAGATGCTACAGACGTAATTGGACAAAAAATAAGAATTTCTGGATCAGAATATACAATAATAGGAATAACGGAATCAAAAGGTGGATCTGGCTTTAGTAATAGTGATGATATTGTTTATATTCCATATACCACTGCACAAAGATATTTATCTGGAAATAAGTATTTAAGCGAAATAGATGTATCTGCAACAAGCTCTGAGGTTTCATCACAAGTCCAAGAGGATATCACTACTTTGTTGCTCGAACTACATGATATTGAAAATAGCGAAGATGCAGATTTCAGCACAATGAATCAGTCAGACATAATAGAAACAGCATCAAGTGTAACTAGTACATTTACAACATTACTTGCTGCTGTTGCTGGTATTTCCCTTTTAGTTGGGGGTATAGGAATTATGAACATGATGCTAACTACAGTTACAGAACGAACACGTGAAATTGGTTTACGTAAAGCAATTGGTGCAAAAAAAAGAGATATAAATAATCAATTTTTATTTGAGGCTACAATGCTCACATTTATAGGTGGAATTGCCGGAGTAATTTTAGGCTGGCTAATTTCAATAGGAATAGGATATTTCAGTAGTATAGAAGCATCAGTCTCTTTATCTTCTGTTCTTCTTGCTTTCGGTGTTTCTGCAGTAATAGGTATTTTATTTGGTTATTATCCAGCTCATCGTGCGGCAAATTTAAACCCAATCGATGCGCTAAGATATGAATAATTTATTAATAATTTTATTAGAAAAATATGAAAAATAAAAAAACAATATATTTAATAGCTGGTTTTATCATCTTGGCAGTAGTATCTTTCTACGCAGGTAGTAAGCTTTCTGGTTCAAATAATAATGGACCACAAGGACAAGCTGGGGCAAGCTTTGGACCAGGAGGACAAAATCCAAATACTATGGAACAAAAAAACCAGAATGGAAATGGAATGATAAATGGAACAGTTATGGCAAAAGATGAAAATAGTATAACTGTACAATTAAAATCTCCTACACAAAGTAACGATACTGGGAAAAATACAGATTCATCTGGATCAGGATCAAAAATAATTTTTTACACAGGAACAACTACTGTTTCAAAAACAATCGATGGAGCAATTTCTGATATAGAGGTTGGAAAAAATGTAAATATTATTGGTACAACAAATACAGATGGTAGTATAAGCGCTCAAAATATATCTATAAAATCAGAAGATGATATAAAAAATTAACAACCAAATATTATTAGATCAAAAAAACACTTCGAAGACCTTTCCGAGGTGTTTTTTTGTTTTTAAATTAAATGCTATATTGGACTAATGGACAAATACCCAATGAGAATAAATAAATATATAGCATTAAAACAAATCGCGACAAGAAAAGGAGCGGATGAATTAGTAAAAAACAAAAAGGTTTTAATCAATGGCAAACTAGCTGTTTTAGGTAGCAAGGTAAATGAAAATGATGATGTACAAGTTAAAGAAGATAAAAATTTAAAGGCTTACAAATATTATGCTTATAATAAACCAATAGGAATAATTACACATTCGCCACAATATTTTGAAAAAGATATAAAAGAAAAAGTTAAAAGCTTATCCTTACCAAAAGACATATTCCCTATTGGAAGATTGGACAAAGGATCACATGGACTTATGTTGCTTACAAATGATGGACGTATTACAGACAGATTACTGAATCCAAAATATTTTCATGAAAAAGAATATATAGTAAAAACATCAAATAAATTACGTTCTAATTTTAAACAAAAAATTGAAGCTGGAGTAAACATTGAAGGTTATATTACAAAAAAATGCAAAGTAGAAATTATAGATAATTTTACATTTAAAATTGTTCTTACAGAGGGCAAAAAACATCAGATCAGAAGAATGTGCTCTGCATTATTTCAAGAAATATCTGACTTAAAGAGAATAAGAATTATGAATATAGCTCTTGGTAATTTAAAACCAAATGAATCTAGAGAAATAAAAGGAAAAGAATTGGAAACTTTTTTGAAACAAACTTTTGGTTCTATCCAAATTATTTAAATTTGAACCTTTGAGAAAAAATAACTTCCAATTACTAAAAATACAATTGTTAAAATTGCTAGCAAGGAAACATCTCTAGCAAGAGAGAAAAAATGAATATTAGTAAGTAAATTTCTTAATGCATCTACTGTATATGACAATGGATCAAAGGACGCTATCGTACCAAGTGTAGTTGTTCTATCAAGAGGAAAAATTGCTCCTGAAAGAAAAAATAATGGCATAACTAAAAAGTTCATTATCATCTGGAAACCTTGCATATCGTCTAATTTTGAAGCAATAGCAGTACCTAAAGCTGTAAATAATAATGAAGATAAAAACATAATTAATATAGCCAAAGGAACAAGCATCCAAGAAATTGGGTGAAAGCCAACTATTAAAGACAAAAACAAAACAACGGTTCCTTGGAATGTAGCAATTGTAGCTCCTCCCAGAGTTCGCCCTATCATTATATTAAGACGAGAAACAGGGGCGACAAGAGTTTCTTTTAAGAATCCGAATTGTTTATCCCAAATAATTTCCATACCGGCAGATATAGATGTGAAAATTATTGTCATGCTAATAATTCCAGGAACCAAAAATTGTATATAGTTACCTTCCCCTGCTTTAGAAAATACTGGTCCAAAACCAAAACCAAGAGCAAATAAAAAGAAAAGTGGTTGAGCTAAAGAACCAAATACTCTTGATTTAGATCTTAAATATCTTTTAATTTGTCTAAGCCATAAAATAAAAATTACATTCATATTTTTATACTGATTTAACATCAGTTGTGTTTCTCCAGACCTTGCGATGAGAACGCATTGCATCTATTTTATTTGCCTCATCTTTACGAATATCATTACCTGTTAATTTTAAAAATGCTTCTTCTAACGATTGAGCGCCAGTACTCTTTTTTAATTGATCCACTGTGCCTGAAGTAACAATATTTCCATGATCAATAATAGCAACTCTATTTGCTATATGTTCTACTTCTTCCATATAATGCGTAGTAAAAAAAATTGTAATCTTTTCAGTTTGATTAAGCTTACGTAAATATTCCCACATATGATTACGTGTTTGTGGATCAAGACCTAGTGTAGGTTCATCTAAAAATAAAACTTTTGGACAATGAAGTAAACCACGGGCTATTTCAAGACGTCGTTTCATACCACCAGAAAACTTTTTAACAAAAACATCTTTTCTGTCCCATAATTCTACAAATTCAAGTAATTGTTTGATCCTCTCGCGACGATTCTTTTTTTTCATATGATAAAGAACACCATGCGTTTCCATATTTTCATACGCAGTAAGTTCATCATCTAAACTAGGGTCCTGAAATACGATTCCAAATGAATTCCTAACATCTCTTTGTTCACTAACTATATTATGTCCATCAAGCATAAGGTTACCAGAAGATGGAGAGAGAACAGTTGTTAGCATTTTAATAGTTGTAGATTTACCAGCTCCATTGGGACCCAAAAAAGCAAAAATTTCACCCTCTTCGATTGAAAAAGAAATATTATTCACTGCTGTGAAGTCTTCAAATTTCTTAGTTAAATTTTGTACTTCAATTATTGCCATATTATTTATCCTCTGCCCATTTTTTTAATTCTCTATAACTTACATCTCCACAAATATATTTTTTTGTTTTTTCATTATAGAAAAATGGAACTCCCCCACAAAAATCTCGATCTATTTCAATTAGACGTTTTTCATTTTCCTTATTATGCCAGACTTCTATAGAATCTATTTTTATTCCTTCTTTTTGTTCAAGACGAATTACCAAATTATGCATTCTAACACAATGTGGACACTCTGTTCCATAAAATTCAAGAAGATGTGACATTTTTTTCAGATTATTTTACTAATCTTGAAAGGCGAGACTTTTTTCTAGCAGCATTGTTCTTTTTTATAATACCCCTTTTTGCCGCCTTATCAATTACCTGAAAAGCAGAGCTTAGTGTTTGTTCAGCCTCTTTCTTGTCTGTTTTTGAAAGTTTCTCAATCTTCTTGATTACATCTTTCATTGTTCTCTTTCTGCGATCGTTTACAGCTTTTTTTCTAGCTGAAACACGGATTGCTTTTTTTGCTGATCTAATTATTGGCATAGGTTAAACATATCAAAAATCTGCAAAAAACGCAAATATGTTATACTAAAAGCATGATTGGTAGCATAAAAGGCAAAATAACGTTTAAAAAAGACAAATTTATCATTGTTGAGACTGGTGGTATTGGTTATAAAATAAACATTTCGCCAGATACATTGTTAAAAATTCAGAAAGTAGACGAAATTTTCTTTTGGACTCATGTACATATAAAAGAAGACGCAGAAGATATTTATGGTTTCTTAGACTATCAAGAATTAGAATTTTTTGAAATGCTTTTGGCAGTATCTGGAATTGGTCCAAGATCAGCACTAACTATTCTTGGCATTGCACAAATAGAAACATTAAAAAAAGCGATTGGAACTGGAGATATTTCTTATTTAACAAAAATATCAGGTATAGGTAAAAAAACTGCGGAAAAAATCGTATTGGAATTAAGAGACAAAATAGGAAAAGAAAACATGGATGGTTCTCTACAAGAAGAACTTGATGCAATGGAAGCATTAAAGACTTTAGGCTATTCACAATCTCAAGCACGTGAAGCATTGAAAAAAATACCTTCCAATATGGACACAAATAAAAAGATTAAAGAAGCGCTAAAAATCTTATCTCATTAAATATTTAAAATTCTAAATAGCCCAATTCCAAGAGCCACTGAAACATTCAGTGATTCTTTTTTGCCATTCATTGGTATTTCAGCAATTACATCACATTTTTTAAGAACTTTTTTATCAAGACCAGACACTTCTGTTCCGACAATAAATGCATTTTTATTCCCTATTTTTATTTTTTTGTAATCAGTAGAATTTTTATCTTGTTCAATAGCAATTATTTTATAATTTTTCTTTTTCAAAATAGACAAAAGAGGAATTATTGATTTTTTATATTCCCAAGGAACATAAATTTCTGCACCAAGAGAAGCTTTTGCAATATCTTTTCTTGCTCTATTGAATTTATCGATTGGGCAAGGAGTATATCCTGTTAAATAAATCTTTGAAATACCTGCAGCTTCAGCTGTTCTAAAAATTGCTCCTACGTTTTGAGCACTTCTTATATCAGGAAGAATTAAAATAGACTCTTTCATAAAAATTATAATGTCTTTAGTTTTTTAATTTTAAATAATTTAAACAATTCAAACCAAAATAAACTTATAAACACAATCAAAACAATAAATCCTATATCCATTATACGTAATGGGGCCATATGAAATAGATTAGAGAAAAATGGCACATAAAGTACGGCTAGCAAACAAAGAATAGCACCAATTAAAATAATAAATAAAATTCTATTTGCTGACATAAGTATTCTATGTAAACTCTTATCCCAAGATAAGTTAATGGCTATAAGCATTAAATTAGAGAAAACTAATGACACAAAAGCAAATGATCTTATTTCTTGCTCACTTCTACCAGTTTTAACAGCGATAAAATACAAAACAAAAGTTGCTATCAATATTGATAATCCTTGAATTACACTAATTCCAATTGTTTTTCTATTAAACATTGGTTCATGCAAATTTCTCGGTGGTCTTTTCATTATATTTTTTTCTTCATTCTCTGATTCAAATGCTATTGAACAAGCAGGGTCAATAATTAATTCCAAAAACGCAACGTGTGCAGGCAATAATACAATTGGAAAATCAAAAATTAAAGGTAATAAAGACATACCAGCGATAGGAACATGAACTGCTAATAAATATCCCATTGATCTTTTTATATTGTCATAAATTCTTCTTCCTAAACGAACAGCGGAAACTATTGAAGAAAAATCATCATTAAGCAAAACAAGGGCTGAGGCTTCTCTTGCAACATCTGTCCCTCTTTCGCCCATAGCCACACCTATATGAGCAGATTTAAGTGCAGGAGCATCGTTTACACCATCACCTGTCATAGCAACAATTTCATTGTTTGCTTTCAAAGCATCAATGATAAGCAATTTTTGCTCAGGCACAACTCTTGCAAAAATATTTACTGATTTTATTTTTTCTTTGAGCTCTAAATGACTCATCTTTGCTAAATCTTCTCCAGTTAAATATTCTTTGTAATTTTTAATACCTATTTTTTCTGCTACAAATTGAGCAGTTCCAGGATAATCTCCTGTAATCATTATCACTCTCATACCAGCTTCATAAGCTTCAGCAACAGCAGTAGGTACTGTTTGACGAACAGGATCAACAAAACCAAGAAGACCAATAAATTCAAAATCAAAATCGTGCTGATTATCTGAAAGAGAGTTGCCAACAACTGCACCTTTTGCAACACCAAGAACACGCAAACCTTTTTCTGACATTTCTTTTACCTTTTTTAAAATTTCTTTTTTCTGTTCATCACTTGAATGACATAATTCTAAAATTGCTTCTGGCGCTCCTTTAGATGCAATAATAAATTCTTTCTTATCTTTTGATTGCCAAACATGAGACAATGCTAATAATTTTTTTGATAAAGGATATTCTTTTGTAAGATCAAAATTATTTTGTAAATCTTTTACTCTTTCAACATGTGTATTGCCAAATTTTTTTAATTCTTTTTCAATAGGATCAAATGGGTCTTTCTGACTAGCTAAAATTCCATATTCTAAAAGAGTTTTAAACTGTTCAGGCATTTCATTTTTGTTAGAAGAAGAATCAATATCGTAAAATAAACCACCAGCATATAAATTAACCAATTCCATTTTATTTAAAGTTAAAGTACCAGTTTTATCCGTGCAAAGAACAGTTGCAGCTCCTAATGTTTCAATAGCAGCTGATCTTCTTGTAAGAACTTTCCTTTTTGAAATTCTCCATGCTCCTAATGTTAAAAAAACTAAAAGTACAACAGGAAATTCTTCTGGAAGAATAGCCATACTTAATGTTATTCCAGCTAGAAAACCACCCATTATATTTCCTTTTACAAAAACATAAAATAAAACAACAATAATACACAAAACTATCCCAACAAGAGCAACAGAGCGAACAATTTTTTTTGTTTCTTTATGTAAAAGCGTATCTTCATCTTTAATTTTCTCAAGACTTTTTCCAATTTTACCAATTTCTGTATTTGGTCCAGTAGAACTTACTCTTGCAACACCACGACCATCTACAACTAAAGTACTTGAAAATACAAAAGGTAAATCATCTCCTCCTGGTCTTGGTTGTTTTTCATCTTTGCTCCATTCTGTTTTTCTTACAGGAATGGATTCACCGGTTAATAAAGATTCATCAACTGAAAGATTTTCACAAGATAAAATTGTCGCATCAGCAGGTATTCTGTCACCTTCGTGAATTATTATTATGTCACCTTTAACAACTTCTTTACCTGCAATTCTTTTTTGTTCTCCATCTCTAAAGACTAAAGCTCTTGGGCTAGATAAATCTTTCAATGCTTCTAACGTCCTCTCAGTCTTTTTTTCCTGGTAGAAAGTTATACCAATAACAACAATTACAGAAAACACAAGCAAAAGAGCATCTCTTATTTCACCTAAGAATAAATAAATTACACCAGCTCCAACTAGCAATAAAAGCATTGGCTCTGACATAATTTTTAATAAAATTATTAAGCTATTCTTCTTTTTTTGTGAAGGGAGTTCATTAAAACCGTCTTTTTTAAGAATCTCATCAGCTTCTATTTGTGAAACACCCTGATACTTAACTGTATTTGTATTATTTTCCATATTAAAATTATATCATACCAATAAAACAAAACTTTTCATAAAAACCTGCTCCGGCTCGGACCACTAAAAAATCCTCCGCAGGGAGGATTTTTCTTTGTTGTATTTGAGAGAATTATATAATCAATTGATGTTTATAGGGTATTATAGAAAGAAAAATGGCCACTCCTTTTTAACAAAGAAATGGTCATTTGTTAGTTAAACCGCTTTAGATTCTCTTTCATGGGCAATTATTTTTTTTCTGTCTAAATAAGCCATATATTTTGCTTTTTGTTTGTCATTCATTGTCATCAATGCTTCAATATCTGTACTCAAAGAATGATGGAATTCATCGTTACAAATATAAAAGCGATACAAAAACAACCTCAAACGACTACAAAAAAACATTTTTACATATGACAATTTATCAGAGATTTCCCAATAAAAATCAGCGGGATGAATTTGCCAATTTGTTTTTTCCATATATATATGTTTTTAAAATTTATACAAATCTTTTTTTAGATTACCTTTTATACAGTACCTTGTCAATAAGTTTAATCCCCATTTCGGACCACTAAAAAATCCTCCGCAGGGAGGATTTTTCTTAACGTGGTCCGCCCTGCAGGAATCGAACCTGCGACCTTCTCCTTAAAAGGGAGCAGCTCTACCAGCTGAGCTAAGGGCGGATTCTCTTAAATTAACATTTTTTTTAAAAAGCTTCAAGTAGAAACTGTTCGAACGCTGATTCTGCATCTATTCCATTGCGTCTAGCTTCAGGTAATAAATATGAAAGTTTAGAAGAAAAATTCTGTAATTCTTCTTCTTTAAACTTACTAAAGTTTCTTTTTAAGATCATATCTTTCACCTTCCAAGAAAGGATTCCGGCCAATTCTTCCATTGCTACATCAAGATCAATTGCTTGTCTAAAATAAATCCAGAGTTTGATTTTATCTTTTGCTTCAAAAGCATTTGCCAAAAGAAAACTATTATATTTTTCTTTTTTATATTTTGGTAATTCAAATATATTTAATTCTGCTCTAGCTTTTTTAAAAGCATCAATAGTTGTCTTGTTTAATTTGCCTTCAGAAAAAATAAATAAATTTTGTGATTCACCAAAAAAAGACAATTTTTCTAAAACAAAATTTTGTATTTCTTCTTTTTCAAATATATTTGTAAAAACAATCACACATTTGGAAAAAAATAAACCACTACCAGAATAAAAACTTTCAATTTGAATAGGATCAAAATTATTTTTATTAACAAAAAAGATCTCCATTTCTTTTTTAAGAGACTCTAAAAAAATTTCATAGTTCTCAATTTTGTTTTTTACGTCATCACCAGCAAAAAGGTATATCATAATTTAAAACTTAACTGATTTTTTGTACTCTTTATATAATTCACCATATTTATTTTCTAAAATTAATTCTTCTTTCTTTAAGAAAATAAACTTAGCTACAATAAATGATATAAGTGTAGAAATAATTACAAAAAGAGCATTCGCTATAAAACTAAAACCTAACATAAGCAAAAATAATCCCCAGTGTGTAGGACTACGAGTAATTTTATAAGGTCCTTTAAGAAAAGTAACTTCATCCTTTTTTAAATTTCTAGAAGTTTTTTGTGCCCAAAAAATTAATACTGTGCCTGCAAGAATAAGAATAGCACCAAAATGTATAGCTATAGAATCTTTAAATATTTTTAATGGAAAAATCAATTCAAAGAAAAAACCTATTAAAAACATAAAAAAATAAAAAAAGTAAGAATGCGTTAAAGTCCAGTGCACTTTATTTTTATATAGATTAGTTTCTGCTTCTTTTTCAATTGTTTTTTGTGCATCTTCCATATAATAATTATACTACAAATAGGCTATTTAGCTTCTACCAAATTATCCCCTGAACCAAAATGAACAGATAATGGAATATCTGTTTCATATTTTAGATATGATCTTTGTAATACTTCTTCCATTGCTTTTTGTATTATTTTCGTTGCTTTTTCAAGCACACTTTCTTCTATTTCATAAACTAATTCATCATGTATCTGTAACACTAAATGTGCTTTATCTAAAAGATCAGCTTTTTCTAAATCTTCTTCCGCAAACCTAATAGCCAATTTTATAATGTCAGCTGCAGTACCCTGTATAGGAGCATTGGTTGCAGTTCGTTCTGCCATATTTTTTAAAAAAGGAATTCTGGAATTTATATTTGGAAAATATCTTCTCCTGCCAAAAAGAGTAAGAGTAAAAGTATTTTTCATTGCAAATTCTTTTACACCATCTAAATAATCTCTTATTCCAGAAAATTGGTTAAAGTAATTATTATAAAATTTTTGAGCTTCCTCACGATTACTACCAAGATTTTTCTGTAAAGCAGAAACACCCATACCATATATTATTCCGAAATTTATTACTTTTGCTTTGCGACGCATTTCACTATCTACTTTTTCTAATGGCACATCAAAAACAAAAGAAGCAACACCAGCGTGAGCATCTTTTTTTTCATGAAATATTTTTGTCATTTTTTTATCTTTTGAAAGAATAGCTGCAACTCTCAATTCTATTTGAGAATAATCAAAAGACGACAATTTATAACCTTTTTGTGGTATAAAGCCACCTCTTATTTTTTTACCAAGTTCAGATCTAATTGGTAGATTTTGCAAATTAGGTTCTTGAGAAGAAAACCTCCCTGTTGAAGTTCCATTTTGTAAAAATTTTGCATGCAGTCTTTCATCTTTTCCTACCATTTTAGGAATAACATCAACATAAGTTGAAAGTAATTTCTGTAATTCTCTATAAGATAAAATTTCTTTTATTATTGGATTTTTTTCTTCAAGTTCTTCCAATATAGAAACCTTAGTAGAAAAAGAACCACTGGCTCCTTTTTTCTTTCCTGATTTCATACCCATTTTACTAAAAAGCACTTCACTCAATTGTTTTGGAGAATTTATATTAAATTCTGATCCAGCCATTTCATATATTTTTTTAGTCAATTTATCCAATTCTTTATGATATTCCACAGATAGGTCACTAAAATATTTTTGATCTATTAAAATACCATGATCTTCCATTTCTTTTACGATTTTTATAATTGGTTTTTCTATCTCTTCAAAAACCTTATCTAGTTTTTGTTCTTTTATTTTCTTTAAAATAAATTCATAGGCAGTTGAAAATGAATCGGTTTTTGCAAAATGTAATATATCTTCTATTGTAGGATTTGTCATCTCTGAATTTATAAGCCACAAACCAATTGATGCTTCTTGTAATTTTTCCTCATTTATTTCTTCTTTATTTTTTGTATCTGCAAATAAACCTGTTACATTCGTCTTACTTTCAGCACCATTCTTTCCAAAAAAATTCTTAACCCTTGTAAGTAAACTACGAAATTCAAATTCAGAGAAAATTTGTTCAATTTTTTTGTAATCTACATTATCCCAAAAAGTTTTTTCTGGAATATTAAAATCAATTGGTGCATCTTTTCTTATTGTAGCTAATGTTTTAGAGAATAATGCTTCTTCCTCGTTATTTTTTATCAATTCAATAACTCTAGGGCTTATGCCAATTTCTGAAAATTCCTTTTCTCCTTTTTTTATTTTTTTATAAATTTCTTCTATCGTGCCAAATTTAACAATCAAACTTGTTGCTGTCTTTTCTCCTATGCCTTTAATACCGATAATATTATCTGAAGGGTCACCACGTAATCCCTTATAATCTGGCAAAAATTTTGGAGAAAAATTAAAACGTTCTAAAACTTTTTCTTCATCATATAAAATAGTATCGTTAATCCCCTTTTTAAGAGTATAAACTTGAACTTTTTTATCCTTTACTAATTGCATTGTATCCATGTCACCAGATGCAATAACTATGTTTATATTTTTTTCTTTTTTTAATTTTTCAACAATTGTTCCTAGTAAGTCATCCGCTTCAAAACCAGGAGAATCATAAATAGGAATATTAAATGCTTCAAAAATTCTTCTTGAAGATTTCAATTGAGAAATTAATGCTTCATCCGCTTTTGCTCTACCTGCTTTATAAGCTTCATATGCTTCATGTCTAAAAGTTTTTTGAGGTAAATCATAACAAGCTACAATATAGTCTGGCTTCAAATCAGAAATTATTTTCATCAGCATACTTGATAATCCATAAAGTGCTCCCGTTGGTTCACCTTTTGATGACAAAAACTCCGGCAATGCATGATAAGCACGATGAATTATTGCGTGAGAATCAAGCAAAACTAGCGTTTTTTTTCCGTTTTTTTCTTTCTCCATTGTGTTAAATTATAACATTTCAAAAGTTTTTTATCTTGAATTTTCTATGTCCTTCTTTAGTATGAGAAATCTCAATTTTGTAATGTTTTTTAGGTAATGCTTTTTTTATATTTTCCGGCCATTCTATAAAAACTAAATTTTTAGGATTTGAAATGACACCTTCAAAGCCTAATTGCAATAACTCTTTTTCATTTTTTAAACGATACGCATCTATATGGATAAAATGTTCAAAAAAAGACGACTCAGAAAAGTTTTTACGAATAGTATTGTTTGGCAGTTCATAATTTTTCATAATGACAAAAGTCGGACTTGCTACTTTTCTTTTAATTCCCAGATTTTTGGCCACAGATTGAGTAAAAGCAGTCTTTCCAGCCCCAAGATCACCAAAAAGACAAACAATAGTTGCTTGATTTTTTATAGGTTTTAATTTAGAAAAAAAATCTTCTGCTATTTCTCTTGTTTCTTCAATATTTTTTGAAATCTTCTGCATTTTTAAATATTAGCATACTCTTTGGTTTAAATTAAAAATAAGCTATACTTTATACTATATGACAGACTTTGATGAAGAAAAACAACAAAAACAATTAGAAGAATTACGCAAGCAAGAAGAAGAACAATTAGTTCAAGTTCTTGCTGAGTCAAAGTATGGCCTACCCTACGTTGATATGTCACGATTAGGAATAGACAATGAGTCATTACGCGCAATATCAGAAAAAGATGCACGCGATCTTAAAGTTGGACCATTCAAGCTTTCTGGAAAAAATATTTACATAGCTATACTTTCACCATCTGAGGACTTACTTTCAAAATTAAAAGAGGAAATGGCAAGAAAAGATCTTACTCCTCTTTTTTATATGGCATCTCATTATAGTGTTAATAAAATTTGGGAAAGATATAAAGAAATATCAATGGCAGAAAGTTCAAAAGTTGGAGGAATAGAAATTTCATCTGAAATTTTAAGAGATACAGCAAAGAACATTGAAAAAATGCAGGATATAGAAAAATTAATAAAAGAAGCAATGGAAGGAAGCCAAACACATAAAGTATCACATATACTTGAAATAATATTAGCTGGTGCTATTTCCATTAAGGCTTCTGATATTCACATAGAAGCTGAAAAAGATATGAGTAGATTACGTTTGCGTTTGGATGGTGTGCTTCAAGATGTAATGTTTTTCGAGCACGATATTTATCATTTACTTAATTCAAGAATAAAATTATTGTCTGGAATGAAATTAACATCTGTTGTTGCACAAGATGGACGTTTTAGTATAGCCGAAGGAGCAGAAGAAATTAGTATCCGTTCATCTATGATTCCTGGAGCATATGGAGAATCTATAGTAATGCGTATTTTGGATCCAAAATCTATTCAAGTAAATTTGGAGGAAATTGGAATCGAACCATTTCTTTTTTCAATAATACAAGAAGAAATAACAAAACCAAATGGTTTAATATTGATTACAGGACCTACAGGATCTGGTAAAACCACTACCCTTTATGCATTTTTAAGAAAAATATATTCAACTGAAATAAAAATAATTACAATTGAAGACCCTATTGAATACCATTTGCCTGGAATTACACAAACACAAACAAATGAAGAAAAGGGTTATACATTCTTAGAAGGATTGCGCTCAGCACTTCGTCAAGATCCTGATGTAGTGATGGTTGGAGAAATACGAGATGCAGAAACAGCAAAAATTGCCATAGAATCAGCCCTCACAGGACATATGGTCTTTTCAACATTGCACACAAATAATGCCGCTGGTGTTATCCCTCGTCTAATAGACTTGGAAGCTAATCCAAAAATAATGGTATCTGCATTATCTCTTTCCATTGCACAACGTCTTGTTAGAAAACTTTGTCAATTTTGTAAAAAAGAAAAAATACCAGATGAAAAAGAAGTTACAACTATGAAAAATGTTATAGACAGTATAAAAGAGGAAGGAAAAGATCTTTCTAAATACAATATAGATCCTAATGCACCATTTAAAATTTATATGCCTGTTGGTTGTGAAAAATGTAACATGACAGGTTTTAAAGGAAGAATAGGTATTTTTGAAGCAATTAAAACAGATGAAGCAATAGAAAAAATAATTCCACAAAATCCTTCTGAGCGTGAAATAAAAAGAATAGCAAAAAATCAAGGAATACTTTCCATGCGACAAGATGGCATGGTAAAAATAATCAACGGTATTACTTCATTTGAAGAAGTTCAAAGTGTTGTTGATTTAACTGAGGAATAAAATAAAAAAGCATTAATCTCCAAACAATCCTTTTCGAGCTAAACCCAAAAAGTAACAAGCTCTTGAAGGATGGCCCCAGAAAACTTAAAAAGTACCAGAACGTCCTACGCAAACCTATATAACCTGTGGCTGATTGCTTAGAGATTAATGCCTTCTTGAAACACCAATTTCTATGTATTGTTGATTATACTATATTCAAAAACAAGCAAATGTTATAATGTGAATATCGTGTTGATAATTAACTTTACTAGAGTATATCACAAAGCAATATAAATGTCAAGTCCCCTGCTTGAAACAATCGATATATAATACAAAATACAAAATGAAAAGCGAAACAAAAAAAACAGAAAATGGTGATGATTCCTTCCTAGATCAAACCCTTCGTCCAACCCATTGGGATGAATATATCGGCCAAAAACATATAAAAGACAACGTAAAAATACTATTACGTGCAGCAGAAGAACGCGGGCATATACCAGAACATATTTTATTTTATGGACCGCCAGGACTTGGAAAAACCACACTGGCACACCTTATAGCACACGAAACAGGAAAACAAATGAAGATCACATCAGGTCCAGCAATTGAAAAAGTTGGTGATTTAGCCTCTATTTTAACAAACCTATCACCTGGGGATATCCTTTTCATAGATGAGATACATAGACTAAATAAAATGGTAGAAGAAATTCTTTATCCAGCTATGGAATCTGGCGTGCTTGATATTATAATCGGCAAAGGTCCATCAGCAAGAACAATTCAATTAGATTTGCCACCATTCACATTGATTGCAGCCACGACAAGAGTAGCACTTGTATCATCACCTTTACGATCACGTTTCTCTGGAGGAGTATTTCGTTTAGAATTTTATTCAAATGAAGAAATTGCTCAAATAATAAAAAGATCTAGTAAACTTCTTGAAACAGAGTTAGAAGAAAATGGATTAAAGGAAATAGCAAAAAGAAGTCGCTTTACACCTAGAACAGCAAATTATTTTTTAAAAAGATGCAGAGATTATGCACAAGTAAATAAAAGAGGGCTTGATAAAGATACAGTAAGCGAAGCTCTTGAAATGCTTTCCATTGATGAAATAGGGTTAAATAAATCTGATAGAAAATTTTTAGAAATTTTAATTAAAAAATTTAATGGAGGACCAGTTGGACTAAAAACAATGGCAGCTGCAATGTCAGAAGAAGAAGCTACTTTAGAAGAAGTAGTAGAACCATATTTAATTCAACTTGGACTTTTAGAAAGAACAGCGAGAGGTAGAGTTGCCACACAAAAAGCATATGAGCATTTAGATATTGAAGTACCAGAAGGATTACAAAAAAAACTTTTATAAAAATATGTCAGGACATAATAAATGGGCACAAATTAAACATAAAAAAGCGATTACAGATTCTAAAAAGAGCAAAATCTTTTCTAAGCTTGTGCGTTATATTGCAGTTGAAGCAAAATTATCAGGAGGAAAAGAATCTCCAGGCTTACGTGCAGCAATAGAAAAAGCAAAAAAAGTTAATATGCCATCAGAAAATATAGAAAGAGCAATAAAAAAAGCATCAGAACCTGGTGCAAGTATGGAATCTATTACTTATGAAACTTATGGGCCAGGAGGAGCTGGAATAATTATAGAAACTCTCACTGATAGTAAAAATAGAACTGCACAAGAAATAAAACATATACTTTCAAAAAATGGTTTTGCTTTGGCTGGAATTGGTTCCGTTGTTTGGTCTTTTGTAAAAGAAAAAACACCTGAGGGTTTAATTTGGAAACCAAATACAACAATTCCTCTTTCTGATACTGATTTAGAATTATTAGAAAAAGTTATTGATGAACTTGAAGAACTAGACGACGTTCAAGATGTTTATACTAACGCTGAATAGTGATAAAATTTAAATATGAGAATTTTAGGAATTGATCCAGGGTATGAAAGATTGGGAGTGGCAGTCCTTGAGAAAAATAAAACAAATAAAGAAGAAGTATTATACTCCGAATGTTTTAAGACAAAGTCCAGTTTAGATTTTTCTGAAAGATTAAAACTAATTGGAGAAGAAATAAAAAGTGTTATAAAAAAATACAAGCCTGAAATTTTATCTATTGAAACACTTTTTCTAAACACAAATCAAAAAACGGTTATGAAAGTTGCAGAAGCACGAGGCGTCGTAATATATGAATGCAAAAATGCAGGTTTAAAAATTTTTGAAGCTTCTCCTCCACAAATAAAAATGGCAACAACAGGATACGGTAGAGCTGACAAAGAACAAATAATTAAAATGGTAAAAATACTTGTTAAAATAGACAATTCTAAAACTTCAGACGATGAATTGGACGCAATTGCTATTGCATTAACTGCACTTGCCCACATTAAATAAAAGTTATCCACATATTTTATTGCTAAGTAGTTTATATTTTGGTACAAAATAGAAAATAATAAATTATTAATTGGTCGTTTTAATAAAATTTAAATAATTCTAATGGATTACGAAGAACAAGAAGACTCGTTAAATGATTCAGGATTCAATCCAAGTGCTGATGATGCACTAGATGAACCTATAGAAGAAGATGAATCATTTGACGACAACGATGGTTTTAAATTCAGTGACGATGAAGAAGAGTTGGAAGAACCAGAAAACATCTAAATAAAAAGTCCCGCGAAATGCGGGACTTTTTATTTACTTTTATTTTTAAATAATTTTTACAAACCTCCTTTTGCCAACTTTATAAATTCCTTTATCTGCTTCAGCCTTAGTATCAGTAATTTTTGCTTCTTTGTTGTCAGAAAGTTTTTTTATTGCTCCTTCTTCAATTAAACGACGGTATTCACTCATAGAACTAACAATTTTATTTATAACTAATGTATTCCCCAAACCATGATCAGCTTTTATTTCTTCCAAATTATCTGGTATCTCTTTTTTTTGAAAAGTTTTAATAAAATTTTCTTCTGCTTCTTTTGCTTTTTTTTCTCCGTGATAAATTTTTACTATTTCATAAGCAAGTTTCATCTTTAAATCACGCGGATTTACTTTGCCTTCTTTTATATCATTATCCATTTTTAATATTTCAGATAAATCTGTATCAGTACATAATTTAAAATATTTTGTTATTAATGAATCATGAACAGCCATCAACTTGCCAAACATATCATTTGATTCATCAACTATTGTTACTATATTGCCCCAAGATGTAGACATCTTACGTCCATCTGTTCCTTCTAACATTTGGCATGTTAATACATCTTGCTCGTTCTGACCATAATGTTTTTGAATTACTCTTCCTGCTTTTAAATTAAAAAGCTGATCAAAACCACCAATTTCTACATCAGCTTTTATAGCAACAGAATCATAACCCTGCATTAATGGATATAAAAATTCACGTAATGACACTTCGTCCCCTTTTTCAATTCTATCTTTAAAATTTCTACGAGCAGACATTTGTTGAACAGAAAAACTTTCAGCTAGTTCAGAAATTTCTTGAAAGTCTAATTTCTTAAGCCATTTACTGTTGTAACAAAATTTAACTTTTTTAAGGTCAATAATTTTACCTACTTGTTTTTTATATGTCTTTAAGTTTTCTTTTATTTGTTCTTTCTTAAGCATTGGGCGTTTTTCCAACTTATCTGAAGGATCACCAACTTGAGCTGTAAAATCACCAACTATAAAGAAGATCTTATGTCCTAAATCTTGAAATTCTCTTAATTTACGCAAAACAATAGCACGTCCAATATGAATTTTTGAACCAGTTGGGTCAAAACCAAGCTTTATTCTAAGTTGTTTACCAGACATAAGCTTTTTCTTTAGATTTTCCTTAACAAAAATATCCTCAACTCCTCTTTCTAATAGATTATTTATTCTCTTTTCGTCAATTATTATATGTGACATCTCCTGGATTATAACACATTTTCTGGTATGATTAACATTATGATTAAAAGACTAAAAAATAAGACATCAAAACATAACAGAAGCTTGTTTTTGATTGGAGCTGGCATATTAATAGTTGGAATTTTAATAATTTGGATTTCCTCTATCAGAATTCCTGATTTTCATTCTTTTGAAGATAGAAAAGTTGTTAGTTCAACAAAAATTTATGATAGAACAGGAGAAATACTTTTATACGACATACATCAAGATGTTAAAAGAACAAATATTGATTTTGATGCAATGGGTTCAAATATAAAAAATGCAACTGTAGCGATAGAAGATGCTGAATTTTATAATCATAGCGGTATAAGAGTTACTTCTATAATAAGAGCGGTAATATCAAATGCATTAAATCTTGGAAAAACTCAAGGAGGATCAACAATAACTCAACAACTTGTAAAAAATACATTACTTACTTCAAAAAAAACAATAGGAAGAAAATTTAAAGAGTGGATACTTGCAATAAAGATAGACAATTCTATGACAAAAGAAAAAATTCTGGAAGCTTATTTAAACGAAGCACCATACGGTGGAACAATTTATGGTATAGAGGAAGCATCTAAAACATATTTTGGAAAAAAAGCACAAGATTTAACATTAGCTGAATCAGCTTACTTAGCTGCTATTCCACAATCTCCTACTTCTCTTTCTCCTTATGGAAAAAACAAAGATAAATTAGAAAATAGAAAAAATTATGTACTTTTAAGAATGCTAGAAAATAAATTTATCTCTCAGGAAGACTACAATAAAGCAAAAACTGAAATCGTAACATTCCTACCTCAAGCGACTGCAAATATAAAAGCTCCACATTTTGTTTTCTTTATAAAAAATTATTTAGAAGAAAAATACGGAGTAGATCTTGTAGAAAATGGTGGACTAAAAGTAACGACTACATTGGATTATAACTTAGAAGCAAAAGCAGAAGAATTTGTTAAGGCTGGAGCATTGGAAAATGAAACAAAATGGAATGGTTCAAATGCTAGTCTTGTAGCAATAGATCCTAAAACTGGACAAATTCTCACAATGGTAGGTTCAAGAGATTATTTCGATAAAAACATAGACGGGAATTTTAATGTTGCAACAGCAAAAAGACAACCGGGTTCATCTTTTAAGCCTTTTATTTACGCTACAGCCTTCAGTAAAGGTTTTACACCAGACACAGTACTGTTTGACTTACCAACAGAGTTCCAAACAACCTGTAGCGCTTATGGTAAGGCTTTAGCTGGCCATAGCCAATCAAGTTGTTATATGCCAGACAATTATGATGGAAAATTTCGTGGCCCAATGACTTTACGAGATGCATTAGGACAATCAATAAACGTTATAGCAGTAAAATTATTTTATCTAGCTGGACTTTCAGACTCCTTAAAAACAGCAGAGGATATGGGAATAAGTACACTTTCAGATATTAGTAGATATGGACTTACTCTTGTAATAGGAGGTGGAGAAGTTTCATTACTTGATATGACATCAGCTTATGGAGTTTTTGCAAATAATGGACAAAGAAATCCATATACAGGAATTCTAAAAGTAGAAACAGAAAAAGGAAAAGTTCTAGAAGAATATAAACAAAATACAAGAGAAGTATTAACTAAGAATGTTGCTCTAACTATTTCAGATGTTTTGTCTGATAATGTTGCACGAACACCAACATTTGGTGCAAATTCTCCATTAGTAATAGCAGGAAGAGATGTTGCAGCAAAAACTGGAACAACAAATAATAATAAAGATGCTTGGACCATGGGATACACACCATCTATCGTTGTTGGTGTATGGGCAGGAAATAATGACAATAAACCAATGAAAAAAGGAGGCTCGGCTGTTGCTGGACCTATTTGGAATAAATTTATGAATGAAGCATTAAAAACTATGCCTAATGAAAAATTCGAAGAACCAAATCTTTATGCTAATCCAGAAACAGTGAAACCAGCATTGAGAGGATTTTGGCAAGGAAATGATAATTTCTTCATAGATAAAATTTCTGGGAAACTCGCTACTGCATTCACACCAAAAGAAACAAAACAAGAAAAAGTAATAACAAATGTTCACACTATATTATATTGGGTAAATAAAAAAGATATATTAGGACCTTCACCATCAAATCCAAGTGATGATCCACAATTTAATCATTGGGAAATACCAATTCAAAACTGGTGGGCTCAAAATAGTTATAAATATGCAATTACAACATTAGCAAGTAAACCAATAGGCACAGATGATATACATACTGAGAATTCAAAACCAAGAATATCAATAGTAGAACCAAATACTTCAACAATATATGCAGAAAATGAAAAAATTCAAGTACAAGTTCAAAACTTTAGCAGTCTACCACTTCAAAAAATTGATATATTTATAAATGACACCTATATAGGAACATCAAAATATCCTTTCATTTTTTCTTTTATTCCTTCTGAACTAAATAATCTAAAAGATTTAAATGAAATAAGAATCATAGCATATGATACTGCTTACAATAATACAGAAATAATTTCTAACTTTAGAGTAAAATAATTATCTTATATTTTTTGGTGCTTTTTTACCTAGCTTTTTTTCTAGTTCAAAAAATATTTGATCTCTCTTCATAAAAATTTCACTTTTGTATATTGGTTTAATATTTAGAAAAAGAGTTCCATTTTTAATTTTAATATCCTCTTTTTTGATTTGTATATTTACAATATCAGAAATAACACTCTGAATATATTCTTTCTTTATTTCTTCAGAGAGTAGAAAGCCATTAAATCTTAATAAAAGATCTTTTATTTCTATCACAATATTATCTATTCATTGGCATTATTAAATAAATAAATGAATTATCAGAAACACCAGAAACAACTAATGGTTTAATTGTTTGATTTAATTTAATAGAAATACTGTCTGAATTTATTGATTGGAGAGAATCAAGAAAATATTTATAATTAAAACCAAGTTCTACATTTTCCCCAGTTAAAGCTCCGTCTAAATGTGTTTTATTTTCTCCAACATCATTATTAGATGAAGACAACTCAAATGTTTTTTCTTTTGGTTTTATTTTTAGATTAACTTGATTAAATTTATCTGAAAAAATATTTGATATTTTAAGAGCATTTAATAAATCTTGTTTGAGAACAATTGCTTCTGTTTTATATTCTTTAGGGATAATTTGACGATAATCAGGAAAGACGCCATTTATAACTCTTGATGTAAGATATATATTTAATGAAGAAAAAGATATTTGATTTTTATTAAAACAAATCTTTATTTCATCATTTACATCACCAAAAATTCTTAAAATTTCTGAAATGTTTTTAAATGGTATTAAAATTCCAGGTATTTCCTCTAAGCCCTTTATCCTTATTTTTTTCTCAGCCAATCTGAATGAATCGGTTGAAACAAAAACTAAATTATCATCATCTGAATATATAAATACGCTTGAGATTTCTGGTTTTATATCAGAAACAGAAGAACTGTAATAAACAGATTTTATACCATCAATAAATTTTTTTGACTCTATTGTGAACGTTTTACCTGAAACAACTGGAATTGTAGGGAAATCGTCGCAAGGTTGTCCTTTTAATTTAATTAAACTCTTTTTTGTCTTAATTAATAAATTTCCATTCTCTTCTTCAAGAATTATTTGTTCATTTTGTGAAATATTAGAAAATATACTAGATAAAACAGATCCTGAAACAGCCATAATACCTTCTTTTTCAACTTTTGATGGTATTTCAACTTCAACACCAAGACTTAAATTTGTAGATCGAAGTTTAAGAGATTTTCCTGAAGCAATTAAAAGTATTGAAGCCAAAACAGGCAATGTTAGATTCTTACCTGTTATTTTTTCAGTTTGAGAAATTGCTTGTTTTATTTTTTCACTGTTGCATTCTATTTTCATATGTTTATATATTATATATATAATTTATTATTACTATTAGTTGTGTGGATAAGTGGATAAGTTATTTTAATATTGATTCTGTTAACTATTTTTAATTAATTATTTTTTTTCTAAGTCTAATAATTTTTTGTATTTTATTTTTCTTTTGAATAATTTTTAAAAAATAATTTTTATTAACATTTTTATTTCTCGTTATCATTTCCATTTCAACTGCTTTTCAACAACTATTTAAACATGATTCTTATTTGTTCTATTTCTTGTAAAAGCTGTGGATCGTTTTTTAAATCATTTTTAATTTTCAAATAAGAATGTATTACCGTAGTGTGATCTTTCCCGCCAAGTTTTTGCCCAATTAAAGGATATGAAACATTGAAGTCTTCTCTTAATAAAAACATTACTATTTGTCTTGCTTTCACTATCTCTTTTCTTCTTGTTTTTTCATAAATTGAAGTTTCTTCTAAGTTATAATAATCCCCTACTATTTTTGCTACATCCTTTACTGAAACATTTTTCTTAGGCTTCATATTATTTTTTAATAATGTTTTGACCTCAGAAATTGAAAGAGTGCTATTTTTCAAGCGATATTGGCATATAATCGTATTTAAGCTACCCTCAAGCTCACGAATGTTACCTCTTATGTTTGATGCAACATATTCAATGATTTCTTGGCCAAGTTCTATATTTTGTTCACGTAATTTTACCTTTAATATAGCTAATCGTGATTCATATTCTGGTTCTGTAACATCTACAATCATTCCAGCTGCAAAACGAGACTTTAATCTGTCAGCTAGCTCTGGAATATAATTTGGGTGTTTATCTGAGGAAAATATTATTTGTTTGTTGTTTTCATAGAAAGTATTGAATGTATGGAATAATTCTTCTTGTATTTTTTCCATCTTTCCTATGAATTGTATATCGTCTATGATTAAAAGATCATATTTACGATATTTTTCCTTAAAAGAATTTGCTTTATTGTTTTGTAATGAATTAATAAAATCTGTAGCAAACTTTTCTAAAGTTAAGTAATGTACTTTTTTATTCTGATATTTTTCTTTTATTGAATTTCCAACAGCTTGTATTAAGTGTGTTTTTCCAAGCCCTGTAGCTCCATAAACAAAGAATGGATTATATTTCGTTCCAGGACTTTCAATAATCGCTTGTGAGGCAGCATAAGCAAGTTCGTTGAATGAACCAACGATAAAAGAATTAAATTGATATCTTGGGTTTAAATTATCTTCAGGGTTAATATAAAGATCTTTTAGTGGTAATTCTTGCTTTATAAAAGAGTCATTTGTCCTTGGTAATTCTTGTTTTATAGCATCTGTCCTTGTAATAACGTATTCAACAGCACGCATACTTTCATAAGTGTCTGCTATTGTTTTAGTTATTAATTTATGATATTTATTTTTTAACCAATCTCTTACAAATTCGTTAGGAACTGCTACATAAATAATACCCGCGTCTTCTTTTAATATAGAAGTGTTTTTAAACCAAGTACTAAAGTTTGCTTTCGAAACACTCCCCTCTATTTCAGCCAAGCAATTTTTCCAAAGTTGTTTTGTGTCCATTTAATGAGATTTCGTTAATTAATAAACATACAGTATTAAAGTGATGTTTGAACATTATACTATAATGTGAAAAAGTTAGAGAAATAAAAACCTTACTAACTATGTTGATAAACTGTTGATAATGTTATATACTACAATTATGTCGCAAACATATCAACCGAATAAAAGAAAAAGAGCAAAGGCACACGGTTTTTTAGTTAGATCTAAGTCAAAAACCGGACAGAAAGTTCTCTTAAGAAGAAGAAGAAAAGGACGAGCGAAACTTTCAGTTTAATATGCTTCCTAAAAAGAATAGGGCTGATAAAAGAACTATCGATAATATATTTAAAGAAGGAAGATTTTTATCTTCTGGCATTTTGAGCTTGAAATATATAACTAATAATACTATTGAAAAGAAAATATCTTTTATTACTCCGAAAAATATTTCAAAAAAAGCGGTAGATAGAAATCTTTTAAGAAGAAGAGGTTATTCTATTTTAGAAAAATATTTAGATAGATTTCCCCGTGGTTTTTGTGGTGCCTTTATTTTTGGGTCTAAAAGTATGGCTATATTTGGGAAAAAAAGAAATAAAAAAGAAAGACAAGACTCTATTGCTCAAATAGATAAAGAGATTTTAGTTATTTTAAACAAGCTACGTATTTAAAATGAAAAAAAAGATTGAAAATATAATAATTTTCTTAATTATTTTCTATCAAAAAACACTTTCTCTTGATACTGGTATCTTAAAACAGATAGGATTAGTTAAAAAACCTGTTTGTGTTTTTTACCCATCTTGTTCTAACTATACAATAGAGGCTATACAAAAATATGGAGTCTTAAAAGGAATTTATCTTGGGGTCTTACGTATTTTGCGATGTCATCCTTGGCAAAAAAATCATTTTGACCCATTAAAATAAGGTTTCTTTTTTATTTTTATTCTATTCTTACTTTTAAGGTAGATTTTTTTAATTTTTTAATATAAGATAAGGTAATGATAACTCATATTTGGGATGTTGCTTTATACAAGCCATTAGTTAACATTTTGGCTTTTATTGTCTCAGTTGTTCCTGGGGGTGACGTTGGTGTAGCTGTTATAATATTAACTCTTATTGTAAAGACTTTTCTATTCCCTCTTTCTCAGCGTTCTATTGATAACCAAGCAAAAATGAATTTGCTTAATCCAGAATTACAAAAAATAAAAAACAGTAAAGCAAGCAAAGAAGAACAAGCACAACAAACATTAGAACTTTATAAAAAACATAAAACAAATCCATTTTCTGGTTGTTTTTTGGTTTTAATACAGATACCAATTATTTTTGCTTTGTATTATGTATTTTTGAAGGGTTTGAAATTTGATAGTAGTTATTTATATTCCTTTACTCCAGTACCACAAAATATTAATATGAACTTTTTGGGAATTTTAGATCTTGGAAGCAAGAGCTTGATTTTAGCAATACTTGCTGGTATTACTCAGTTTTTTCAAGCATATTTTATGCCAAAACCAAGTACACAAAGCGGAGCTAGCTCTTTTCAAGATAGTTTTGCAAAAAGTATGAATGTGCAAATGAAATATGTTTTTCCAATTATAGTTGCATTTATCGCTTATAGTATATCTGGCGCAGTTGCATTGTATTGGGTTACAAATAATTTATTTGCAATAGGTCAACAACTTTATTCAAATAAGAAAAGGAAATTAACACCAATTTCTAAACAATAATATGAACAATACAGATATTCAAAATTTAATAAAGGAATTAATAGAAAAAACTACTGTTCCAGTAAAAGATATTACAATTTCAGAAGAAAATGGGTCAAAAACAACTTGGTTTAGCGTAGAGGTGAATCAACCTCATTTCTTCATTAATCATGGCGGAGAGGCTCTTTTTGCTTTAAATCATTTAGTTAAAAAGATAGTTGAAGCAAGTAATGTCACCGATGATAAAAATACTGAACAAAAAGAGATGAGCTATCCAGCAATATTAGTTGATATTAATGGTTTTCAAAAGAAAAGAATTGAAAATATACATGCTATTGCACATATGATGGCTGAACGCGCTAGATATTTTAAATCAAATATAGAAGTTGATCCAATGACAGCTTTTGAAAGAAGAATTGTTCATGAATTTTTAGCTGAGGCTACTGATTTAAAAACAGAATCAACAGGAGAAGGACTTTCTCGTAGAGTTGTAATTAAATATATAGGAAATCTATAATTTTTAATCCCCTATTTCTAATAGAGAACAAGTTCCCAAAGATAGGAATCTTTCTTATTTATTAAGAGTAAATAATTTTCTTTTTCATCTAAAGATAGTTTTATACCATCAATTTCTTCACCTTTTGAGAAAGAAATAGGATCTGCAAGCAATGTTGTAGTTCCATTTTCTATATTTATTTTCCATATTTCATCGGAAAATGATACTTCCCCCATATACCATGTATCTGGATATTTTATTCCATCAATATATTTTGGCACAGAACAATACAATATAGTATTTGTTTTACTCCAAGTACATTTTTCAGGCAAAGTTTTTATACCTGTTGAAGTTGATTCTCTTGTATCTAAATTATATATTCGCAATGAAAGATCATTACCAGAATACAATATAATCTTTCCGCTTGGACTTGTAAGTGTTGTAAGCCCATTTATATCACTGAGTATTTTTGTCATTTTCTTTGTATTAGGATCGATCGAATACATATAACCAGTTACATTATAAGAAGGTTTTGTTGTAATTGTAATCATTCTGTCATTTGGCCAAAATGATAACCATTCTGTAAAAGGAGAACTAAAAATTTGATTTCTTGTGTTGTTGGAAGTTTTGGCAATAGAACCGATTGCATTGTTGCCACTATTAAAAACATAAAATACAGAAAGTGCATCAGGTGAAACACTTATATCTGTAATATTTTCTGGCAAAAAAGATCCTGATATGTCTCCATTATTTAAAGTATCTCCACCTAATATTTGTTCTGGTAATTTTCCAATATATGTTTCTATTGTTTTGTTGTCATCTTTTAGATATCTCATCACTACAGAGTTTCCTTCGTCTCCAAAATATGATTCATATATTTGTGGAATTACTGTTGTTGTAAATTTCCTCTCTTCTATTTTATCTGCGTAAGTTTGAAAAATATTTCCTGTAGCTCTTTCTACATATCTTATCATTGGTATAAATTCTGTTTGTGGAGGGGTTGGGATTTGTGAACTTTCTTCTGTGCTGGAATTTTCAATAATATTTTCTGTATTATTAACAGGTACTTCTATCTCTTTATATCTTTCTTTTGTAAAAACACCATAGCCAGCCACTGGCATACTTGAAACTTTTGTTAATTTTTCTACTAATGTTCCATCTTCTGACGTTGTATAACCTGAGATATCTGTAGGTGTCCCATTATTTTCTGTTGTGTTTGTTTTATTTTTTCCAAATGGGAAAAATTCAGAAAGAAAATTTGTTCCTGTTGTATTTTCTCCAGTAGTATTTTTTGATGATTTATAAAAACTTAGTAGTGTCCAAGTAACTAAAAACACTGCTATTATTGTGACTAATATTGTTATTATTTTTCTTTTTGACATATTTTTAATTTCCTACGTGCCAATGTTTTGATTCTAATAAATACAAAATTCCATCCTTTTTATACCAGGATCCATTTTTTGTTCCTGATTTTATATAAGAATCCAATTTTGTTTCGAGACGTAAGTCTATGGTTGGACTTTTTATGTGGTGTGTTGTTTTCTGTTTTGATCCACCATGTAACCAACATTCAGTTCCACCAGTTATTGTTATTGTTCCGCAAGAAGTGCATTTTGACTGAATAGTTTTTATTGTACTGAGATTTAATCCACGCAAACTTGTGCAATTTTTTTCTCCAACTTTTGTACACTCTGGGTTATTAGTTTTTACTCCACTTGGTAAAGTGGATGCTTTCCCAGCAATAGCAGACCAATCTGCTCCTGCAGTATATCCGCCATTTGTTCCATATGTATTAGTGCAGTATTTACCATTAATTGGAGATTGTGGAACATTGTCATCTGCAACCATTGATACTTCTGGTAAACTATTTAAGCACACTTTGAGCAAGTCTGGGTTTAGTTCAGACAATATAACGTATGCCCCGAGCCCGAGTAGAAGACCCAATATGGCATTAGTTATCATTTTTTTACCAGACTCTTTGGATGAAACTAAATCACTAGTCATGTATTCTATACCACCAATCACAATCATGACTACAGCCAGGACAGCACAGACTCCCAAAAATAGTTTTATAATAATATTTAAGTAGTTTCCAAATGGGCAAGGATTTTCAGCACTTATTTTTGTATCAATTGTACCCTCTAATCCAGGCAATGGCGCAAGAAGTGTATATGTTGTTTCTGTTTCTTTGTTTGTTTCTTTGTCTGTGTTTATGGTATTTTTGATTGTTTGGGAAGTTTCTGGGTTTGAAGGTGTACAAGAAGTTGCTTGTTCTCCATCTTTAGGTGTTGTAATGCTTACAGAAGTAGTTAGCTTTGGCGTGCCTACTACTGTCGCTGTTACTGTGTATTTTGTTTCTGAGTCTAGTATTTGTCCAGTAAGATACTCTGCGTAATCATCTTTGATAGTAGAAATTTTGTTTCCTTCTGTTAAGTTGATACCATCTTCATATAAATAATCATAAATTTTCGTTCCATTTGCAACATTTGTAGTACTTATTTTAAAACCAAGAGACCATTTTTTCGTAGTCCCATTTTGGTTTATTGAATAACATTGAATTGATATTGTTTGATCTACTGCAAGAACACTAGCTGGTAAAATAATACTGCCACAAAATATTATAAGCAGAAAAAAAATAATTATTTTTTTTGATTTAGAAATTGACATTTAATTGTTTTTCAACACTTTCAAAAAGTGTTTTAGTATTACTAATCATAACTTTTATTATTGCATTTCCTGATTCCTCGTTTGCTAATTTTACTGAAAGAGAATTTTTAGGATTCTGGTTTTGAACTTTTTCTCCATTAATCAACCAATCCCAAGATATATCTGCAGAATTAAAATCTTTCGGGTAAAGAAAATATGGTTCAACTATAATTGTGTCACCGTCTTCTCTATTAATTGAAAATCCATTTTCTAAAATATTTTCCCATTTAATTCCAAGATTCCTGTCTTTCCTATAAAAATTTATTATAGGACTGCCTGGTTTTATTGTAGTTGTGCCTTCTCCTATACTATTTCCAAAAATATCTGAAACATTTACTCCTATAGTATTACTATCTTCTAAAAAACTATTTTTATATATAAAATAATTTCTTCCATATCCAGAAGAATCTTGTTTGCTTTTATTATCCATTTCCCATTTATAATTAAAACCAATTAAATTAGTTGTATTAGGAAAAGCCACAACTTTTATCATTCCTTCTGTTGTGGCCAACGTTTTTCCCTTATAAAACGGAGGAGTATATGTGTTATACGCTTCCCAAAGCATATCAACATTAGTTGATGATATCGTAATTTGTTTATTTATTGTAGAACCATCAAGCGTTTCAATTTTTACTTCAAGAACTGTTTGAAAATCAGAATTTTCCATTCTAAAAGAAAAAGTTTTTTTACCAACTCCTTCAAGTTTTGTTGTTCCATTAACTATCCAAGAAATTCTAGAATTATTTAAATCTGTCGAATATGTTGAAACAGAAGCTTGAACTTCTTCTCCAGCTTTAGGGTATTGGGGACTTATACTAAGTACGATATTACCACTTTTTACTTGTGCATTAACTTGTGATCCAAAAAATAAACAAATTAACGTAAAAAATATAATTAAACCCTTTTTAAACATACTTTTATTATATCATTTATTTTGTAATAGATGCCAGGTTGAAAACTATTCATTTGTTTTCTCAATTTCTTCCTTTTCTTTTTTAATCGACAATATTTGTGACGGGTCTGATGTTATAATCTGATCTTCTGTGTAAGAAGCTATTATTTTTATTGCAACGTGTTTCATTCCCGCAAAGAATATACCTTCCCCTACTCCTGATTCCAAAAGTAAGTATTTTTCTTCATCTGTAAGGTTAAATGTTTTTTGCAACACATCTATGGTTGTTGGTGACTGTTTTAAAAGTATTTGTATTGAGGAGTTAGTTATTATTGGTACACCATAAGTAGACTTCATAAAGTCGGCAGCATCTTGTGTTATAGTTGAAAGTCCAAGATAGTATTTTCTTCCTCTTTTTGCCATAGAATACAAGAAAGAAGCAGTATCTTCAGATTTCATCATCCACCAAGCCTCATCAACTACAAGTAATCGTTTCTTCAAATTTTTTCTTACTGCTGTCCAAATATAGTGCATTACTATATACATAGCTACTGGTTTTAATTCATCTTCCATATCACGGACAGAAAATACTACGAATTTTTTATTAATATCAACATTTGATGGTTTATTTAAGAATGTGGACCAAGATCCTTTTGTATATTTTACCAATCTTTGCATTACAGACTCACTTCCATCCATACCAGCAAGAATCATTTCAAAATCTGAAAGAAGAGGTGGTTCAATATTAGAAAAATCAGAATCTGGGGTTATATCTTTCATTGCATATGTTTCTGAAATTGCTCTATCAACAAGAGAATCTTCTTCTGGTGTTAATCCTCCAAGCATTAGTCTGAATAATCCAACTAAGTTTATTATATTTGAACGTAGAACGTCCTCTGCTGTCTCATCTTCTCTTGGTATTGGAAGATCAAAAGGGTTTATGTGGTGATCAGATGAAAGAGAAATATTAAAATATCTTCCACCTACTACTTCAGTTAAGTATTCATATTCCCTTTCAGGGTCTATAACTATTACATCTACATCAAACATCAATGATCTTAATATTTCTAATTTTGTTGCATAAGATTTTCCAGAACCAGATTTTGCAAAAGTTACAGAGTTGTAATTTTCCAATGAAAATCTATCAAATATTACTAAACTTGAATTGTGTCTGTTAACACCATATAAAATTCCTTTAGTGGAAGTAAGGTCGAAAGATATGAAAGGAAAAATACTAGAAAGAGGCTCAGAATTTAGTTTTTGATGTATGCCTAAAAGATCAGTTCCTGTTGGTATAACGCTCTTAAATCCTTCATTTTGTTGGAAAAGAGCTGGTTTTATATAAATTAATTTTGATTCAAGTATAGATTTTATTTCATTTTCTATTTTAAAAAGTTCTAGTTCATTATCTGCATATATTGTTATATATATACCAACATCAAACATTTTTTCTTGTGCTTGTATCAAATTATTTCTTAGACTTTCTAAGTCTTCATGTGCTGTGTCTAACATTGGATCTCTAACCATCCCTTTTGCTTCTCTGACACTTATTTGACTTTGTACTTCAGCTACTTTTTTCTGAAATTGTCTTAATGCTAAAGATGTATCTATTGGGTGAACAAAAATAGAAACATCAAAAACCTTATCTAGGTTTATTATTGGTGAAAACCAGTTATCAGATAAAAATCTTGGAAAAGAAATTATGAAAAATGTTCTTGCTATTTTATCTCCTAAGTTAATTGATTTTGGCTCAATCCTTAATGCTGAAGGCGCAATGACATCTTGCAATTCAAGTTTTGCAGACTCATATATTTCTTCTGGCAGTACTGCCAAAACAGAAGGATTTGCTCCAACTTGTGTTTGGTTTTCATTGCTTTTCTTTTTTGTATTAAAAAATGAATCAAATATTGACATAATCTTCTAAATTTCTATTTTTCCCTCAAGTTCTCCTGGATTAAATACTTTATAAAATGCTTCTACAACTTGATCTGTTTCTAATTGTACTGCCTTAACGCCACAACGTGAAAGACCTTGCTCTATAACACTGACTCTTTGTTCCAATTGTGATCTTTTTTCTTCGAAATCAATTTCGGCTTCTTTTTTTATCATTTCTTTATTTTTTGTTTGGAATAATCCTTTAAATATACCAGAATCAGCCCTTATTGTAGTTTGTGTATATGGTACTACTATAAAAAATGTTTTTGTCATAATATTTACAGAATCGGTAAAATCTTTTATAAACCCCATATATTCTTTTGTTTGTAATTTTAACAATGGTTCATTTTGGACTTTTATTCTATTTTCCAACAATAAAAGATAAGGTCTTATATCAAGTCTTCTTGATTGAACAGAAATTTGTATTGGAAAATCGAGTGTATTTAAAAAATTTTGAAATTGCATAATTGTTGCTCTTTGTTCTTCTGCTGATTTTAGTGAAAGGTTTACAGAGTTCGCTAATATGATAGCTCTCAACCCACCATCTTTTAAAATGATGATTCCATCTCGAACCTCTTTTATCGGAACAAAGTCTTGAGTTGCTTTTGCTTTTAATGCCATTTTATTTATCTTCTTTTTTGGAATCTAATACATCGAGACTCCATGCTAAATCTTGTAACTTACTATTTGTTAATCTTGTATTTCTATTGTTTATGATATCATCTTTCTTTTGTGTTTCTGTTGTATTTGTTGTAGTGATTTTTTGTTTTCTTCTTTTCCATATATATAATTTATTTTGTGTCATGTATTTTAGTCCAGCTTCTATTGTATTTATGAAAGGTTTGCCATTTGGTTTGTAAAAAGTTAATGCTACTGCAAATGCTGCAACTGCTAGTATTGGAATAAAACCAAGTAAAAAACCTAATAATTTATATAGCACAAAACATAACCCTGCTCCACCAGCCAAATATACAAATTGGCTGAAAGTAAATGGTCCAAAAATTTTATCTTCTATATCTAAAAATTGTGGTACCTTAAATTGCATTTTTTTGATTTTTATTTTATCTTTCCTTTTTTATTCAGCATTTGGGTCTAATCTGTATGGATCTATTTTAGAAAGTTTTATTTTTTCTGTTTGTTCTTTTTCTGCTGTTAAATTTTTTTGTACATTCTGTTTATTGTTTAATGAATATTCAGTTTTTGTCATTGGAATTTGAAATGAACCAGCCAATTTTTGAGACGGAATTGATTCCACTGGCTTTTCTACTGGCTTTTCGATTGGGTTTTCCTTTTTTACTTCTGTATTAGAAGGTGGGGCAATCTCTTCTGCTCTTTCAATTATACTTATTCCCGCTTTATTTAGTATATTCGACTCGCTTTTATTTATTGTTGGATCTATTCCTGTTTGTATTACTTGTTTTTGTTCTATTTTTTCTTCTTTTCTAACAAACAATTCTTCTTTTTCTGTATTTTTTATTAATTCTTCTCTAATTTTTTTAAATACTGATTCATTCATTTCATTAATTAATAAATCAACTTGTGGTTTTGGAATTTTTAATCTTTCCTCTATTTCTTTTGGATAATTTTCAATTGATAAAAGACCACAAAGTAAAAGTTCTGTTTCAATCTCTAAATCCTCTAATTGTTCAAAGCTGTACCCCTTTTTTTCTCGTAGGGCAAGAATGAAAGCCCTCCAGTCGACAGAATTAATAGCCTTTAATGTTTCTTTTGGTAAAGACTCTTTAGCTCTCTCTATTTTTATTTGTAATAAATCTATCGGTTTATCCATATAATTTTATTATACACTATATTGTAAATTTACTTTTTAAATCATCTAAATCAGAATAGTTTGAAAAAGTATTTCCTTGTGGAGCAACATTGTCTTCTTCTTTTATTGGTTTTCTTATAAAAGCAGTATAGTCTCCCCCCGAAAGAATAAAATCTAAATTTTGTTGCCAATTAATCGGACGATCTTTTAATTCCAATTTTATTTTTTTAGATAAATTCTCAATTAGTGGCTTAAAAATTTTTTCTAAAACTTCACTTGCTATTTTTTCTGCTTCAGTCTTGCTTGTACCAACCTCGTTTTCTATATCTTGAGTAAGATAATCTTGATCTTCGGCACATACCAGTACTGTTGCTATCTCCGCTTGTAAAATATTAATTTCTTCTTCACTTAATAGATATTTTTTGCCAATTTCCTCGGAAATTTTTACCCAATCAAAATTATTTACCACTTCTTGTGATTCCTTAGGCATAATTACCATTTGTTCTTTAATTGTCTGTTTTAATTTCTCGGTCATATTTATGTTTTAGTACCACTATCTAATTTTGTCTCCATTATTATCTTATGAGCTGCTTCTCTACTTCCTTTACCATTATACCAGTGTCCTTTAGCCTTAGCATATTTGGTTCTCCTTATTACGTTTTCGGTCTTGATGCCCTGTGCTTGTGTCTTTTGTTGCTTTTCCAGCACATCAATACCCATAGCTATTGGTCTTCCGTTTGCGTCCAACTCTATGTTCCCATTTGCGTCTTTTTTATGTATAGTATTTCCATTCTTGTCTTTTAAGACTGCTGATGTCTCGTAGTCATGTACTGTGCCATCGAGATCCGTATGAGCTCTTCCTTCTCGGAAGTTCTTTTTTCTGTCTTTAGCATTTTGTACCTCATCGTTTGCTGCTCTTAAGGCTGCTTGAGCATCTTCGTGTTCCTGTCCAGGTGGAAGACCTTTCATTTTCCTCTCTGCATCAGCGGCTTCTTGTTTCTTCTTGTCAATTAATTTGTCGATATCTTCGATTTCTTTTGCGTTCGTGACCAAGAGACCCTGTAGGTCTGCTTCGGTTTTGTTTAGTTCTTGTTTCATTCCGCTATTTTCTCCAACCTCAAGTTCTTTTGCTCTCTTTTGTCTCTTTTCTATCTTGTCGGCACGTATCTTTTCATACCCTCCAGTCCCACTTGTTGTTCCAACTGGAATACCAGTGCTTGCCAAGCTCTTTCCAGCAACCTTTATTCCTCTTACATCAAAACTTCCTTTACCTAATGAGTGTCCAATGTTTTGCATACCTCTTCCAAATTTGCCAGTTTTTTTAGTCCACTCCGCATTACCAAGAGCATTTCCGACTCTTCCCAAAGTGCCACGCATTGCAAAAGCTGCACTGCCAGCAGCTGCGCCTAATGCAACACCTCCTAACATAGTGGCTCCTTTTGTAATTGCCTTACCCATTTCTCCAGATAATTTTACTGCCATCTCTTTGGCCTTCATCAGCAACATAAAGAGAATTATAAAAGGAATTACTATATGCATTAAACTTCCCAAAAAAGAATCATTGGTTGGATCATAAGTAATTTCTTTTAAGAAATTGGTAAACATCACTATTATATATAAGAAAAATACAAAAATTGGAGCTAGGAATGCATTTTTTAATAGTTGATCCCACCAATCCTTATGACCCATTCCGGGTATGTTAAAAGGCAAGGTGTATGATGCAAAAGCAATCGGAGAAAAAATCATAGAAATCCACAGCATTACAGTTCTGCTTACAAAAACAATTGCAACCGTAAAGAACATATATGCCATAGAAAGAGTAATTGCTGTAAGTAAGAGAACTATAAAAATAAACTTTCCTAGAGTCATACCTTCACTTTGATAAACCGAATTTGTTACAAGACTTGCTGGATTAAATTTATCAACTAATCCAACTGTAATAGATTTTTCTCCTTCATCTCCTGTTATTACTTTTCCGTCTTTATTCTTTGGTGTTATATTGTTGTAAAATACCTTCGCCAGAATATTTGATCCATCAACAATTACTCGTGTGAAAAATAAACTGAAATTAATAAGTAATGCCATAATAACGATATATCCAATCAATTTTTTTGTGTCTTGCCCCCCTAAACTTAATATTGTTTTTATAGCAACATACAATAAAGCAACAATAAAGAAAATATTAGCAATATCTCGTATTGCTCCCCAGCCCTCTGTTATAAAACCACTAACGTAAGAACTGCTATTTGTTGAATAGTAAACAAAAAAATCAAGAAAACCACCTGCTAAATTAGCAATCCATTCAGAAACTTGCCAAACCATATAAAATAAATTAGCTATGCAACCTCCTATGCCTTCCCAGCCATCCCAAATAGTACATTCCAAGTTCAATTCTTGATTATCAATATTTACAAGTTCGGAGGCATCTTTTTGAGTGCTTAAGCCACTACCTCCATTCCCCGTGGTATCAAAATCTCTAATTTTTATTGATGAGTCACCCGATATAGTATGATATACTGTAGCTGTAAAATAGTAACTAGTACCAGGGTTTAGTTTTTTAAACACTGCGTCAAATTCTTGTCTTTCAGTGTTAACTTCAAAAGGAAAATTTTGTGTCTCTATATAATTTTTTTCAGTTGTTCCGTCACTTTTCCCCTGATAAAGAGTTATTATTACATTATATGGGGTATTATATACCGATAAATTTATTGTGTTTAAAAGAATTATTTTAAAACTTGCACTCGTCTCTCCTATTTCTTTTGTGGCAGTTTCTATACTCTCAGCATAAGCTCTATTTACAGTAATTTTTGTTGCCAGATGTCCATTATTGATTTTCAAACTTGGGCTAATAGGCATCAAGAAAATAGCCAAAGCAATAAATGGTATTAATATTTTCTTTATTAAATTATTTTTTCTAATTATTTCCATTCTTCAATTTTAAAACCGATCTCAAATCTATCTTTTATTGAAATAATATTCATAATCATAAATACCTCGCAACGACATTGTTGTCGTTTGAATATTTACAATTTTTGAATCAAAGTATTCATATACTGTTAGTCCGCTTGCTTCCATTCTTAACTGGTATGCTGCAATATCTGGCAAACTTACCCTTATCTCTTTTCTATTTTGTGCTACATAACCAAAATCTTTTGCAAGTAAGTCCGCAAAATTCCAGGCAAATTTTTCTAAACTATCTCCTTCTTTATATCCATAAGCTTCTGCCATTTCTATATTATTAATTATTTGTCTTGCAAATACATGCTCAATTCCTTCATGGTATCGTACGATTGCGTCAGATGGAGGTGTAGCAATTTGTCCAAGACTAAGACTGCCTGTATCGTCATTACTATTATTATTTCCTCCACCACCTGATTTAACAATAATTTTTGTCCAAGATCCACAATTATTATTTTCATACGATTCTTTTATCAATCCTATATCCTTATTGTCTTTTTTATCAGCACAAGCTCTCATATAATATGTACCAGAAGAACCAAAAGCATATGAGCTTGATATTTTTACTGATTTTTTTGCTCCCAAGGTAGATATAGAAACAGCTGGAAGATTTATTAGAGAACCATCTGTAACAGTCGTGCTGACTGCTGTTGCATTATTTGCAGGATTGGAATTGCCTGATGTGGCAAATGCTTTATTTATTGTTAACAATTTTTCTATTTTACTTACTGGTGTTCCTGCAGAATTTGCTGGTGTTGTTTGATTTTTATTTTTAATATTATTATTACTTCCTGTGTCAGCTGGTGTTCTATCGTAAGTTGAAATTTGGAAAAAACCATAGAAATTTTTTCCAGTTGATGTCCCTCCTTGATTTTTTACGTAAGCATAAAATGGAGTTAATGTATTTTTTGTTACATTTGTTGGGGTCACTGTACCAACAGTAAGATCAATACCAGATCCTGTTATTTTCCCATTTTCTTCATCTCCTCCTGTACCATTACAATTTATATCAACACTGTCTGCTATTGATGCACATGGGTCATTATATTCTTCTCCTCCAGGAACATCGCCAGGTGTTGTTGTATCTGAGCTCGCTGTTGTGAAAGATAAAAGATTTCCATATTTTATTTGGGAAGTAGATGATGAACTGCTTGTTTCTATTACAGCTCTAAATTGATAAGTTGAGCTTGGAGAAAGTCCGCTTACTAATGTGCTCATTTTCCCATAAGTGCTTCTGTTGTGACTTTGGTCTCCAACTCTTATCCAGTCCGAAAATTTAGTGTCACTTGTTGAAGCTAGCACTTTATCTGTTTGTAATAATTTATTAAAAGTATTTTTAACATATCCTAAGAATCTTGACGAAGTGTTTTTAGAAATAGAAGCATTTGATGTATTAGGGACTGCCTGAAACTTTTTTCTGTACTCAAAATATGTATTTGCAGAAACAACCGTATTGTAATATCCGTTTAAATATGCAGATGTATCATTTACGACTAGTGCATCATTTGTTGTTACTGAGAATGATGAAGAAGAAAGTCCTGTTGTGAATGATCTTACTCCACCATATGTTATTTCATTATAGCCAGAACCAACAGCACAGTAGTAGTATGTTGTATTTTCTTCCAAACCAGAAATAGTGGTTGTAAAAGTTGTTGAACTATCTGCTCCGTTTAAATTTATTTCTTTTGTTGATCTCATATTTGAACCGTATATATCATTACAAAAGACAGGTGTTATGTCTTGTGGTGTTACAGCAGAATATCTAAAATACCCAGAGATAGATGTATTACCTCCAGGATTTAAAGATCCACTTAATGTTGCTTTTGTATCCTCTATACCAGATGCACCACCTGTTAAAGTATTGGTTATAGATCCACCAGATGTTTGTTTTGGACTTGTTGTTATTATTACTGAATTGGATGCTTCTGTATTGCCCCAATAACAAACATTCTCTACCAAATCCGATCCATAACTTGCTTGTGCTGACTCGCATGTTTCTTTTCCATCTGTTGTTTTTGAATAACAAAAATTCTTTGCCAATCCCAAGCTTGTGCCATTTTTAGATGTATATAAAATTTTATCAGGAGAATATGCAACACATGAATTTCCTTTTTTACATGTAAGAGAATAATAATTATTATTAAATTTAAGTGGACCTGTAACAAAAGAACCAGAAGTTTTAGCTGTTGTGCCATCACTCCAAATGCAATAATCAGTTTCTGATGATGACCAAGTGACAGTTGATATTCCTTCATATACAACTGAATCAGGGTTTGCAGTTATATTAACTGTTGGATAAGCAAAAGAGTTTTCTGCAATAGAAAAAGCAAAAACAAAAACTAAACACAAGATTAAATATTTATAAATAATTTTTTTTATTTTTTGATTTGTTTTTTTCATTTTAATATATTCCTAATGCTTGTTCCCAATAATATCCTGCATTCTCAGCCTTATGTGGATCTTTTGTTTGCACAAAACCAGTAATATCTATACAGCCAATAGCATAGCTAGTAGGGCACGTAGTGCTTGCGCTATCCATAATTACAACATTCGGTGCGAATGATTTTTCTTTTGTTGTTTTAGATATAGGAACACCAGCTGAGGCTAATCTGTCTGGATAGTCATACAAGTGTGGTTTTGTATAATCTGGTCTATAAGAAGAATAAATTTCCCAAGAATAAGCTGAAGGAAAATTTTGTTTTACCTCTTGCTCGCAACCAGTTGCACTCTTTATTAAGTCGTTATATACATGATCTTTTTCATCTATTATTTCTTTTGTTGCATTATCGGCTTTAGCTATATCGTCCCCAGAATATAATCCAGAAGATAGTCTTGCAAAAGTGCCCTTCCAGACTTTTAGATTTTCATTATATGTGTCTTGGTCCATTTCTCCAGAAGCAAGTTTGCTATTTATATCATCAACTTCTTTTTTTATTTGTTCTAATCTTCTTATCGTCCCAGCTAAGGTATCTATTGTATATTTATTATCTTCCATTATTTGATGATAACCAGAAATTTTTTCAAATAAAGTTTCAGCTTCACTACTTACACTAGGCAAAAATTTTGTAGCATAAAAAGTATCTACTAATTTTTCATAATCAGATTCAACCTTGTCAGTTGCTGATATAAAACCATTTACAGTACAGAATGGAAGATTTGAACTTTGCTTGTTTTTAATCCAGTATTTGTCTCCACCAGTAGTCATAATATTAAATTGATTCATATATGTAAGAGCTGCTTGTCTGCCTGTACTGCCATCGCATTTAAAAGCATAATCATTAATATACCCTGCTACCATACTTGCACCTCCAAGTGTAATTAAGTTAAGAATTTCAAACCATGATTCATCTTCGTAATCTATAAATTTTTTATTTGCCATTTCTTCTTGTATCGTTTCAAGACTTGCTTGTGTATCCTCCTTCCAGCCAGTATGAGGGCCCGGTATACAATAGTCTAATTGGTAAATTGTTGGAACCAATCCATAATTTCCTAGTGGATTTTCAGTAGATTTTTCTACTGTAGAATATAATTCTTTATTTTGAGTTTCTAATTTATCAGAATATATTCTTTGCTCGTCTATTAAAGCTTGGTTTAAATCTGTTCTTATATCAAAATCTGGATGTTGTTTAAGCCATGTGCTTGCATTTATTTGTGCATCTGTATAATCTTGGTCACTTTGAGAACTGCCAAATCCTTCAAAGTCATATGTTTCGTAATAACTATCAATATTTAGATCTGCCAATCCTTCTTCTTGGAAAGAACTTACAAATTTATCCAAAACTGCATCTAGTATTGCAGCAACAGCATCGTTTAACGTTTCTACATCCATTAAAGCATTATCTTTTTTCATGAATGTATTTGTTAATTCATCCCCAATTAATCTTCCTGGTGTAACAGTCTCCCAGCTCTTACACTTACGAGCTCCTTCTACCCCATTTCTATAATTATCATCTTCTTCTTTTGAAACTCCTTCTGGGTTAGCGCATCTTTCAACTCCTAAATACCCACCTGATTGCTGAAGAGAATCTTTTGCTAAACTTGTTTTTTCTTCAATTCTCTTTTCTAGTTCTTCCGAAGCCATTAAAGCGAAACCCAATGGGTTATTAGCAGGATTTTGAACCATTGCATTCCAGGCTCCCCATCCTCCTTGTGAAAAATCGGCATAAAAATTTTCTGAAGTAAACCCTGGATATCTATCTTCCATTAATGTATTTAAACTATATTTTGCATTATTTGCGAATTTGTTTTTAAAAGAATTTGCCTTAATTTGCATAAATGCTTTTCCAAAAGGATATAGTGTTGGGTCACTTATCTCCTGACCAAAACCCAATATTTCATTTTTTGCTATATCTTCAAAATATTGACTTGGATTTTGAATAAACAATGGATCACCAAAATCTCCAGTTTGGATCCAATTAACAACACTTTCTGTTATATCTTGAACTAAAATTTTTGCTACCGCTTTCCCTATTGCATTTAAACAGGTATTATTAGTCTCCAAACTAGAAACCTTTTTTTCTGTACTTTCTGTTGTTTTTTTAACGTCTTTAAGCATTTCTACACTCTCTTCATCAACAACAGGAACATAATCACCTGCGTTAAATTTAACTTGGTCTTCAACACTTTGTTCGGTTTTATCGTTTTTTTCTTTACCATTTACCATATCTTTTACTTTTGAAAAAAGACCAGATATAGAACCAGAAATTTTATCCGAACATCCTGGAAGTTCAGCAATCATAGGAGATAATTTTGAAATATAATTTTCAATAGATTCAGCTTTAGCTTTTTTTGGTTCAATGCCCGCAAAAGACATCATGATAATACTTATCATTACAATCGAGCAAACTATTTTGGAAAAAGTTTTTCTCATATATATACTACTCGGGTATTATACCATTTTTTGATAAAAAACTCTCTAAACTTTCCACAGATTCTACTAATGAATTACTATATTTTTGATATTGAGAAAGTCCAGAGACTCCAACAATTGGATCTGAAATAATTTTTGCCATATTAATAATAGAAATTCCTGTATTGTTTGCATTATTAATTATTTGAAGATGATAATCAGTCAAACTTTCTGGCACTGGTACATTAACCAATTTTTTTGCAAATTCTTGATATGCATTAGAAATTTCTAATAGATAATTTTCCGATTTTTCTATATCACTAGATTCTCTAGAGTTTGCTATAGCTGCAGTTATTTGAAGTTCACCTCCTATTCCTTTTTCTTTATATTGTTCAAATAGGCTTCCAGCTTTAATATAATAGCTTTTTTGGTCTTCTGCTGTATCACTTTTTGTAATTTGTATATTTTCTTTTGAATATTCATCGATAACAGAATTTTCAGCTATATTTTGCCCTAATGCTGTTGAGAATTCAGTAATAGCCTTATCATCTATCTGTCCAGTTGTTTTCATTGCCATATAAGTAGCAAAAAATTCTCTAGCAAATTTATCAGTTTCTGTTAAAGTTCCATCATCTTCGGATGGTTTTATACCATTTTCTATTTTTTTATTTTCTATATATTCTGAGTCATTAATATTATCAAATGTTTTTTTATTTTTTGGATCTGTTCCCCATAATGCTTCTTCCCAATCTGGAATACTGTCTCCATCTGAATCAAGAGTTATTAATTCATTTGTTGTCATGTTTTCTAAACTTATTTTGGTTTCTTTTTTAGAAGAGAAAAAACTATTTTTACTTGAAAGTAAATTTGCAATTAAAAAAACAATTAAACCACATGCAAGCAGTGAAGCTATTGAATAAGCAAACTTTTTACTCGGTAGATATTTTTTGTAATTATCATCAAGGTGCATAATATTAGTATTCTATCATTGATTTATTTTTTATGCTATAATATTTTTATGGAAAGTATTTTTAAAAATAAAATTTTGGGAATTTTTTTAGTAGTAATTTTAATTTTTACAGTAATATTTACTTTTTCTATTGTTTTTGCTACAAGTGCTGAACTTTCTATGTTTGGCGGTAGGATAGTATCAACTCAGTCTTGTACTTGTAGTGATGGCTATCAAGTAACTGTTACTGGTCCGTCAGATTATAGTGGAACATATCTCTATTCTTCTGCCTCAGAGAAGAGAGCAGGGACAGGGATTCCTGGAGGATCTGTAATTCTTGGTAAATATTCACAAGGTGGTGAATGTTTAATAACTGGAGATCCTTGTACAGAGCTTCCTATTACTAAAGGTACTATTGGTATGTTTGGTACTAATTAAAGTTTTTAGAATTAATTAAATTTTTCCAATCTTCTAGTGATAAGTTTTCGGCTCTTTTATTACCTAGTTTTTCTAAGTCTATTTTAGAATTTTTTTTCAAATTTGATGAAAGTTTTTTTCTTTTATGAGCAAAACCAGTACGAACTAATTCCCAAAATCTTTCTTCTCCTATCTTATTTTTTGTAAAAAAGTTTTTTGAAATATTTTTTATTAATATTATTGCTGAATCAACTTTTGGTGCTGGAGAAAAATACCGTGCTGGAACTTTTGTAATAAGTTTTGGTGTGCCATAGGCTTTGACAGAGATAGAAAGAATACTTTCTTTCCCATCGTTTGCGACGATTCTTCTCGCTACTTCATGCTGTACCATTAGTACCATCATGCTTGGTTGATTTTTATTTTCCAAAAATTTTTTTAAAATTGCTCCAGTAATATTGTATGGAATATTTGCAATAATTTTGTAGTTTAATGGATTACAAAATTTTTGTGATGAATCTGAAAAAATTTTATCTGCTTCAAATTTTAAAATGTCGTCCTCGATAAGAATTAATTTCTTTTCAGAGATTTCGCTTTTAAATTTTTCTTGCAAGAAAGAAAAAAGTTCACGATCTTTTTCTATTGCAATAACGATTTTTGCTTTTTCCAAAAGTTTTTTTGTCAAAGTTCCTTTACCAGGTCCAATTTCTAAAACGATATCATTTTCAGATATTTCTCCCGTCTCAACAACCTTTTTTAAAATTGTTTCAGACTTTAAAAAATTTTGTCCCAAAGATTTTTTTGCTTTATGTATCATATATAAATTGTTTTTATTCTTGGGTCCTCGTCCCCCTTTTCTATTAAATCTTTTGGTATGTCGTTTATAAATTCAGATGGAGCATTTATTTGTCGTGAGCCAAAAATTGTACGATAGTTTGCGAAAGATAAAAATAATTTTTTCTTTGCACGAGTAAGTGCAACATAGAAAAGCCTGCGTTCTTCTTCTCTGTCTTCTGCTTCGCTATTATTTTCTTTTTGGTGTGGAAAAAGCCCATCTTCTAAACCAGTAATAAATACATACTCAAATTCTAATCCTTTCGATGCATGTACTGTCATTAATTTTATTGCAGATTTGTTTTCTTTTTTATTTTCTGTAATCATCAAGCTATCTTGGTCTGATGATAGTGATGCGTCTTCTAAAAGTTTTTCAATACCTTCACCATTTTCTAATCCATCATATTTAATTGCTAATGTAGCTAATTCCTTTATATTTTCAAGTCTTTCTAGGTCTTCAGCAGTTCCATTTTGTAATTCCATTTCAATGCCTGATTTTTTTACAACAAATTTTATTATATCCGATGCTTTTTCTTTTTTTATTTTTTCTCCTATTTCTTCTAGTGTTTTATAAAAATTATCTATTTTGATTTTCATTTTTACTGGCAAATTATCTTTTTGTCCGGCGAAAATTTTTAACAAAGTTACTTTTCCAATTCCTCTTGTAGGAAAATTTATTATTCTTTTTATGTCTGACAAGCTCTCTGGGTTAAGAGCAGCTCGAAGATATGCAAGAGTATCTTTTATTTCTTTTCTTTCAAAAAATTTTATGCCAAGAACTTGATATGGAATGGTATATCGCAACATTGCTTCTTCTAATGCTCTAGATTGGAAATTTGCGCGATATAAAATTGCAATATCTGGAAAATCTTTTTCAGGTTTATTAGGAAAGTTTCCTACTTGATCTAGAATTTCTAAAACTTTTGTTGCTACAAATTCTGCTTCGTCTGTTTCATCAATAGCTTCATAAAGAGAAATTTTTTCTCCAGCTTCATTTTTTGTAAATAAGTTTTTTTCTGGGCGATAAATATTTTTTTTAATTATCTCGTTTGCAGCTTCTAGAATATTTTGAGTAGAACGATAATTTTCTTCAAGTAGAACTATTTTTGCATTAGGATAATCTTTTTCAAAACTTAAAATATTTTTTAAATTTGCTCCACGCCAAGAATAAATATTTTGATCAGCATCCCCAACTACACAAATATTTTTATTTTTTTCTGAAAGAAGACGTGACATTAAATATTGCACTTCATTTGTATCTTGATATTCATCAATATGAATATATTCCCATTTATTTTGGTAAATCTTTTTTATTTCTTCATTTTCTTTTAAAAGTTTTACAGCTTTTAAAAGTAAATCATCAAAATCAAGCGAATTCTCTTTTGTTTTTTTCTTTTCATAAAGACTCCAAACTTGTCCAACAATTCTTCCAAAAGAATTATTTTCCTTTTCTTGATATTCAGGTAATCTAGTAAATTTTCCTTTTTCTCTGCTGATAATATTTTTTATTTTTCGTGGATCGTATTGTTTTGGGTCAAAACCAAGTTCTTTTATGCTCTCTTTTATTAAACTAGTAGTATCGTTTTCGTCCAAAATAGTAAAATGCTTCGTAAGACCTAACATTTGTGCATTTTCTTTTATTATATAGACTCCTAAAGAGTGGAATGTTGATATAAATGGGCTAGTACTTTGTTCTTTTGCATTTTTTTCTATTTCTTTAATAACCCTTTCTTTCATTTCCTTTGCTGCTTTATTTGTAAATGTTACAGCTAATATTTTTTCTGGCATAATGCCCTCTTTTATTAAATTCACTATTCTATGTGTTATTGTCTTTGTTTTTCCGGCTCCAGCTCCAGCTACAATAAGAAGAGGTCCATTTTTGTGGATTGCCGCTTCTCTTTGGGCACTATTTAGTCCTTTTAAGTGTTCTTCCATCGGTTAATCTTAACATAAAAATACTTCTAAGTGGTTTTGTTTTGTGGTGGTTTTGTTTTATGATATTTTTTATTTTTTTCCCCCACTAAAATATATATTAGGAAATATTTAGTATCAAGTGTCAATTAACAAAGTTTTCCACCTATTGGTTGACTGAACGTCCTCGTATGATACTATGTGTATATACTGAATAGAGGTAGGGTAAGTTGTGACCGAAAGCCGAAAAGATTGTAACCTTCGTAAGAACCTTTTGTTTGTAGTACATTTTGGTCGTCTTGTGTTTTATCCTTATTTTCCAAGGGTAGAAAAGGAATTCTTGCGATAATTTAGTTTGTTTTATTAAATCTCAACATAAAATATTCAGCTCATTATTAACCTTTTCCCTGTTAGCGGGTGGTTTGTTTGTGCCTACAAAGAATACAAATGCTAACTTACTTGCTAGCCTATTTGGTTCAAGTACCCCAACAAATACTCAAGAAATAGACCCAAATATTAATTCTCAAAGCATGGATTTACTGCAAGCAAGTGTTTCTTCAATGGCTGTTTTAGAGGAAAAAAGCAATATAAAAAGCACTTCAACTACTGATACAACTAATATAAATATAGTATCTGATAATGCTCTTGTTCCAAATACAAGTCCTACTGGTGTATCAGACGGCACAGAAGAAGAAGCATCTTTTGATGAAATAAGTGTTTATGTTGTTAGAAAAGGTGATTCTATTGGACAAATAGCCGATATGTTTAAAGTCTCAGCAAATACAATACTTTGGGCAAATAATATGAAAAAGGGTGATAAATTGTCTGAAGGTGACGTTTTGATTATTCTTCCTATAGATGGAGTAAAACATGTTATTGCAAAAGGAGATACTCTAAAAAAGATTGCTGCAAAATATCAAGTAGAAGTTTCTGATATAACTGGCTTTAATGATATTTCTATAGATGCTCAATTAGTAGTTGGAAATGAACTTATTATTCCTGATGCTGAAATGAGCACACCAACCTCTTCAAGCTCAAGTTCAAAACCAAAAACAAAATCTAGTTATACAAAAACACCGACTAAAAATGTTGCCGGATACTTTATTAACCCTGTTCCAGGTTATTCAAGAAGAAGTCAGGGCTTGCATGGTAAAAATGGTATTGACTTAGCAGCACCAACTGGCACAAAGATACTTGCTTCTGCTTCAGGAAAAGTTATATTTGCACGTAATGGATACAATGGTGGTTATGGAAACATGGTAATTATTCAACATTCAAATGGAACACAGACATTGTATGCACATATGTCTAGACTTGGTACAACTATGGGTTCAAAAGTTTCTCAAGGTCAAGTAATAGGATATGTTGGATCAACTGGTCATTCAACAGGTCCTCATATACACTTTGAAGTTCATGGAGCAAAAAATCCTGGAGGTGCGACACCAATGTCCTGGTCATCAAGATAAAAATAAAAAATCAAACTAAAAAATCCCGTAATGGGATTTTTTTATTTGTTTATATTTGTTATTCAAAAAAACCTAATAGAGCAATCAATGCAACTCCTGCTATCACAGATATTATTTGTATAATCGAGTATTTTATTTGTTTTGTTTTTTGTAATTCTGGTATCAAATCTGCTACAGCAATATATATAAATCCTCCTGCTGCAATTGGCAAAAACCAAATAACAGAATTTTGTGCTATTTTACCAAAACCAAATATAAATAAAGTTCCTAAAACAGCCATTAAAGCAGATGCAAAATTAAGCCACAATGCCCTCTTTTTTGTGTATCCAGAATGTATTAATACAGCAAAATCCCCTACTTCTTGAGGTATTTCATGCAAAATCACAGTTAAAGTAGTTGCTATTCCTATTGGTACACTTACTAAAAAACTTGCTCCAATAATAACGCCATCAATAAAATTATGAACTCCATCAGTGAAGAGTACTAATTTCCCTACAGGATGAACATGAGGTTTTTCACTATCTTCTCCGTGATGGTGCCAATGAAGAAATTTTTCCAGAGTAAAAAAAATTAAAATTCCAATTATTATAAATAATCCTGCTAGTGTTTCATTTGAAAAATCTTGTAGAGTTTCTGGAATAAGATGTATAAAAGCATCTCCTAAAAGAGCTCCAACTGCTAGACTAATTAATATATGAACATATTTTTTTAAAATATCGTCTCTTAAGGCTATAAAAAAAATGCCAATAAAAGAGACTAGACTTACGATTATTACACTACAAAAAGAATAAAAAAAGCTACCATGTGCGGGATAGGAGAATCGAACTCCTAACCACAGTTTGGAAAACTGTTATTTTACCATTAAACTAATCCCGCTTTTATAAAGCCCAAGTGAGCAAGCCCACTTAACTTTATATGTCGGGCTGCTGGGAATCGAACCCAGTCTCCATGCTCCCAAAGCACGTGTACTACCGGTATACTACAGCCCGAAAAAACTTTTTGTGATTATATCACAAGATTAAATCATTCACCACTTTTACTTTTGCTTTTTTATTTTTTATATCTAAATATACAACGAGCAAATCAACTTGCCATTCTTTTTCATCTGGTATTTTTTTATTTAAAATATATGTTTGTATTGTTCTTGACATCCTTTTCATTTTCCAAGGATGCATATTTTCTTCGGGTCTGTATGAATCATTTTCTTCATTTTTCTTTATAATTATATTGTCTAAAGTTTCACGAGAAACGCTCTTTACTTCAATGAAATGAATTTTATTAGACTTCTCAGTAATAATATCTATTTCTCCCCACTTTCTTGTGTAATTTCTATCTAATATAGAAAAGCCATGTTTCATAAGAAACCTTGTTGCTATATTCTCTCCTATTTCGCCTATTTTTTGTGTTTCAGATGTAAATTTTTTTGGCATTTTGAATAAGTTTCATGAATAACATACTCTAAACCGTTTCACGTGAAACAATTTGATAAAAAATGCTGTCTTTTATAAAATATCCTTATTTAACAACATATTTTTAAGAAATTTGGATTAAAAGACAATAATTTTTGATGTCCTTTATAAACATTGTTAACATAGTTATCCACAGTTTTGGTTAAAAAGTGTATATTTATTAATGCTTCTTTTTCTTAAAGGACAAAAAATAAAATTTTACTCTGTATGTGCACCCGGAGGGATTCGAACCCCCAACAACTGCTTCGAAGGCAGGTATGATATCCATTTCACTACGGGTGCATCAAAACTATTATACATTATTTTATTTATTAAGAGAATACTCTTAATTTTTAATATTTATTTTAAATTGCAATAAATTTAATAAAATATTATAATGAACTTTAGATTAAAGACAGTTTAAATATGATCATTTTGTCTTTTTAAATGTCTGAGAATCTTTCAGTAAAATTATTAATTGTTAATTAATTGCGGTCATGGTTTAGTGGTAGAACACGTCCTTGCCAAGGATGAGACGGGAGTTCGATTCTCCCTGGCCGCACAAAAAAGTGAATCTATCTAAAAAAAATTTAATATCTAAAATACCAGAAAACGTTTCATATGTAACAGAAACATTAGAAAATGCTGGTTTTGAGGCATATTTAGTTGGTGGCTGTGTTAGGGATCTTTTAATGGATAGAAAGCCAAAAGATTGGGATGTAACAACAAATGCCAAACCTGAACAAATAATAAAGTTATTTGAGAAAACGGTATATGAAAATAACTTTGGAACTGTTGGGGTTTGTGTCCTTAAGAATACAAAGCCGAATAATGTTATTCATGAAACAAAAGAGAGTGATGTTTCACAAGAAACACATAAATATGACATAATTGAGGTAACTCCTTATAGAATCGAGACAAAATATAGTGATTTTAGGCATCCAGATGAGGTAAAGTTTAGTGAAAACTTAGAAGATGACCTTAAAAGACGTGATTTTACGGTAAATGCAATGTCCTTTAGAAAAGGAATTCTAACGGACACTTACGATGGTCTAAAGGACATTGATAAAAAAGTATTAAGGACAGTGGGTGACCCAGATAACAGATTTCAAGAAGATGCATTGCGAATGCTCAGAGCGATTCGATTTTCTGTGCAACTTGATTTTTCTATTTCACATGAAACATCAGAAAGTATTTTGAGAAATTCACAGTTGATAAAAAAAATTTCTGGAGAAAGAATAAGAGATGAATTTGCAAAAATAATTATGTCTCAAAATCCAAGTACTGGAATTGTGATGTTGTTAAAATTTGGATTGCTAAAATATATTATTCCAGAACTGGAAGAGGGGATTAATTGTGAGCAGTCTGGTGAGCATATTTATGATGTTTTCAATCATTTACTTTATGCATTAATGCATTCTGCAAACAAGGAATGGCCTTTAGAAGTAAGGCTTGCTGCACTTTTTCATGATATAGGAAAACCTAGAGCAAGAAGATTTGCGACAGCTAAGCGTAATGATTTGTCCAAAAAGAAATATACTTTCTATGGTCATGAAGTATTAGGTGCAAGAATGGCAAAAAAAATTTTAGAAAGATTAAAATTTCCAAAAAAAGAAATTGAGCTTGTGGAAAAACTTATACGCAATCATATGTTTTTTTCAGATACAGAAAAAATAACTCTTTCTGCTGTGCGAAGAATTATTACAAAAGTTGGAAGTGAAAATATTTGGGCACTTATGAATGTTCGTGAATGTGATAGAGTTGGTATGAAGAAAAAAGAGACACCATATCGTCTTAGAAAATATTTTGTTATGATAGAGGAGGCTTTGCATGATCCGATTTCGGTTGGTCAATTAAAAATAGATGGAAATTTTTTGATTAAAAATCTTGGACTAAAGCCTGGGCCAAGAATGGGCTGGATTTTAAATGCTCTTTTGGAAGAAGTCCTTGATGATCCGACTAAAAATTCTGAAGAACATCTTTCGGAATTATCTAAGTCTTTAAATCTTTTGCCAGACGATTCATTAAGGACATTAGGGGAAAGAGGGAAAGACAAAAAGGACAAATTAGAACAAGAAGAGATTGGTAAATTGCAAAAAAAACACGGAGTTCGTAATGATTAAATGATAGAAAAGAAATAATATTATGATAAATTTTTTAAATCCTGAAGTTTTGATAAGTACGCTCGGATATACTGGGATTTTTTCTACTATTTTTCTTGAATCTGGTTTTTTCTTTGGATTTTTTCTTCCAGGTGATACTTTGCTTTTTTCTGTTGGTTTTTTTGCATCCGGTGGAATGTTGAGTTATAGCACATCTCTTATAGGGCTTTATATATCAACCTACCTTGGTGCAGTAGCAGGGTATTTATTTGGTAAAAAAACTGGAGAAAAAATTTTTTCAAAAAAAGGATCATTTTTATTTGATCCTAAAAATATAGACAGAACAAAAATTTTTTATGATAAATATGGCAAATGGACAATAGTTTTATCTCGTTTTGTTCCAGTTGTTAGAACTTTTGCACCTATTTTGGCTGGTGTTGGAAAAATGAAATTGAAAACTTTTTTAAAATTTAATGCTTTAGGTTCAATTCTTTGGCCTACTGTTGTTGTATCAGTTGGGTACTTTTTTGGCAGTCAACTACCTTCAATTCATAAATATGTTATGCCTGTGATATGTTTTCTTTTCTTGATTACTCTTGTACCAATATTTATTGCAATGGCTAAAGAGTTTTGGAGAAGAAAGAATGTATAAATAAAAAAGGGAGCCGGACATGAGAAGGACTCCCTCTTTTTAATTGAAACAAAAAGCCAGTATGATGGTAGCATACTTTTACCTGATTTCGCTCAGGCAAGTGAAGCGGTTGCGATGATCATGAATATCTTCACAATGGCAACTTTTGCTGTAATGTCTATCTCATAGGCATTAATTTTTAGAATAACCATTCTCCAGTGATACAATAGCACGATGTTTTATTTTTTCAACCCCAATCTGTATTTTAAAAAAATATCAGTCTTTGTTAACTGATATTGAAAAATCCTTAAATTCATTTGTTGGCTCATGCCATTTTACAAAGAAGTTATTTATTGTGATAAACATATGAAAAATTGGATGTCCAATTTTTACTCTTTTTATAAATTTAGACAATGACTCGTCATCTCCTTCAGCAGTGATCTGTATGCTACCATCGTCTTTTATAAAAGCTAGACCTTTTAAACCCAAACTAATAGCAGTCTTGCCAATCCAAAGGAGATAACTATAACCAACTCTTTGTGCTGAGACTAAACATTCTATTCTCTTGAGCATATGTTTTATAAGTTATGTTTATAAACATTATAATAATAACACAAATTTTAGAAAAAAGCAAAACAAGAAATAAAAAAAATGTGTTAAGATAAAAAATATGAAGATAGGAATTTTTGATTCTGGTTTAGGTGGACTTATCCTGGCAAGAGCAATTAAAAAATCTATGCCAGAATATGATTATGTATATTTAGGTGATACAAAAAGAGTTCCGTATGGAAATCGTTCTTACGAAACTGTTTTTGAATTTACAAAACAAGCTGTAGATTTTTTATTTAGAAAAGAAAATTGTGCAATTGTTATTGTTGCTTGCAATACAGCTTCAGCAAGAGCATTACGTAGAATACAACAAGAATATTTAATAAAAAATTTTCCAGATAGAAAAGTACTTGGAGTTTTAATTCCAACTGCTGAAGAGTGCGGAAAATTTAAAAGTGTTGGAGTGCTAGGAACTAATGGCACAATTGATTCAAATACTTTTCCAGAAGAAATAAAAAAAGTTAATTTGAAAATTAATTCACCTATTTGTATAACAAAAGTTTTTCAAAACTCTGCACCTATTTTAGTGCCACTTGCTGAAGAAGGGGAGAAGGTTTTGGCGAAACCATTTTTAGTAAAATATTTGAAACCATTGTTAAATAAAAAACCAGAAGCAATAGCTCTTGGTTGTACTCATTATCCTTTTTTCAAAAATGAAATAAGAAAAATCACTGGATCGAAAGTTAAAGTTATTTCTCAAGATGAACTCATTCCTAAAAAATTAAAAAATTATTTTATGCGACATCCTGAAATCGAAAAACAATTATCTAAAAAAAGAACAACTAAAATTTTATTTACAGATATGACAAAAAATGTCGCCAATCTAACAGAAAAGTGGTTTGGGAAAAATACAAAATCGGAGGTTGTAGAAATATAAAAATATCTCTTAAATTTTATAATTTTTTGGATCTAACTTTTTCCATCCCGAATCTTCTTTTTTCTCCTGTTCAATTTCTTCTTCTATCTCATAGTCTGTTTTTTGTTTTTCTAACTTTTTAGGTTTTATAGTTTTTATTTCTTCTGGAAGTTTTTTCCAATTTCCTTCAATCATATTTTTTTTATTAATCTAATAATTTTCCCAAAAGGGAACCCTCTATATTGTTAACTAATTTCAATCCAAATAGGACAATGATCTGATCCATAATAATTTGATAGCATACCTGTGTTTTTTATTTTTGTTGTGATTTTTTTGTCAGCAAAAAAATAATCTAAACGCCACCCTACATTACGATCACGAGCTCTTGTTTTTTGATCCCAGTACGTATATGCACCAATTTTATTTGGATAAAATTTTCTAAAAATATCTACAAAATTATTTTTTATTACTTTATCAATCCAAGCACGTTCGATGGGTAAGAATCCAGTATTCTCTATATTTTCTTTTGGGCGAGCTAAGTCTATTTCTTTGTGAGAAGTATTTACATCTCCACAAAAAATAACATTCTCACCATTCTTACGAAGTTTTAAAATAAATTTTAAAAAACTTTCATAAAATTCTAATTTATATTTTAGTCGATCTGGACCTGCACCACCATTAGGGAAGTAACAGTTTATTAATGTAAAATTTTTACATTTTATTCCAACCATTCTTCCTTCATCATCAAATTTTTTTATTCCCATTCCATAAAAAACTTCTCTTGGTTTTTCTTTTGTATAAATTGCAACACCACTATATCCTTTTTTTAACTTTGAATATGAGAAGTAAGAGTGAAACATTGGAATGTTTCTCACTGATTCTTCTAATTGATCTGGTTCAACTTTTGTTTCTTGAAAACAAACAATATCAGGATTTTGTTGTTTAAATAATGGAATAAAGAAGCCTTGTTTTGCAGTTGCACGTAATCCATTTGTGTTCCAAGAAATTATTTTCATATATGTTTCACAGCTTTTATTTTTGAAAAAGTGTTTCAAGTAAAATAGTATCAGCTGGTTTTTGTGAGATATGTTTGTTTTCTTGAGAAATTATTTTTAATTTTCCAGCAAATATTTTTTCCATTTCTTCTTTGTCAAAAAAATGATAATGAACACCATATTTTTGGAATTCTCCACTTAGAGAATTTTTGGGATTAAATTCAAAAAATTTTTGAGTCTCTCTAGATAAAGAAACATTCAAATAAAATCCTCCAGGTTTTAAAACTCTTGTTATTTCATTTGCATATTGTTCCCAATCTTCATGATATAAATTTTCTAGTAAACCAAAATCGCAAATGCCATCAAAACTTTCATCTGTTAGTGGTATGTCTAATACATCAGCTTCAATAAATTTTAATTTTCCAAAAAGTCCCCAATCTTTTATTTGAGAATTTGCTTTTTCAACTATATTTTTTTCAAAATCTATACCAACAACTTTGTAACCATTATCAGCTAATTGTTTTGCAAAAAGTCCTCTTCCTGAACCAATATCTAAAATATAAGATCCCATTTTTAATCTTTCCGTTAGTTTTTCTCCTCGTGCTTCTATAGGTAAATGAGTCCAGATATCAGCACCATTTTTGTAAGCTACTTCGAAATATTTTTTATGTTCGTGATATTGCATTTCTTTATTATACTAATTTATTTGCTACTGTGAAATTTTTTGTGTACTTCACGTAATTGCTTATCTGTAACGTGTGTGTATATTTGTGTTGTTGCTATGTTTGAATGTCCAAGCATTATTTGTACAGAACGAATGTCTGCTCCATTCGAAAGTAAGTCTGTAGCGAAACAATGTCTTATAACATGCGGTGTAACTTTTTTTGAAATCCCAGCTTTTATAGCGTAGTGTTTTACAATTCTTTCTATCGACCTACGAGACAATCCTTCTTTTTCATTTTTACTTTTTTCATCTCCAACTTTTACAAAAAGAGCATCATCCATATCTTTTCTTTCTTTCAAATAATCGCTGATAGTTTTTTTTGCTTCATCAGAAATAAAAACGACTCTAACCTTTCCTCCTTTTCCACGTATTGAAAATTCTCCAGATGAAAAATTTATATCTCTCGTCAAAGAGCAAAGTTCAGATACGCGAAGTCCAGTTGAAAAAAGAAGATACAGTATTGCTCTGTCTCTAAGAGATTTGATACTGTTTCCATCCGGCGCTACTAGTAATCGGTTCAGTTCGTCTGGATCTATTAAATCAAGTGAACGCTCTGGAACTTTTGCAAGCTCTATTCTTTCTGCTGGCAAACTTTCTATTTTATGTTTTGCCAAATATTTTAGAAAAATTCTTAAACCTATCAAATAATAATTTTGAGTTTTCTTTTTTAAAGTTTCACCAGTTGCTCTGTTGTTTCCAGATGCTTGACGATTTAAAAAAAGTCGAAATTCTCGAACTACTGAATCTGTAATATCTTTTGGTTTTGTTATTTTTCCAAATTCTAAAAATCTATTTAAATACCTTTCGTAATTTTCAACAGTTTTTAAACTAGAACCTTTTTCAATTTCTAGATATTCCAAAAACTCTCTTTTTAAATTGTCTATTTCTGTTGCCACACTTATAGTTTAACACAACATTGTGCGACGTAACCATGGGTCTTGCAATTTTTAACGGTTTATGCTAGTATAATAAGTATGTTAGCAACAAAGAAAAAGCAATTAATCATAAAGAAAAACAGGATTCACGAGAAAGATACAGGTTCTCCTGAGGTGCAGGTGGCTGTTTTGTCTACTCAAATCGCTGAACTTACAAAACATTTAAAGAAACATAAAAAAGATAATCATTCACGCCGAGGTCTTATAAAAATGGTAGCTGATAGGCGTACTCATTTAAAGTATTTGGAACGTAAAGATAAAACTCGTTACAATGCTCTTCTAAAGAAGATGGATTTAAACTAAGTGTTTTTGATACATAAATTTTATGTAGCTTTTATGCTATACTTTTTCTATTGGTCGATTTTATAATTTAATAATTTAATTTTTATATATGACAGTAATTAAACACAAAGAACAAAGAGTTGGAGTTTTTATAGATACACAAAATTTATATCATTCCGCTCGAAATTTATATAAAGCAAGAGTTAATTTCGGTGCTGTTTTGAAAGAAGCAGTAGCTGGAAGAAAATTAGTGCATGCAGTAGCTTATGTCATTAGGACAGAAGCAGGTGATGAAAAACATTTTTTTGAAGCGCTTACTAAGCTTGGAATTGAAACCAAGACAAAAGATTTACAGATTTTTCATACAGGAACAAAAAAAGGAGATTGGGACGTTGGTCTTGCCGTTGATGCTATTAAAACAGCACCAAGGCTAGACACTATCGTAATAGTTTCAGGTGATGGTGACTTTGTACCACTTGTACAATACTTAGAAACAATGACTCAAGTTGAAGTCATGTCTTTTGGAAAATCTACTTCCGCAAAACTTCGCGAAACAGCAGATGATTTCATAGATATGTCTGAAAATCCAAAGAAATATTTAATGGGAGTTAAATAAAACCTAGCTTACAAGAGCCCCTATGCAAGCTAGCTTGCATAGGGGCTCTTTGATTTATCAAAGATATAATAGTTTTTCTTTTGCATTTTACCTTTAAAATGCTACTATAAGCCTAGTATTTATTAGTTAATAAGTTTGCCTTTAGACAGATAGTAGTGTTCACCTGATTTCTTTTAAGAGATAAGGTAGAGAACAATATTACAGTCTGAAGGTAAACTGAAACTCGCCTTGTGGGTGGGTAAAAAAATATGGAAAAGAAAGAATATAGTGTAGAAATTGGAGGGAAAACGCTAACTGCTGTTTTCTCTAATTTAACAGAACAAGCACACGGATCTGTGATGCTTAAATATGGCGAGACAATAGTGCTTGCAACAGCATGTATGTCTCATGATAAGCAACAAGGCCTTGGTTTTTTCAACCTAACCGTTGATTATGCTGAAAAGTTTTACGCAGCAGGAAAAATTTTAGGTTCAAGATTTACTCGTAGAGAAGGCAGGCCATCAGAAGACGCTATTTTAGCAAGTCGCGTAATCGATAGAACATTAAGACCTCTTTTTGATCAATCAATGCGTCATGCAGTACAAATAATAGTAACAGTTTTGTCTGTTGATGATAATGATCCTACAATACTTGCAGTTAATGCAGCATCTCTTGCGCTTTTAGTTTCAAATATTCCATGGGCAGGTCCTGTAGGATGTGTTCGTGTTGGTAAATACGATAGTGATAATTTAGTTATTAATCCTCCTCAAAGCTTACGAGAAGAAGATAATAAATATAAATTTGATCTTACTGTTTGTGGAAAAGATGGAAATATAAATATGATTGAAGCATCTGCTCATCAGACAAAAGAAGATGAAATAGAAAAAGCATTACTATTTGCAACAGAAGAGATAGCTAAATTAGAAAATTTCCAAAAAAATATTGCAAAAGAAATTGGAAAAGAAAAAAGAGTTATCGAAAAGGCAGAAATCGTACCAGAATCAGTAAAGCTTTTTAATGAAAATATTTTGCCAAAAATGGAAGAAGCTATTTTTTCAGGTCCAGGAAAAAAGAAAATTGATGAGTTGCATAATATTTGGAATAAATTAGTAGAAGACACTTATCCAGACAGAGAAGATTTTTCTACAGAAGATGATTTATTTGATAGCACAGAGAATAGAATGATTCATGAAAAAGCAATTAATGAAAATAAACGTCCAGATGGAAGAGCAATGGATGGACTTCGTGAATTGTATGCACAAGCTGGAGGTATTTCTAGTATTTTGCATGGTTCAGGAATTTTCTATAGAGGTGGAACGCACGTTCTTTCTGTACTAACTCTTGGTGGTCCTGAAGATAAAAATTTAATAGATAGCATGGAAACAAAAACAGAAAAAAGATTTATGCATCACTATAATTTTCCACCATATTCAGCTGGAGAAGTTGGAAGAATGGGAAGCACAAATCGTAGAGAAATTGGACATGGCGCATTAGCAGAAAAAGCAATTGCAATGATATTGCCAGAAGTGGATGAATTTCCATATACGATTAGAATCGTTTCTGAATCTATGGCATCAAATGGTTCTACTTCTCAGGCTTCTATTTGTGCTTCAACATTAGCACTTATGGATGGAGGAGTACCAATAAAAGCTCCTGTCGCTGGAATTGCTATGGGCTTGATGTACGAAAATGATAATAAATATAAGGTTTTAACGGACATACAAGGACCAGAAGATCATCATGGTGATATGGATTTTAAAGTTGCTGGAACTAGGGAAGGTATAACTGCAATTCAGCTTGATGTAAAAGTTGAAGGAGTGCCAGTAAAAATATTAGGAGAAGCAATGATTCAATCTAAAAAAGCAAGATTATCTATTTTGGATACAATAGAAAAAGAAATTTCAAAACCACGTGCAGAAATTTCTCCTAATGCACCAAAAATTCTAACAACAAAAATTAATCCAGACAAAATTGGTTTAGTTATTGGTTCAGGTGGAAAAACAATTAAAGAAATTAAAGAAAAATCTGGAGCTGAAATAACAATTGAAGATGATGGAACAGTATACTTTACAGGGAAAGGAGATTCAGCAGAAAAAGCCAAAAAAATTGTTGAAGAAATGACTCATGAATTTAAAGTTGGAGAAATTCTAAAAGGAGAAGTTGTTAGGATTGCAGAGTTTGGAGCATTCGTTAGATTAAATGATTTTACAGATGGCTTAGTTCACATTTCTGAAATTGCACCATTCCGAGTTGAGCAAGTTAGAGATATAATGAAAGAAGGAATGATCGTGCCTGTAAAAGTAATAAAAGTTGATTCTGAGAATGATAAAATTGGTCTTTCTATAAAAGCCGCAGACAAGGACTTTTTTAAGAAAAATTAATAATGGACAATGAAGATAAAATAAAAAAAATAGAAATAGAAACCTTCGCTGATGATATGGCGAAGGCTCTTCGAGATAGCCAGAATGGATCTATAAAACAAATTATTGAAGAACAAGAAAATCGTGACGAAGAAGCAGAAGAACTCTCTCCGGAAAATAAAAAAAACAAAATACTAATGATTGTCGGTACAATATTAGTATTTTTGTCGGTAATTGCAATCGTTATAGTATTTCTTTTTAAGAAACAAATTTTTACTGTTGAAGTTACGCCACAATATGTGCCGATAATCTTTACAGATAAAACAGAATTTAAAGAAGTTTCAGAGTTAAATAGGGAACAGATAATAAATACTATTTCAAATGAAGTTAATATGTCAGAATTTAAGGCTGGTGGAGTAGAGGCAATTTACTTAACAAAAAACAATGCAGTTTTAGGTTTTAGAGATTTTCTTAAACTTTCTGAATTTAATCTTGATTCAGGGAAAATTGAATTTATCAAAGATAATTTTTTAATGGGTGTATCAAATAATCAAGCAAAAAATTTATTCTTTCTTATTAAAATGCGTTCTATTGCCGATGTTTTTGATGTTATGCATTCTTGGGAAGACAAAATGTTTTATGATTTACATAGTTTCTTCGGTATCAATTTAAATGCAAATACAAAATATCTATTAGAAAAAAAATTTGAAGATGGTATTGTTCAAAATAAAAATGCACGTGTCCTATATGATAATGAAGGTAATATAGTGCTTATGTATGTATTTGTTGAAAATGATTCATTGGTAATAACAAATAACGAAAATACTGTTAAAGAATTGATTCTACGTCTTGCTTCAAGTAAGGTAAAAAAATAGTTGCTTTTAAAAATTAAAATGATATTATACGGGCATGCAATTAGATAAAAATAAATTAAAAGAAAAATTAGAAAAAGAGAGGGATTCTTTAGTCGATGGATTAAAAGATATGGGAAAGTTAAATCCAGAAACAAATGAATGGGAAGCTACGCCAGAAGAAATTGGCTATGTTGAGACAGATCAGAATGATATGGCTGATAGATTTGAAGATTTTGAAGCAAAAAGCTCCATGACAAAAGTTTTACAAACAAAGCTTGCTAACGTTCTTAAAGCACTAAAAGGAATCGGAAAAGAGTCTTTTGGTAAGTGTGATATTTGCAAAAAAGATATTGAACTTGCTAGATTAGAGGCAAATCCTTCCGCTAGAACCTGTAAAAAACATATAAATAGCAATTAATAATAATACCTTTTTAAAAAAAGAGGTGTATTAAAGTTTATGGCATTTGCAAGAGTTTATTCAGCACAAGTAAACCTGCTTACCGGAACTATCGTAACAGTCGAAGTGGATTTATCACGAGGACTTCATGCTTTTTCAGTTGTTGGTTTGCCAGATAAAGCTGTTGATGAATCAAAAGATAGAGTTAGCTCAGCTATAAAGAATTCAGGATTCAAATCGCCAAAAGCAAAAAATCAAAAAATAATTGTTTCTCTTTCACCAGCCGATCTTAAAAAAGAAGGGCCATTTTTTGATTTAGCTATTGCACTTTCTTACATGATAGCTTCTGAAGATATAAAATTTAATCCTGAAAAAAGAATTTTTCTTGGAGAATTAGCATTAGATGGAACATTAAGAAGAATTCGTGGGGCATTACCGCTTGTGCAAGAAGCAAAGGCTCGTGGTTTTGAAGAAATTTATTTACCAAAAGAAAATGCAATTGAAGCAGCATTGGTTGATGGTATAAAAATTTTTGGTGTAGAAAATTTATCTGAAATAGTTTCTCATATAAATGAAACAAAAAATAATTCGGAAATTAAAAATAAACCAATTGTTGTTCAACCAAAAACAGAAATAAAATATCAACAAGAAAGAAAAGGTGCAGATTTTTCTGATGTAAGAGGACAAGAAGGAGCAAAGCGTGGACTCGAAATTGCAGCTGCTGGTGGACATAATATTGCAATGTATGGACCTCCAGGTACTGGAAAAACAATGTTGGCTCGTGCATTCTCTGGTCTTTTGCCAGATTTGAACTCTGAAGAAGTTCTTGAAATAACTGGCATACATTCTGTTGCTGGAACGACAAGAGGGGAGTTGGTTTCTACTCCACCATTTCGTTCACCACATCATACTTCATCTTACGTTTCTTTAATTGGTGGTGGAGTTTTTCCTAAACCTGGCGAGGTCACATTAGCGCACAGGGGAGTTTTGTTTTTGGATGAATTTCCAGAATTTGAAAAAAGAGTTTTGGAATCTTTGCGTCAACCGCTTGAAGATAATATTGTTTCAATATCACGAGCCAAAGGTTCTGCAATTTTTCCTTCTAATTTTATTTTAATTGCTGCAATGAACCCATGTCCCTGTGGCAATGCGGGATCAAAACAAAAAGCTTGCATTTGCAAACCTTCAGATTTAGATAGATATAAAAGAAAATTATCAGGACCTATTATGGATAGAATTGATTTATGGGTTTCAGTTGGAAATATCGATTATAAAAAACTTGGGGGAGAAGGTAGTGGTGAGAAAAGCGAGTCAATTAAAAAGAGAGTTGCTCAAGCAAGAGAAATTCAGAGGAATCGTTTTCAAAAACTTGGTAGGAATATAAGCACAAATAGTGAGATGAATGTAAAAGATTTATCAAGCATAATAAAATTAAAAAAAGAGGTTAGGGACTTATTAGATGACAGCGCTGAACGATTAGCATTATCTGCTCGTGCTTATCATAGAGTTATAAAAATTGCTCGCACTATTGCTGATTTAGAAAATTCTCCAGAGATAGAAGCAAAACATATTCTCGAAGCCATACAATATAGACCAAAAGTAAATGGATAATTAGTTATCCACAGGATATAGTTGACAGGTGAACGCTCGTTCACTTATACTATTTATATTATTAATATAACGAGCAAAGCGAGTATATATTTAGATAGAAATAGTACCCGGTTAAATGATTTCAAATTTTACAAAATTTTATTACGTCTATGTTTTAGTTTCTAGACGAGATAACAATTTCTATGTTGGTTATGCGAACAATTTGAAATCAAGATTTGAGCAACATTCGAAAGGGCTTGTTCCTTCCACAAAAGATCGCAGGCCGCTAGAACTTGTTTATTCTGAGGCCTGTCGAGATAAGCGTGATGCTATGCATCGCGAGAAATATCTCAAGACCTATCTAGGTCGAATGTTTCTGAGGAATAGGCTCAAATCTTATTTAACTGGGTAAAGATTTTTATATTCACTACGTTCATTAAAAATCATTTATGTCACAAAAACAATATTTAAAAATGCTTGAAAAAGAAATTCAAAAAGTTAACAGACAAATAGATCTTAAGATAATGAGAGGGGAAGAATATCACAAAGAGGCCAGAGATCATAAGTTAATGTTAAGAAGAATGCGTTATCTAAAAAGACAAAATTTCTTTAAGAGTTTAACTTGGAAATTTTTTCCCATATTTTCTTCTTTTTAAATTTTTATTAAAGAATGAAAAATATTTACCAAACAAAATTGGAAAGTTTTTACGAAAGCAATAATAGAATGCCAACATATTCTGAGATGCTTAAACTTTTTAATTTCAAATCTAAAAATGCAGTTGCAAAAATTGTTGATAAACTAACAGAAGCTGGATTAGTTGCAAAAGATCATTTAGGTAGACTTATTCCAACAGAAACATTTGGTGAAATTCCAAAACTTGGATTAGTAAAAGCTGGTATACCTTCTGATGTTGAAGAAATATCAGATACAATAAATTTAGATAATTTTTTAATTAGTAATAAATCTCTTACTTATATGCTTGAAGTAGATGGCGATTCAATGATTGATGCACATATAGAAAAAGGGGATATGGTTCTTGTTGAGAAGACAAATCAAGCGAAAGATAAAGAAATTGTAATTGCTGAAGTTGACGGAGAGTTTACAATGAAATATTTTCGAAGAAGTGGAAATAAAGTTTGGCTAGAGCCGGCAAATAAAAATTTTAAACCAATTTATCCATCTAGGAGTTTAAATATTTTAGCAAAACTGAAAGCAGTAATTAGGAAATACTAAATATTAAAACAAAAATCCCCTTTAAAGGGGATTTTTGATTATCGTTCTTTTATCTCGAGATAAAAGATTATTTTACAGCATCTTTCAAAGCTTTTGCAGCTCTGAATTTTGGAACTTTAGTAGCAGCTACTTTAACTTGCTCTCCAGTTTTTGGATTGCGAGCCATTCTTGCAGCTCTAGCTTTTACTGAGAAAATTCCAAATCCGGCAACTGAAACTTCACCACCTTTTTTCATTGTTGCGATGATAGTATCAAACAATCCATCAACGATTTCCTCAGCTTGTACTTTAGTACCACCAAGTTTACCATGTACCCATTCTATTAATCCTTGTTTATTCATATTATTTAAAGTCTTCTTTATAATATTTCGACCTTGCCACACCATTTTCCCATTGTTATACGGGAGGAATGTGGGTCTTTTCTTATAAAATTACTACTTATATATTATATACTAAGGGTTTTTTAAGGGCAAGAGGTATTTTTTTATCTAGCATATTCTATTATTCTAGTTTCACGAATCATAGTAACCTTTATTTCACCAGGATATTTTAGTTCTTGTTCTATTTTTGTAGCAATATCGCGAGCCATTAATTTTGCTTCAGTGTCTGATATTTTTTCTGGTGTAACAAATATTCGAATTTCACGTCCTGCTTGAAGAGCGTATGATTTTTCAACAGCAGGAAATGCATTTACAAGTGCTTCCAATTCTTGCAAACGTTTTAAATAATTTTCTACTGAATCTCTACGTGCTCCAGGTCTTCCTCCAGATATAGCATCAGCAGTTTGAACTATTATTGATTCTATAGATTCATAAGGATAATCTTCGTGATGAGATTTCATTGCTGTTATTATTCTTTCATCTGCTCCGAATTTTTGTAAAATTCTCATTCCTATATCAATATGTGTTCCTTGAACTTCATGGTCTAAAGCTTTTCCTATATCATGTACAAGAGCTCCGGCTTTTGCTATAGCAACATCTGCGCCAAGTTCTTCTGCTAACATACCTGCTATATGAGCCATTTCAATTGAATGTTGCAAAACATTCTGTCCATAACTCGTACGGAAATATAATCTTCCTATAATAGCAACGATTCTTGGATCAAAATTAAATATTCCACATTCATAAACTGCTTGTTCTCCTTTTTCTTTTATTATTTTATTTATTTCTTCTTTAGCTTTTTCTACTAATTCTTCAATCTTTGCTGGTTGAATACGTCCATCTAGAATTAAATTCTCAAGAGCAACACGTGCTACTTGTCTCCTAACAGGGTCAAAAGAAGATATAACAATTGATCCTGGCGTATCATCAACAATAAGTTCTACACCAGCTACTCTTTCGAAAGCTCTTATATTTCGTCCTTCTTTTCCGATTATTTTTCCTTTTATTTCATTATTTGGTATTGCAACAGTTGTTGTCATCAAATCGGATGCTGTACTTACTGCTAAGCGTTGAATTGAAGTAGCTAAAATTTCTTTAGCTCTTTCTTCTAATTTTTCTTCGTTATTGTTCTCTAACTTTTGTATTTTTACCAAAAAATCTTCTTCGTATTTTTTTTCTATATCTCTCAAAAGTTCTCCTTTTGCTTCATCTTCAGATAATTTTGAAACTCTCTCAAGTTCTTCTCTCTTTTCTTCTTCAACTTTTAGGACTCTTTCTTGAACTTTTTTTACTTCTTCAACCTTAGTTTTTATTGTCTCTGCTTCTTTATTCATTTCAGCCTGTCGTGCATCTAAAAGCTCGTCTTTTTTAATGAGTCTTTTTTCAGTATCTTTGAATTCTAATTCTTTCTTTTTCTCTTCTTCTTTTAATTCTGCAAGCCTACTCTCTGATTTGTTTTTTGCTTCATCGACTATTCTTTGTGCTTCTTCCTTTGCACCAACCATCATTTGTTTTATATCAATTTCAATTGATCTTCTTTTTCCTAAAGCAATAACCAATCTCAAATAGTAACCTATCAGAACGCCCAAAAGGAGCGCTATAGCTCCAATAAGCACTGCCGTTAATGTTATACTCATAAGCCTGTTTTTGGCTTACAAAAACAAACCACTATATTATGGTTCTATTTTCTTTTTCTCGTAAATAAAGATTTGAAAATTTCCCTTTGAAAAACTTCTCATATATGGAATATTCTTATAAACCAAGTTTAAATAAATTTTTAAAATCTAACGTATTTAATATAACAAATATTATATTTTTTGTCCATATTTCGAAATTTACGTTCATAAAATAAAAACAATGTATTTTTATACATTGTTTTTACCTATTTTGTATGAAAACTAGTTTTTATTTTCTGCTTTTTTTGATTTTAAAACGATTTCATCTATTATTCCATATTTTTTAGCTTCCTCAGCATCCATAAAGAAATCTCGTTCTACATCTTTTTCTACTTGAGCTACTGGCTTTCCAGTATTTTTTGCAAGCAATTTATTTAATATGTCTTTAGTTTTCAAAATATGTTTTGCTGTAATTGCAATATCTGTAGCTTGTCCTTCTACTCCACCCAATGGTTGATGAATCATAACTTCAGCATTTGGCAAAATAAATCTTTTCCCTTTTTTCCCAGACGATAAAATAATCGCTGCACCCGATGCTGCAAGTCCAACACAAAAAGTAGAAACATCTGGTCTGATATGATTCATTGTGTCTACTATTGCCATTGTGCTCGTAACAGATCCGCCAGGAGAATTAATATAAAAACTTATATCCTTCTTTGGATCTTCTGATTCAAGAAAAAGAAGTTGAGCAATAATTATATTTGCAGTGTTGTCATCAATTGGTCCTGCAAGAAAAATTATCCTCTCTTTTAAAAGTCTTGAATAAATATCATAAGCTCTTTCTCCAAATTGTGACTTTTCAATAACTGTTGGTATTAACATTTATGTTTAAGGAAATTAAAACTGATAAAATTTTACCTATTAATTTTATCTTTTTAAGATAAATATGCAAGATATTGACAATCTAATTATTATTATGCTATAATAATAAGAGTTCTTCATAAAGCCAATAAAACATATTTCTAACAATCCAAAAAATTGCAAAGATGAAACAGGTAAAACTCTTATCAATTATCCTGATTTTAGGAATTGGGATAACTATGATCTCTTGCGAGAAATATACTCCGGATCAGTATCAGAAATGTTTTAATGTCCCCGAAACAAAAAAAGTTTCAACTATTGAATTGGTGAATGCTCCGGTTGAAGTAGTTTGGAGTACCAGTTATGGCATGGGCAACGTTTTCACTTCGCACATCTCGAAAGTAAACGTTCTGACAAATGAATTCCACACGGACAGCGTCTTTGAAGCTGTTGTTTCATTGGATGTACAACGGAACAATAGAGGAGACAGTTCCGTTTTTGATGTTATTGTAATTTCTATCCTGTTTAGGAGTAACTATGAAGGAGGCTATGAAGTCTTTGCCTTTAAGCCAGCTCTATTGGAGTTGGATAAGGATATGGAGTTTTGGAATACCAATTCTCTGGCGGAGATTGGAGCTGCCGAAACCGACAACTTCATTACCATTTCATCAAATGGTATGCTAAGCCCTTACAATGCTGACGAATTCATGTGCGCTCAGGTAACGATGAGGAAATTAAAAAGACAAGCCGTTCTCTTATGAACGGCTTTTTTGCTACTTGTTTTTGAATAAAAACAATTATTTTTGTTCTTCTAGGAATTTAAATACAGCTTCATTTGTTAGTACATTTTCGGCATGCATTTGAGCTCTTTCTGGATCAGCCTCTTTGTAATGCTCTAATATCATGGCAACTTCATTTGCTACTTGTTCAGGATCAGCTGTTATTTTTTCTATTTTTGATATTTCATTTAATACAAGGCCTAGTTTTGCTTTTTTTTCTGCATCTTTTCTAAATTCTTTTCTTATATCTTCAATGGTTTTATTTATATGTTTCAAATATTCTTCAAATTTAAGACCCATATTTGTAATATCAGATTCCATTCTGTATATAATTTTATCTAGTTCAACATCAATTAAAATTTCAGGCATTTCTACTTCTGTTTCTTCTATTATTTTTTCTACGATTTTTAATCTTGTTTTTTCTTTGATTTGATTTATCTTTTCAAGTTTTATATTTTCTTTCAACTTTGCTTTAAAATCTTCTGTATCCTTGAAGGGTCCAAGTGCCTGTACAAATTCATTATTAAATTCTGGTAATTCTATTTCTTTTTCTTTTTCTCCATCTTTTCCTTCTTCTTTTTCATCATGTTTACAGTTTTCATCATGCACATGTTCCTCTTTATCTTTATTTAAATCTGCCATATGCACTTTTGGTGCTCTGGATTTTCTAATATCCAAAATAGTATCTTCAACTTCCTTATCTGTAACCTCTGTGCTTTTTTCTTTATCTGTTAATTTAGACAAAATATCTTTTGATGTTTTTTTGTAATCTGGAAGTTTTAACTCTGGCATCACTGCAGTTTTTATTTTAAAACCTAAAGGACTTTTACGTGCAATTTTTGTTATTGAAATTTCTGGTCTTGATATAGGTTCTATTTTTTCTTCTTCAACCATCTTAGGATAATATTCAAAAAGGGCCATTTCCGCCATTTCTTCTAAAACTTGAATTTCAGGAATTTTGGAAAGCAAAACATTCTCAGGAACTTTTCCTTTTCTAAAACCATCTATTTCTACTGTTTCGCCAAGTTTCTTTAATGCCTTTTCAAAATAAGACTCAAAAACATTAGCTTCTATTTCTCCTTCAATCTCTATTTCGCTTTTTGGTAGTTTTTTTATGTTTATTTTTGTCATTTTTAAATCTTATACTAAAAATAGTTTATTTTCAAATATAATTTTTTTTTACATAAAAACAAAAAACCCCGAGCAATCGGGGTTTTTTGTTTGAACTATTATTCAAGTTTATTAGCATCTACATCTACATTTGTATTTGCTGAATTTACATCTTCTTCTAGCTCTTGTAGTTCTTTCAAATATGCTTGTTCAGCCTCTTTTGATTGCAATTCTACTTTTTCTTTTTCAAGCTGTATTTCTTTTACCTTACTTTGCCATATATATATGCCACCAATGATAAGAATGACTATTATTATTATTGAGCCAATAAGTGCTCCATGTGATTTTTTTTCTGGTTCCATAATTTTTTTGTTTTCCGACATTTGTCGGGTTAATAATAATTATTGAACTTCTTGATTATTCCCAGTTTCTTCTTCGTTTTCGTTATTTGTATTAGCTTCAGATTTTATTTTTTCTTCCACTAATGTTTTCATGTATTTTACAGCGTCATTTAATGCAGAATGAGCCTCTTTTATAAGATTTTGTGTTTCTTGTGTTAACTCAACTAATTTAGTTTTTTGTTCTTTTGTTAATTGATTAGTTGAACCTGAAAGTATTGTACTTGCTTCTGCAACTTTTGATTTAGCTTCTAATACTTTTTCTTCAGCTATCGATACACTATCTTTTGCAGTCTGTACATCAAAGCCAGCTACTTCAAGCTTTATAATTTTTTCGTTAGTTCTGTCTTTTAAGCTATTTATTCTTTCAATTGCTTGATCAAATCGTTCCAATGCTTGCTCTCTGCCTGTAATTCTTGTTTCTGCTAACTTCACTTTTACTTTGTCTGTTTCTATTTGGACTTTTGCTTTTAAGGCATCCATTTTTTGTTTTGCTTCAGTTCTTATTCTCTCGATTTCTGTTTTCATTTCTTCCTTTTGTGCCTGTATCGTATCTTTTACATTTTCTTTTTCTTGTTGCAAACTAGCTTTTATATCTTTTATTTCACTTTTTATTCCTCCTTTTTCTTCTGAATTAGAAGAATTACCATTTTCTGCTTGAGCAAATGATGTTGAAATAGAAAATGTTAGAGCAATAACGAAAAGTGTACTTAAATATTTTTTCATAAATTACTAATAATAATTATTAAATTGATAATTGACCTTTTGCAATATTTTATTATACATCTTTTATGACGTTTGTGACATATATTTTATTACATAAAAATATAAAAATAAAAACCCCGTTTTGCGGGGTTTTTATTTGGTCTAATTAATTATTAGATTAAGAATGCAACTATCAGCAAAGCAACAATGTTTAGAATCTTAATCATAGGGTTAATAGCTGGACCAGCTGTGTCTTTGTAAGGATCACCGACTGTATCTCCTGTTACTGCTGCTTTATGAGCATCTCCACCTTTGCCTCCATAATTTCCAGATTCAATATATTTTTTTGCATTATCCCAAGCGCCTCCTCCTGATGTCATGGAAATAGCGACAAAGAGTCCTGTTATTATTGATCCTACAAGTAAACCACCCAATGCTACTGGTCCAAGTAAAAATCCAACCAATATAGGAGCCAATACTGGTATAAGAGCAGGTATAATCATTTGTTTGATTGCACTTCCTGTGACTATGTCAACACACTTTCCATACTCTGGTTTTCCAGATCCATCCATTATTCCTTTTATTTCCTTAAATTGTCTTCGAACTTCTTCAACAACTTTTCCAGCTGTCTTTCCTACTGCTTCCATACAAAGTGCTCCGAAATAATATGGCAAAAGTCCTCCAATAAATAATCCAATAATTACTTTTGGATTACTCAAATCAAATTTAAGTGCTTCGCCTGTTATTGCTTGTATCTCTTCTGTATAAGTAGAAAAAAGAACAAGCGCTGCAAGTCCAGCAGAACCTATTGCATAACCTTTTGTAACTGCTTTTGTTGTATTTCCAACAGCATCTAATGGATCTGTAACATCTCTAACTTCTTTTGGAAGTTCTGCCATTTCTGCAATACCACCAGCATTGTCTGTGATTGGTCCATAAGCATCAATAGCAACTATAATACCTGTCATAGAAAGCATTGCCATTGCAGCTACTGCTATACCGTATAATCCTCCAAAATAATAAGTAACTAAGATTCCTAGAACAATAGTAATAAGTGGTAGTGCTGTAGCTTTCATTGAAATTGCCAATCCTTGAATTACATTTGTTCCATGTCCGGAAACTGAAGCCTTGGCGATAGATTTTACAGGTGAGTATTTTGTAGATGTGTAATATTCTGTAATTATTACGATAGCTCCAGTTACTAATAAACCTGTAATTGAACAAATAAATAAATCAGAAACAGAATATCCTCCAGGATTATCAGCCATTAAAAGTTTTGTTATAGGATAAAAAGCTGCAGCTGCTAAAAGTCCAGCAGCAATTAGTCCTTTATAAAGAGCACCCATAATATTATTTTTCTTTCCAAGTTTTACAAACCAAGTTCCGATAATTGAACATATAATTGCAACTCCTCCCAATGCAAGAGGATAGAAAATTGCGTTATCAAAACCAGCAAACAATAATGAACCTAAAAGCATAGTTGCAACAGAAGTAACTGCATAAGTCTCAAAAAGATCAGCAGCCATTCCTGCACAATCTCCAACATTATCTCCAACATTGTCTGCTATAACTGCTGGATTTCTTGGATCATCTTCTGGAATTCCAGCTTCGATTTTTCCTACAAGGTCAGCACCAACATCTGCTGCTTTTGTAAAAATTCCTCCACCCAATCTTGCGAATACTGAAATTAAAGATGCTCCAAAACCAAGACCAATTAATGCTTTTACATCGCCAAGTACTCCATAAAGTACAGATACTCCAAGAAGTGCAAGTCCGACAACTAAAAGTCCTGTTACTGTTCCTCCTTTAAAAGCAAGACTAAGAGCATTTTTCAAACCACCCCTTGCAGCTTCTGTTGTTCTTACATTTGCTCTAACAGAAACATTCATTCCTATATATCCAGCAAGAGCTGAAAGAATTGCTCCAAAAATAAAACCGATAGCAGAATTTATTCCTAAAGCAAACCACAAAACAAAGAAAAGAATAACAGCAATAATACCAATAGTTTTGTATTGCCTATTTAAATAAGCTTTTGCACCTTCAGAAATAGCATTTGCTATTGATTGCATTTTCTCATTTCCCGCGCTTTTTTTTATGATTGTTTTTGCAAGGAATAATCCATAGACTATTGCAATAACTGCACTAATAATCGCAAACAATAAATATGAATTCATATTTTTTTATTAGGCTACGTCTTTATTTATATACGACGAAGCAAATTAATAATTACTAATAATAATTTATCCCGCTTAGTTGTATTTACCAACTTAAGTGGACTATTTTGACTTTTTTGTTTTTGATTTTTTTTCTTTTTCTTCTTTTACTTCTTCTCCTCCTTCATTTTCATTTAATTCAACTTTATCTCCATCTGTTGAAGCAACTTCAACTCCTCCATTACCTTTTATGTCTATTCTCCAACCTGTAAGTTTTGCTGCAAGACGAACATTTTGTCCTCCTTTTCCTATTGCAAGAGACAATTGATCATCAGAAACTTCTACTACTGCTTTGTGTTCTTTTTCATCAACTTCTATAGACAAAACTTTTGCAGGTGATAGGGAATTAGAAACAAAAACTTTTGGATCTTCTGACCATGGAATAATATCAATTTTTTCTCCACCTAATTCTCCAGTAATTGTGTTTACTCTTGTTCCTTTTTGTCCAACACAAGATCCTACAGGATCAATATGTTCATCGTTTGAATGAACAGCGATTTTTGATCTTGCTCCAGCTTCTCTAGCTATTGATTTTATTTCTACAACTCCAGTTTGAATTTCTGGAGCTTCAACAGAGAAAAGTTTTTCTATAAATTTTGGATGAGTACGTGAAAGTCTTAAGTTGATTCCTCTTGGTGTATCTTCTACAGAATATAAATAAGCTCGTATTCTTTGTCCTCTTTGTAAATATTCTCCAGGGATTTGTTCTTCTGCTGGTAAAACTCCTGTAGCACGATTGAAATCGATATATACATTTCCTCTTTCTATCTTTTGTACAATACCACCGATTATTTCTCCTTCTTTTGTACCATATTCATCAATAATAGAAGTGCGTTCTGCTTCTCGTATTCTTTGTACAATTACTTGTTTTGCTGTTTGTGCTGCAATACGACCATAATCGTCTTTTGATTCAAGTGGAAATACCACTTCATCATTAAGCTGTACATCTTTTTTTATTTTTTTTGCATCTTCTATCATGATGTGATGCTCTGGATTGAAATGCACACGTTCGTCATTTTCATCTTTTATAGAATACTCTTTTTCTTCATCTCCTTCTTCCTCTATCTTTACTATAGATTCATCAACAACGATTTTTATCTGGAAAAAATCTGTTTTCCCAGTTTCTAGATCAAACTTAGCACGAATAATTTGTCCCTTTTTACCATAATCTTTTTTATAAGCAGCAGCCATAGCTTGTTCAATAGCATCCAAAATTTTCTCTTTTGGAATTTTTCTTTCTTCTTCTAGTTGTTCTAGGGCCGACTTAAATGTTTTTATGTCCAACATTGTATTTTTATTAAATTTTTTGTAAAAAAGCCCTGTTGCGACAGGACTCATATGACTTTAATGTACCATTTAATTTTTTAAAAAGCAATAGCAAAAAATATCAATTTTTTAATATTTTTGCACCTGTGGATAAAGTGGATAACCAATTTGACAGGTTCAATAATAATGGTAGAATATATCTTGAATGAATTGTCAAGTTAAAAAGTGTTTTATTTCGCTATTTTAAAGCAATATTTAAAATATATAGAATACTTTTAAACCCTTGAAAATCACAAAACAAAATAAAGTCTCACATGAAAGCAAGAAAGAATGAACTTAGGAAAGAAACGCTCAGGCGTTACCTGAGTCCGTTTCTTGCCCTTTGCATCCTGTTTTTTTCAGGATGCGAGAAAGATTCAATTGATCCTCCGATTGTGGAGGAAACTCTTTCCGTGACGGCAATTTCCGTTAACAATGTCCTTTTTCCCAAAGGGGAAACAACAATAACAGTTTCCGTCTTTGAAGGTAACCCTATAACTATTAAAGTCATATCCAATGCAGAACAAATTTTAGTATCTGCAGGATCTGATACCACATCTATTGATGAAAACGAACTTTTTTACTCTGGCCCTATCACCTCCGATACTATTTTTTCTATTACATTAATAAAAGGGGGTAAAGTTGAGGTAAGAAATGCTACCGTTAAAGTAGTATACGTTATAGAAGAACCAATAGGCTCTATCATTGCAAAACCTTCAACAGAACGGAATCCTGGCGACAGTACAACAATTTGTTGGTCATCGGAGAATGCTACTTCAGCTATTTTGAAAATCAATGGTAAAGACACTACAGTCCAAACTAACGATTCAATGACTGTTGTACTATCAGAGACAACAACCTACGAGATCACATTTACCAACGAAATTGGCTCTTACACTCCGCCAGTTTTAACGATTAATGTAATTGTTATTGATAAGGACTATCATCTTACACATGGTGGAAAACACGCAGTCGTGTGGGAGTGTGGTTATGATTGGAATTCTCTTGATACAATTGCATTACCATCAAATTTAGCTGATGAAGTAACATACTTTTATTCTGATGGATCATATGTAGCTTTCCACATTTCCGATGGGACGCTTGCCGGAAATGGACGTTGGCATTGGGAAGAAATTTTATGTGAAACATACCTAAATTGGGGTGGCTGGTTTACTAAATTGGTCTCAATTTCAGCAGAAGGTATGGTTTTATCTGCTGAAGGAGGTGGTAACCCTCCCATATCAAGGTGGACTTTTGAAAATTTGAACTGACTCTATTCTCGTTGTTTTGAGATATGGAGACTATATAAAAAATCGGGGTTGGATTTTGTCCATGCCCCTTTTTTTTGTTTAGTTATTAACATTTATATAATAGGTTGTTTAAAATATGTTATTATTAAAATGCAAAGTTTATTTTAATATTATTAACAATTTTTATATGAAATTACATAAAGTTTTTAATTTTTTATTAGTTTTTGTTTTTATATTTTTATTTAGTAGTTTTTGTTTGGTTAATTTTACCAATGCAGATACCGTTGATTTAGGATGTAATCCCAAAAGTGGTGCTTGTGCATCTGGTACTGTAGAGCTTTTCCAAACAATTTTCTTCCCAGGCGTACCAATAACATTTTTTAGTGATATGTCTTCTACTGGTACACCAGCTTCTTCTTCTGCTTCTTCAAAGGTTACAACAGAAACAGAACATACAATATTTTCTGGTGCTTTTAGCCCAACTGTAGATTATCTTGATGGTGTATATGTAGGAGCAACTCCAAGCATAGCTGGAGTTTATGATGCTATTTTTAATTTAATGGCATTTGGTTTATATGGATCTGATACTATTTCATATATAGTTGTTAATGCGCCAACTATTAATATAGCTGCAACTCCATCAACAATCGGTGCTGGTAACTCATCAACTATTAGCTGGACATCTACTGGTGCAACTTCTTGTAATTTATCTGGTAATGGCATAAGTGGCAGTGGTACTTCAAATTCTGGTGTTTCTACTGGTGTGATTAATACTGCTGGAGCTTATACTTATACTTTGTCATGTTTAAATGAAGGAGGGTCCGTATCAAGTGCAGTTATTGTTAATGTTATTGCTTCACCAACAGTTACTGTTATAGCAACTCCATCAACAATTGATCCTAAAGAATCATCAACTATTAGCTGGACATCTACTGGTGCAGATGTTTGTGATTCTGGTGGTCATGGAACTGGCAAGACAGGTTCTTTTGTTGTTACTCCAGCAACTTCAACTTCTTATAGTGTTTCTTGTACACGTAATCAACAAGTAACTTCGCCTGGTTGTTCTGGATCTTATGTAGCAACTCCTGGTTATTGTAATCGATATCGTGTTCCACAAGAGGCAGACTACGGACAGTGTAATTCTTCAACAAATACAGAAGAACAATGTTATGGAACTTATGGTGGATATCACCATTGTTCTTGGGTTGATGCAGTGACAAATTCTTGCTCAGGATTTAATTTTACAGAATGTTCTAATCATTCTGGTTGTTCTTACGATTCTGGTACAAATGTACCAAGTGCAACAGCCACAGGAAGTGCTCTTGTAACAATATCAGGTCCAACAGTTGATATTGGAACTTATGATACAAATGGTGTTGCTATTAGTAGTATTCCACCAAATCAACAATTTACTGTGCACTGGTCTTCTACTAATGCAACTTATTGTGATTTAGTAAGTCCTTCTAGTCCTTTACCAGTAAACTACACTACCTCATGTACATATCCAAGACAAAATTGTACTTTTACAGATCAAATAACATCAGCAACTACTTATAGTGTTTTATGTCATAGTGCTCAAAGTACAGCAGACGATAGTACTTATATAGATATTATTTCAAAACCAGATCTTACTATAAATACTTCTTGTACTCCTGTCTCTGCAGAAGCAGGTCAAGAGACAACATTAGTTTGTAAAGTAAAAAATATAGGAAATAAAGAAACAGGACCTACTGGCTCACAATTTTCTAATTTCTTTCAAATATCTTTAACAGATCCTGAACAAAAACAATCAACATTTAATCATAAAAAAAGTTTAATTGGTTCTATCTTTACTAAAGTTTTTGCTGAAGAAGGTGGTGGTACTGTTGGAGAATATATAAACTTACCATCAACTAAAATGAATGCCTTATTAGCTGGTCAGAGTAGTAATACAATTGCGAAATATACTTTCTCTCCAGAAGGTACATATTATTTCAGAGCATGTGCCGATAAAACAGAGCCAGCAAATGCAGGTGTAGTTAGTGAATCAAATGAAAATAATAACTGTGGACCTTGGACAACGATTACAGCGACATCATCAGTTTCAAAACCAGATCTTACTATAAATACTTATGGCACACCTACTTCAGCTCAGCCAAATGTATCAGTAAAACTTTCTTCAACTGTAAAAAATATTGGATCTGCTTCTACTGGAGCAAGTTTCTATAATTTCTTCCAAATTTCAACAAATGCTTCTGCTTCAATACAAAAAAATAACATATTAACTAATTTATTACCAAAAGCTTATGCAGACAATACACCTATAGAAAATTTACCAGCAACACTTATGCCTGAACTAGATTCTCAGGCAAGTAATATAACTAATGCAAATTATACTTTTGGTTCAACGGGAACATATTATTTCCGAGCATGTGCTGATAAAACAGGACCAGCAAATACAGGTACAATAGACGAATCAAATGAAAATAATAACTGTGGACATTGGACAACAATAGTAATAAGTAATAATTCGCAACTGCCTGATTTAACTGCAAGTAGCGTTACACCAACTTCTGTTGACGTTGGCGTAAATACAAGTTTTTCATCAACAATATCTAATATAGGTTCTGTCTCTACAGGTCAAGGTTTTTATAATTTTATTCAATTTTCAACAGATGGAACAACATTTACTGATGTAACTCCTGCAACGTGGATGAATGCACTTGGTTCTGGACAGAGTAATGTAATGACAAAATCTCATACATTTACTACAGCTGGTAAATACTATGCTCGTATTTGTGCTGATAAGAGCAATAGCAGTGATACAAATGGTGACATTGTTGAATCAAATGAAAATAATAACTGTGGACATCTTGCTACGATAACTGTTGGAGACGGATCTCAAACATCAATGAGTGTAAATCTTTCTGCTGAACCTATGACAATGGTTCTTCCTACAAATACAACTAAACTAATTTGGGTTGTTTCTGGTTCTCCTGATAGATGTACAGCTTCAGGTGAATGGTCTGGATCAAAATCAGCTAGCGATGGTACTCACACTGAAAGTATTTCAGGTTTAACTCTTGGAACTCATACTTTTAAAATTACTTGTGAAAAAACAAATTTTGCAAATTCAACTTCTTCTATCTCTGTTAATGTTGTAAAGGAAGGAGAAAAAGTTGACGGTGTTTGTGGAACAGAATTGTTCAGTTGTTTGGCTGGTTATAGTACTAATCAAGATGAAACTAAATTAACATGGGACTGTGAAGGTATAAATGGTGGTGCTACAGTTTCTTGTTCAAGTTCAGGATCTTCTTCTTGTTCCAATGGTATACAAGATGGTGAAGAAACAGGAATAGATTGTGGAGGACCTGATTGTAAAGCTTGTAAAAAGATTCAAAAATATATTGAAAGATAAAATTTATTTTATAGATAACAAAAAATTCCCCAGAAGGGGAATTTTTTGTTATAATAAGAATATGCAAATTGACGAAGGGCAATTAATAAAATTTATTTTAGAGTCAAAACTTATTTCTCGTTCTGATATTGATGAAGCTGTTAAAAAAGCTAAAGAAAAAAAACAAAAACTTAGTGACATTTTACTCTCTGATGGAAAAATTTCTGAAGCTGATCTCAGACGACTAGAAGCTTTTGTTCTCGGTATACCATTTGTTAGTTTAGTGGATCAAAAAATTGATATTGCTGTATTGTCTCTTATACCAGAACCTATTGCTAGAAATCATAATATTATTGCTTATAAAAAAAGTGAAACAAGCCTTGAAGTTGCAATGCTTGATGTTGATGATATACCTGTGACAGACTTTGTTAAAAAAAGATCAGGATTAAAAATCTTACCAAGACTTACAGATACGGCTTCAATAAAATCTGCTCTTGTTCAGTATAGGAAAAGTTTACAGGCTGAGTTTGGAAATATTATACAGAAAGAAACTGCTTCAATAAAAACAATTTCAAAAGATGAAGGAGAAAAGTCAGAAGAAGAATTAAAAGAAATGGCAGAGGATTTGCCAATAATTAAAATTGTTGATTCTTTAATTTTTCATGCAATTTTACAAAATGCTTCGGATATACACATTGAACCTGGTGAAACTGAGCTAAATGTAAGATATAGAATTGATGGTATTTTGCATGATGCAATGGCATTGGATAAAACAGCAGCTCCAGGCATAACAGCTCGTATAAAAGTTTTATCAAATTTAAAACTTGATGAAAAAAGATTGCCTCAAGATGGAAGATTTAAAATAGATCAGAATGGAGAAAAAATTTCTTTTCGTGTTTCTACATTACCAACTTATTTTGGTGAAAAAACAGTTATAAGAATTTTGAAAGAAAATTCACACGGACTTTCTTTAGAGGGAATAGGCTTTCATGGTGATGGATTGGAAAAAATTCACGATTCTTTAAAACAAAAAATTGGAATGGTTCTTGCAACTGGTCCAACTGGATCCGGAAAAACTACAACACTTTATACTATGCTTGATATTTTGAATAAACCAGAAGTAAATATTTCTACAATTGAAGATCCTATAGAATATCAAATGCAAAGAGTAAATCAAACACAAGTTAGACCAGAGATTGGTATGACATTTGCTAATGGTCTTAGAACCTTGCTTAGACAAGATCCAGATATAATAATGGTTGGTGAGATTCGTGATACAGAGACAGCTGGATTGGCTGTAAACGCGGCACTTACTGGGCACCTTGTTCTTTCAACAATACATACAAATTCTGCTTCAGGTGCAATTCCAAGATTGATAGATATGAAAGTAGAACCATTTTTGCTAGTTTCTACTGTTAAAACTATTATTGCACAAAGATTGGTTCGTAGACTTACAGGAAATAAAGAAAAATATTTTTTATCTGATCCTGAGTTAAAAAATTTAGCAAAAATAATTAATCTTGATAGAGTTTTAGAGTTTCTTAAAAAAGAAAACATTGTTGGCCCAAAAGATTCTTGGGATAAAGTTCCATTTTATAAACCTGGTAAGGTAAGTGGTTCAGAGGAAGAATATTCAGGACGACTTGGTATTCATGAAGTCCTTAAAGTTACATCAAGTATAAAAGAACTAATTATTAGTGGAGGTTCTCAAGATCAAATAGAAGCTCAAGCAGTAAAAGAAGGTATGTCTACAATGCTTGAAGATGGAATTTTGAAAGCTGTTCAAGGGCTTACTTCTCTTGAAGAAGTTTTAAGAGTTGTTTCCGAATAGTTTTTGTTTTAATTTTATGAATTTTTTTTACAAAGCAAAAAATAAGGACGGACAAATTATTGAAGGAACTATGGAGTCTGCCGATAGGTTTTCCCTTTCTAGAGAACTAAGATCTCGTGGTCTTGTTCCAGTTTTAGTTTCACAAAAAAAGGGAGGACTTATGGATTTAAATGGTTTGACTCAGAAATTATTTGGCAAAGTAAAAGTACAAGAAAAAATTCTTTTCACAAAAAATTTAAGTGGAATGATTAGCGCTGGTCTTTCTTTGTCACGTGCAGTATCTGTTCTAAAAAAACAAACTAAGAATACAAAATTAAATAATATTTTAACAGGTTTAGAAAATGAAATAAATTCTGGTGGAACATTGTCTTCTGGTTTAGCAAAATATCCAAATACTTTTTCAAAACTTTTTGTTTCAATGGTTCGTGCTGGAGAAGAATCTGGTAATCTTGCAGGATCTTTATCTGAAGTTGGAGCTAACTTAGAAAAATCACATTCAATAACTAAAAAAGTTAAAGGAGCAATGATTTATCCTAGTGTAATTTTTACAGCAATGCTTATAATTGGAATTTTGATGCTAGCTTTTGTTGTTCCTACTCTTGCAAAAACATTTGAAGACGTTGGCTCGGAATTGCCATCTTCTACAAAATTTATAATAGCCTTGGGTGATTTTTTCTCAAATCATTTAATACTTGCTTTGTCTTCATTGATTGCTATTGTTGTGACAATAGTTCTTCTTGTTAAAGCAAAATTTATGGCTAAATATATTGATTTTACTATACTTAAACTTCCAGCTATCGGTGAAATGTCTAGACAATTAAATTCAGCTCGCACTGCTCGAACTATCTCTTCTTTATTAATGTCAGGTGTTCCTATAACAAGAGCAATTGAAATTGCTGAAGATGTTGTTCAAAATGTTTATTATAAAAAAGCATTAGAAGATGGTAGAGATTCAATTCAAAAAGGTTTGCCTTTTTCTCAAATTTTTGTTTCTAATCCAAAACTTTATCCAGTTATGATGTCAGAAATGATTCAAGTTGGAGAAGAAACTGGAAAATTATCAGATATGTTATTTCAAGTTGCTGTTTTCTACGAGGGGGAAATAGAAAATAAAACAAAAAATCTTTCAACTATTATTGAACCAGTACTTATGATAATCATTGGTTGTGCTGTTGGTTTTTTTGCTGTTTCAATGTTTTCTCCACTTTATTCTGTAATGGGCAATATTTAATAATTCATGAAACATTTTTATCAAAAAGGAATTTTGTTAATAGAAATTTTAATTGTTATAGCAATTATTGGTATACTAACTGCTATTGCAATACCTCAATTTTCAAAAATGAGACAATTGCAAGTTTTAAAAAACACTACTGAAGATATTGTGTCTGCTTCCAGTAAAGCAAAGTCTCAAACTTTGGCTTCCTTAAATTCTTCAGAATATGGCGTGCATTTTGATTCAGATAAAATTATAATTTTTAAAGGTACGGTTTTTAATTCCAGTTCTGCAAATAATGAAGTAATAAATGTTATTTATCCAGCGACAATTTCTGATATAAGTCTTTCTGGTGGTGCAAATGATTTTTATTTTAATAGACTAAGTGGAACGCCAAGCAATACTGGAACAGTTACTGTTTCTATTTCCTCAAATCCTACTTTAGTTAAAATAATTACGATATCTGCTACTGGTTCAGTAAGCACAAATTAATTTAAAATGAAAAGTTTTTTTAAAAAAGTAAATAAAAAAAATTGTATTGCTAAAATAAAAAGAAACAATGGTTTTTTGATGATTGAGATTTTAATAGCGATTTCAATAATCGTTGCATCTGTTTTTTCTGCTATGGCTGTTTCAAGTAGAGCAATTTTAGTTTCTCATCAATCAGTGCATATTTCCCAAGCGAGTTTCTTATTGGAGGAAGGCGCTGAAGTAGTAAGAATAATTAGAGATAATAGTTGGGACAATATTTCAAGCTTGGATAATCTTACAACTTATTATCCAGTTTATGCAGATAGCGCATGGTCTCTTTCAGCTATTCCATCTCAAGTTGGAATTTTTACAAGAACAATAACCATATCATCTGTGAATAGAGATTCTGCTACTGGAGATATATCAGATTCTGGAACAGATGATCCTGGAACAAAATTAGTTACAGTAAATGTTAGTTGGCAAGAAGGTTCAAAAAACATGTCGAAAAGTTTGTCATTCTATATTTCAAATATATTTCTATGATTAAAAAAAATATAAAAACAAAAAAAGGAGCCACTATTCTTGAAACAGTTTTTTATATTGTTCTTTTGTTGGTAATTTCAATTACAGTTATAAATGCAATGATAATAATGACAAAATCTTTTAAAGAAACAAAAATTGGTAGAGAAGTTATACAGAGTGGAGAAATTATGGAAAAAATCTCAAGGGAAATTAAACAAGCTTATCAAATAAATTCTTTAGAAAATCAAAATACATTAATACTTAATACTAAAGATGAAGCAGGAAATGAAAAATTAGTTGAATTTGCCTTTTCTGGTGAAAATATAACATTGCTTGAAAATGGGTCTCTTATTGGCAATTTGAATAATTCAAATATTATTGTAGAAAATTTAACCTTTAATCAAATAACAACTACAGAAGGAAAAGCAATCAAAGTAGTTTTAACAGTTAGGTCTAAAAACGATAATCGTAATCGTAATTATGATTTTTATAATACAGTAGTTTTAAGAAGAAATTATTAATTTATTAAAAATGAAAAAAGATTTATTAAAATATAAAAGACAAAAAGGTGCAGCAATGCTTATTGTTGTTGTTTTTTTTCTTTTTATTTCTTTAGTTATAGTATCTGGTCTTGTTTCTCCTGCAATTAGAGAAGTTAAATCTGTATCAGAGAATTTAGATTCTAAAAAAGCTTATTTTTTAGCTGAGTCAGGTGTAGAAGATGCTTTGTATCGTTTATTAACAAATAAACCACTTGAATCAAGTGAAACAATTACATTAGATTCTAATTCTGCAACTACTGCTATAACTACTATTGGTAGTAATAAAAAAGAAATTATTTCTATTGGAGATTTTTCTGATTATCAAAGAAAAGTAGATATATCTCTTTCTGCGGGGTCAGGAGTGTCTTTTAGTTATGGAGTTCAAGTTGGACAAGGTGGAATAGAAATGCAAGGAAGTTCTGGTGTTAATGGTAGTGTATATGCCAATGGTCCAATAAAAGGAGGAACTTCAAGTTTTATTTCTGGAACTGCAATTTCTGCAAATAGCCCTTCACTTAATGCAGATCAAGCAAATGGTGATGGTGTTCCAGGTTACAATGTTTCATTTGCAAATACGAATAGCACACAAGATGTAGCACAGAGTTTTCAAGTTGAAAATTCTGCACCTTTAAATAAAGCACAAATTTATATAAAAAAAGTTGGTAGTCCTAGTGATGCAACAGTAAAAATTGTAAATAATTTAAATGGTGTTCCAGGGTCAACAGTATATACAAAAGGTACTCTACTTGCTTCTAATGTAACAAGTTCTTATGGGTGGATTGATATATCTTTTGCAACTGGTCCTACGCTAGATGTAGGTACTACGTATTGGATTATTATTGATACAAATACTTCTAGTTCAAAATATTATGTAATTGGTGCTTCGGACGGTGGATATGGCAATGGAATTGGAAAAATAGGACGCTTGGGAAGTACATGGAATAATACTTCTCCTTCTGGTTTAGATTATTTTTTTAAAATTTTCTTAGGAGGATTCACAGGGTCAATTGTTGGTACTAGTGGCAGTAAGTATAATCAATTAAGTATAGGAACAGGTGGTTCTGGAAGTGCGCAAGCTCATACTGTAAATTATACAGAAGCAACTGGTCTTATATATTGTCAGACAGGAACGGGTAATAATAAATCTTGTACTCCACAAACTGATCCAGTTTATATTGCTATGCCTATTTCTGATGCAAATATAGAGCAATGGAAAGATGATGCAACTATTGGAGGTACATATACTGGTAGTTATACAACACCTGATTATGGAACATCTACATTAGGTCCTAAAAAAATTACTGGTGATTTAAATGTAGGTGGAAGTCATATACTTTACATTACTGGAACAGTTTGGGTAGAAGGAAATGTTTCAGTGTTAGGTAATTCAAGAATTGTTCTTGATACGTCAACTTATGGGAATACTAGTGGAATTATTGTTTCTGATGGTCGGTTAAATCTTGCTGGTAGCAGTCAATTGAATGGAACGGGTGAAGAAGATAGTTATATATTATTTGTTACAACCAGTAACTGTGATGCTTCATTTTGTACTAAGGATGCTATTGATATTTCTGGTAACGCTGGTTCTGTAGTATTAAATGCACAAAAGGGAACTTTGAAATTTTCAGGTAGTGCTAGAGCAAAAGAAGCCACAGCTTATAATATGATTTTAGAAGGTTCTACTGTTGTAGATTATGATTCTGGTTTAGCAAATATAAACTTTACTAGTGGCCCGAAGGGTGGATGGAATATCGAAAACTGGGAAGAAATAAAATAAAATATATATTAAATTTTGTATATATTACTCTATGATATAATAGACTTATGTCTAAAAAAATTATTGTTGCTAATTGGAAAATGAATCCCTCTTCTTTAAAAGAAGCGGAAAGTCTTTTTACTAAAATTTCTAAAAAAAATAATTTTAAAAAAATCGAAATTGTAATATGCCCGCCATATTTATATTTGTGTAAACTAAAAAAGTTTTCTAGAAAAATAGTACTTGGTGCACAAAATCTTTTTTATGAAGAAAGAGGAGCTTTTACTGGAGAGATCTCTGCAGAAATGCTTTCAAACATTGGAGTTAAATTTGTAATTATTGGTCATTCAGAAAGACGTAAATTAGGAGAAAGTAATAAAGATGTAAATAAAAAAATAAAAGCAGCTCTTTTTTTTGGTATAAAACCTATACTTTGTGTTGGAGAAACAGAGAGAGACGAAAATCATGAATATTTTAATTTTGTAAAAAATCAAATTGAAGAGTCTTTAAATGGTATACATAAAGATTTAATTCAAAAAATAATTATTGCTTATGAACCAGTTTGGGCTTTATCAACCACACAAAATCGTAAGGACTCAAACCCTGATGATTCTCGCGAGATGACTGTTTTTATAAAAAAAGTTCTTATAGATAAATTTGGTACAAAAATAAAGATGCCTAAAATTCTTTATGGTGGCTCAGTTGACGTAAAAAATTGTTGTAGTTTCTTAAAAGATGGTGGAGTAGATGGAACATTGGTTGGTGGAGCAAGTTTAAACTCTGAAAAGTTTTTAGAAATTTTGAATATAGCAGAAAATACTCTTTAAAATTTGTAAATATTTTTGTTAAATAAAAAAATGAAATCAATTAAAAATTTAAAAAATATAAAAGACAAAAAAATATTAGTTAGAGTAGATTTTAATGTTCCCATAAAAAATAAGAAAGTTTTAGATGATTTTAGAATTAAAAAAGCATTACCAACTATAAAATTTTTGCAAAAAAAAGGAGCAAAAGTTATTTTAATTTCTCATTTGGGAAAAGAAGGAACAGAAAGTATGAAACCAGTTGCTCTTTGTCTTAAAAAATATATAAAAAAGAATATAACTTTATTAGAAAACATAAGAAAATATCCTGGTGAGGAAAAAAATGATCCTAAATTTGCAAAAGAGCTTGCTGAAACAGGAGATATCTATGTAAATGAAGCTTTTTCTGTCTCACATAGAGAACACGCTTCTGTTGTTGGAATTCCAAAATATTTACCAAGTTATGCCGGTTTTCAATTTGAAGAAGAAGTAAAAAATCTTTCCAATGTTGTTAAAAATTCGAAGCATCCTTTTTTGTTTATTTTAGGAGGTGCAAAATTTTCTACTAAAATACCTTTAATAAAAAAATATATTAAATTAGCTGACTATGTTTTTGTCGGTGGTGCAATATTAAATGATTTTTTGAAAGCAAAAGGATATGAAATTGGAAAATCATTAGTAGATAATTCAGATTATGATATTTCTTCTATCTTGAAAGATAAAAAATTAATTTTGCCAGTGGATGTTATTGTAAAAAGCGGAAATATTTTAGTAAATAAAAAAATAGAAGAAGTAGATAAAAATGAAATTATTTTAGATATAGGAAAAGAATCTATAAAATTAGTAGAAGAATATATAAAAAAATCAAAATTAATTTTATGGAACGGGCCCTTGGGAAAATATGAAGATGGGGGAGATGTTGGTACAAAAAAAATACTAAAAGCTATTGCTAATTCAAAAGCAGAAAGCATAATAGGTGGCGGAGATATTGTTTCTGTAATTTCTAAATTAAAATTAGAAAAGAAATTTTCTTTTGTTTCAACTGGTGGTGGCGCAACTTTGGACTATCTTGCCAACGGCACATTGCCTGGCATTAAAGCACTTGAGTAATTTTATCTGCAGTTTCTTTTATTAAACCTTCTTTGTATTCAATAGTAGGTAAATTTCTAAAGTTATCACCATTGTAACGAGGAATTAAGTGTATATGAAAATGAGGAACTTCATTTCCTACAACTGAAAGTTGTACATAGTCACAAGCAAGCCCCTTTTTTAAAGCAATCATTATTTTTTTTGCTAAAACAAAAATATTGGATACTGTTTCATCATCTGCATCTTGCATCCATATACAATGTTTTTTGGGAATAATTAAAGTATGTCCGTATGAAACAGGTTTAATATCCAAAAAAGCTAAAAAATTCTCGTCTTCATAAATTTTAGTACTTGGAATTTCTCCTTTTATTATTTTACAAAAAATACAATTTTCTTCTTTCATACTTTAAATATAACAAAATTTAAAAAAATAAAAAAGGCGTCCATGGATCGCCTTTTTGTATAAAAGCAGGTTGCTATTTCGGTATTTCAAAGATTCTTTTTCTCCGGGTACTTTTTTTGAATCTACCATTGGGACACGCAACGATTTTGTATCCCGTAAATACGAAGCAACCATTTTTTTTGGAAATAAGTATTCCATCTCGGACAACTATGTTTTTTAGTTTGTCGCCGGGATCTCCTTTTCTCAAATCCTCGTCTGAGACTTTCTCTCCCCTGGTAAATTTTTCTCTTACCGGGGTCCAGTAAATGCTTCCTACTGTTTTGTTTTCATCGAAACAATACGATGTACCGAGAACCGCTTTTTTGGGGTTCCACTTTTTAGGAATAGGATTACACATTTGAATTTTTTTTAAGAGGTTAATACTATATTTTTTCCTCTTTTATTATACCAAAATACTCATTAATGTCAACGAATATTGAAAAACACAGTGTGATATACTTTCCAAATGGAAAAATATTCTGAACTGTTACAGATACTTTTGAAAAAAATAGGAATTCTTGATAAAGAAAAAGCAGAAGCTTTTTTAAATCCAAATTACGAAAGAGATATGCATGATCCTTTTTTGATGAAAGATATGGAGTGTTCTTGTGTCCGAATTTTTGAAGCAATAGAGGCAAAAGAAAAAATAATAATTTATTCTGATTATGATGCTGATGGAATTCCTGGTGCTGTTATTTTACAAGATCTATTCAAAAAAATTAACTTTAAAAATTTCGAAGTATATATTCCACAAAGAAATTCTGAAGGTTATGGGCTTAGTATTGATGCAATAAAAGAATTTATAAACAAAAATGTAAAATTATTAATTACAATCGATCTTGGTATTACTGCAATTGAAGAAGTTGCGCAAGCAGAAAGTAATGGTATAGATGTAATTATTACAGATCACCATTTATCGCAAAAAAATATTCCTCGAGCTTATGCAATTTTAAATCCTAAAATTGATAATTATCCAGAAAAAATGCTTTGTGGTGCTGGTGTTGTTTTTAAATTGATTCAAGGTTTTATAAAAAAGTATGGAGAGTTTTATAAAATAAATGAAGGCTGGGAAAAGTGGGCATTAGATATGGTTGCTCTTGCAACTCTTTCTGACATGGTTCCTCTTGTAGGCGAGAATCGTGTAATTTCATATTTTGGCATGACGGTACTAAAAAAAACTCACCGCTTGGGTTTACAAAAACTATTATCAAAAATGAATATAGATAAAAGATATATTACAGAAGATGATATTGGTTTTATGGTTACACCAAAATTAAATGCAGCCTCTCGCATGGATGATCCTATTAGAGCATATGAACTTCTTTCTACAGATGATGAAATTGAAGCTGGAAATTTAGTTAATCATTTGTTGAAAATAAATGATAATAGAAAAGTTGTAGTTGCAGGTATTGTTCGTGAAGTAAAAAGAAATTTTGAAAAAAGAGAAATGAGAGATGTGATTGTAATTGGAAATCCATCTTGGCGTATTGGCGTACTTGGACTTGTAGCTGGAAAAATAGCAGATGAATACGAAAAGCCTGTTTTTGTTTGGGGTAGAGATGAAAATAATTTAATAAAAGGATCTTGCCGATCTGATGGCTCAGTTTCTGTTGTTGAACTTATGACAGCAGCTACAGACCATTTTATAGAATTTGGTGGGCATGAATTAGCTGGAGGTTTTACTGTTTATGATGAGAAAATACACCTTCTAGAAGAAACACTTTCTAATTTTTATGAAAAAATAAAAACAAATAAAAATGAAACAGAAATAGAAGAATTTATTTTGAGAAAAGATCTTTCTTTTGTAAATATGAAAAATTATAAAGAAGTTGAAAAACTTGCACCTTTTGGTTTAGAAAATCCTAAACCCGTTTTTCGATTTAATAGTTTAAATATAGAAAAAATAAAAAAATTTGGGAAAAATGGTTCTGGAGAACATCTAGAAATAATTTTTTCGGATTCATCTGGAAATAAAAAAAATGGAATTTCATTTTTTTCATCAACAGACTCGTTTAGTGCTCCTTTGGAAGAAAATAAAAAAGTAGATTTGTTTGCAACGCTTGATTTATCGAGATTTAAAGGGAAAGAAGAATTAAGATTAAGGATAGTCGATATAACAGGATAATAAGTTTTAATATATAATATATTTATGAAAAAAAATGAAATTATAATTTATACGGATGGATCTTCTCTTGGAAATCCTGGTCCTGGAGGATGGGGTAGCATTATAGTAATGCCCGAAGGAAAAGTTATAGAGCTTGGTGCAAGGGATGCACAGTCTACAAATAATAGAATGGAAATGACAGCAGCAATAGAAGCATTGAAAGAAATTGAAAAAAGGAAACCAAAAATAAAAAATATAATTATTCACACAGATTCCGCTTATTTGCTTAATGGAATTACTATGTGGATTTATTCTTGGATAAAAAATAATTGGAGAACTGCTTCAAAAGATCCTGTTTTAAATCAGGACTTATGGGAAATTCTTTTTAAGTTAGAAAATAATTTAAAAATGAAATATAAAATAGAATGGGTAAAAGTAAAAGGGCACGATGGTGTTTCTTTAAATGAAAGATGTGATGAAATTGCTACTTCGTTTTCATCAGGAAAACATTTTTTATTATTTAGGGGTAATGTAAAAGAATACGAAAGACTTTTTGATTTTTCTCTTTAGAGATTAAATTAAAATGCGAGACAAAATTTTTTTTGCAATATGCTTCGGCTTTATTTTTGGAGTATTTTTGCGTTCTTTTGTTTCTATAAATTTTTATACGACAATACTTTTTGGCATTATATCTTTTGCCATACTTTTATTTTTTATTTTAATTTCTAAAAATAAATATGGAATTGTTTTTGGGTTTTTTATACTTGCAACTTTTTTGGGAATTTTAAGATTTAATTTTTCTGACAAAATAGACCCAATTTTATTGGATGAAATAAGCGGTCAGACTGTTATTGTAGGAGAAAAAATAAATTTATCTGGAATTGTAATTGACGAACCAAGTCAAAAAGAAAATACGCAGAGCTTGGTAATAAAAACAAAAACTGGTAATAAAATTTTAGTTACGACTGGAAGAAATGAAATATATCAATATGGTGAGAAGGTAAGTTTGTTCGGCAAATTGGAAAAACCGGAAAATTTTACCACTGATCAAGGTAAAGTATTTGACTATGTAAATTATTTAAGAAAAGATGGAATTCATTTTTTAATGAAATATCCAAAAATAAAATTCTTGGCAAGTGGAGAAGGAAATAAAATTAAAGCCACGCTTTTTCAAGTAAAAGAAAAATTTTTAGAAAAAATAAATACAGAAATAGTTGAACCGGAAAATCTTTTAATGGGTGGGCTTATTTTAGGGGAGCGTGCCTCTTTTAGTGAAGAATTACGAAAAAACTTTATTAATACTGGAACAATTCATATTGTTGCTCTTTCTGGATACAATATTACAATTATTGCCGAATGGATTATGAAACTTTTTATGTTCATTTTAGCACCACTAAGTTTTGGAAGTATCGGACCACAAAATTTTGCAATTGGATTCGGAATTTTTTCAATTTTTCTTTTTATTTTAATGACTGGAGCAAGTTCTACTGCTATTAGAGCGGGAGTTATGTCGGTGCTGGCACTTTTAGCACGTGCAACTGGACGAAATTATGATGTTGTGCGTGCATTGATTTTTGCTGGTGTAGTTATGCTTATTTTTAATCCGTTTCTTTTGATTTATGATGTATCTTTTCAATTATCTTTCTTGGCAACGATTGCTGTGATTTTTATTTCTCCAAGATTTGAAAAATATTTTACTTGGATCACTACTAGATTTGGTTTGCGAGATATCATATCAGTAACAAGTGCTACTTACATTTTTGTTTTGCCTTTTATTTTATACAAAATGGGAAATTTGTCTTTAGTTGCTCTGCCTGCGAATATTTTAGTATTACCTTTTATTCCTATGACTATGTTTTTTGGTTTTTTAACAGGAGTATTTGGTATGGTTTGGTATGTGCTTGCAATTCCTTTAGGAGCCATAGCTCAAATATTGTTATCTTACGAGCTTTGGGTTATTGATTCTTTAGCCAGACTACCATTTGCTTCTTTATCTATAAGCAATTTTCCGCTTCTATTAACGATAGCTATTTATGGCTATTTTACCTACATTCTTTTTGGTAGAAGTATAAAAAAATTTTTGTTTTTGAATTCATAAACAATTTCTATCAATAAATATTTACATGATAAAATTACAATATGTCAGAAAGTTTTAAAAAATATAGTTTATTAATTTTTACTTTCATTCTTTTATTTTTTGCATTTCTTGTTATAAGAGCAGACTTGCAAAATTCTAATAAAAAATTTAGTTTTTCAATGTTCGATGTTGGGCAAGGTGATTCACTTTTGATAAAGTCGCCTTCTGGAGTACAAGTTCTTATCGATGGTGGACCATCTGAAAAAATTTTAAGTGCTCTTAAAAAAGAAATGCCTGCTTTTGATAGAAGTCTCGATGCAATAATTATTACAAATCCAGATCAAGATCATATTGGTGGAATTTTGGATGTTTTGAAAGTTTATAAAGTTGGAACAATTTTTGAATCTGGTACATGGAGTGATTCTAGAACTTATAAAAATCTTGAAGAAGAAATAATAAAAAAGAAAATCCCAAATATCTTAGCAAAAAAAGGAATGAAACTTGATTTAGGAGATGGTGCACAGATTGATATTTTATTTCCAGATCGTAATGTTACAAGCTGGCCAACAAACGAAGGTTCTATCGTAGCTAGGCTTTCTTATGGAAATGTAAAAATTATGCTTACTGGAGATGCCACTAATAAAACAGAAGATTTAATTTTAAAAGAAAATTCTAAAGAAAAACTTCAAAGTTACATTTTAAAAGCAGGACATCATGGATCAAAGTATTCTTCTTCTATAAACTTTTTAAAAATTGTCTCTCCAGAATATGCTTTAATTTCTGTTGGGAAAAATAATAAATATAATCATCCAGCACCTGAAATTTTGGGCATTTTCTCTGATTTGGGAGTAAAAGTTCTTCGCACAGATCAACTTGGTACAATAATAGTAAAATGTGATAAAATTGGAGTATGCGAGATAAACAAATAGAAAAACTTATTAAAAGTGAAGCGAAAAGACAAAAAAATGTTATAAATCTAATCGCTTCAGAGAATTATGTTTCAAAAGATGTTTTACAAGCATTAGGTTCTGAACTTACAAATAAATATGCTGAAGGATATCCTGGCAGGCGATATTATGGTGGCAATTCTGTAATTGATAAGGTTGAGCTTCTTTGTATCGAACGAGCTTTAAAACTTTTTAAATTAAAAAAAGAAGATTGGCATGTAAATGTTCAACTTTTATCTGGAAGTCCAGCAAATTTTGCTTTATATTCCGCATTGGTACCAATTGGAAATAAAATTATGGGAATGAAACTTATTTCTGGTGGGCATTTGACTCATGGTCATCATTTATCAATGACAGGAAAACTTTGGAAACCTGTTCAATTTGAAGTTGACCCGGAAACAGAAGTAATTGATTATGAAAAATTAAAACAAATTGCAATGACTGAAATGCCTAGTATCATCGTTGCTGGTTTTACTGCTTATCCAAGAATTGTTGATTTTAAAAAATTTAGAGAAATTGCTGACGCTTGTGGTGCCCTTCTTCATATAGATATGTCGCATTTTGCCGGACTAGTTGCAGGAGGTGTATATCCATCTCCATTCCCATACGCAGATTCTGTTATGACAACTACTCATAAATCTCTTCGTGGCCCACGACAGGCAATTCTTTTTGTAAAAAAAGACAGCCCAGATACATTGCCAGGTGCTAGAAGAGATTTTGATAAAAAAATAGATAAAATGGTAATACCAGGTCTTTTTGGAGGACCTCATGAAAATAATATTGCTGGAGTTGCTATTGCACTGAAAGAAGCAGATACGATGGCATTCAAAAAATATGCAAAGCAAGTTGTTAAAAATGCAAAAGTACTTGCTGAAGAACTTCAAAAATTAGGTTGGCATGTAATTTCTGGTGGAACTGATTCGCATTTAATTTTATTAGATACATGGATGAATGGCGCTGGTATTCCAGGAAAAGATGCTAGCGAAAGACTTGAAAAAGCAGGAATTATTGTGAATATGAATACTATTCCTGGCGAAGGAAGAAGTGCAATGGATCCTTCAGGAATTAGACTTGGTACTTATGCTGAAACCACTAGAGGTAAAAAAGAAAAAAGCATGATAGTAATTGCTAGAAAAATAAATAAGATTTTAAGAAAAAAATAATGATTGAAATAGAGAAAAAATTAAAACAGGAAAAATATCATAATTTATGAAAAAAGTATTAATTTTTTTTGCAAATATGATTCCTGTCGTATTGATGATATGGCTTATCACTGTTATTCATGATGATTATCTTCTTTCTCTTGCATATATTTTTATTATAATGACTTCTCTCTTTATAAAAAGAGAAAGAAAAGAAGTTAAGTTATTTTTTATAGGATTTTTTATAATAATATTATACGAATTTATTTTCACTAATGTAAAAGTTGAAACCTTTGAAAGGAATTCTCTTTTTAGTTTAATGCCAATATGGCTTCCATTTTTGTGGGGATATTGTTTTATTGTTATAAAAAGATTTATTAAGATTTTTAATTTTTAAAAATGAAGAAACAAAAATTTAAGGGTAAATTAATAGTTATTGATGGTACTGATGGTAGTGGAAAAGCTACGCAAGTCGCTTATTTGACTAAGCGTTTAAAAAAAGATGGTTTTAAAGTAAAGGTTGTTGATTTTCCAGAATATTATAAAAATTTCTTTGGTGCTTTTATCGGTCATTGTTTATCAGAACAATATTATAATTTTCTAAATGTACATCCGAAAATTGCTTCTGTTTTATATGCAGCTGATCGTTGGGAATCTAGTGATGAAATGCGAAATTGGTTAAAGAAGGGGTATATCGTAATTGCTAATAGATATGTTTCAGCTAATCAAATTCACCAAGGAGGAAAAACAAAAGATGCAAAAAGAAGAGATGATTTTCTAAAATGGCTTGATCGCATGGAGTACGAAGTTTTTGGAATTCCAAGACCAGACATTACTTTTTATTTAAGTTTGCCAATAAAAATTGTTCTGGAGCTTTTAGAGCATAGAAGCAGTAGTAAAATGCAAAGAGAATATCTAAAAAGAGGAAAAGATGTAGCAGAAAGTGATGTACAACATTTAATTAATTCAAGAAAGAGTGCGCTAAAATTAGAAAAAGAAGTTCCGAATTTTATAAAAATAGAGTGTGCAGAAAAAGGAAAGATAATGACAAGAGAAAAAATTCACGAAATAATTTATGAGAAAGTTAAAAAAGTAATTAAAAAATAATATGAAAGTCAAAATTAAACGTATAGATAAAACTTTACCATTGCCGATATATCATACAGAGGGAGCTGTGGCTTTTGATTTGTATTCTCGTGTAGATACTGTAATTCAACCAAAAACCTTGGAAAGACTTCCAACTAATATTATTATCGCTACACCAAAAGGATATATGCTTGAAATTAAAGATAGATCTAGCACGTTAAAAAAGAAAGGACTTTTAGTTACTACTGGTTATATAGACAATGATTATTGTGGAGAATCAGATGAAATATTATTACAAGTTTATAATTTAAATGATAATAGTGTTGAAATAGAAAAAGGAGAAAGATTAGGGCAGGGCGTTTTTATAAAAATTGATTTAGCAGAATGGGAAGAAGTTGAATCTATGAATAATAATAGTCGTGGAGGTTTTGGAACGACTGGTCATAAATAAGATGAAAGAACGAATAAAAAATTTAATCAGGGATGCTTTAAAAAATCTTGAAATAGAATGGGATAGTGAATTTGTAGTTGAGCATCCAGAGAATTTTAATAATGGGGACTATTCTACTAATGTAGCTCTTGCTTGTTCAAAACAATTAGAAAAAACACCAAGAGATCTTGCTGTAAAAATAGTTGAAGAGTTACTAAAAAATAAAATTAAAGAAATAGAAAAAATAGAAATTGCTGGTCCTGGTTTTATAAATTTTTATTTATCACGAGAATTTTTTACCTATAGTGTAAAAGAAATTTTAAAACAAAAAGAGAATTGGGGAAAAGAAAAAACATTGTTAGGTAAAAAAGTTATGATTGAATATACTCAACCAAATCCTTTTAAACCATTTCATATTGGGCACTTAATGAGTAATGCAATAGGGGAATCAATTTCTAGAATTGTTGAATTTTCTGGAGCAGAAGTGATTCGCGCAAATTATCAAGGCGATGTCGGTCCTCATGTAGCAAAAGCTATTTATGGATTAAAAAAATTTGGTTTACCTGATACAAAAAAAACGATTGCAGAAAAAGCGCGTTTTATAGGAGAAATTTATGTAAAAGGAAATGATGCTTACGAAAATGATGAAAATGCTAAAAAAGAAATTGATATAATAAATAAAAAAATTTACGATAAAACTGATGATGAAATAAATAAAATATATAATTGGGGAAGAAAAATAACTCTAGAAGCATTTGAAGAAATATATAAATTGCTTGGTACAAAATTTGATAAATATTATTTTGAATCTGAAATGGCTGAAATCGGTAAAAAGATTGTGGAAAAAAATATAGGAAATATTTTTGAAGAATCTGATGGGGCTATCGTTTTTCATGGTGAGAAATATGACCCAAAATTGCATACGAGAGTGTTTGTAAATTCTCAACAATTACCAACGTACGAAGCCAAAGAATTGGGTTTAACACTAACTAAATTTAAGAAAAATTTATTTGGAAAAAAATTAGATTTATCTATTGTAACAACTGCTAGTGAACAAGCTGAATATATGAGAGTTGTACAAAAAGCAATTTCTATTATGCATCCTGATTTAGAAAAGAGAATGAAACATATTACTCACGGTATGATGCGTTTGGCAGATGGAAAGATGTCATCTAGAAAAGGAAATATAGTAACTGGTGAATCATTACTTAACGATTCGTTAAATATGATTAGAGAAAAAATTTCTAAACGAGAATTTTCTGATATAGAAAAAGAAAATATTGCTGAAATTGTTGGAGTTTCATCTTTAAAATATTCCATATTAAAATCTTCAATCGGAAGTGATATTATTTTTGATTTTGAAAAATCAATTTCTTTTGAGGGTGATTCTGGGCCTTATTTACAATATACGGCTGTTCGTGCAAATTCAATTATTCAAAAATCCAAAGAATTTAATTTAAAAAATGGCAAAGAAATTCCAAAAGAAATTACAGATTTAGAAAAAATGCTTTATCAATTTGTAGAAATAGTAAATCGTTCTTATAAAGAATTTGCTCCACATTATATAGCTACTTATCTTGTAGAACTTGCTAGCGCATTTAATACTTTTTATGGAAATACAAAAATTTTAGAAAATGATAATAAATATATTATTTATCATTTAGAACTTGTTAAATCTTTTTATCAGACTATGAAAAATGGTCTCTGGCTTCTTGGTATAAAAACTCCAGAAAAAATGTAACCCGGAAGTAGATAAAATAAAAAAAGCCGTCCGATAACTTGGGACGGCTCTGCTCTTCTCCGGCGAAATTTCATGAACCATTATGGTTATGGCTGGCTGGGAAGAATAATTTCCGGGTAATGCCTGTAATGCGTGCTCAGCGCCTCCCACCGGAAAGGATAATTGAGCTTGGATGAATGCTGAATCTAAACTAGGTATACCGTATGACAGCGCCTGCGACACGTATTTTTCTGGACACAATTTTGTCCAGCTTTGACACCTGACCACACTGGCATTCCAAAGTGTGCACCTATTCGGTTTATGGCAATGTTTTTCCAGTGTGTGATTCATTTCCGTTACCGCTTATACACAGGGGCTTTTCTCGAGATAAGTCCCTTTTCCCGGGTACGGTTGGCGAGATTTTTCGTAAAAACAGAAATTTGCATCCATCATTGAACCGCTTTTTGCGGGTAATCTAATATTAAGGAGACTGTTCTTCTAACTTTCCACCCACTTTTGTGGGGCACAAAGACAGGGTTTCTCGTTCCCGAGAATCTCTCAAGTCGCGAATTTGAGGCAAAAAGAACAGTTACTCTATTTGGGAGTATGCCATCTTCTTTTTTAAAATGCAAGGGGGTTAATGTTTGTTGTAATTTCTCGAATTTGTGAGTATAATCAAACTAAAGCATTGAAGGAGTTATCACTCTGGAGCACCGAGGAGAAAGCCGAAAGGCAAGTAGAGCTCGGCGGGTATGCCCGTTATAGCTGTAATTGAGTCTCCGTAAAGGAGAGAAACAAGGTGGTACCACGATTCGACTATGCTCACCGCTAGCGAAAAAATCGTCCTTGTATAACAATTTTTATTGTTGTACGTGGACGATTTTTTTATTTGATAATAAATATTTTTTATGGACAAAGAAGAAAACAAAAACAAAAGTGAGATAGCAAAAAAAGAAGAAGCAGTTTTAAAATTTTGGAAAGAAAATAAAATTTTTGAAAAATCTTTAGAAAAAGAAGCACCAAGTGGTGATTTCGTTTTTTACGAAGGTCCACCTACTGCAAATGGTAAACCTGGAATTCATCATTTAGAAGCAAGAGCTTTTAAAGATGTTATTCCACGTTACAAAACAATGAAAGGGTATTATGTTCGCAGAAAAGGAGGTTGGGATACTCATGGTTTGCCTGTAGAATTGCAAGTTGAAAAAGAACTCGGTTTAAAATCAAAAAAAGAAATTGAAGAATACGGAGTTGCTAAATTTAATAAAAAATGTAAAGAAAGTGTTTGGCAATACGTAGATCTTTGGGAAAAATTTACAGAGCGAATTGGTTTTTGGGTTGATCAAAAAAATCCATACGTTACATATCACAATAATTATATTGAATCTGTTTGGAATGTAGTAAAAGAAGTAGATAAACAAAAATTACTTTATAAAGATTATAAAGTTGTACCATGGTGTCCACGATGTGGAACAGCTCTTTCTTCCCATGAACTTGCTCAAGGCTATCAAGACGTAAAAGATTTATCTGTCTATGTAAAATTTAAATTAAAAGTTGGACAGAAAATAGATAATTTCACTACAACAGAAAATACATACATAATAGCATGGACTACTACCCCTTGGACTTTGCCAGGAAATGTTGCGCTTGCTATAAATAAAAATGTTAAATATTGGATTATTACAAAAACAGAAAATGATGGAACTAGAAATTCATATATTTTTTCACCAGATACCGTTGTTGATAAAAATGGTCCTAAAAATCAAAATCTTATGGATCTTTATTTAATGGGTGAGGCACATGAGGAGAGGGTATTAAATGTGGTTAAAGGTAAAGATTTAATTGGTTTAGAATATGAACCACTTTATCCATTTTTGAAAGAACAACTTGAGAAAAAAGGTGAGAATTTAGAAAAATCATTTAAAGTTTATCCAGCTAGTTTTGTTACTACTGAAGATGGAACTGGAGTTGTGCATACTGCTGTAATGTATGGACAAGATGACTTCATGCTGGGCACAGAAATTGGTTTACCAAAACATCATTTAGTTGGTCTTGATGGAAAATTTTTAGCAGGAACAGGTTTTCTTGAAGGAAGATTTGTTCGTGATGAAGATGTAGCTGTAGATATTATAAAAGACTTAGCACATCGTGAACTTTTATTAAAAAAAGAAAAATACGAACACTCATATCCACATTGTTGGAGATGTAAAACTGCGCTTATTTATTACGCACGAGATTCTTGGTATATAAAAATGTCATCTTTGAGAGACAAACTTGTAAAAGAGAACGAAGGTATTAATTGGGAACCAGCACATATAAAAGAAGGACGTTTTGGTGAATGGCTTCGTGAAATAAAAGATTGGGCAATTTCCAGAGAGAGATATTGGGGAACACCACTTCCTGTTTGGACATGCAGTAAATGTGGAAAATTAGAAGTTATAGGCAGTGTGGCTGACTTGAAAGAAAAAACTAAAAAATCAGGCAATAGATATTTTGTTATGCGACATGGTGAAGCAATGAATAATATAGCTAAAGATAATGTTAATTCCAGAGATATACATCATAGTGCAAAACTAACAGAAAATGGCAAAGAGCAAGTTATAGAAAGTGCAAAAAACTTCAAAGAAAAAATTGATATTATTATATCTTCACCTTTTGAACGTACAAAAGAAACAGCCGAGATCTTTTGTAAACAAACTGGATTTCCAATTGAAAAAGTAATTTTTGATGACCGTATAAAAGAGATGGAAACCAGTAATGTTTTTGACAAAAAGGATCGCTCTGAATTTAAAAAATATTATGACCTTGATTACTTAGATAGTCCGAAAGAATCTCTTCCTGGTGGTGAAAGTTTTGCGGAGTTAGTAAAAAGGGTTGGTGAATTCTTATACGAAATTGAGAAAAAATATAATAATAAAAATATTTTAATTATAGGACATCAAGGTTCAACCAGTCGAGCAATTAGTTTTATTGTGAAAGGACTTTCTTTTTCGGATTTATCTAGCAAACATGATCCTCTGGTTTCTATAAACAATGCAGAAATAAAAGAATTCGGATTTGTTTCTCTGCCACATGACGAGGATTATATGCCAGACTTACACAAACCTTATATTGATGAGGCGGAACTTATTTGTTCTAATTCAACAGGCTCAGGGCAAGTTTGTGGAGGAAAATTAGAAAGGACAAAAGAAGTAATGGATGTTTGGCTTGATTCGGGAACTATGCCGTTTTCTCAGGATCATTATCCATTCGATTTTGCTAAAGGTGGACTTTTTGAAAATAAAAATTTGAAATATCCGGCTGATTTTATTTCTGAAGCAATAGATCAAACTCGTGGATGGTTTTACACTTTGCATGCTGTGGGAACATTAATGGGGCGAGGTAAAGCATATAAAAATGTTATTTGTTTAGGTTTACTTTTGGATGCAAATGGTAAAAAAATGTCTAAGTCTATTGGAAATGTTGTAGATCCATGGTCAATGATTAATAAATATGGAGTAGATACTCTTCGTCTTTGGATGTACGGAGTAAACCAGCCTGGTGAATCAAAAAACTTTGATGAAAAAACTGTTGTTGAACTTCATCGACAAGTTTTTGGTTTACTTTATAATGTGCTTGCTTTTTATGAACTATATAGAGACATTGAATTGGAAAAATTGGAATATAAAAAATCAGAAAATATTTTAGATCAGTGGATTGTGTCTAAATTAGATGAATTAAATATTCTTTGTGTAGAAAATATGGATAATTATAGAGTTCTAGAGCCAACAAGAGCAATTCGTGATTTTATAAATGATCTTTCTACTTGGTATTTACGTCGTTCTCGTGATCGAATTAAAGAAGAAGCAAGTAGGCCTATTACTCTTAAGGATTATGGTGAAGCTAGACAGACTTTGTACTTCGTTTTAAAAAATCTATCTAAGATTATAGCTCCATTTGCTCCGTTTACTGCCGAAGATATATGGTTGAAGTTAAAAAACTTTAAAGATGAAGAAAGTATACATCTTGCAAGCTGGCCAGAAAATAAAAAAGTAGACCAAGAAATAATAAAAAATATGGAAGATGTAAGAAAAATTGTTTCTATTGGACTTGAAAAAAGACAAAAAGGAGGAATTCCGGTAAGACAACCTCTTGCAAAGATGGAAATAAAAAATTTATCTCTTGATAAAAAATATTTAGAACTTATAAAAGATGAATTAAATGTAAAAGATGTTCTAGAAAATAAAAATATTGAAACAGAAGTTTTACTTGATATGGAAATAACGCTAGAATTAAAAGAAGAAGGAAATTATAGAGAATTTGTGCGAGCAGTACAAGATATGCGTAAAAAGGCTGGACTTACACCGAATGATAATATTGTTCTCTTTATTAAGACACAAGAAGATGGAGAAAAATTAATTAAAAAATTTGAAAAAGATATAAAGAAAACAGTTTTGGCATCCGAAATAAAATTTTCTGAAAACCAAGGCGAGGAAATCAAAATCGACAATCTTGTTTTTCGAATAAAGATTGAGAAATAATGCATCATATTTATCATACGGAGGGTATAATACTTAGCAGTAGAAATACTAAAGAGGCTGATCGTAGCTACGCTATTTTTACTCGCGACTTAGGAATGATTTATGCTAGTGCTCAAGGTATTAGAAAAATTTCTTCTAAACTTCGTTTCGTTTTGCAAGATTTTTCTCATGTAAAAATTGATTTTGTACGTGGAAAAGATTACTGGAGAATTACAAATGCATTGAAAACGCCAGAGCTTGAAGAAATAAAAAAAGAAAAACAAAAACTTATGATTTTTGCGAACATATCAAATTTACTAAAAAGGTTACTTGCTGGTGAAGAGCCAAATTCTTCTTTATTCGATGATTTATTAAATGGTTTGTCTTTTTTAGAAAAATCAAAATCAAAAAATGAATTGCAAAATATTGAAGCCATAATAGTTTTGAGAATTTTGAGCAACTTAGGTTATATCGGTGCAAGTAATTCTTTGAATACGATAATTAAAACTCCTTTTGATGAAAAACTTGTATTAGAAGCTGACAAAAAGAGAACAAAAATTCTTTCAGAGATAAATAAGGCTATTAGTGAAAGTCATTTGTAATATTAAGTCAAGTTTTGTTAAAAACGAATTCACGATGTATAATTGAAATATGCAAGAGGACGATGAAAAGTTAAATAGAATAGAAGAGATAAAAACGAAACTTAATAGTAGAAATTATGAAACAAAGAGAGAGCTTCGCAGTAATTTTTTACATTTTGCAGAAAAAGACGTGCCAGACTCTTGGGAAAACGAAAAGAAAGGTACAGCGAATTTACAAGAAAAATTCTTCAAAAAAACATCTATGTTTAAAAAATTTTTTATTTTTTCAATAGCATTTTTTATTTTGGCTATCGGTTACGCTTCGTATATGTTTTTTGCTGGTGGCAATACTGTTTCAAACAGTAATATTGAAATTGCTATTCTTGGAAATACATTTACTGCAGGAGGTGAAGAACTTCCATTACAAGTAGAGATTACAAATAAAAATAATTCACCGCTTGAATTAGCTGATTTGCTTATAGAATATCCAAAAAGTTCTTCAGGTGATTTATCTGGTGAAGTTGAACGTGTTCGTGAATCACTTGGAACAATACCTTCTGGCGGAGTAAAAACAAGCAATGTAAAAGTTATTCTTTTTGGTGAACAAGGAAGCACACGCCAAATTAAAGTTTCTTTAGAATATAGAGTTCAAAATTCAAATGCTATATTCTTAAAAGATAAATTATATGATGTTTCAATAAGTTCTGCTCCTATTGATCTGTCTATAGAAGCTCCTACAGAAGTTACTCAGAATCAAGATATTGTTTTAAATGTGAAAGCAGTATTAAATGCTACCAAGTCGGCTTCAAATATTTTAGTTAAATTAGATTATCCTGTAGGTTTTCAATTTGAATCTGCTACACCATCTCCATCATTGGGTAATAATGTATGGAGCTTAGGCGATCTTTCTCCCGGCACAGAAAGAGATATTTCTATTGTTGGAAAAATGATTGATGTCTCTGATGGAGAAGAAAAAACATTTCATATTTTTAGTGGTTCACAAAGCGACTCAGATAAATCTATGATAGGAATTGTATTTAATTCTTTAGGACATACGGTTGCTATAAAACAACCATTTATAGAAGCAAAATTAGTTGTAAATGGCGTATATCAGAGAGAATATGCAATAGATTCAAGCACGACGATTACAGGAGAAATAAATTGGGCTAATAACTTCGATACAGCTGTTAGTGATATGGAAATTCGTGCAAAAATTTCTGGTAATGCTGTAAATCGTAAAACAATAGAAGTAAATCAAGGTTATTATAATTCTTCAATAGATACTATTATCTGGGATAAAAATAATCAAAATAAATTTGCAGAAGTAAATCCAGGAGATTCTGGTTCTGTAAACTTTTCTTTGTCATCATTGCCTCTTTATACAGCATCAAGTGGAATGCTTTCTGAACCGACAATACAAATAGATGTTTCAATATCTGCAAAACAACCATTGTTAGGTGATGAAGTTAAGAGTTTAGATAATTCAGAATCAAAGATAATTAAAATTATTTCGAATGTTGGTCTTAATACAAAAGCTTTATATTATTCAGGCCCATTCACAAATACAGGAAGCATTCCTCCTAAAGCAGAAGGAGAAACAACTTATACAATAGTATGGTCACTTTCTAATACATCAAACAATATTTCAGGAACACAAGTGCGTTCTACTTTGCCTAAATGGGCAAAGTTTATTGGAACAATTTCTCCTCCAACAGAAGATTTATCTTACAATGCTTCTACGAGAGAAATATTATGGAGTATAGGAGGAGTGCCACGCGGTACTGGCATTACAGATACAGAGAGAGAAGTAAGTTTCCAAATTGGTTTTACCCCTTCTCTTTCTCAAGTCGGTTCAATGCCAGTGATTATAAATGATACGACTTTGACCGGACATGATGATTTTGCTAATGTTGATGTTAAAGTAAATAAATCATCATTAAATACTTTACTAACAAGTGACCCATCTTTCGTGCCAACAGGTGCTAGAGTAATTGAATAAAATAATTATGGATAAAAAAGAAAAAATTGATAATGATTTGATGGAAAAAATAGTATCTCTTTGCAAGAGACGTGGTTTTATTTTTCCTGGTTCAGAAATTTATGGTGGACTTGGAGGTATATATGACTGGGGACATTTTGGCGTCGCTCTTAAAAATAATGTAAAAAATTCTTGGTGGAAAAAATTTGTAGATTCTCGTAGAGATATGTATGGAATTGATGCTTCTATATTAATGCGACAAGAAGTATGGCAAAAAGCTGGGCATGTTGAAAATTTTGCTGATCCAATGGTTGAGTGTAAAAAGTGCAATAAAAAATTTCGGGCAGATCAAATTGATGATCCTAAAAAATGTCCTAAATGTGGCAATAAATTAGGTGAAATAAAAAAATTCAATATGATGTTTGAAACTAAAATTGGTGCTTCTGAAGATTCTTCTGCAATTTCATATCTCCGTCCAGAAACAGCACAAGGTATTTTTGTTAATTTTAAAAATACAGTTGATGCTTTTCATCCTAAACTTCCATTTGGTATTGCTCAAATAGGTAAAGCATTTAGAAATGAAATAACTCCGCGTGATTTTATTTTTAGAGTTCGAGAATTTGAACAGATGGAAATAGAATATTTCACAAGAAAAGAAGATTGGGAAAAATATTTTGAATATTGGAAAGGAGAAATGCTTGAATGGATTGAAGAAGTTGGTATTGATATGAATAAAATTCATGAAGTAGAAATAGAGGAAGGGGATAGAGCACATTATTCAAGTAGAACAGTTGATTTTGAATTTGAATATCCTTTTGGACAAAAAGAACTTTTCGGTCTTGCTTATAGAACTGATTTTGATTTGAAAAACCACGGTCTTGAATTTGTAGATGAAGAAGGTGAAGGAAAAATAACTCCACATGTTATTGAACCTACATTTGGTGTTGATAGAGCAATTCTTGCACTTTTACTTTCTTCTTATGCAGAAGATGAAAAAGATGGAGAAATAAGAGCATATTTAAAATTTAAACCAAGTATAGCTCCAATAATTTGTGCAGTTTCTCCACTTCTTAAAAACAAAACTGAACTTGTTGAATACGCAAATACAAAAGTTTTTGCCCCACTAAAAGAAGAATTTGGACGAGTAATTTGGGATGATAATGGCAATATTGGAAAACGTTATCGCCGACAAGATGAAATAGGCACACCATTTTGTATAGTGGTTGATTTTGATACCCTAAAAGATGATGCAGTGACAGTTCGCGATAGGGATACTGCTAAACAAGAGAGAGTTAAGGTTGCAAATCTTATTGATTTCATAAAAAAAGAAATTTCATAAAATTAAGCAAGGACCGTAAGCAAGGACCGTCCTTGCTTAATGTGTTGTTCATTTACTATAATCTATAGATGCTTAGAAAAGATCCATTCGTGACAGGGGAGTATTATCATATTTACAATCGTGGAATAGATAAAAGAGTAATTTTTAAATCAAATAGAGATTACGAACGATTTATTATGCTTTTATATATTTCCAACACGCAAAAAGGATCTTTTCGCCTTGATAATTTAATAAATCAGCAACATAAAACCCTTGATGAAGTTTTAGTTTTGGATAAAGGTGAGCCATTAGTTTCTATTGGTGCATGGTGTTTGATGAGTAATCACTTTCATCTATTGGTTAGACAAGAAGTTGATGGTGGAATAACTAGGTTTATGAAAAAACTTGGGACTAGTTATGCTATGTTTTTTAATATTAAATATCAAAGATCGGGGGCTTTATTTGGAGGATTATTTAAATCAAAATTAATTGGATTTGATGATAATTATATGAGACAATTATTTGGATACATTCATATAAATCCTTTAGAAATAAAATTTCCAGAATGGAAGAAGCAAATAAAAAAGCCATCCGTTGAGATAAAAAAGTTTTTAAAATCTTATAGGTATTCCAGTTATCAAGATTATTTAGAAGTTGAAAGGGCAGAGAAGAATATAATAGAACCGCAAAACTTTCCAGATTATTTCGGAGGCGTTTCATCCTTTAAAGATTTTGTTGAAGATTATTTTACAAATTAAGCAAAATTAAGCAAGGACCGTCCTTGCTTAATTTTGTTTAATTGGGGAGTTTAGATTTTAGATAATGTTTTGTGCTAATATTAAATATATGCAAAAAGATTTTGATTTTATTAAACACTTTAAAAAGTTTTTTTAGATAAATATAAGGATATATTGTAAATGTATTAGAATAAACAAATGAAATATACAAAAAAAGTTTTAAAAAATGGTTTGAAAGTTATAACAGTGCCGATGAAAGATAATCCAACGGTTACTGTTTTGATGTTAGTAGAAGCTGGTTCTAAATATGAAGAAAAAAATAATAATGGTATTTCACATTTTCTTGAGCACATGTGTTTCAAGGGGACAATAAAAAGACCAAAAGCAATAGATATTTCAAAAGAATTAGATGCTATTGGTTCTCAATATAATGCTTTTACAGCACAAGAATATACAGGATATTATGCAAAATCTGACGCTAAACATTTTAAGAAAATTTTTGATATAGTATCTGACATTTATTTAAATTCTACTTTTCCAGAAGCCGAAATTGAAAAAGAAAAAGGAGTAATTATTGAAGAAATAAATATGTATGAAGATTTGCCAAATAGACACGTGCAAGATCTTTTTATGAAACTTTTATACGGAGATCAACCAGCTGGCTGGAATATTGCAGGAGAGAAAGAAAATATTTTGAAAATGAAAAGAGAAAATTTTGTAAAATATAAAAAAGCTCACTATCTACCAGAAGCTACTGTTTTAGTTGTTGCAGGTAAGCTTTCTCAAAAAGAAGTTATAAAAGAAGCAAATAAAATATTTGGTAAAATTTCTCGTGGTAAAAAAGCTAAAAAAGAAAAAGTAAAAGAACAACAATCTGCACCTGAAACATTATTAAAATTCAAAGATACCGATCAAACACATTTTGTTCTTGGTGTTCGCACTTATGATTTATTTAATAAAAAAAATATTGCATTATCTGTTTTGGGTGGAGTTTTGGGTGGAGGAATGAGTTCAAGACTTTTTCAAAAATTGCGCGAAGAAATGGGAGTAGGCTACTATGTTCGTGCTTATGATGATGTTTATACTGATCATGGATTTTTTGAAATTTCTGCTGGTGTAGACAATAAAAGAATCGAAGAAGTTATACAAGCTGTTATTGATGAATGTAAAAAATTAAAAACCGAATTAGTTTCAGAAGAAGAATTAAATAAAGTAAAAGAATGTTTGATAGGAAATATGAAACTATCTCTCGAATCAAGCGATGATATAGCAAATTTTTACGGTGGACAAGAACTTCTTAAAAAAGAAATTAAAAACGCAGAAGAAAAAGCAAAAGAAATAAGAAAAGTTACTTCAAAAGAAATAAAAAAAATGGCAAATGAGATATTTAAAGATGAAAAATTAAATTTAGCTCTCATTGGTCCATTTAAAGAAAAGGACAAATTCTCAAAAATATTAAAATTTTAAGTAGTTCTACGTTGGCTATTTTTGTGTTATTATACTCGTATGAATGAAAAAAGTGGCACAGGGTCTATTTCTATTTCTAGTGGAACAATAATCCGAGCAGTTCTAATTCTGGTTGGCTGTTATTTAATATGGCAATTAAGAGATTTAGTTTTAGTCGTATTAACGTCCATTGTTATAGCATCTTTTGTTGATTCTGCAGTTCCTTTTTTCAAAAAAATAAAAATTGGTAGAGTTTTGGGTGTAGTAATTCTTTATGTACTAACCTTGGTTGTTTTAGCAGGTATCTTTTATATTTTTGCTCCTCTTCTAATTACAGAAGTTTATAATTTTGCTGTATTTATTTCCGAATATGCTCCTGGTGTGGATTTCTTAAATTATTTAAGTAGTGAAGCATTTTCTGGAGCAAAAGATATTGTTGCTGGCTTATCATCAGATAGTGTATCCATAAGCACTCTTTTGGAAACTTCTAAAGCATTTATTACAAACCTATCAAATGGATTTTTTACAACTCTTTCTGTTGCATTTGGAAGTATTTTTAACGTAGTTTTGATTGTAATAGTTTCTTTTTATCTTTCAATTCAAGAAAAAGGAATTGAAAAATTTTTACGAGTTATATTACCACTTAAACATGAAGAATATATAGTAGGGTTATGGGAAAGAACAAGCAAGAAAATTGGCTTATGGGTTAAAGGGCAATTGCTCTTGGCACTTTTGATAACAATTTTGACTTACTTAGTTTTGTCAGTAATGGGAATACAGTATGCTCTTATGCTTTCAATAATAGCCGGAATTATGGAATTGATTCCTTATGGAATTGTAATTGCTGTTATTCCAGCTGTTTCATTCTCGTATCTTTCAGGTGGTTTTTCAAGCGCACTTATGGTAGCTGGAGCATATTTAATTATTCACCAATTTGAAGTTTATCTATTCTCTCCTTTAATAATAAAAAGAGTAACAGGTCTTTCTCCTTTGGTAATGATTTTGGCTGTTTTGATTGGTCTTGAATTGGCTGGGTTCTGGGGGTTAATCTTAGCAATTCCAGGGGCATTATTATTTATGGAAATAATGAATGATATTGAAAGAAAAAAAATCTCCATTAAAAGTAACAATGAATAATAAAAAAAGTTTTTATATTACAACAACACTTCCTTACGTAAATGCTCCTCTGCATATGGGGCATGCATTGGAATTTGTGCGTGCTGACACAATAGCAAGATTGAAAAAACTTCAAGGTTTTGATGTTTATTTTAATACTGGTTCAGATGAGCATGGAATAAAAATTTACGAAAAAGCAACTGAGAAAAAAATTTCTGTACAAGATTTTGTTGATCAAGGTTTTGAAACTTTTAAAGAACAACTCAAAATATTTGGCGTAAGTGAAGATATACATTTTGTAAGAACAACAAGTGCTGATCATCAATATGCAGCACAGAGTTTTTGGAAGTTAGTATATGATAATAATTTTATTTACAAAAAAAATTATGAAGCAAAATATTGTGCAGGTTGTGAAAGTGAAAAGACAGATTCTGAATTAGTGAATGGTGAATGTCCTTGTCATCCAGGTATGAAATTAAAAATAATAAATGAAGAGAATTATTTTTTCAAATACTCAGCTTTTACAGATAAACTTTTAAAATTTTATGAGGAAAACCCAAATTTTATTGTTCCTGAATTTCGTTTTAATGAAATTAAAAATTTTGTAAAAAATGGTTTGCAAGATTTTTCTATTTCAAGATTAAAAGAAAAAATGCCTTGGGGTATACCTGTACCAGGGGATGATACACAAGTAATGTATGTTTGGTTTGACGCATTAGTAAATTATATTTCTACATTGGGATGGCCAAAAAATTCTGAAAATTTTGAAAAATACTGGAAAAATGGCACTCCTACACAGTACTGTGGAAAGGATAATACGCGTTTTCAGGGTGCTATGTGGCAAGTAATGCTCTTTTCTGCGGGTTTACCTAATTCGCATCAAATAATCGTAAATGGCTTTATTACAGGGGATGGTGGAGTGCGAATGTCAAAGACATTGGGCAACATTGTAGATCCAAGAGATATAGTGAGCGAATATGGCACGGATGCGCTTCGGTATTTCCTTTTGCGGGAAGTTTCTAGTTTTGAAGACAGTCCATTTACCATAGAACGTTTTAAAGATGCTTACAATGCAGGTTTAGCTAATGGCTTGGGGAATTTAGTAAGTAGGATTATGACTATGGCAGTAAATTATGGCGTAAAACTAAATGAAGAAGAAATGAAAATTGATTATTTTGCTGAAAAAAAAGAAAGTTTAGAAAAGTATGATATTAATAAATTCATAAATTGGATTTGGGAATGCCTTGGTGCTCTTGATCAATACATACAAAAAAACGAACCATTCAAAAAAATAAAAGTAGACAAGAAAGGGGCAGAAAAAGATGTTCATTATTTACTTTTGCATTTATATAAAGCTTCTCTTGCCATAGAGCCAATGCTTCCAGAAACTTCACAAAAAATTCAAAAGCTAATCCGCGAAAACAAAAAACCCGAAGCACCTTTATTTTTACGAAAATAATAAAATTTACACAGGACTACCCTGTGTAAATAATATAGGGCTGGCTTTTTTTATTTTCTCAAAACAAATGTTATTATATTTTTATGCCAAAATACATTGATATACATTGCCATATAAATTTCAAAGCCTTCGCAGAAGATAGTGACGCAGTAATAAAACGAGCACTTGATGCTGACACGTGGCTTTTTAACGTAGGTAGTCAAGAAAGCACTTCGCTTCGGGCAATAGATATTGCGCATAAATATACGGAAGGAGTTTACGCTTGCATAGGTCTCCATCCAATTCAGCTAGAAGAAACTTATCATGACGAAGCCGAAGAAGAAGGTGGTGGTTTTATGACACGCAAAGAAGAATTTAATTATGAAAAATATTTAGAAATGGCAAAAGATCCAAAAGTTGTAGCGATAGGAGAATGTGGACTGGATTATTTTCATCTTAAAAAAGATTTATTAGAAAAACAGAAAGAAACTTTTATTGAGCAAATTAAACTTGCAAACGAAGTTGGTAAACCTCTTATGCTTCATATCCGAAATGGGGAAGAAGATAAGAATGCTTATGCTGACGTTGCTGAACTTTTGAAAAAATATGCTACGGTTGGAGCTGTGTCTCATTTTTTTGCAGGTACTGTCGAAGATATGAAAAGATTTGTAGAAATGGGTGTGTATATATCTTTTGCAGGGCCGGTTACATATAAACCAAATTTAAAAATTGCAGACTATGAAAGCGTAATTAGGGAAACTCCACTCGAATTTATTCTTACAGATACTGATTCTCCATACGTTGCGCCAGTGCCATACAGAGGAAAACGAAACGAACCAGTTTACGTGCGAGAGATTGTGAAGAAAATAGCAGAAATAAAAAATTTACCGGAAGATGAAGTTGCAGAAAGCATAGTTAAAAATGCAAAAAAACTTTTTGGAATATAATTTCTTATTTAATGCTATTTAAGTTATAATATTTTTATGAAATGGTTTCTTATTTCTTTTATTGCTACATTTTTATGGGCCATAGTAAATATTGTCGATAATTATTTAGTATCTAATTTTTCAGAAAAAGAAAAAGAGCGAAGCTCTGGTGGTCTAGTGCTTTTTTCAAGTTTGATAGGTCTTTTTATCGCTACTGTTATTAGTATTTTTGTTAATAATATTTTTGATATACCAATTTTAGATATAATTTTATTATTTATTACTGGTATTTTGACAATTGTATGGGTTATTTTTTATTTATTTACTCTTGAGATAGAAGAAACATCCTCAGTTGTTCCTTGGTTTTTAGCTGTGCCTATTTTTGGTTATATATTGGGATATTTTTGTCTAGGAGAAACATTAACATTAAATCAAATTTTGGGTTCAATAATTATTATTTTTGGATTGGTAATACTTTCTATAAATTTTTCTGGCATAGGCAAAAAAGTCAAAATAAAGCCCATTTTATATATGATTTTTTGTTGTCTTATAATAGCAATATCTGGTGTTATTTTTAAATTTGTAACAATAGATGGTAATTTTTGGGTATCTTCTTTTTGGGAATATTTTGGTCTTGGTATTACTGGTTTATTTATTTTTATATTTATTCCAAAATATCGCAGAGAATTTATGCATATGAATAGTAAAGGTGGTATAAAGATTTTTTTCCTTAATGTGGGAAGCGAAATTCTTACAGTTTCAGGAAATCTTTTGGCTAACTTTGCTCTTCTTCTTGTTCCTGTAACAATGGTTTTTCTAGTTGAGAGTTTTCAGCCAGCTATAGTTCTTTGTTTAACTATTTTTTGTACTAAATTCTTACCAAAAATAGCAAAAGAAAATCTTTCAAAACGTATTTTAATTCCAAAACTTATAGCAATATTAATTATGATATTTGGAAGTTTGATATTATTTTTGTGATATAATAAAAATATGGAAACAACAAAAACTGAAGACGGTCGAATGAAGATTGATTGGTTAGTTTTAAGTTTATTATCATGTTGTTTAATTGCTACTGCAGTTTCTTTTTATTTCTTTTTTCATAAAAAAGCTTACGATTTTATAATAGAAATTCCTTGTGATCCAAATAAGGAAGTGTGTTCTTTCCGTGATTGCTCAGAACCAGATAGCTGTCCACCAAATAATTTTTCTTTTTTTAAAAAATATAATTTACGAGCAAGTGATTTTAATAAATGTCCTGATGGGGACTGTTCTGTCGTGTGTGAAACTGGGCAAATAAATTGTGAACCTATTGAATGTGTCGCAGATCAAGAAATAGGGGAAGTTTGTACTAGTCCATTGCCCATTGGAGATTAAGAAATTATAAAATATGGAAGAAAAATGGGATTATAATAAAATAATATCCAATCGAGATCTCTTTAACGGAACAGTATATACTCAACTTTCTGTTGCAATAAAAACCTTAGAAGAAAGACAAAAAGATAAAAAATTAGTAAAAAAAATTGAAGATTTATTGAATGGAGATATTCCAGAGCCATTAAAAAAACTTGGCAAATATGGTATTAGTACTAAGCAAGTTGCAACACCAAATTTTGATACTAAATGGTTTTTAAGAATTACTGAAGATTTTGGTTTAATTCCAATTTTTTCGGAGTACTTAGATGATAAATTTACTTCTAACAATTCATTCAAGCATTCACTTGGAGTAATTCATTTAGATAAAGGTATAAGTAAAAATGGAGAAAGCCAGTATCGCAAAATAAATGTAGTAGATTTCAAAAAATATGATGGGAACTCTTTAAAAAATGTTTTAACTAAATGGGGTGAATCATTAACATCTTTTCATAAAAGACTATTTGATATATCTAAATGTAAAAGTCCTAATATGATTTTTTATGATGCTTCAGAGTGGCTAAAAAGAAATGGTGGAGAAGCAAAACAATATTATAAAAAAGAAATGTTATTATATACTTGTCACGGAATTCTTTTTGAAAACTTTTTACTGTCTGGCAGGGACGCAGTTTTTGCTAAGGAAATATTATTACCTTCTTTGGAAGAAGTTTATAATCTTACCGGATTAAAACCTTTGATCGTTCCTATTCCGCCTATGGATGCAGAAGAAGAAGTAATTTGGAATTTTTATGATGAGAAAGTTGGTGAAGAAATTATCCATAATCAATTAAAAAAATGAATACAATATTTAACACATGTATACTTGCATCTCAGGCTGATTTTATAAATAGTAATTTAATATATTATTCTCATTTAGTTCCAGTATTTTTCAGTATCTTTTTGGGACTTTTAGTATTTTTAAAATCAAAAGGAAGAACTTTGGCAGGAGCATTCTTTTCTTTTACAATTGTATTTTCGCTTTGGTTAATAGGTGATTTATTTGCTTGGGTTTCCAATAATTATTTTATTGTTTATACAACTTGGTCTCTTTTAGTATATTTTGAGATTTTATTTTATTTGCTTGGTTTTTATTTTATTCTTCTTTTTATTAAAAAAAAGGATTTACTTCTTTGGCAAAAAATAGCTATTTTTGCAGCCAGTTTGCCACCATTAATTATAACGGTGATGCAAAAATCAGTTTTAGGTTTTGATCATGCCCTATGCGAAGTCTATAACAATAATTTTCTTGATATTTATAAATTAGTTTTAGAAATTTTTATTGTTTCAATTATGTTTCTTTATATTGTTCGTCCATTTATTCAGAAAAAAATAGATTATACTAAAAAAACAGCAATAGCTATGATCGGTTCAATGTTTTTGTTTTTGGCAACTTTTGGTATAACAGAATACTTGGCTTCTTACTCTGGTAATTATGATACAAATTTGTATGCTCTATTTATAATTCCGATATTTTTAATTGCTACTACTTATTCAATTTTTACATTGGATATTTTCAATTTAAAACTTATTAGTACGTATTTCTTTGTTATTGGACTTTTGATTTTGACTGGTATTCAATTAATTTTTGTCTCAAATCCAACTGATCAATTTTTAACTATTTTGACAGTATCATTTTCTGTTATTTTATCATTTCTTCTATTCAAAAACTTAAAAAAAGAGTCTGATCAAAGAATACAAATTGAAAAATTAAATAAAGATTTGGAAAAGTTGATTCAACAAAAAGAAAGTTTAATGCATCTTATCAATCATAAAGTAAAAGGTTCTTTTACTCATACAAAATATATTTTCTCAGAAATATTACAGGGAAGTTTTGGCACTATTTCTCCAGAACTTAAAAAAATATCAGAAAAAGGTCTTGAATCAGACAACCTTGGAATCAGGACAGTTGATTTGATTTTAAATGCTTCAAATTTACAAAAGGGTATTGTTCAATTTGAAATGAAAATGATTGATCTAAAAGATATAGCGCTAAATGTTATTAGTGAAAAAAAAGATATTATACAAAATAAAGGTCTTGAGCTTGAAACAAATTTTCAAGATGAAAAATATTTAATTAAAGGCGACGCTTTTTGGATGAAAGAAGTAATATCAAACCTCATAGACAATGCAATAAACTATACAGCATCCGGAAAGATAAAGATTGACTTAGAAAAAGAAATTACTACATCTACAAATAAAATAGTTTTCTTTGTTAAAGATACAGGAGTAGGTATTGTGCCTGGAGATAAAAAGAATTTGTTCACAGAAGGTGGTAGAGGTAAAAATTCTGTAAAAATGAATGTAAATAGTACCGGTTATGGTCTTTATTCTGTAAAATTGGTAGTCCAAGCACACAATGGAAAGGTTTGGGTAGAGTCCGAAGGCAAGGGTAAAGGATCAACTTTCTTCTTAGAATTTGATGCAATATAATGTAAATATATTTAACTTTCTACATATAATACATATTGGTATAAAAAGTGGTGGGGTTTACTTTCTAAAAGTTTTTTGCTAGTATATAGTCCATGCAAGAAATTGAAAATAATGATAAAAATGAATCACTAGATAGTGATGTTATTGAGACAGAAGAAAGAGTCTATGAAGTAGGCTATCTTTTGGTTCCTACATTAAAAGAGGAAGAGGTTCCAGCTATTTATGGTAATTTAAAAGAACTTATTTCATCTTTTGGTGGAAAGGTTATTTCTGACGAAATGCCAACACAAATGAATTTGGCATATCAAATGCAGAAAGTTATTCAGAACATTCATCACAAATATGACACAGCTTATTTTGGTTGGATGAAATTTTTTATGGATCCAAGTAAAGTATTAGAATTGAAAAAGAAATTAGACCTTGATCCTAATATAATTAGATTTTTGACATTGAAAACAATAAAAGAAAATACAATAGCTTCAAAGAGGTTTGTAAAAGATTCCTCACGCAGAAAAATACAACCAACACAGAAAGAAGGGGAAGATAAAGAAAATACTGCACCTATAAACAAAGAAGAGATCGACAAGGAAATTGACGCAATGATAGCAAATTAATTATTAAATAATTTTCCGCCAAAAGCGGACAAAAATTATGTATTTAAACAAAGCAATTGTAATAGGAAATCTAACCCGCGATCCAGAACTACGATCTTTACCCTCTGGAATAAAGGTATGTTCATTTTCTTTAGCAACAAATCGCGTTTGGAAAGACAAAAATGGTGCCAAACAAGAATCTGCTGATTATCACAATGTTGTAGTTTTCGGAAGACAGGCTGAAACAGTTGCTCAGTATATGAAAAAAGGAAATTCAATTTTAGTAGAAGGTAGAATGCAGACAAGAAGTTGGGATGATAAAAATAGTGGAGAAAAGAAATACAGAACAGAAATAGTTGCAGATCGTACACAATTTGGACCAAAGAATTCAGGAAGTCCTTCATCACCAAAAGATTCAGAAGCTCAAAATGTTGGAGGAAAGGCCGAGGAACTTGATGCAATTGAGTATCCTGAAGAAGATATTAACCCAGAAGATATTCCATTTTAATTATTAATAAATTTAATTTAGCAAATGAAACAAGATTATTTTTCAGCAAACAATATAAAATATATAGATTATAAAGATACCGTTATTTTAAAGAAATTCTTAAATCCAAACGGTAAAATTATGAATCATAAGAGAACTGGTATTACTTCCAAAAACCAGCGTAAGCTTACAGAAGCTATAAAACACGCAAGATACCTAGGACTTCTTCCATTCGTAGCAAAATAATTTAAATAAAAAATCCCCCATATGGGGGATTTTTTATTGTGTTTATTTATTTGCACGTTCTACATATTCTCCAGTTTCTGTATTTACTCTTATTACATCTCCTTCATTTATAAACATTGGAGCATTTAGTGTAGAACCATTTTCCAAAGTAATTATTTTATTTCCACTCTTTGATGTGTCTCCTCTTACTGCTGGGGGAGCTTCTTTAACTTTAAATTCCATTTTAATTGGCAATTTTACTCCAATTATTTTTTCTTCTTCGTCTTCATCTGTCCATACTAAAGCAGAAGCATTTTCATTTGGTTTCAAAAACTTAGCAGTTGATGAATCAATAGTTGAAGCATCAATTTTAAATCTGTCGCCTTTATTATTTGGATCGCAGAACCAAAATTCGCCCCTGTTCTGGTACAAAAACATGACATCTCTTTTTTCAATGTCTGCTTCATCTGCAGTATCAGAAACATGGAAAGTGGCTGCTATTGTTTTACCAGAAATCAAGCTTTTTAGTTTAACTTGGTTTTGAGGCTTTCTCTGTTGCGTTCTTGCAACATGACTTTCTACTACTTCACACGGCTCATCATTATAAATAATTATTTTTTTCTCACGAATTTCATTATATACAAGCATGAGAAAATACTACCAGATTTAATTTTCTTCTGCAAATTTTTTGCGAATTTCCTTTAAAATCTGATCTGCTATCTTAGGATTTTCTTTTAAGAATGTTCTTGTAGAATCATATCCTCTACCAAGCTTTATTTCCTCTTTACCATCTCCTGCGGGAGTGTATGAATATGAATTTCCACTTTTTTGTAGAATATTGAACTTTTCACCCAATGCTATTATTTCACCTTCTTTTGATATACCTTCATTGAAAATAATATCAAATTCTGTTTGTTTGAAAGGAGCAGCAACTTTGTTTTTAACAACTTTAACTCTTGTTCTTGATCCTACTGATTCTTCTCCTTTTTTAATTTGAGCTATTTTTCTAATGTCTAATCGTATTGAAGTATAGAATTTTAGAGCTTTACCTCCTGGAGTAGTTTCAGGATTGCCAAACATTACTCCTATTTGCATACGAATTTGATTTATGAAAATAACAACTGTTTTTGACTTTGCAACTATTGCTGTAAGCTTTCTTAATGCTTGAGACATTAGTCTTGCTTGTTTTCCTACATGGTAAGCTCCCATATCTCCTTCAATTTCATCTTTTGGTGTAAGGGCAGCCACTGAATCAACAACAATTACATCAATTTTTCCTGTTCTTACTAAACTTTCAACTATTTCAAGAGCTTGTTCTCCTGTATCTGGTTGAGAAATCAACAAATCATTTATTTTTACGCCAAGTCTCTTTGTATATTCTGGATCCATTGCATGTTCTGCATCAATATATGCACATACTCCTCCCAATTTCTGTGCTTCGGCAACTATATGGGAAGCCAATGTAGTTTTTCCTGATGATTCTGGTCCAAATATTTCTATTATTCGTCCTCTTGGAATACCACCAACGCCAAGTGCCATATCAAGGCCTAGGGAGCCAGTTGGAATTACATTTATATTAACCTTGGGAGCATCTCCCATCTTCATAATGGAACCTTCACCGAATTTTGTTTGGATGGCTTTCAATGTATCCTCAAGCATTGAAGAATCATCACTTTTCTTTTCTTCTTTTATTTTTTTAGCCATTGTTTTAATACTCCAAATCTGTGGAGTAAATTAATTTATAATTTTTTTCATTGTAATTCCCAAATTTATCTTGTGCTTTAATACTAACTATATTATAACCCGGATATAGAGCAATTGTCTCTTCGAAGTTTCCTTTGTCATCTATAAATATTTCTCTATCATCCAATGTCAATTTAACAGCATGTTTAGCTGTACCTGTAACAACAAAGACGCTATCAAGTACCTTAGCATTATCTATGATATTAACATTTTTTATTTTTACACCGAATATAAGATCTCTAGAATTAAAAAGTGCAAAAGCTACTATAAAAATAAAAAACAAAGCAATCGAAGATATTTTAAATATTTTTTTTGCGTCTTGTCTCATTGAGTATTTTATTATTTTGATAATACAAAATTAGAAATTTAATTACAAAATATTTTCTCCATTTTCATTACGATCTATTTTTTCAAGCACTTCTCTTGGTTTTGCACCATCAGCAGGCCCTACCACTCCGCGTTCTTCAAGTATATCCATCAATCTTGCTGCTCTAGCATACCCTAATTTTAATTTTCTTTGCAAGTATGAAGTTGAAGCTTTCCCAGCTTCTATAACGCATTGACGAGCATCTTCATACAACTCATCATCATCGTCCTCGGTATCGTCCAATGTGCTTTCAAAAATACTTTTATCAGCTGATATTGATCCACCGGAAAGGGAAATTTCTTCCATAATTTCATCTTTATAAGAATCAATTAAATAATTTACAACCTTTTT
>DAOQAL010000001.1:0-3119 GCA_035353995.1 Minisyncoccota bacterium | reverse complement strand
ACTGTAAGAGGTTTTGAAGAGTGTTGGAATTTTTCATCGCCTAACATTGTTGCCAAACCAACTATTGATTTTGATTTATTTGGAATTTCAATACCAACTAAAGATTTTCCTGGTATAGGAGCTTCTATTCTAATAGGATGCGCTGCAAGAGCCAAAGCTAAATCATTTTGTAATCCTACAATGCGAGAAAGTTTTACACCTTCAGCTGGTTTTAATGCATAACGTGTAACTGTAGGTCCAACTGTTATTTCATCCATTTCAACTTCAATGCCGAAATTTGCCAAAGTTCTTTTTATAATATTTGCATTTGCTTTTATGTCTCCTGTATTTGGTTTCCCTTGATCCTCTTCAAGCAATGAAAGTGGTGGAGGAACATAGTTAGAATTCAAATTGCTTTTCCTATTTTTAATTGGCAATTCTTCTTCCTCTTCTTTTTTATCTTTTCCTGTCCAAATGCTCTTTTTAGTTTTTTCTATTTTTTCTTCTTTCTTTTCTTCTTTTTTCTCAGCCTCTTCTTCAACTTCTTCTTCCTCTGGCTCTTCATATTCTTCCTGTTCTTCTTTTGGAGTCTTTTTAAATAATGATAATAATTTTTTGAAAAATGGAACGAGTGCAGGCCTTGCATCAAACATTATCAAAAGTGAAATTATTAGTATTGCTCCGAGAAATACTACACTTGCAGAAACATCAAAAAGATAAACGAATGGAACGGACAAAACTCTTCCTAGGAAACCACCAGAATTCGTTGATGCTATGTCTATTATTCCAAGACCTGATAATAAAAACATAAGAGAACTTATTGTTCTTGTTACTCCAATATCTGGTCTTTCAGATTTTACAAAAGAAGATCCGAGCAAAATAAATAATATAGGAAGTAGCACATAACCAATGCCAAGCAAGTATCCAAAAATTTTGTGAATAAATTTTCCAGCAGGTCCTCCGATTTCAAACATTGTCATAAATAAAAACAATGCAAGAACAAAAAATACAACAGCAAGTATTGCATGTTTCGTTTCGTTTTTTAATTTGTTAGTTGGAGAATTTATTTTAGAATTTTTTTTCTTATTATAGTTTTTTTCGTTTTTTGCCATATGCTGTATTTTACCACAAAAACAATTTGGTTGATATTTATTTTTTATAATTTTTTTTATTTCTTTAACAAATAAAATCAACAATATACAAAGTTCAAAAAAATGGTTTTTTGTCTTTTTTATTGTCCTATACGTATTGACATACTTTGTCTTTTATATATAATGGACAGCATGTTGGGGGAATCTAAAAGTCAAAAAAATGACATAAAAGACACGACCCATTCTATAGCTACTTACGAAGCTGAAGCTTTTCATTTAATCTCTTACAATAAGACGAGCAAGCTTATTACTGCCCTTTATATGATAACGGACATAATGGACAAAGATGAGCCAATAAGGAATAAGCTAAGAAATCTAGGGGCAAATATCATATCGGACATGTATACCCTTAAAGGACATCCGAGTTATTATTCCCATATAAACGACAGAATTTCAGAGATACTATCACTTATGCAAATAGCATCTACGGTTGGTATTGTTTCAGAAATGAACTGCAACATAATATCAAATGAATTTAATGAATTAAGGAAATCAATAATTGATTTTGTCTCAAGGAGTGATCACTCTTGGTTGGAAGAATTTATGAAAGAAGATGATGAAAAAAAAGAGGAAGGGCTGTCCGATAGCAGGGCATCAGTGGTGCCACATTCTGGAACAAGAATCGGTGTCCAAAAGGGAAGCACATTGCTCAAAGCTCTGTCCGATAAGATGCCAGATTTGGCAAAGTCTCATAAAATACAAAAGACAAATATTTCAAATAAAGATGCAGGCGGTGAGTTAAAAAATAAAAGACGTGAGGCAATAATATCCATCATAAAGGACAAAGCTAGCATGTCTTTGAACTTCGACGGCGTAACTATAACGGACATAAAATCTATCGGACATACTACACTGTCCCAATGCGGAGAAAAGACATTACAGAGGGAACTTGTCTCTATGGTGACCGATGGCATATTAAAGAAAACTGGAGAAAAAAGGTGGAGCAAATATTCAATTTAGTTTGCTTAAAATTTTGTAAGATATGAGAGGCATACTCGTCTAAAGAAAAAGAGGAAAGAGTTCTCAATTTATTTTAAAAAAGTCTCTTCCTTCTGTTGCATTTTCGCGTAAATTATGCGATACTTGCAAGAGTGGTTTTACTTGTTTTTGTCTAAAAAGCAAAAATTAAGTAGTTATCCACATAATATATTGTCGTATTTAATTACAATATATTATAATAGTCTTATGTTCGCAGGAAGTCGTCTTCTACTTTTTATTAGGTAGACGACGAAATTGTCTTGTAAACATAAAACCGTATTTATTTTCGTTCACAATTTCGTCGAAAAAATTTTGAATGAGAATAAGGAAAGGTCATTGAAAACAAAATATTTGCCGAAAGAAATTTTGGCAAAAAAGTTCTAGTAATTTTTACTAGAGCCGTTTATGTTTTCAATTTAGTTAAATCTGTTCATCATTTTTCTCTACCTCATTATTAGTGTTTACAAATTAAATTGGTAGAAAGAGAATGATGATAGAAAATGTTTTTCTTTTGAAAAACTTTTGTTTGGAGAAAGAAAGACACTGTGCCCTTAGTTTTGTCGAAACTTATTAATGGCACAAAAAATTATTATGAGTAAATTATTAAAATCAAAAATTCTTCTTGGAGTTTTGATTGTAGCAGTATTGTTTGTAGGAGCTGTTGTTGTAAACAAAGCTTCAGCATCTGACTGTTCACTCACAACTACCTTGAAGCAAGGAATGAGGAGTTCTGAAGTTACTTGTCTTCAGACAAAACTCGGAATGACAACCGTTACTGGTTACTTTGGTTCTTTGACTAAAGCATCAGTAATCGCTTTCCAGACAAATCACAGCTTGGTTGCTGATGGTATCGTTGGTGCTAAAACTCGTGCAGCTTTGGTAGGAACTTCAACAGAAGCTCTTTGTCCAAACGGAATGACTTTGGCAAGCAACTGTTCAAAAGCTCCAAGTACAACCCCTACAGCTACAGAAGCTCTTTGTCCAAATGGAATGACATTAGCAAGTAACTGT